>NZ_JBYSYA010000001.1:0-649358 GCF_058782785.1 Cupriavidus sp. FW306-01-F10A
GGCTGCTGGACCGCCTGCCGGTGGAGGCGCTGCACACGCTGGCCGATCCGGCCTGGCTGGACGGCATCGGCTGCCGCACCCTGGGCGAGGTGCGGCGCCTGCCGCGCGCGGGCCTGACGCGCCGGCTGGGCCCGGCGCTGCTGGCGCGGCTGGACCAGGCCTATGGCGAGGCGCCGGCGCGCTTCGTCTGGTTTGTGGCGCCGCCCGCGTTTGCGCAGCGCATGGACCTGCCGGGCCGCATCGAATCCGCCGAGGGCGTGCTGGCCGGCGCGCAGCGCCTGCTGCTGGCGCTGGCCGGCTGGCTGGCAGTGCAGCAGGCCGGCGTCACGCGCTGCGTGCTGGTGCTGGAGCATGAGCGCTACCGGCGCGGCGTGGACACCGACGGCACCGAGGTGCCGGTGGGCCTGGCCCAGCCCAGCCGCGATCCCGCGCACCTGTCGCGGCTGCTGCGCGAGAAGCTCGACAAGCTCAACTTCCACGCCCCCGTGACCGGCCTGGCGCTGCGCGTTGAGGCGATGGCCGCATGCGTGCCGCAAAGCGATGCGCTGTTCCCCGAGCCCGGCGGCACGCCGGAAGACCTGGGCCGCCTGCTCGATACGCTGATGGCGCGGCTGGGCCGCGACAACGTGCTGCAGCCGCGGCCGCTGGCCGACCACCGGCCCGAGCGCGCCAACCGCTGGTGCCCGGTCGACGAACCCGGCGGCAACAAGGCCGCCAGCCTGCCGGGCCCGCAGCCGGAGCGCCCGCTGTGGCTGCTGCCGCAACCGCTGCCGCTGCCGGTGCAGCGCCACCGGCCCTGCCACGGCGGCCCGCTGGCGCTGCTGAGCCGCCCTGAGCGCATCGAGGCCGGCTGGTGGGACGGCGCGCTAGCCACGCGCGACTACTTTATCGCCGAGCGCGCCGACGGCCTGCGCTGCTGGATCTTTCGCGAACGTCCGGGCCATGCGGCGCAGGACGAGGGCGGCGAGTACCGCTGGTTCCTGCATGGGTTGTTCGCATGAGCGCGCTGTCCTTGCCTGCCTCGCTGCCGGGTTTGCTGCCGGCGCTGCCGGATTACGTGGAGCTGCACTGCATCTCCAACTTCACCTTCCTGACCGGCGCCTCGCACCCGGGCGAGCTGATCGAGCGCGCCTTCGGCCTGGGCTACAGCGGGCTGGCGCTGACCGATGAATGCTCGGTGGCCGGCACCGCGCGCGCGCACGATGCCATCGAGACCCTGCGCAAGCGCCTGCACGACGCGGTGGCGCGCAGCGCCGCACGCGGCGAAGAGAGCGTGGATGAGCCGCTGCTGGACCATGACGAAGAGCCTGACGCCGGCGCTGACGATCCCCATGCCCACGCCAGCCGCCACCAGCGGCTGCAGGCGCTGGCCCGCGCCGCCGATGCCTTCTCGCTGCTGATCGGCAGCCGCTTCAGCCTGACCCCGGCCGATGGCTCGGAGCGCGCGCCGCTGCGGCTGGTGCTGATCGCCCAGCACCGCGAGGGCTTTGGCAACCTGAGCGAGCTGATCACGCTGGGCCGGCGGCGCGCGCAGAAGGGCACCTACCGGCTGCATCCCGAGGACCTGGCCGCGCCCGCCGCCGACGAAGCGCACCTGCGCGGCATGCCCGGCTGCGTGGCGCTGCTGCTGCCCGACTATTGCGCCGATCCTGAACTGCTGCGCGAGCAGGCCGAGTGGTGCCGCGCGGTCTTCGGCGAACGTGCCTGGATTGCGCTGGAGCAGCTGCAGGGCCATGCCGACGCGCTGCACCGCGCGCGCCTGGAAGCGGTATCGGCCCAGACCGGCGTGCCGCTGGCGGCGGCCGGCGCGGTCACCATGCACGTGCGTTCGCGCAAGCCGCTGTCCGATGTGCTGGCCGCGATCCGGCTGGGCCAGCCGCTGGCCGAATGCGGCATGGCGCTGGCGCCCAATGCCGAGCAGCACCTGCGCATGCGCCAGGTGCTGTCGCGCCTGTACCCGCGCGAGGCGCTGGCGCAGACGCTGAAGATCGCAGAGTTGTGCGATTTCTCGCTGGGGATGCTGCGCTATGAATATCCCGAGGAACTGGTGCCGGCCGGCGAGACGCCGATCTCCTACCTGCGCAAGGAGGTCACGCGCGGCAAGCATGAGCGCTTTCCCAACGGCCTGAAGCCGGAGTGGGAGAAACAGCTCGAAGAAGAACTGCAGCTGATCGAAGAAAAACATTACGAACCCTTCTTCCTGACCGTGCACGACATCGTGCGCTTTGCGCGCGGGGAGGGCATCCTGTGCCAGGGCCGCGGCTCGGCCGCCAATTCACTGGTGTGCTTCTGCCTGTATGTGACCGAGGTCAGCCCCGAGCAGGCCAACCTGCTGTTCGGCCGCTTCCTGTCGCGCGAGCGCGATGAGCCGCCCGATATCGACGTGGACTTCGAGCACCAGCGGCGCGAAGAGGTGATCCAGTACATCTACAGGAAATACGGCCGCCACCGCGCCGCGCTGGCGGCGTCGCTGATCACCTACCGCTCGCGCAGCGCATTGCGCGACGTGGGCCGCGCGCTGGGCATCGACGCCAGCGTGGTGGAGCAGGTGGTCAAGGGCCAGGCCTGGTGGGACGGCGGCCGCGGCTTTGTCGAGAAGATCGCCCGCTACGGGCTCGATCCCGAATCGCCGGCGGTGCAGCAGTGGGCCAGCCTGACCGCGCAGCTGCGCGGCTTTCCGCGCCACCTGTCGCAGCATGTGGGCGGTTTCGTGATCGCGCAGCACAAGCTGTCGCGGCTGGTGCCGATCGAGAACGCGGCCATGGCCGACCGCAGCGTGATCCAGTGGGACAAGGACGACCTGGAGTCGCTGGGCCTGCTCAAGGTCGATGTGCTGGCGCTGGGCATGCTGTCGGCGATCCGGCGCGCGCTGGAGATGATCCCCAACCCGGACCTGGCGCGCGCTGCATTGCCGACGCGGATGGAAGACATCCCCAAAGAAGACCCGGACACCTATGACATGATCTGCAAGGCCGAGACCATCGGCGTATTCCAGATCGAATCGCGCGCGCAGCAATCGATGCTGCCGCGGCTGCAGCCGCGCCAGTACTACGACCTGGTGGTGGAGGTCGCCATCGTGCGGCCCGGCCCGATCCAGGGCGGCATGGTGCATCCCTACCTGAAACGGCGCGAGGCCTTCCGCCGCACGCAGCAGCCGCCGGCCTATTTCAACAAGGTGATCGAGAATGTGCTGGGCCGCACGCTGGGTGTGCCCATCTTCCAGGAGCAGGTGATGCAGCTGGCCATCGACGCGGCTGGCTTTTCACCGGGGCAGGCCGACCAGCTGCGCCGGTCGATGGCGGCGTGGCGGCGGCGCGGCGACCTGCGCCAGCACCAGGATGCGCTGGTGCGCGCGCTGACCGGCAACGGCTACCCGGAATCCTTCGCGCTGGCGATCTGCAAGCAGATCGAGGGGTTTGGCGAGTATGGCTTCCCCGAGAGCCACGCCGCCAGCTTCGCCAAGCTGGTCTATATCAGCGCCTGGCTCAAGTGCCATCATCCGGCCGCCTTCCTGTGCGCGCTGCTGAACAGCCAGCCGATGGGGTTCTATTCACCGTCGCAACTGGTGCAGGACGCCAGCCGCAATGGCGTGCAGGTGCTGCCGGTGGATGTCACCATCAGCCGCTGGGACAGCACGCTGGAGCCGGTGGAGGCCGATGTCGCCGACGCGCAGGCCCGCACCAGGCCGCAGCATCCGCGCGTGCGCCTGGGCCTGGGCCGCGTCAAGGGCATGCGCGAAGCGGCCGCGCTGCGCATCGAGGCCGCGCGCGCCCAGCGTCCGTTCGACAGCGTCGAAGACCTGGCACTGCGCGCCAGCCTGGACCGGCACGACATCGACGTGCTGGCCGCCGCCGACGCACTGGCGCCGCTGGCCGGCAACCGCCGCCAGGCCCGCTGGCAGGCCCGCGCCGCCGCCGCGCATGCCGCGCACCGCGACCTGCTGTACGAAGCGCCGCCCGCCGAAGCCGCGCTGGCGCTGCCCGCGCCCCGGCTCGGCGAAGACGTGACGGCGGACTATGCCAGCCTGGGCCTGTCGCTCAAGTCGCACCCGCTGGCGCTGCTGCGGCACAAGCTGGCGGCGATGCGCTTTGCCACCGCCAGCCAGCTCGCGCGCTGCGCCAACGGCCGCCGCGTGCGCGCCTGCGGCATCGTCACCGTGCGCCAGCGCCCATCCACCGCCAGCGGCACCATCTTCGCCACCATCGAGGACGAGACCGGCTCCGTCAACCTGATCCTGTGGCCCGACCTGGTCGAGCGCCAGCGCAAGGAGGTGCTGGGCGCCACGCTGCTGGGCGTGGTCGGCACCTGGCAGCGCCAGGGCGACGTGCGCCACCTGGTGGCCAAGGAGCTGGTGGATTTAAGTCCGATGCTGGGGCGGTTGATGGTGGGGAGCCGGGATTTTCATTGAGACGCACGGCCAGAAGCCAGGTCATGCCTGTGCGTAGAGCGGTTTACTTGCACGCCTGATTCATCGCCAGGCACCGCTTTGTTGTTCACGCAACTGTAACGAAGCGCAGGTAACGTAGCGTCCGTCCACTACCGGACACCACAGGGCGCTGCGCCCGGCCCGCGCCCCCCACACCTGGCGCTGCCGGCGCGTGCGCCAGCCAGCCTGATCGGGCTGCCCGGAATTGCCTTGTCTGCACCGTGGGCGCGCTTTGCCCGCACTCCTGAACCGCCTCGACACCACCGCCATGAAAACCCGACTGATCGCCGCGGCCTTGCTGGCCGCCACGGCGAGCCCTGCCTTCGCCCTGAACATCCTGCTGACCAACGACGATGGCCTGACCAGCAACCTGAAGGCGCTGTACGACGCCCTCAAGGGCGCCGGCCACAACGTCATCGTCAGCGTGCCCTGCACCGGCCAGAGTGGCCGCGGCGCCGGCATCGTGATGTACAGCACCACGGTCATCGTGCCCGACAACGACAAGACCCAGGTCGAGGCCGAAGGCGGCTGCCACAACGGCGCGGCGGCCACCGGCGAGCCGGCGGTGGGGCCTTTCACCAAGCCGGGCTATGCCAACGGCGATTACCACTACGCTCACGGCACGCCGGTGATGGCGACCATGTACGGGCTCGACGTGCTGGCCCCCGCGCGCTGGGGCAAGGCGCCGGACCTGGTGCTGTCCGGGCCCAACGAAGGGCAGAACGTGGGCCGCATCGTCAACAGCTCGGGCACCGTCAGCAACGCGCAGTTCGGCGCGGCGCGCGGCATTCCGTCGATCGCGCTGAGCGCCGGCACCGACTCGGTCGACAACGCCGGCCTGGCGAGCCCGGTGTCGGGCGTGGTGGCGCAACTGACCATCAAGCTCATCAACACGCTGCGTGCCAAGACCAACGGTGGTCCGCTGCTGCCGGCGGGGCTGGCGCTGAATGTCAACTTCCCGAACGCGCCGACGGCCGCCACGCCGTTCGCGTTCTCGCGGCATGGCACCTTCGACGCCTATGCGCTGAAGTTCAACGGCACCGCGCCGTACGGGCTCGGCATCGGCGCCGGCAGCGGCACGCCGACCACCGCGCAGGCCGAGGACGAGTCTGTCGTCTACAAGACCAGGACGGCCGTCACCGCCATGCAGATCGGCTTCGACCAGCGCCCCGCCGGCCAGCAATGGCTGCGCCTGCGCCTGGGTGAACTGTTCGGCCAGTGAGGCAGGTCCCGATGAAACGCCTCATTTCCCTGTTCCCCCTGGCAGCCGTGCTGGGGCTCGCCGGTTGCGGCGGCAACGACGCGTCCGACAACACCACGCCGCCCGCCACCGCGAGCGTGTCCGTCACGGACCTCGATCCGGGCGCCTACGTTGTCAGCGTGGGCGACGCCGACAACCCGACCGTCGGCAAGTACTACGCCGGCACGGACGGCAGCCGCTACCTGGCCCTGGCCGATGCCGAAGACAAGGCCACCACCATCTACCGCCGCGACAAGAACGGCAGCTGGGTCGCCGCACCGGGCGCGGACGCCGCGGCCAGCGTCAAGCTGCTGAGCCAGGCTGCCGTGCCCTCGGCGAAGGTAGAGCCCGGCAACGTGGCTGGCGCTTACACCGCGGTGCTGCCCTCGGGTGCCAGCGCAAGCTTCACCGTCACGGCAGAAGGCAAGATCGCGCCCGGCGCGTCTGCATGCCAGCTATCGGGAACGCTCGCCACGCATGTCATGCCGAATTCGCTGAGCCTCAAGCTGTCCACGTCGGCCTGCGGCACGCTGCCGGCCAGCGCCACCGGCGTGCTGGCCATCGACACCGACTATCAGCCCGCCGCGTTCCGCCTGATGGCGGACGACGGTGGCCGCGTGGTCGACTTGTGGGCGTATCGCGACTGAGCGGCGCAGCCTGGCGCGTGAAACAGGGACGACACGATGCTTGTGAAGCGCATTGCCGCCTGCAATCGGGTGCGCATGCGCTCGCCTGGAAAAATCCGTGAGCTGCTGCGGAAACCGCGGTATTGATGCCGGAAACCGGCGTCAAAACTCGGAGAAAAGTTAATGCACAGCCCGGATTTTTCTCGAAAAGGTCGATAGCCGCCGATAGCGGTGCCACAGCGTACGCATGGGTTCTGTCAGGCAGAAGCCTTCTTTTGCGAATTGTGAATTCACGTGCCCTGACGGGCGATTTATCGTCATTGACGCAGCGCTGGAACCACATCCCAGGAACATGGCGCGACCGTAAAAGGAGATGACGATGAAGCAGGCTTTCGATGGGCGGTGGCTGGCGCGCGCCAGGCTGGCACTAGCGGCGACCGGGATGGCGGGGGTGGTTGGCGTTGCCGTCGTGGTGGCCCCAGGCACAGCGCTGGCGGCATATCCCGACAAGCCGATCCGGCTGATCGTGCCGGCGGCCGCGGGTGGTACAACGGATATCGCGTCGCGCCTGGTCGGCAAGCGCATGGGCGAGTTGCTTGGCCAGCCGGTGGTGGTGGAAAACCGCGCCGGCGGAGGCGGCATCATTGGCGCCCAGGCGCTCAGGCAGTCTGCCGCCGATGGCTACACCCTGATGATGGGCAATATCGGGCCCAATGCCATCAACTACAGCCTGTACCGGCAACTGCCCTACCGCGCCGAGGACTTTGCGCCAATTACCATGGTGGTGTCGGTACCCAATGTCCTGGTCGTCAATGCCAGCGTGCCGGCCCGAACCGTGGCCGAACTGGTCGCGCTGGCCAAGGCGCAGCCCGGCAAGTATTCCTTTGCCTCCTCGGGCACCGGCCAGTCGGTCCACCTTTCCGGCGAGCTGTTCCGCAAGCGCACTGGCACTGACCTCATCCACGTTCCTTACAAGGGTGCGGCACCGGCCGTGGCCGACCTGGTCGCGGGACAGGTCACCATGATGGTGGACAATCTCCCCAGCTCGCTGCCGCATATCCGGTCGGGCAAGCTGCGCGCGCTGGCGGTGACCAGCGCCAGCCGGGTGCCCGAGCTGCCTGATGTGCCTACCATGAAGGAAGCTGGCGTGAACGACTTCCAGGTGACGGCATGGTTCGGCCTGGTGGCGCCGGCCGGCACGCCACGGGAGGTGATTGACCGGCTGCAGAAGACCGTCGCCGGCATCCTGGACGAGCCCGACATCAAGGCAAGGCTGGCGGAGCTAGGGGGTATCCCAGGCGGCGATACGCCCGCTCACTTCGGCACCTTCATCAACAGCGAGCGCGAGCGCTGGGCGCGCGTGGTCAAGGACACCGGCATTCCGCAGCAATGAACCAAGACCGGCCGGCCGGGGCATGCGCGCCGCCGGCGCCGGACTGGGGCCGTTCTTTACGCCGACCGCGTATGGCACGGCCCTGGCTGAGGGCAAGGAAACGCGCGAGATCGATGGCAGGGGTTATGTGCTGGAGCAACCCTTGCGCGGCGATTTCGCGCTGGTCAAGGCGCATCGGGCGGATCGCTGGGGCAACCTCGACTACCGCTATGCGGGCCGCAACTTCGGGCCGGTGATGTGCACTGCAGCCCGACACACCATCGTCCAGGTCGATGAGATCGTGCCGCTGGGCACGCTGGCGCCAGAGCAGGTGATGACGCCAGGCATCTTCGATAATGCCAGCAAGGAGCCGGTCGCGTTGCTGGCGGGCGCTTCCATCTCCGACCATGCAATGTCCTTCGCGATGATGCGCGGCGGGCATCTCGACATCACCGTGCTGGGCGGCTTCCAGGTCTCCGCCACGGGCGACCTGGGCCAACTGGTCGACCGGCGGGCCCGACGCGATTCCCGCCGTGGGTGGCGCCATGGACCTGGTGGCGGGAGCGGCCAGGCTGTTCGTGATGATGGAGCATGTCACCCGCGACGGCCAACCCAAGCTCGTGGAGCGCTGCAGCTATCCCGTTACCGGCCTTGGCGTGGTGGACCGCATCTACACGGACCTGGCGGTGATCGAGGTGCAGCCTGGCGGCGGGCTGCTGGTCACCGGCCTGGCCGAAGGCGTGTCATTCGAAACGGCGGCGGCACTGAGCGCGGCGCCGCTCATGCTGAAGCCGCAATGCCGGGTGTTGCGCTAGTGTCATACGCATGGATCCGGACGACCTGCGGCACGCTGCTTGCCTGCGTCACAGGGTTGCTGGCCATCGATGCCGACTACCAGCCTGCCGCGTTCCGCCTGATTGCGGACGATGGTGGCCGCATGGTCGACTTGCGGGCGTATCGCGACTGAGCGGCGCAGCCTGGCGCGCTAGTTCATCGCCAGGCTGCCCGCCCGCATTGACTGCCCGGAAGAGAGCTCGCGGATGGCCTGGTTCCGCGTCGCGGTAGTGGTGGTGATGGCAGCGCCCAGGCTGGCGATTTCCTGTTGCAGCACCGCAATGCGGACGTGCTTCCGGTTGGGGCGGCCTTCGAATGACCCATGAAGGGCTCAGGATTCAATCGGTCGATGCAATCCTCTGGAGGCCGGGCGCTCGCGACCAGTTCCGTGGCAGGGGCAACGGAAAACGGTATTGTCAACGCAAACAGTTATCATCGTGCCGTGCCTTGCCGGTTTCATCCGGAACACTGAATTCACCATACACTTTGCAGGTCGATTGATGCCGATTCCGTCTTGCCACCCGGGCTTCGCGCCGTATCGTCAGTCCCTGAGCGGGCGGGGCCCATGGTAAAGGGCCGCCGCGGCGCGGGCGCGGCGCCGGCCCGGAAATCGTCGTCGCAGGCGTCATCGGCCAGAACGGAGACCGCGCAGACCGCCGAGCCAGCGCCGCCGTCGCCCACCACGTCGGCGATGCTCGCGCGCATTCACAGCATGCGGGACTCGCTGGGGCCGGCCGGGCAGCGCATTGCCGATTTCGTGACCCGGTATCCGCAGACCGTGATCCATATGTCGGTCAGCGAAGTGGCCGAGCGCACCAATGCGAGCGAGGGCAGCGTGGTCGGCTTCTGCAAGAGCCTGGGCGCGACGGGCTTCCAGCAACTGAAGATCCTGCTGGCGCAGGAACTGGTGCAGGGGGTCCAGATCATCCACGAAGACCTCGAGCCCGGCGACACCTGCCCGGCGGTCATGCGCAAGATCTTCCAGAGCAACGTCCAGACGCTGTATGACACCAGCGCCGTGCTCGACGTGGCCGCGATCGAGCGCGCGGTCGCCATGCTCAGGGCGGCCGAACGCATCGAGATCTATGGCATCGGCAGCGCGGCGCCGATCGCCGAGGATGCGCAGTACCGCATGCTGCGCATCGGGCTCAACGTGAAGGCGGTGGTGGATTCGCATATCCAGGCCATCAGCGCATCGCTCGCGGGCCCCAGGGTTGCCACGCTGACCATCTCGCATTCGGGCAGCACGCACGAAACCGTGACGGCCACGCGGCTGGCGCGGGAGAGCGGTGCCAGCACCATCTGCATCACCAATTTCGGCAAGTCGCCGATCCAGGCCTTCGCCGACGTCGTGCTGTTCACGATGGCGCGCGAGACCCGCTTCCGGACCGAGGCGATGACCAGCCGCCTGGCGCAACTGGCGATCATCGATGTGCTGATCGCCTGCCTCGCGCTGACGGACTACGACCACTCCGTCGAAACGCTGCGGCGTACGTTCGACGTCCTGTCGCTCAAGCGATATTGAGCCCCAGCCGGCCCGCGCCGGCATCCTGACATTTTCCTGCTGCAGTTGTCGTCCAGCCTTGCTCCCGTCAGTGACGGGGGTGCCGTTCCACGGCCAGAAAATGAGGATAATTCAAATGTAAAAACAATTGTATTGAGCAATATTCATTTGGATGTCACATCGGCCCCCTACGCTTCGAGTCGCGTCAGTCCCTTCCCCCTGGCCCTCGAACATAAGGAGTCCTCATGAACAACCCATTGTGGTCTGGCCGCGCCGCGCTGCTCGCGGCGCTTTTGTCCCTGGCCCTCACCGCATGCGGTGGCGGCGAAGATAGCAGCAGCATCACTCCCCAGGCCGTCAAGACAACCATGCAGGCGGCAGCAGCCGAAGACGCGGCAGCGTCGAAGCAGGGCATGCACTGCGCACCCTGACACATCCGCGACCCTTCCCCCATCGTCCGCTCCTACCATTCCCCCGATCATGACCAAAATCGATCGACGCACCTTCCTCTCCGGCGCCGTCAAAAGCGCTGCCGCTGCTTCGGTTCTGTCGATGCTGCCGCCCAGCATCGCCCGCGCACTCGCCGTTCCGGCTGCGGTCAATACCGGCACGATCCAGGACGTGCAGCACGTAGTGATCCTGATGCAGGAAAACCGCGCGCTGGACCATTACTTCGGCGCCATGCGCGGCGTGCGCGGCTTTGGCGACCGCTTCCCGGTGCCGGTGCCGTCAGGCAAGCCGGTGTGGTTCGAGTCGAACGGCACGCGCGAGATCACGCCGTTCCATCTCGACAGCGCGACCGTCAACGCGCTGCGCGTCTCCGGCACGCCGCACAGCTTCATGGATGCGCAGAATGCGTGGAACCAGGGCCGTTTCGGCTTCTGGGCCAAGTACAAGAACGACCATTCGATGGGCTACTACCGTCGTGAAGACATTCCGTTCCAGTACGCGCTGGCCGAGGCCTTCACGCTTTGCGACGCCTACCACTGCAGCCACGCCGGCGGCACCGACCCGAACCGCATCACCTTCATGTCGGGCTCCAACTACAACCCCGCGATGCGCGAGGCGGGGCGCAACTGCACGCTTGACGATGCGGAGGTCAACAACCTGCGCTGCAGCGTGAGCGGCAAGCTGCCCACGCCGGGCTACACCTACAAGGGTTCCGCCTTCCAGTGGTCCACGCTGCCGGAACTGCTGCAGGCAAAGGGCGTCAGCTGGCGCATCTACCAGAACCCCAATGCCAACTGGGGCGGCCTGCTGCATGGCGGGCTCGCCTTCAAGAGCTTCCGTGAAGCGCAGCCAGGCAATCCGCTCTACGACAACGGCATGAGCAGCTGGACCATCGAGCAGCTGGCCGCGCATGTGCGGGACGACACGCTGCCGGCCGTAAGCTGGATCCTGCCGACGCCGGCGCAGTCCGAACATCCGGGCGGCCCGTCGAGCGCAACCGAAGGCGCGGACTTCATCAACACGGTGCTGACGGCGCTGACCGCCAACCCGGAGGTCTGGAGCAAGACCGTGTTCTTCATCACCTTCGATGAGAATGACGGCTTCTTCGACCATATTCCGCCGGCCGCGGTGCCGTCCTACGACGCCAATGGCGTCCTGCACGGCAAGTCGACCGTCGACGTCACCGGCGAATACTTCGACACCGCCGGCAATACGGCGCTCGACGGCACCACCACCAGCGGCGAGACCATCCGCCTGCGCCCGTACGGGTTCGGCCCGCGCGTGCCGATGTATGTGA
This sequence comes from Cupriavidus sp. FW306-01-F10A, assembly GCF_058782785.1. Classification (NCBI taxonomy): domain Bacteria; kingdom Pseudomonadati; phylum Pseudomonadota; class Betaproteobacteria; order Burkholderiales; family Burkholderiaceae; genus Cupriavidus; species Cupriavidus sp. FW306-01-F10A. The sequence goes on from NZ_JBYSYA010000001.1 coordinate 11,750, forward strand.
TCTCGCCGTGGACGCGCGGCGGGTGGATCAACTCGCAGGTGTTCGACCACACCTCGATGGGGCGTTTCCTGGAACAGCGCTTCGGCATCACGGTGCCCGCGATCAGCCCGTGGCACCGCGCAGTGGCCGGCGACCTGACTTCCGTCTTCGATTTCAGGACGCCGAATGACCAGGTGTTCCCGACGCTGCCGGATACCAGCAACTACAAGCAGGTGATCGCCGAGCAGCTGGCGAAACCCAAGGCGGCGGCACCGGTCGTGCCGGCGTCGCTGTTCCAGGAGACTGGCACCAAGTATTCGCGCGCGCTGCCCTATGTCCTCCATGCGAGTGCGCTGGCCGAGCCCACCATCGGCAAGCTGAAGCTGATCTTCAGCAATACGGGGGAGCAGGGCGCGGTCTTCCATGTCTACGACCGGCTCCATCTGGACCAGATTCCGCGCCGCTACACGGTCGAGCCCGGCAAGATGCTGGACGATGAATGGGATGCGCGCACCACGGACAACGGGCGCTATGACCTGGCGGTCTACGGGCCTAACGGCTTCGTGCGCATGTTCAAGGGCCAGCTGCCCGCGGACGCCATGGCCGATGCCCCTGAGGTCCGCGTCTGCTACGACCTGGACAAGGGCAGTGTCTACCTGTCTGCGCGCAACGACGGCAAGGGCGCGGTCAACGGTGGCGGCAAGCCGCTGACGCTGGTGGTGACGCCCAACGCTTATCGTAGCGACGGTCCGTGGCAACTCCATATCACGGCCGGCGCCGAGGTGGAGCACCACTGGCCGCTGCAGGAGAGCGGCAACTGGTACGACTTCACGGTCACGGAAGCCGAAAGCGGATTCGAACGGCGCTTCGCAGGTCGCCTGGAGACTGGCCAGCATGGCGTGACGGACCCGGCGATGGCAACCGGGCTGGGCTAGCGTCCGGTCGCCGCGGTCTGGCCGGAATGCGTGCCGGACCGCAGCTTTGCGAGGTGATGGCATATCGCCTCGAAGCTCCGGATCTCGATGCGGATCAGCGGCTTGCACCGCTCGACCATCGGGAAGATGCAAACGGCGCGAGACCAACTGGCTCACGCCGTTTGCTTTTCAGCGCTGCTCATCCGTTGCGCGGTCAGCAGCGCTCTTCGTCAGACCAGCGCCTGCAGGCGGTTGGCGCTCTCGTCCAGTTGCTGCTTGAGCGGCAAGAGCAGGGCGTGGAGGCCGATGCCCTGGGGGATGGTGTCGCTCTGCAGGTCCAGCAAGGTCAGGAAGGACTGAAGACCGACGCTGACACGCAGGATGTCGTCGGTGACTTCAAGGATGTGGTCCTCCAGGGGGACGGCCTTGCTGGGCGGGGGTGGGGCGGCTTTGCGTGGCGACGAGCCTGGGCGCGGTCGATTTTGGCCAGGTTCTCGGCTAGTTGGGCTTGCTTTTGGGCGAGGGTGGGCTCTTGGGGAGCCGGGGTGTTGCTTTGCATGATTACCTCCAAGTGAGTGATGGAGGCTCGCAGTCCGCTGCTAACCGGGGGGGCGAGCACAGGGCCGGGTTAGTCAGTATGACTCCCCTGGAGCAAGGAGGGCTGGCCCGCCGCGAGGAATCAAACGCTCGCACATGACCGGTCAACGAAGCTGGCCGATTGGAAACGAATTTTGACATACTGGCCAGGTATGCAGGTCAGAGGGCGACTGCAAGTTTGTCCGGAACGTTACCGAACCCGTGTTCCGGCGGAGGTCGCTTGTCGGCAATTTCCGGACCCTCGCCCAACGCTTCATGAGGACATTCAGAGGTCCGCTCTGCCCTGAAAGCCGACGGATGCAACCATCTCAGATCGGACCAGGCGACCGCGACGGCCGACAGACGCTGCAACGTCCTTTCACTGAAACACCGGTGCGGTGCAAAACTCAGTGCTCACGCTCGGCGGTCAGAAAATCGCTCACAGGACCTCCCACGCAGGACTGTGAAGCGGCAAATACGCGCCGCTTACACGCGGCGATACCGTCACACGCATGAGAGCCCGTTCGGAGCCTCGCTGGAAGCTTTCCCACTCCCACCTGACACGGGTGGTAGAGGCCGCCCCCGCTTCTGGCGTAGCGTAGCGTCATTCGATCGCCCAACCGATTTTCCCAATCGGCAAGCGACATCCGCCACGTGCGGCGCGGTTTAAGCTGCCGCAGATTGAGGAGACGCATTTCATGACTGGGCTTTCCGCAGTACGCCCCGACACATCCCCCAAGTACCGGCAGACGGTGTTTCCACAGCGCCGCACGCTTGTCGATTATCGCGACGACGGTACCATCGTATTGCGCTGCGCCAATCCGCCAGCCAACTCCGCCCAACAAGGACTTGGCGAGTACGCTGCACGTTGGGCCGCGCATCGCCCGGACGTCCGTGCGTTTGCAGAACGCGACAGTCAAGGCGACTGGCGGGCCATCACTTGGGCCGAACTCTGGCATCAAATCCTGGCCGTCGGCGCGGCGCTGTTGGACCTCGGACTCGATCGCGATCGACCTCTGCTTGTCCTATCGGGCAACTCGATCGAATTGGCGGTGTTGCTGCTGGCCGCCGAACATGTTGGCGTGCCGGTTGCACCGGTTTCGCCTGCCTACTCTCTGATGAGTCAGGATTTCACGCGCCTGCGTGACGTGGCGGAACTAGTACCACCAGCAGCGATCTTCGTGCAGGACGCAGCCCCATTTGCACGCGCGCTAACCACCATTGCAAAGCCCGGCGTCCCAGTGATCACGGTACACGGCGCAACGGATGGTCAATTTCAGTGGTCCGATTTCATCGCCGCTGAAGTCACCCCCGCGCGCCGGGCTGCCGTGGAGAATGCACACGCGGCAATCCAGGACCGTGACACGTGTCGCGTGCTCCTTACCTCGGGGTCCACCGGCGCGCCAAAGGGCGTGGCTCTGTCGCATGCCAATCTGCGCGCCGTCTCCGCGTACTACCTCGGCAACTTTCGAGCGTTGCTCGACCGCCCGTCCGCGTATCTCGACTGGCTGCCGTGGCACCACGGGTTGGGTGGTGTGCTCAACCTAACGCGCGCCGTCACAGTTGGCGGCAGCCACTACATCGACGATGGACGTCCCCTACCGGGCCAGTTCGATCGTACCGTGCGCAATATGCGTGATGTGGCGCCCACAGTTTTCACTGCTGTACCCACGGCCTGGGCCCTGTTGGTCGCGGAAGCCGAAAACGATCCCATGCTCGCGCGCAACCTGCTTTCAGAGGCGGTGAACTTCTCTTATGGCGGTGCCAGCCTGTCGAAGGATGTCTGGGACCGTATCCACGCGCTATCCGAGAAGACCATTGGCGAGCGCGTGGCCTTCTGCTCCGGACTAGCCTGCACCGAGTCAAGCGGCATCGGTCTCTTTTGCGGTTGGCCTACCGAGACTGCTGGCAACATAGGCGTTCCCGTACCGGGCGTCGAAGCCAAGCTGGTGCCGCTGCCTGGCGGCGACAGTCGCTATGAGATCCGCATCAAAGGGCCGTCATTGTTCACTGGCTATATCAATCGCCCCGACCTGACCGCCGCGGCATTCGACGAGGAAGGTTTCTTTCGAATGGGCGATGCGGTACGCCTGGTCGATCCTGGCGATCCCACTCGAGGCCTGAGCTTTGCTGGGCGCGCGGCAGAGGATTTCAAGCTGGCCAACGGCACATGGGTACGCACTGGTGCGATGCGGCTGGCCCTGGTCGAGCAATGTGCACCGCTACTCAACGATGCAGTGATCTGCGGCCACGACCGCGACTACCTCGCCGCCTTGGCCTGGCCCAATGTGGCCGCCTGCCGCCAACTCGCTCCGGAGTTGGCGGACCTCGATACCGATGCTCTGGCACACCATCCAATTGTCGTTGACGCCATCCGCGCGCGACTACGTGCGCAGTCTACCAGCGCCGCAAGCCTTTCAATTCGTCGCGTAATGCTGATGGCTGAGCCGCCCTCGCTGGACGCGAATGAGATCGCCGACAAAGGCTACGTCAACCAGGCAGCCACCCGTGCGCGCCGTGCGCATCTTGTTGAAGCGCTATTCGACCCGGAGCCAGCCGCGCATATTGCCCGCACGGAGTAATCGTAATGACCCCACAGATTCTGTGATATCGATTTCGGTGCCACTGCTCGAAGAGGCGCGATTTTTTGCGCACCCCACTTCACGCGGCCCGCTCTGCCACCATGCGGAGCATGCGCGCGGTATCTCTTACAGATCTGCAAGAAGGAGAGTTGATGGCGACAGAGACCATCCAATTTCGGGAGTCCGACCTATCGATTGTTGGTGGAGTCGCGGAATTCACGCACCGGCGACCAGAACATCGCAATGCACTGACCACGGAACTGGTGCTGGACTATGCCGACATGCTCGCCCGCGTCGAGTCCGATGAGGATGTCTTCGCACTTGTCATCACCGGCGCAGGAGGTTCATTCTGCGCGGGCGGCAATTTGAAAGCAGTGAAGGAGCGCCTCGGAACAGGCGACAACGTCGCCGCGTCCATGCGCCGAAACCTGACACGCGCTCATCAGACGCTTGCCCGTCTGCGCAGTCTCGACGTGCCAGTGATAGCGGCCGTGGGCGGCGCGGCATTCGGCACGGGTATGTCGCTGGCACTCTCCGCCGATTTCCTGATGGCGTCCACGCGCGCGCGCTTCTGCATGTCGTTCGGGAAACTCGGCTTAATACCGGACATGGGAGCGTTCCACACCTTGCCACGTCTGGTCGGCATGGTGAACGCGCGCGACCTTATGCTAACCGCTCGCGTGGTGGATGCCGAAGAAGGGAAGCAACTCGGCCTTCTACATTCGGTTCACGAACCGGATTCATTGACGAGCGATGCGCTGCACTTCGCGTCCCGCTTCAGGGGGGCGTCACGACGCGCACTGGGCACAACGAAACGTCTAACAGCGATACGTCGGGGGTCCGTGAAGGCGAGCCTTGATTGTTGTTGCCAAGGTGCTTCGAGTCTTAGCGATGGCCGCTTGAAACCCGGTAGCGGCCGTAGAGGTTCCACTAGTCTGAAGGGCCGTTCAGGGTCGGGAGCGGAAGTTCGACGCCGCGGCGGAGGTCGGCGACCGACGGACTTCCGAGTTCGGCCAGAAAGCGACGGCCGGGCTCTCAGACTGAATGGCCGAAGCTCTGCCACAGCGGACGCGTGCACTATATGGAGCTTGCCGGGCCGCCGTTAGAGTTCCTCTTTCGGTTGCTTCCAGTCCCGCCTTTCAAGTCGAGCGCATTGTCACCAAGTTAAGCGCCGCCAGTGGTCCTCCAGGAAATTGGTGCTGCCTTCCGCCCACATCGAGCGAACCGAGATCGATGCTGAAAAACCCAAGACGATCGATCAACGTGGCCACCTCGGCTTTGGCGTTCGCATCGTCACCCGATAAAAACAACACGCGGCGGCCACCTTCTGCTTGCGGATCGCCAGACACCAGCGCGGGTTGCAGGTGATTGAACGCCTTGACAACACGCGCGCCGGGCACGAGGTCTGCAAACACTGCGCTCGAAGAGCGGCCATGCAGGTCCGCGGGGCGAAACAGCGGGGCCTCAATTGGGTTGTTTGCGTCGACGACAATCCGCCCGCCAAATTCGGGCAGCCCGCTCAGTGCCAGTGGCAGCTGCGACCAGTTCACAGCCACCAGCACGATGTCCTGCGCTGCGGCTTCCTCGCGCGTGCCCGGGCGAATCGAAGGCCCGATTGCTTTCACGGCATCCCGAAGCGTTTCAGGCCCACGGCTGTTGGCCACCACCGCCTGGATGCCGTGGCGTGCCAGCGCCGTGGCGAACGCCATGCCTATCGCGCCCGCGCCGATGATGCCAATGGTCTTTCCGTAGCTTGCTTGCATGACGAACTCCTTGTTCAAGCGGTGAAGCCGCCATCGGCAACGATCTCGGCACCGGTCACGAAGGCTGCGTCCGGGCCGGCGAGGAATGCCACCACGCCGGCAATCTCATGTGGCTGCCCGTATCGGCCCAAGGCAATGCCGGGCCCTACGATCTCGCTAACCGGGCCGCCGGCGGGGTTCATATCGGTGTCGGTCGGGCCAGGGTGGACGGTGTTGACCGTGATGCCTTTCGGCCCCAGATCACGCACCAGACTGCGATTGAAGCCTGCAATTGCACCCTTGGTCAGCGTGTAGAGCGATGCCGTGGGAAACGCTGCGTAGCGCACCATCGACGAACCGATGTGGATCACGCGCCCGCCCGCCTTCATATGCCGCACCGCTTCCTGTGTGGCCACAAATACGCCGGTCACGTTCACCGCAATCATGCGCTCGTAGGTGTCGAACGGGATGTCCTCGATAGCGCCGCCCAGGCCCAGGCCAGCGTTGTTGACGAGGATATCGAGACCACCGAATGCGTCGACCGTCGCGGCCACGGCTCGGCGCACCGCGGCAGGATCGCCGGCGTCTGCGGCGAGCGCGATGGCCCGGCCGCCGGCCGCTTCGATCTCGCGTACCACCGTGGCGGCCTTATCCGGTGATGCACCGTAGGTCAGCGCCACGGACGCGCCGTCGGCGGCCAGGCGGCGGGCAATGGCGGCGCCGATGGAGCGCGAACCGCCAGTAACTAGGGCGATCTTGCCGACCAGGGAAAGCGTCTGTTGAGTCATTTTTAGCTCCGGTTTGGGTGAATCACAAGGTGTGAACGAAGTATGGGCGTGCGATTCCCCGGTGATTAGTCGCGAATGACTGGAATCAACTTCAAGCGATCGTGTAAGCTGAGTCGGATGGAAACCCTCGCCAACCTCGAATCCTTTGTGCGCAGTGCCGAAACCGGTAGCTTTTCGGCGGCGGGTCGCCGACTGGCCCTGACGCCCGCGGCCGTCAGCCGCAACGTGGCCATGCTCGAGCGCAATCTGGGCGTGCGACTCTTTCAGCGCTCGACACGCAAGCTGACGCTTACCGAGGCTGGCGAACGCTTCCTTGCATCCATCGGCGGCAACCTAGACGCTCTGCAAACCGCCATCGCCGCCATGTCGAACGACCACGGCGAACCGGCTGGCGTGCTGAAAGTCAGCCTGGCCCCGTCGTTCGGCATGGCTTACGTGCTGCCGTTGCTTCCCGATTTCCTGAAGCGTTATCCGGCGATCCGCCCGGAATGGCATTTCGAGAATCGCGCGATCGATTTGATTGCCGAAGGGTTCGACGCGGCTATAGGCGGGGGCTTCGAGCTGGCGCCGGGTCTCGTGTCGCGCGCACTGGCACCGGCGCATGTCGTCGCCGTGGCGTCGCCTGCGTATCTGCGGGAACGCACGCTGCCAGCCGATCCATCCATGCTGAACGTCATGGATGGCATCGTCATGCGCTCCGGACGCACAGGGCGCACGCGCCAATGGACCATGCGCGATGCCGCCGGCAACGAGGTTGCCGCGACCATGCCCGAACGCATTGTGGTGAGCGACCCGGCCGCCATGCGTGAAGCCGCGCTACTGGGGCTCGGTGTAACATTGCTGGCTGTACCTGATGTGTTGCCATGGATTGAACGTGGCGAACTGGTGCGCTTACTGCCACGCTGGTATGCCGATGCAGGCGCCATTTCGCTGTACTACCCTACGCGCACACTGATACCAACCAAGACGCGCGTATTCATCGAATACGTTGTGGAAGCATTTCGCCAAATGCAGATGGCCGAACGCCTGGCAGGCAGCCTCGGCATTTAGCGTTGCCTGCCGAGACATGCCGCTTCGGCGGCCGCTCTGGCCTCAACTTGAGTCACTCGCCAAGCTTTAATGAAGGGTAGGAGTGGGTCGGACAGCGACCGTTACAGCAGGCGCAAACTGAATCTCCTTTCACCTGAAAGGAGATCGTCATGGATACGCGAAACTCCCCCGCCGCGCCTCACGTTCCTTGGAACAAAGGGAAGCTTACGGGTCAGAAGCCGCCCTTGAAGCTCAAGGAAATCTGGGCGATCCGCACCAGACTCCAAATGTCCTCGAAGGCGCGCGAGCTTGCGCTGTTCAACTTGGCCATCGACAGCAAGCTCCGAGCTTGCGATCTGACTCGATTGCTGGTCCAAGACATATGCTACGGCGGGCACGTGGCCGCCCGAGCCACAGTCACTCAGCAAAAGACCCATCGACCGGTGCAGTTTGAGATCACCGAGCAGACCCGTGACAGCGTTGCTGCCTGGATTCGGATACGAGGACTCCGTTCATCTGACCACCTTTTCCCAAGCCGACTTCACGCCTCTGCCCATCTTTCGACGCGGCAGTACGCCCGCCTAGTGCATCGATGGATCGCTTCGATCGGCCTCGATGATTCGGCGTACGGCACACACACGTTGCGCCGAACGAAGGCTTCGTTGATCTACCGGCGCACCAAGAACCTGCGCGCAGTACAGTTGCTGCTTGGACACACTAAGATCGAGAGCACTGTCAGATATCTTGGCATCGAGGTCGACGACGCGCTTGAGATGGCGGAGCAGACTGAAGTTTGATGACATCACGGCCGGCGAGCGGTCGCTTGCGGCCAATTGCGGTCATTGATCGTGTCGTGTTCCAGGACTCTTTTGACTCCATCAACAGACGCTCAAAGCGGTCGAAGGGCCGTTGGCCCGCGCAATAGCTATAGTGCGATAGCTCACGCGGCGCTCTTCCTTAGGCACACGGCTGTAGTTGGGCAGACTCGCATGGTCGCCGTGTTCGAGAGATGAAGCCATTGTTGCGACCGCGGAGAGTCTGATCCGGCTTGGCTTGCTCGGCCAATCAACGGAGATTACCTAGGGCAATCTACTCGGCATCAGACAGCTTTTAGCAACTCGTTGCGCTGCTCCGCCCATTTGAGAAGAGCGTCCAGAGCGGGACAGAGTGCTTGTCCCCAATCAGTCAACCGGTATTCCACCTTGGGCGGCACCTGGGCATAGAGCTTTCTTGCCACGATCCCGTCCGCCTCCAACTGGCGTAGCTGCTGCGCGAGCATCTTTTGCGAAATACCAGGGATGAGCTTCTCCAGATCAGAGAAACGCTGCACCTTGCCATCGAAAAGGTGGAACAGGATGACCAGCTTCCAGCGCCCTTCCAGCAATTTAAGCACTGCTTCGACACCAACTGCGGCCGTGTCGGGGGTGTATTCCTTTCCCATAGGTAGGTAACTTACTTTTCCGTGCGTTCTTGTTCAATAGTAAGTTTATAGCGAAAATTCCTGTATCGACACTTTGCCATCAGAGGCTCCTTGCATGGACATTTCACTACCCGATGCGGTCTCCACTTTTTTTCAGGTGAGCAATGGTGCCGCGCCTTCATCGCTGCGGCGTGCTTTTTCCGAAAAGGCCGTTGTTCACGATGAAGGCCAGACGTATCAGGGACACGAAGCAATCGAAACCTGGCTGGCGGAAGCGCAGCGCAAGTATGCCTATAGCGTAGAGCCGTTGACGTTCGTGCAAGACGACGCCCGCGTCACTGTCGTGGCTCAATATGCTGGCAACTTCCCCGGAGGTCTCGCCGACCTGAAACATGTATTCCGGCTCACGGACAACAAGATTGAATTTCTAGAGATCCACTGATGACCACGAACCGCGAACTCACGGGCAAGCGTGTGCTGGTCACGGCTGGCACGAAGGGCGTTGGCCGCGCCGTCGTCGAACTGCTCGGCGAACTCGGCGCGCGCATCCTGACGACGGCTCGTGCCAAGCCGGACTTCATTCCCGACGCCATGTTCGTCGAAGCCGACCTCACTACGCCGGAGGGTTGCGCCACCGTAGCACAGGCCATCGAAAACCGGCTGGGTGGCGTGGACGCCATCATCCATGTCCTGGGCGGATCGTCAGCCCCGGCAGGCGGTTTTGCCGCGCTGGATGAAACCGAATGGCAGAAAGAGCTGAACCTCAATCTGTTTCCGGCCGTACGACTGGATCGGGCGTTGTTGCCGAAGATGATTGAGCAACGTGCAGGCGTCATCATCCACGTCACGTCCATCCAGAATCGTTTGCCCTTGCCGGAATCGACCACGGCTTATGCTGCCGCCAAGGCTGCACTGTCCACGTACAGCAAGAGTCTGTCGAAGGAAATCACGCCTAAGGGCGTGCGCGTCGTGCGCGTGTCGCCGGGCTGGGTGGAAACCGAAGCGGCAGTTGCGCTGGCAGAACGGCTTGCCAGCCAGGCCGGTACGGATTACGAAGGCGGCAAGCAGATCATCATGGATGCGCTGGGTGGCATCCCGCTCGGGCGGCCGTGCAAGCCGGCGGAAGTCGCCGACCTGATCGCCTTTTTGATCTCGCCGCGTGCGGCGGCGATCAGCGGGGCAGAGTACGTGATCGACGGTGGAACCATTCCCACCGCGTAAGACTGATCCATCTGGACACCGACACGATTCTGCAGTACTCATCGCCCGGGCACCCTATGCGTCCTGGTGTACCGCCGCTGGGTTGGGGCGTGCGCCCCGCGCCGCGGGAGCCGCTGCCATCCGGCGTTGACCCCTGACGGGCGAGTCGTAAGGCTGTCGGTTTCCATCGCCTTTTAAGGCGGTGATGGCGTCGAGCCCGTTGCAATATAAGAAGCGAATCCGATTGTTGCACGCGATCGCTGCTGGTTCGTAGTCACGACGGTGCGACGTCGATTGTCTTTGTTCAGCATAGATTAGGCTCGCCTGTTCGGTCTGCCATCCTCAAGTGACCTTGCGAAGGCCATTCAAAAACTTCGGGGCGCATACTCACCGCACAAACCAATGCCGCGGGACGGTCTGTGCCATAGCATCGAGGGTTCACAACGCGCTTTCGGGAGAAGGAAGGCTGTCGACAGGCGCCGAAAAATCTCCCTCACGTATCGCTTTCCGTTTTGTAGGCGTTCCAGTTACAGAGTGTCGAGTCAACCGGGATGTTCCAGTGCCTGATATGTGGTCGTCAAGGGACACTGGCAAGCTGGGTGCAACAGGCTGTTTAGGGTCGACAAGAGACCTTCGTTCACCTTAGATAGCGGGACGCGTCACGCTGGGTCAGTTCCTTGTCACCGGAATCGAGGTGGTCGCGGTCTGGGCGCTGTTCTACGGGCTGGTGAACTGCATGTTCGCCATCGCCGATGCCATCGGGCGCGGTTTCGACGTGCTGGGCAGACCTTTTTGCGTACCGGCGAATTCGACTGGTTTCGTTTTTCTCCTGGCGGCCATCGGCGCATGGCGTACCGGGCTGCGCCACTACACGTCGACTGGCAGCTAGCTGGTCACGGTCTGGGCCGTTATTGAGCTTCAGCCTTCGCGGTGGCGCAGATTGACGACCGCGAGAGGGACTCCGCTGACATCTGACGGCCGGCGAACACCATGTCTGTGTGGCCGCCTTCGACCATGCACGTATTTGTCTGGAAGCGAACAGAGCATGCCCGACGAGGGCTAGTACCGTAGGGATCGGCGGGTGGGCTGCATGGCAAGCCCTGTCGCCGATGACGCGACGAGGCAAGGCTCAGGGCAGTTGCCTGCGTCATAAAGCGGGGCGGCGTCTGCCGTGGGCGCTACCGCTTCTGCGCAGCCATGGCGCGCTGGGGATGCCGTGTCAAATTTCTATGATCTTTCGGGGAAGGCAGCGCTGGTGACCGGCGGTGCAAAGGGGCCCGGCCGGGCGCCTGGGCGATCCGGCCGAGGCTGCGCACCTGGTAGCGTGGCTATGTTCGGACGCCAGCCGCTTTAATGCAGGCGCTGTCTTTGACATGTCCGGTGGGCGAGCGCGATTTTAAGGAAGTGCGGATCTTCGGTTGGCATGCCGTGAGATCGATTCGATAATCCGCTCCGACCCGGGCATCTACGGCTTGATCTTCCGCGAATCGCAGCACGCGACACAGACGGCATTCGAGCCAAGCTTCGGGGCGTGAACGGCTGCCGTCTTGCCCGGCTATGGGCATTCGGCGGGCGGCCTGACATAGTAGTTCCCCCGCAAAAACTGGGACCGCTGATTGGCGGTTCGCCAATCTCCATGGTTGGCATTGCGCTGCGCCGGGCTGATAATCACGACAGTGGTCTTGGGAGGATGCATAACGACGAGGGCTGAGGAGGGGGGCAGCCAGGTCCTGGCTGGATGCGGCGTTTGCTGGCGCGTACCAGCGCGCCTGGGCCGCCCTTCAGGATCCGTCGCCATTGCTACCTGCCGCATCGCAACGACATATTGCCCGGATTCCGCTGCTGCGCCTGACTGGCACCCGCCGGCGGTCTTCCTGTCCCAGTTCTCCAGGAGCTAGCCATGAATGATCCACAGAAATCCCCGTTGACCATTGCCGAAGCTTGGCAGGCGCCGCCGGACCGCACCAGCGTGACTGACGACGCCCGCGTCGAAGACATCATTCCGCTGCCTCCGCCTGAACACCTGATCCGTTTCTTCCCCATCCGGGGCACGCCGGTCGAATCCCTGGTCACCCAGACGCGCCAGCGCATCTCGCGCATTCTGCACGGCAAGGATGACCGGCTGCTTGTGATCATGGGACCTTGCTCGATCCACGACCCGCAGGCGGCACTCGAGTACGCACGGCGGCTGATGGAGCAGCGCCAGCGCCACGCCGGGTCGCTGGAGATCGTGATGCGTGTGTACTTCGAGAAGCCGCGTACCACGGTGGGCTGGAAAGGGCTGATCAACGACCCCTACCTGGACGAAAGCTATCGCATCGACGAAGGCCTGCGCATCGCGCGCAGCCTGCTGGTCGATATCAATCGACTCGGGTTGCCGGCGGCCGGTGAGTTCCTGGACGTGATCTCGCCCCAGTACATAGGCGACCTGATCTGCTGGGGCGCGATTGGTGCCCGCACCACCGAGAGCCAGGTGCACCGCGAGCTGGCTTCGGGCGTTTCAGCGCCGATTGGCTTCAAGAATGGCACTGACGGCAACATCAGGATTGCCATCGATGCTATCCAGGCCGCATCGCGTCCGCATCACTTCCTGGGCGTGCACAAGAACGGGCAGGTGGCGACGGTGCATACCAAGGGCAACCCGGACTGCCACGTCATTCTCCGTGGCGGCAAGGCCCCGAACTACGATGCGGATTCCGTGGCCGCCGCCTGCAGGGAACTGGAAGCGGCCGGGCTCGGCAACTCGCTGATGGTGGATTGCAGCCACGCCAACAGCAGCAAGCAACACCTGCGGCAGGTCGATGTCGCGCGGGACGTGGCGCAACAGATCAGCGGCGGCAGTGAATCCATTTTCGGGGTAATGGTCGAAAGCCATCTGCTCCCCGGCGCACAGAAGTTCACCCCGGGCGTGCACAGTCCGTCCTCGTTGTCATACGGGCAGAGCATCACCGACGCCTGCATCGGGTGGGACGACTCGGTGGCAGTGCTGGACATGCTTGGCGAGGCGGTCAGTGTGCGCCGTGGGCGGGATTCGCAGCCGTAGGCGTTCCGCATCTACGTCCCCAAGGAGCCGGTGAGGCAATGCGACTGGACCTCACCTCTCCCTGACATTGGTGAAATAGACAAAAGCTCTTTGCATACCGGAATGATCTCTTTTGACGTCGCACAATATCGTCTTGATTTTCAGGCTGTCGCCGTTGTGGTACGCGGAGATTATGTACTGCTCCATCGCGGCGAGAACAGTGGCTCCGGGAGCCTTCCGGACCTGTTGCAACGCCTCTAGCTGGCCCATCCTGCGTCGCATGTGCCTTCGACCAGATTAAGGTCCAATCGATGGCAGGCGTGGGCCAAGCTGCGCCGGCAGCCAAGACATAAGCCGCCGGGCAACAACCTCAATCCAGCGTAATCTTCCCCGCCTTCACAATCTCCGCATAGCGCGTGGTATCACGCTCGATCAGCTTGCGGAACTCTTCAGGCGTACCGCCCACCGGCACAAAACCGAGGTCGGTCAGCTTCTTCGCGACCTCCGGGCTGCGCGTGGCCGCGGCGATTTCCCTGGCCATGCGGGCCACGACCGGTTGCGGCGTGCCGGCAGGCGCCATCAGCCCGGTCCAGGAGCTCATCACGAAGCCGGGGAAACCTGCTTCCTCCATGGTCGGGATGTTGGGCTCGCCCGGCCAGCGCTTGGCGGAGGCCACGGCCAGCACATTGATCTTGCCCGATTTCACATGCGGCATCGGCACCAGCAGCGGGTCGAAGGCGACCGAGACTTCGCCGGACACCAGCGCGGGCAGGATCGGCGCACTGCCGTTGTACGGCACATGGGTCAGCTTGAGCTTCGACTCCATCGCCAGGCGCTCGCCCGTCAGGTGCGCGGAGCTGCCGACGCCGCTGGAACCGAAGGTCAGCGTGTCGGGGTGCTTCTTGCCGTAGTCGACCAGTTCGGCGACGGTCTTGACCGGCAGCTTCTTGCTGGAGAACAGGAACAGCGGCAGCTCGGCCATTTCCGCCACCGGCACCAGATCCGTGGGCTTGTAGCTGAGCTTGGAATACAGCGACATGTTCGCGCTGTAGGCGGCCAGCACCGACACGAAGGTGTAGCCATCCGGCGCCGAGCGCGCGGCCACGCCGACGCCCAGGGTGCTGTTGGCGCCAGGCTTGTTCTCGATGATGATCGGCTGGCCCAGCCGTTGCGAGACTCTTTCGAACACGACGCGCGAGACGGTGTCGGTGGAACCGCCCGGCGTGTAAGGCACGATCACCTTGATCGGCTTGGCCGGCCACGCTTCGGCGGCGAGGGCAGTGGGGGCGGTGTGGGCGGCGGCCAGGCCGGCAATGGCCATGGCGGCGAAACGCGCGCTGCGCGCCACGCGATGCTTGATGCTGGACTTCAACTACATCTCCTTCTTTGGCTTCTTCGACTATCCCCTGGCGGGATGCTGCGGCCGGATATTCCGGCCGGCCAATTATGCGGGACGCAGTTTCGAAGAACCGTGGCGGTACCGTCCAAATCGCGGGCGCGGGCCATCCACTGTGCGATAGCCGCACTGGGCGGACGGCTATCGGCGTCAGAATTCGTAGTTGATCGACAGGTCGAAGACCCCGTTGGTCGACTTGCGCGTGATCGGGCTGTCCGCCGCATCGCCAGCCAGCTGCGAGATCGCGATGTCGCTGGTGGCGAACCAGTGCTTGTTGAAATACCACACCGCGCTGACGCCGAAGCCGTAGGACTTGATGCCGCCGCGCGCATGGTAGGCGGGCCGTCCGGCGCGGGCCTGCGAGTCGCTGACGCCGTACCAGGCGTTCATGTAGCGCGAGTCGGCCAGGGTCACGGTGGGGCCGGCAAACCAGAAGAATTTCTCGGAGCTGCCCGGCAGCGGCATATAGGCGCCGATATCGCCGACCCAGCCGTCGCTGCCGCCCAGGCTGCGGCGCGCGTCGATGCGCAGCACCAGCGGGAATTCCTTCGAGACCGCGTATTCAGCGAACAGCTTGCCTTCCGGCGCCGGGTTGATATTGCCCATGCCGTCCAGGTGCGGCGAGTCCTCCTTTGCGCGCCGCCCAAGGTTGTAGGACAGCGCGATCCCCGCGCGCCAGTTCTTGCCCCGCAGCAGGTTCACGCCCAGCCCTTCGCCGATCGAGGCAAAGGCCAGGTCGCGGTAGCGGATATCGATGCTGGGCCCGCCGATGAGGATGTATTCCGACGAGCCGTCGTAGCGCGGCCGCACCATGGCCGCGGCGCCGAGCCGGACTTGCCAGTCGGGGATGGTGTCTTCAAACAGCTTCTGTAGCGGGATGCCGGCGGAGAACTGCCATTCCGCCAGCGGTGCCGGGGTCTGGGCGCTGGCCAGGGCCGGGGCCAGGACGGCGCCGGCGGCCAGCAGCAGGGCAATGCACGAGAACGGACGCTTGGGGTAGAGCTCGGTCACGGCAGCCTCCACGCCCGCCAGGCGGGCAGTCAGGTTGCGGGCACGAAGCCCGTGGGCGACATCTTTCCATTGGATGGCGGCCAGCGCAACCACCCTGGGCCTGGGCGGGCCTCAGTCCAGCAGCTTGTCCAGCGTAATCGGCAGGTCCCGTACGCGCCGGCCGGTGGCATGGTATACGGCATTGGCGATGGCCGCGGCCACGCCGACGATGCCGATCTCGCCGATGCCCTTGGTGCCCAGCGCGTTGATATGCGGATCGTCCTCGTCCACCACCGTCACGTCGATGGTGCCGACGTCGGCATTGACCGGCACGTGGTACTCGGCCAGGTTGGCATTGGCAACGCGCCCGGTGACGGGATCCAGCTCGGTTTTCTCATGCAGCGCCATGCCGATGCCCCAGATAATGCCGCCCTTGAGCTGGCTGTGCGCGGTCTTGCGGTTCAGCAGCCGGCCCACGCCATAGCTGGCGACGATGCGGTGGACGCGGATCTCGCCCAGGTCGGGATCGACGTGGACCTCTGCAAAGACCGCGCCAAACGCGTGCATTGCGTATTGCTTCCGCTCCTTGCCGGGCCTGGCGCTGGCCCGCGCTTCAATCGCGTGGCCACCTGCGCGGGTGATCGGCGCGGACACGGGTTCGCGCTGCGTCGGATCGGAGCGGCGTTGCAGCCAGCCGTCGCTGATCTCCACGTCTTTCGCCGGCACGCCTGACAACGGCGAAGCCGGGTCCGCCACGGCTTGCCGGATCAGTTGCTGGCGCGCGGCCGCGGCGGCTTGCTGCACGGCAGGCGCGACGCTGGCGACCGACTGCGAGCCCCCCGACACCGGGGCCTCGGGGAAGGCCGTGTCGCCCAGTTCAAAGCGCACGCGCCCGGGCGGCAGCCCCAGTGCGTCGGCGGCGACCTGCGTCATGACCGTATAGGTGCCCGTGCCGAGGTCTTGCGAGCCGGAGCGTACCAGCGCGGTGCCGTCCGGCAGCAGGCGTACCATGGCGCTGGCGCCCGAACGGTAGGTGGGATAGGTCGCGGTGGCCATGCCCTGGCCCACCAGCTTGCCGTCGGCGTGCATCGAACGCGGCTCGGGGTTGCGGCGCGCCCAGTCGAAGCGCTCGGCGGCCTCTCGATAACATTCACGCAGCGATTTGCTGGAGAACGGCAGGTGCGTCTCAGGGTCGGTATCGGCGTGGTTGCGCAGGCGCAGCGCGACCGGGTCGATGCCGAGCTGTTCCGCCAGCTCGTCCAGCGCGCATTCCAGCGCAAAGCTGCCAGTGGCTTCGCCCGGCGCCCGCATGAAAGTGGGGGTGCCGATGTTCAGCCTGACCAGCCGCTGGCTGGTCTGCTGGTTGGGGCAGGCATAGAGCCTGCGCGTGATCAGCGCCGCGGATTCAAGCCAGTCTTCGATCATCGAGGTGCAGGTGGCCACATCGTGGCGGATCGCGCTCAGCGCGCCGTCCTGTGCCGCGGCAGCGACCAGGTGCTGCTCGGTCAGGGGCCGCGTGCCCACGGTGCCGAACATCTGCGTCCGGTCCACGACCAGCTTCACCGGGCAGCCCGCCTGCCGCGCCGCCATCGCGGCCAGCATCACGTGCGACCAAACCGAGCCCTTGCAGCCGAAACCGCCGCCCACGTATGGGCAGATCACGCGAACTTTCTCCATGGGAATGCCGAACGTGGCCGATGCGACCTTGCGCACGCCGGTGACGTATTGCGTCGCGTCGTACAGCGTCAACTCGCCGCCGTCCCAGGCGGCGATGGTGGCGTGCGGCTCCATCGGGTTATGGTTTTCCATCGGCGTGGTGTAGACCGCGTCGACCACCGCGGCGGCGCTGCGCAGGCCGGCGTCAATATCGCCGCGGCGGCTGTCGGCCGATCCGTCCTCGTCGGGTTTGCATCCCTGCGCGCGGGCCTGCGCAAAGTCAAGCACGGCATCGGCGCGCCGGTATTGCACCGGCAGGCAGCGGGCGGCGTCGCGCGCTTGCTCCAGGGTGTCGGCCACGACCACGGCGACGGGCTGGTTGTTGTAGTGGATGGCGGTGTCCTGCAGCAGGTTCATGACGTGCCCGGCCGTGGCAATGTCCGCGGCGGCCTTGCCGCCCTTGGGCAGGTGCGGTGTATTGAAGGGTGTCATCACCAGCCGCACGCCCGGCATGCGCTCACAGGCGGCGGTGTCCATCGCCGTGATCTCGCCGCAGGGGATGGTGCTGGTCACCATCACCGCATGGGCCAGGCCCGGCAGCGGATGGTCGGCGGTATAGCGGGCGCGGCCGGTGACCTTCGGGATGCCATCGACGCGGTCGAGGGGGGCGCCGGTCACGCTCATGCCGAGGCTCCTTGCGGCCGGCTGGCGACCTGCAGCGCGCGCAGCACGGCACGTTGCGCCAGTCCCACCTTGAAAGCGTTGTGGGCATAGGGATGCGCGCCATCGAGCAGCAGCCGCGCGGCTTCGGCGGCGCTGTGCGCGCTCAGCGGGCGGCCCGCCAGGGCCTGCTCCGCCGCCGGGACGCGCCAGGGCTTGTGCGCCACGCCGCCCAGCGCCAGCCGGGCGCTGCGCACGGTGTTGCTGTCGATTTCCAGCGCCGCGGCCACCGAGACCAGCGCAAAGGCAAAGCTGGCGCGGTCGCGCACCTTCAGGTAGTGGGCATGGGCGGCATAGGGCGAAGGCGGCAGGTCGATGGCGACGATCAGCTCGCCCGGCGCCAGCATGGTGTCGCACTGCGGCGTGTCGCCAGGCAGCCGGTGGAAGTCGCCGATGGGGATGCGGCGCTCGCCGGTGGTGGCGCGTACCACGACCACGGCTTCCAGCGCGGCCAGTGCCACGCACATATCGGACGGATGCACGGCGATGCATTGGTCGCTCGCGCCCAGGATGGCGTGGATGCGGTTGATGCCATCGCGCGCGCCGCAGCCGGAGCCGGGCTTGCGCTTGTTGCAGGCGGGGAAGCCGGGATCGTAGAAGTAGTGGCAACGCGTGCGCTGCAGCAGGTTGCCGCCCACCGTGGCCATATTGCGCAGTTGCCCGCTGGCGCCCGCCAGCAGCGCCTGCGCCAGCAGCGGATAGCGTTCGCGCACCAGCGGGTGGTTGGCCGCATCGGTGTTGCTGGCCATCGCGCCGATGCGCAGGCCGCAGTCGGGCAGCGCTGCCACCTGGGCCAGCGGCAGCCGGCTGACGTCTACCAGTAGCCGTGGCGCTTCCACGCCGGCCTTGACCAGGTCGAGCAGGTTGGTGCCACCGGCGACGTAGCGCGCGCCCGGCTGGCTGCCCAGGCGCATGGCGTCGTCGACGGACTCGGGCCGTTCATAGGAAAAAGGATTCATGCCCGGCCCTCAGCGGCTGCCGTGCTGGCTGCAGACCTCGCGGACCGCGGCAACGATATTGGGGTAGGCGCCGCAGCGGCACAGGTTGCCGCTCATGCGCTCGCGGATCTCATCGTCGCTGAGCGGCAGGGCTGCCGGGCGCAGCGGGTGGACCGAACTTGCCTCACCGGCCTGCGCCTCGGCCAGCATGCCCACCGCCGAGCAGATCTGGCCCGGCGTGCAGAAGCCGCACTGCAGCGCGTCGTGCGCGATGAAGGCGGCCTGCATCGGATGCAGCGTGTCGCCGCTGGCAAGGCCTTCGATGGTGGTGATCTGGCGGCCTTCCTGCATCACCGCCAGCGTCAGGCAGGCGTTGACGCGCCGCCCGTCGACCAGCACCGTGCAGGCGCCGCACTGGCCGCGGTCGCAGCCCTTCTTGGTGCCGGTCAGGTGGATCACTTCGCGCAGCGCGTCAAGCAGCGTGCAGCGGGGCTCCAGCTGCAGCGTGCAGGGCTTGCCGTTGATGTGCAGCGTGACAGGGCGGGCGGCGGCGCCGGGGGGCAGGGCGGTGCTGCACTGGGCGGGGGCCTTGTCTTCGGACATTTGCGGGCCTTCTGTGGGAACTCTGGCACGGTTGGGGACGGTGCCTGGGATGCAGGAAGGCTGCAAGTTCAGTGCCGGGGATGGCCGTGGCGATGGGCCTGAGGAAAGCCAGGGGAAGCCATGGCTGGAAAGTCAAAACTCCACGGCGTTTGTAGAAATTACGCTGGCGCGTCCCATGCGCCGCAAAATAAAAAACGGCGCCTGAAGGCGCCGCCTGGTGATGCCGTCTGCCGTCAGGTTCAGCCCTTCAGCACACTCCCGATAGCCTTGGCCACGATCCCCACATTGCGCTCGTTCAGCCCGGCCACGCACATGCGGCCCGAGCGCAGCAGGTACACGCCATGCTGCTCGCGCAGGCGCTCGGCCTGGTCGGCGGTGAGGCCGGTGTAGGTGAACATGCCGCGCTGGGTCAGGTAGCGCGACAGGGCCTCGCCGCTGACATGGTCGCGCAGGTTGTGGTGGATCGCCTCGCGCATGCGCGCGATGCGGCCGCACATCTGGGCCAGTTCTTCTTCCCACAGCTGGCGCAGCTCGGGCGTGGTCAGCACCTTGGACACCACGCGCGCGCCGTGCGTGGGCGGGTTGCTGTAGTTGGCGCGCACCGCGCCGGTCAGCTGGCCCAGCACGTTGGCGGCTTCGCCGGCGGTGTTGCAGAACACGCTCAGGCCGCCGCAGCGCTCGCCGTACAGCGAGAAGTTCTTCGAGAACGAGTTGGCCACCAGGCAGGGCACGTCCTGCGCCACCAGCTCGCGGATGGCGAAGGCGTCGTCGTCCAGGCCGGCGCCGAAGCCCTGGTAGGCCATGTCGACGAACGGCAGCAGCTGGTTGGCCTTGAGCAGCGCGATCAGCTGGCGCCACTGGTCCTGGTTCAGGTCCACGCCGGTCGGGTTGTGGCAGCAGGCGTGCAGCAGCACGATGCTGCCCGCGGGGATGGTACGCAGCGCGTCCATCATTGCGTCGAACTTCAGGCCGCCGGTGGCGTCCTCATAGTATGGGTAGGTATTGACGGTGAAGCCGGCGCGCTCGAACACCACGCGGTGGTTTTCCCAGCTGGGATCGCTGATCCACACCTGCGCCTGCGGGTAGTAGCGCTTGAGGAAATCGGCGCCCACGCGCAGCGCGCCCGAGCCGCCCAGCGTCTGCAGCGTGGCGATGCGGCCGGCGGCGCGCGCCGGCGAGTCTTCGCCGAAGACCAGCGCCTGCACCGCGCTGCGGTAGGCCACCAGGCCCGACATCGGCAGGTAGGGGCGCGGGCCCATGTCGGCCAGCAGCGCGGCTTCGGCCTTGGCCACGGCCTGCATCACCGGCAGGCGGCCCTCGTCGTCAAAGTAGATGCCGATGCTCAGGTTGACCTTGTCGGTACGCGGGTCGCGCTGGAAGTCCTCGTTGAGCGAGAGGATCGGATCGCCGGGAAATGCCTCGATGTGTGCAAACATGGGATGCGATGGAATTGGGTCGGGGGGCAGCTGCCGCGGCGCAGGGGGCGTCGCGCAGACTGGATTCTAACCGGCGGCGCCCGCAGCCTGCAGGCGCCGCCTTGCCGCTTCAGCGCAGTTGCTGGGCGGCGATGCCGCTTTGCAGCGCGGCGGCCGCGTTCTTCTGGCGCACCAGGTAGCTCACGCCGAGCACCACCAGCCACACCGGGATCAGGTAGACCGAGAGGCGCAGGCCAGGCGTCAGGTACATCACCACCAGGATGCCGGCCAGGAACACCAGGCACAGGTAGTTGGTGAGCGGATAGCCCCAGCTCTGGAACTTCGTGGCCTGGCCGGCGCGGCGCTTGTCGGCGCGGAACTTCAGGTGGATCAGGCTGATCATCGCCCAGTTGATGATGAGCGCGGACACCACCAGGCCCATCAGCATCTCAAAGGCCTTGCCGGGCATGAAGTAGTTGATCACCACGCAGGCCGCGGTGGCCACGGCCGAGAACGCCAGTGCCGTCAGCGGAATGCCGCGCTGGTTGACCTTGAGCAGCGCCTTGGGAGCGTTGCCTTGCTGGGCCAGGCCGTACAGCATGCGGCTGTTGCAGTACACGCCGCTGTTGTAGACCGACAGCGCCGCGGTCAGCACCACCACGTTCAGCACGTTCGCCACCCAGTTGCTGTTCAGCGCGTGGAAGATCAGCACGAACGGGCTGCCGCCGGTGACCACGTTCTCCCACGGGTACAGCGACAGCAGCACCGCCAGCGCGCCCACGTAGAAGATCAGGATGCGGTAGATCACCTGGTTGGTGGCCTTGGGGATGGTCTTCTCGGGAGAATCCGCCTCGGCCGCGGTGATGCCCACCAGCTCCAGCCCGCCGAACGAGAACATGATCACGGCCATGGCCATCACCAGGCCGCCCATGCCGTTGGGGAAGAATCCGCCGTGCTGCCACAGGTTGGCCACGCTCGCTTGCGGGCCGGCGTTGCCGGACAGCAGCAGGTAGCCGCCGAAGCCGATCATGCCGATGATGGCCGCGACCTTGATGATCGAGAACCAGAACTCCATCTCGCCGAAGGACTTCACGCTCGACAGGTTGATCAGGTTGATGATCACGAAGAAGGCCAGCGCCGAGACCCAGGTCGGGATCTCGGGCCACCAGTACTGCACGTAGATGCCAACGGCCGAAAGCTCGGCCATGCTCACCAGGATGTACAGCACCCAGTAGTTCCAGCCCGACAGGAAGCCGGCGAAGTGGCCGCAGTATTTGTCGGCGAAGTAGCTGAACGAGCCGGCGACGGGCTCGTCCACCACCATCTCGCCCAGCTGGCGCATGATGAAGAACGCCACGATGCCGGCGATCGCGTAGCCCAGCAGGACCGAGGGCCCCGCCATCTTGATGGTCTGGGCGATGCCCAGGAAAAGGCCGGTGCCGATGGCGCCACCCAGCGCGATCAGCTGGATATGCCGGTTCTTCAGGCCGCGCTTGAGCGTGCCGTCATTGCTGCTTGCATGCATTCAGTTGTTTCCTCTACCCATTCTCATGGAATGCGGGCCCGCGTTTCTGGCTTGTATCGAGTCGAACGCTTGGGCCTGGGGGACGTCACCACCCGCGCGGCAGGGTGACTGCCGCGAAGGTGGTGTGCGCGTTTCCGGACCCGGCTGTGCCCGTCAAGGGCTGCCGGTCAGGGAAAGCCGATGCCGGTCAGGCCTCGACCTTGAGCGTGCCGCGTTCGATCTGGTCGCGTTCCAGCGACTCGAACAGGGCCTTGAAGTTGCCTTCGCCAAAGCCTTCGTCGCCGCGGCGCTGGATGAACTCGAAGAACACCGGGCCGAGCGCGGTCTTGGAGAAGATCTGCAGCAGCAGGCGGGGCTTGCCGCCTTCGGTGGTGCCGTCCAGCAGGATGCCGCGCGACTTCAGTTGCTCCACAGGCTGGCCGTGGCCGGGCAGGCGCGTGTCCAGTGCTTCGTAGTAGTAGTCGTTCGGCGCGGTCATCAGCGGCACGCCTGCCAGTTGCAGGCGGTCGATGACCTCGATCAGGTTGTCGGTCAGGAAGGCGATGTGCTGGATGCCCTCGCCGTTGAAGGCCATCAGGAACTCTTCGATCTGGCCGGCGCCCTTGGACGATTCCTCGTTCAGCGGGATGCGGATTTTACCATCCGGCGCGGTCATGGCCTTGGAGGTCAGGCCGGTGTATTCGCCCTGGATGTCGAAGTAGCGGATTTCGCGGAAGTTGAACAGCTTTTCATAGAAATTGGCCCAATAAGCCATGCGGCCACGGTAGACGTTGTGGGTCAGGTGGTCGATCAGCTTGAGGCCGTGGCCGACCGGGTGGCGGTCGACGCCTTCGATGAACTCGAAGTCGATGTCATAGATCGACTTGCCTTCCTCGAAGCGGTCGATCAGGTACAGCGGCGCGCCGCCGATGCCCTTGATCGCGGGCAGGCGCAGCTCCATCGGGCCGGTCGGGATCTCGACCGGCTGCGCGCCCAGTTCCAGCGCGCGGGCGTAGGCCTTGTGCGAATCCTTGACGCGGAAAGCCATGCCGCAGGCGCTCGGGCCGTGCTCGGCGGCAAAGTAGGCGGCGTGGCTGTGCGGCTCGCGGTTGACGATGAAGTTCACTTCGCCCTGACGGTACAGCACCACGTCCTTGGAGCGGTGCTTTGCCACCAGCGTGAAGCCCATCTGCTCGAACAGCGGCTCAAGCACGTTGGGGGTGGGCGAGGCGAATTCCACGAATTCGAAGCCCATCAGCTGCATCGGGTTGTCAAACAGGTCGGCCATGGCTTTCTCACTAAAGGGGCGGGAAATAATATTGTGGCGGCGGCACTTGGCAACGAGGTCGCGCCGGTGTCAGTCGGCTCGGCGGAAACCTGTTGCAGGATAGGCCTGTAGTGCGCTTGCTTGGGATGCAGTGTATATTCCGGACGGCAAAATTGGATTTCGTAAAACAGGCAGGGAAACCCTAGATTATGAAATCTGATTGCGTGAATCTCTGATGTGAGGAAATCAAAGTGCAATCGATCGAGCTGGACCGTACCGATCGCCGCTTGCTGGGGGTGTTGCAGGAGCAGGGGCGGGCCTCCAACCTGGAACTGGCAGAGGCCATCGCGCTGTCGCCGGCGCAGACTTTGCGGCGCCACCGCCGCCTGGAAGAGGCCGGGCTGGTCAAACGCTATGAGGCGCGGCTGGACGCGGCGGCGCTGGGCTTTGGCGTGGTGGCCTTTATCCATGTGACGATGGAGCGCGGGCATATCCGCGACCTGTCCAACTTCAAGCGCCTGGTGGCTGAGCTGGCACAGATCCAGGAATGCTTCTCGGTGACCGGGGATATCGACTACGTGCTCAAGGTGGTCGCCAAGGACCTGAAGTCGCTGTCTGACTTCCTGCTCGATACGCTGATGCGTATCCCGGGTGTCAGCGGCGTGAAGTCCAGCGTGTGCCTGGACGAGATCAAGTGCACCAGCGCGGTGCCGCTGGAGGCCTGAGCGGGCTTAGTCTTCCGGCTGGTCGAGGCGGTCGCACTGCACGTTCATTGCCCGGCACACCGCACACCATGACGGCCGCGAGCCGGGCTTGACGCCGCAGTGGGCGGCCTCGTCATGCGTGCCGGCCTGGCTGTCGGGCGCGCTGACCCGCACTGGCACGGCTATCTCGCGCACCCGGTGGCCACTGGCGCAGGCTTTTGCCACCGCCGCATCCAGCGCCTGCAGGCCAACCGGCTTGACGATCACGGCATTCATGCCCGCCGCCAGCGCCGCGGCATGGTCCACCGCGACGGCGCTTGCCGTGCAGCCGATCACCGGCACGCTGCCGTGCGCATCCTGGCGTGCGCGTACCGCCCGTGCGAATGCCATGCCGTCCATGACCGGCATGGCGCAGTCGCACAAGATCACGTCGAAGCTGGCCCGGTCCAGCATGGCCAGCCCTTCGCGGCCGTCACAGGCGGTGCTCACGCGGTGGCCCAGGTGTTCCAGCTGGCGCTGCAGCAGCAGCCGGTTGGGCGCGTGGTCGTCGATCACCAGGACGCTGACCCGGCGCCGTGCGCAGCCCGCCACGGGCGGCGGCACCGGCTCGGGCAGTTCCGTGGCGACGGCAAGCGTCAGCGGCAGCGTCACCATGACGCGCGTGCCCTGGCCCGGCTGGCTGGACAGCGAGATCTGGCCTCCCATCGCGCTGGCCAGGCGCTGGCAGATTGCCAGCCCCAGCCCGGTGCCGCCGGCATGGGGGCGGGTGCGGTCATGCAGCTGTTCGAAGGGTTCAAACATCCGCGCCTGGGCGCCGGCGGGAATGCCGATGCCGGTGTCGGAGACGGTCAGCATGACCTGCTGCACGCCGTCGAGAGGCGCCAGCGCGTCAAGCCTGACATGGATCGTGCCGCTGTCGGTGAAGCGCACCGCGTTGGACACCAGGTTGGCCAGGATCTGACGGAAACGCAGCGCATCGACCTGGTGCAGCGGCGCGACGGCGGCGCCGATGCCGCTGGTCAGCGGCAGGCCCTTCTGCGCGGCCACCGGCCCGAAGATCAGCAGCGTGTCCCTGACCAGGCCGGGCAGCGAAGCGGGTGCCGGGTGGATGCTGAACTTGCCGGCCTCCATCTTGGACAGGTCCAGGATGTCGTCGATCAGCGCCAGCAGGCCCAGTGCCGACTTGTGCGCGGTGACCAGCTGCAGGCGTTCCTGTTCGGCCAGCTGGCAGCGCGCCAGGGTCAGCTCCAGCATGCCGGTGATGGCGTTCATCGGGGTGCGGATCTCATGGCTGACCGAGGCCAGGAAGGTGGACTTGGCGCGGTTGGCGGCCTCGGCTTCTGTCTTGGCCTGCGCCAGCTCGGCCAGCATGTCGTGGCGTTCGGTCAGGTCGACGCAGCCGCCGGCCAGGCCCTTGACGGTGCCATCGGCGCCGCGCAGTGGTGTCAGCCAGTTCAGCACGTGGTGGGTGCGCCCGCCCAGGCGCAGGCAGCGGTCCTTGTGCAGTGGGGTGCCGTCTTCGATCACCTTGCGGTAGTCGCGAGCCAGCTCGGCCATGTCGATGGCGATGGGACGCACCTGGATCGACGTGTCCAGCGGCTGCCCGCGCAAGGTGTCGCGCGTGGCGCCGACCAGTTCTTCATAGCTGCGGTTGCAGGTGATGAGCCGCAACGAGGCATCGCGCAGGTAGACAGGCTGGGGAATGCCATCGAGCAGCGCCGACTGGATCGCGATATTGTCCTTCAGCGCAATCTCGGCGGCCCGGCGCCGGCGCACCTCGCGGTACAGCATGAAGATCCATGCCAGCAGGCATGGCGTCAGCAGGCAGAGCAGCCCGGTCGTCCACCCCAGCACCCGCCAGTGCGCCTGTGGCCTTGCTTGCGGTGGCGGTGCTGGCCGCAGGGCAGGTGCCTCGGGCAAGGCGACTGGCATGCCGGCCAGGGAAGGCGCCGCGGCGGGCGCTGGCTCGGGTTCTGCCGTCCGCTGGGTACCGGCGCAGACCAATACGCTGACGAGCAGCAAGGCGGCACTTGCCAGCCGCCAGACGCGCGTGAAGCGGTGCGGGCAAGCGGTGGCCGATGGCGATTCGCTATGGATGGGCGGACGAATGGACAAGCGGGGCGGCAAATTTCAGTGAAACGTGGCAGCGACCGCTGCGCGGTTGGCGCAGCGGTCGCTGGATAGTTTTCACTCTATGGGCTCAGCCTCGATATCTCATTAGGACGAATCTGAGATTGGGGGTGAAATTTCCGGATCACGCGCTGTTGACGCCTGTCACGTCACATATCGAAGACAATGCCGAGCAGCTTCTCGCGGGCCGGCACGCCGGCATCAGCCAGGCACGCACGCGGCAGCATCGTGAAACCTGATCGCTGCGGGCGGGTCGAAAACCTTCGGATACCCCCCTGCCATTGTCCGGCGACGTCGTTCTTCACGCCGTGGCGGCAACGTTATGATTGGGCATGCGCAACTGCCATGGTCCGCATTGCGCCAGGCTTGCAAAACCCCTCGGCCGGGTTTTCGGAAGATGCAGGCCCCCGCTCGGAAATTTCCGGTGCCCTCCAGCACAAATGCTGAGCAAAATGATGTGCCCGGGCGCCCGGACATCAAGGTGCCTGCTATGGAGTTCAAGTTTTGACCACAATCCTGATCGTCGATGACCACCCGCCCATGCGGGTGGTGCTAAAGACGCACTTTTCCCAGGTGCTGGGCATCACCCATGTGCTTGAGGCCGACAATGGCCAGGCCGCCATCGAGATCGTGCGGCAGTACACCCCCGACGTGGTGATCCTGGACCTGGACATCCCGAAGATCAACGGGCTGGACGTGATCCCCCGCCTCAGGGCCTGCCATCCCGCCGTGCGCATCCTGGTCATTTCCGGCCAGGACCAGAACACGTTTGCCCCACGCGCGCGCCAGGCCGGCGCGCATGGTTTTGTCAGCAAGACCCAGGAACTTGCCGAGATCGTGCGCTGCACCGAGTCCGTGCTGGCCGGCTATACGGTGATGCCGGAAACCGACCGCGGCAACAACGCCGGCCACGCCGACGAAGCCGCGCGCCTGGCCAGTCTTTCCGACAAGGAACTGGTGGTCATGCAGATGCTTGCCAAGGGCATGTCGAACAAGGAAATCGGCGAAACCCTGTTTATCTCCAACAAGACAGTCAGCACGCACAAGACCCGGGCCATGGAAAAACTCGGCGCAAAATCGATTGTCGATGTCATCGACTTTGCGCGGCGCCACCATATTGCGATCGGCTAGCATGCTGCCCGTGATTCGACTCGCATTGAGAAGCCGCGCATGACCGGCGCGTTGCTGCTTGCCACGCCCGGCGACACGCGCTGGGTCGCCGGGGTTGCCCCGATCCTGCGCGATCTCGGCTTTGATGTGCACACCGACACGCCCGCGCCGGACGCCGCCGCAGACATCGGCCTGGTGCTTGCCGGTGCCGCCACCGAGATCCCCGACAGCCTGTTGCGCGCCTGGCGTGCCACCGGCCCGGTCTGCGCCGTGGTGCTGCCGGCCGACGCGGTGCAGGTGCCCGGCGCAGACGAAGGTGTGATCGCCAGCCTGCGCGAACCGGTGACCGAAGCGGCCATCGTCGCCATGCTGGCCCGCCAGCGCTACCTGGCGCTGTCCCCTCGCGAGGCCGCGGGCATCGGGCCAGCCATCGCGGCGCAGACCTTCGGCAACCGCGCCTTTGCCGCTGAGCTGGTGCACGCCCTGGTCACCTCGGCGCAGGCCGACCTGGCGCAGTTGCGCGCCGCGGACGGTGCGCTGGACACGGTGCGCAGCGTCGCCCACCGGCTCAAGGCATCTGCCCACTACGTCGGCTGCCATGCCTTGCGTGCTTTTGCCCAGCGCCTGGAGCATGCCGCCAGCGACGGCGATGCGGCCCACGCCGCTGCGCTGGCCGCGATCGTGGCGCCGACGGTGGCGCGGCTGCTCGCCCTGCTGGCGGCGCTGCCATCGGAAAAATAAGACCGCGGCGGTCGCCGGCAGCCCCGGTGCGGGAATACACCGGATTGGCCCGGTGCGGTCGGTTGATTATGCTCGAATATATCAGGGCGTCGATTTTCAATATTCTGGAATTAATGGCGCCGATTAATGCGGTGCGTTTTTATATGACGGCGCGGACGCGGGATTCTGATTTTCGGCTGGACGGTTAGTTTGACGATATTTTCCGGGAGCGGGCATGGGTCAGATCATGGCGTCAATGCCGGAGTCGGCGTTTTATTTCCACCTGGCGGCGGTGACCATGCTGCTGCTGGGGCTGGCGCTGTATCGCGCGGTGTCGCACGTGATGGCGACCCCGGACGGGCGCAAGGCCCGCGCGCAGCGCCTGGCACTGGTCACCGCGGGGCGGCTGCTGGCGCTCGGCGGTATCTGGACCGCCATCGCCTATGGCCACGGCGCCTGGGAGCGCGCCGGCGCGCATAACTGCCGGCACCTGCCGTCGTTGGATGCCGCCGCGCGGTACGCAGCGGAATACTGCTATCTGGGCCGGGAGCGGGTGTTGCTGCGCATCTACGGCGTGGAGCGCGACCGCGTGCTGGCCCAGCGCACCTTCAACAGCAGCGGGCCGGTGCGGCTCAGCTGGGACGGCCAGGCCGTGGTCTTCGATGCCGCGGCGCCTGGCAAGGCAGGGCGCCTGGCGCTGCCGCCCACGCTGGGCGACCGGTTGCTGGCGCGGCTGCCCTGATCCGGCGCTCTACAACTAGTCTGCGTGCATGCGCGCCAGCAAGGCGTCCAGGCCCGCCGGGGCCGGCAGGCGCGCGATCAGCCAGCGCACCGCTTCGGACAAGCCCTGGCCGTCGTAGTCCGGCGCGAAGCTGTGCAGCGTGGCGCCGTGCAGGAAACAGCGCAGCGCCAGCCATTCCGGCTCTGGCGGCGCGTCCGGCGGCTGGCCGAACAGCATCCGCGGCACGGCCTCCAGCGGCGCGCGCACGGCGGTGGCCAGGCGCGCGTCGCCACGCGTTGCCATCCACACCTCCAGTATGGCGAGCGAGGTATGCCGCTGTGGGCGGGTCGCCAGGATATGCAGCATCAGGTGCAGGCACAGCGAAGGGCTGAGCGGCCCCAGCGCGGCCAGGCGCGCCGCCTCGCGCTCCAGCAGCCAGGTGAGCATGGCTGGCAGCAGGTCATAGCGGCCTTCGGGGAAATGGTGCCGCAGCGAGCCGCGGCTGCTGCCGGCCAGTTCGCACACGCGCGCTTCTGAAAAGGCTGCATAGCCTTGCTCGACGAGCAAGGTCACGGCGGCGTCGATCAGGGACTGGCGGGTGCTGGCGCTGCGTTCGGCTTGGGTGGACATCTGTCGGATTGTAGCAATGGCCAGAGGGCAGCCTGGCGCGCGGGCAGCGTGGGCTTGCCTTGATCCGCGTCGACGAGGGCGGTACCAGGGCGGCCAGTATGCGGCGCGGCACAATCCGTTCGTGTACTCCCAGCCGGCGCTGAGCGGCTTCAGTGGGGCGCCGCCGCCGGGATGTCGGCGCTGCAGCTGGGCGTCGCTTCGTCGTGCGAATGCGGCGCCAGCGCGCCTGGTATGCGCTGGCTGTCCAGCCCCTTGCCTTGCAGCCACTGCGCGGTGGTGGCCGCGGCGCGGTCGATCAGCTCGCCGCATTTGGAGTAGTCGTAGGGCGAGATGTCGAGCGGGCACAGCGGCGGCACCACGCTGATCTGCGCGCGGTCGGCGAAGTGCTGCAGGTCGTGCACGAGCTGGCGCGCCACCAGCAGCGAGAGCGCGTTGAACGCATGCTCCAGCGCGCCGCGCGGCGGGCGGCGCTCGGCACAGGTGAAGCCCGCGGGCAGCACGATCACGCGCGTGGCACCGAGTGCGATCGCGGTGGATACCGGGGTGTTGTTGGCCACGCCGCCGTCGATCAGCGTGCGGCCCTCGAACTGCACCGGCGGGAACACGCCGGGGATGGCGGCGCTGGCCAGCACCGCGTCGACAATGCTGCCGCTGGACAGCAAGACCTCGTCGCCGCTGTGCATGTCGGTGGCCACCACGTGCAGCTGCAGTTCCGCTGCCTCCAGCCGCCGCGTGCCGAAGTGCTGCGCCAGCAGTCCGCGCAGCCCGGCCGCCTCCACCAGGTGGCCTCGGTTGCCGCCGAACATGCTCCACACGCTGCGCCAGCTCCACGGCAGGATGTCCGAGCGCCGGATGCCGCGCCACAGCGCGTCAAGCCGGCCGGCGCCGGCCACGCCCGGATTGCAGGCAAAGTAGGCGCCGTTGATGGCCCCGGCCGAGGCGCCGATCACGATATCGGGCATCACGCCCCATGCCGCCAGTTCGCGCAGCATGCCGACCTGGATCGCACCCAGGCTGCCGCCGCCCGCAAATACGAAGGCTGTCTTGTCCATGGCTGCGCCGGTCTCCCTGTCCAGTCTGCGGTCCTGAGCAAAGCATAGGCGACATCCGGGCCATCGGGCAGGTCGGACGGTAAGTCGTTTGTCGCGCTAGGGACTGAGCCTGTGGATCGTCTTCGCGAATTAATAGCGCAATTAACCGCCAGGAATATCCACCAACCACTAATGCTGGCTGGCAGCGGGGTGGTTGGTACCGTCAGCTATGACGCAAGCGGGGCGTCAGTCGAGAAACTCGTCGACGGGGATGCCGAGTTGGCCGGCCATGTGTTCGACCAGGCTTTGCAGCTTCGCTACCTTCTCGGTCAGGGCCTGCTGCTCGGCACGCAGCTGTTCGAGCTCGCCCGGCGAGGCGGTGGCGCCGCCGGTGGTGCGCTCGGCGTCGTCGGCGTCCGCCGCGGCGCTTACTTCGCCGCTCAACAGGTGCATCCAGCGGTTTTCGCGCGCACCCGGCGCGCGCGGCAGCCGGACGACGAAGGGCGGCGCATGGCTGGACAGTTCGTCAAGGAAGGCCTCGACCGACGAGATATCGGCAAAGCCGTGCAGGCGCGCGGTGTTCAGGCGCAGCTCCGCCGCGGTCTGCGGGCCGCGCAGCAGCAGCATGGCCAGCAGTGCGACGGACTGGCTGGGCACGGCCAGCACGCGCTGCATATTGTGCTCGAAGCGCGGCACGCGGCTGCTGCTGCCTTCAAAGACCAGGCTCAGGCCCTTGAGGCCATCGATGGCTTCAAGGATCTCGGCCTCGCTGACGTTCATCACCGGGGCGCGGGCGGTCTTCTGGTTGCAGCCCGAGGCCAGCGCATTGAGCGACAGCGGGTAGGTATCGGGCACGGTGTGCTGTTTTTCGACCAGCACGCCGAGCACGCGGCCTTCGACGGGCGTCAGGGGGCGCAATGCCGGACGGGCGGGACGGTCGCCAGCCTGGCTGGCGTCGGAATCATGGTTGGATTGCATCAAGACTGGTTTTTTGCTGAAGGTGACGGCGAATGCCGACACGCCGAGGCGCTCATTCAATCCCAAGCCGGCGCAATCCGCAACTGCGCCGTGCGATTCTCGCATTCTGCGCGCCGCCGTCTACTATCGATAGGCCGCGCGGCGGCAACCGGGAAGATGCGCCGGGGCAGGCGCGGGTCCAGACGGGGAGGGAGCATGGCGATTTCGCAATCGGAGGCAATGGCCCCGGATGAGGACACCGGCGCGGAGGCCGGCGGCGCCCTGGAGGCGCCGTATTCCACGCTGGAGTCACGCTGGCACCAGATGTTCCCCCAGCTCGGCGCCGACGACATGGCGCGCGTGCGCCGCTTTGGCACGCCGCAGAGCTGGCGCGCGGGCGAGAAGCTCTTTGCCATCGGCGATACGGGCCGGGGCATGTACCTGATCGGCAGCGGCCGCGTGCGCCTGATGCGGCGCGACGGCCTGGGCCGCGAGCACCAGATCACCGAGCAGGGCGCAGGCCACTTCCTGGCCGAGGTCGGCACGCTCAGCGGCCGCCCGGCGCTGGTCGACGGCGTGGCCGTGACCGATACCCAGGGCTATGTGATCACGCCAGAGCGGTTGCGCGCCCTGCTGGTGGCCGAGGCCGAACTGGGCGAGCGCATCATGCGCGCGCTGATCCTGCGCCGCGTGGGGCTGATCGAATTCGGCAGCGGGCCGGTGCTGGTCGGCCATGGCACCGAACCGCAGCTGGTGGCACTGCAGGCCTTCCTGCGGCGCAACGGCTACCCGCATACGGTCATCGACATCGACGCGGAACGCGACTGCTCATTGCTGCTCGACTACGCCAACGCGCCCGCCAGCGACTTCCCGCTGGTGATCTGCGCCGACGGCCGCGTGCTGCGCGCGCCGGACGAAGGGCAGCTGGCTTCGTGCCTGGGGCTGTTGCCGGAGTTCGATCCGGCCCATGTCTATGACGTGGTGGTGGTCGGTGCCGGGCCGGCAGGGCTGGCCACGGCCGTGTATGCCGCTTCCGAAGGCTTGTCGGTGGCGGTGATCGATTGCCGCTCGCCGGGCGGGCAGGCGGGCGCGAGTGCGCGCATCGAGAACTATCTTGGCTTTCCCACCGGCATCTCCGGGCAGGCGCTGGCCGGGCGCGCGTTCGTGCAGGCGCTGAAGTTCGGCGCGCATATCGCCATCCCGCTGGAGGTCAAGGCATTGCATTGCGGCGCGGACCCGATCCGGCTGGAGCTGGCCGATGGCCGCATGATCCCGACCCACACCGTGGTGATTGCCACCGGCGCGCAGTACCGGCGCCCGGACATCGCCGCGCTGGAGCACTTTGAAGGGCGTGGCGTGTACTACTGGGCTTCGCCGGTGGAGGCCAAGCTGTGCAAGAACGAGCCGGCAATGCTGGTGGGCGGCGGCAATTCGGCCGGGCAGGCAGCGGTCTACCTGGCCTCGCACGCGGCGCACGTGCATATGCTGGTGCGCGGGCCGGGGCTGGCCGCCACCATGTCGCGCTACCTGATCGACCGCATCGGTTCGCTGCCCAATATCACGCTGCACACGCACGCGCAGATCAGCGCGCTGGCGGGGGAAGGATGGCTCAGCTCGGTGCGCTACGAATGCCGCGCGGAAAGCCCGGCCCCGGTCACGATGGACGTGCGGCACCTGTTCCTGTTCATCGGCGCCGATCCCAATGCGTCGTGGCTGCGCACCTGCAACGTCGAGGTCGATGACAAGGGCTTCGTGCGCACCGGCGGCGGCGAGCTGGGCTGCGCGTCGGCGGTGCCGTATCCGCTGCAGACCAGCGTGCCGGGCGTGTTTGCCATCGGCGACGTGCGGGCGGGCTCGACCAAGCGGGTTGCCGCGGCGGTGGGTGAGGGCGCGGCCGTGGTGGCGCAGATCCACGACTACCTGGCTCGGGTGCAGGCAGCCGTGGCGCGCTGAGCGCGCGACACTCAGGCCTGCGCCTCGCGCTCCAGCAGTTCGCGCTTGCGCGCCACGCCCCAGCGGTAGCCCGACAGGTTGCCGTCGCTGCGCACCACGCGATGGCAGGGAATGGCCACCGCCAGGTGGTTGGCGGCGCACGCCTGCGCCACCGCGCGCACCGCACGCGGCGCGCCGATGCGCGCGGCAATCTCGGCATAGCTGGCGGTGCTGCCCGCGGGGATCTCCTGCAGGGCCTGCCATACACGCTGCTGGAACGCGGTGCCGCGCACGTCCAGCGGCAGCGCCAGGCCGATCGAAGGTGCCTCGATAAAGCCCACCACTTGGGCCACCAGTTGCTCGAACTGCGCATCGCCGCCGATCAGGTTGGCGCGCGGGAACTGGTCCTGCAGGTCCTGCAGCAGCGTCTGCGGATCCTCGCCCAGCAGGATCGCGCAGACACCGCGCTCGCTCTGGGCCACCAGGATCGCGCCCAGCGAGCACTGGCCGATGGCAAAGCGGATATCGGTGTCGGCCCCGCCCGCGCGGTAGCGCGACGGGGTCATGCCCAGCACCGCGTCCGAGGTCTCGTAGAAGCGGCTGTTGGAGCCGAAGCCGGCGTCGTAGATCGCCTCCGTCACTGAGTCGCTGGTGCCGAGTTGCCCGCGCAGCTTCCTGGCGCGGTGCGCGGCGGCGTAGGCGCGCGGTGTCAGGCCGGTGGCGGCCTTGAACAGGCGGTGGAAATGATAGGGGCTGACGCCCGCCGCACTGGCCAGTTCGGGCAGCGTGGGCAGGGTGTCGGCGGCCTCGATGCGGCGGCAGGCGTCGGCCACGATGGCCGCGTGCCGGGCCGCCAGCGCAGGCGCGGCGGCACGGCGGCTGGGCCGGTAGCCGGCGGCTTCGGCCGCGGCGGCGTTATCGAAGAACTCGACATTGGCCGGATGCGGCAGGCGCGACGGGCTGCTCGGCAGGCAGTACACGCCGGTGGTCTTGACCGCATAGACAAAGGCACCATCGGCGCCCGGATCGCGCGCCAGCACGCGGGCCCAGCGCGGGTCGCGTTCGATGGTGCTGGCTTCCGGTTGCTGTGTGGGACGGGTCATGGGATACCTCACGTGGCGTCGTGGAAGATGATGCCCAGCGTGTAGCGCTGGCCCGCGTGCAGCCGGCTGACGCCATGCCGCAGGTTCACGCGGTAGCTGCCGCGGCTGCCCTGCACCGGGCGCTGGCTGACGGCAAAGACCACGGCATCGCCCTGGTGCAGCGTCACCACCTCGGCTCGCGACTGCATGCGCGGCCGCTGCTCGGTCATCACGAACTCGCCGCCGGTAAAGTCGCGGCCCGGCTCGGACAGCAGGATGGCGACCTGCAGCGGGAATACGTGCTCGCCATACAGGTCCTGGTGCAGGCAGTTATAGTCGCCGGGGCCGTAGCGCAGCAGCAGGGGCGTCGGGCGCAACTGGCCGGCGTCGTGGCAGCGGGCAAGATAGTCGGCGTGCGCGGCGGGATAACGCACATCGATGCCCATGGCGGCGTTCCAGCGGTTGGCCACCGGCACCAGGTGCGGATACAGCGCCGTGCGCAATGCGGCCACGGTGTCGGGCAGCGGGTAGCGGAAGTACTTGTACTCGCCCTGGCCAAAGCCGTGCCGGCGCATCTCGATGCGAGAGCGGTACAACGCGTCCTGCGCATAGCCGGCGGCAAGCGCGTCGCATTCGGCTGCCGACAGCAGCCCGCGGATCGCGGCGCAGCCATAGTCGTCGAGCTCGCGTGCAATGGCCGCCCAGTCGGTGCCATCGACGCGGGTGGCGATATCGGCTTCGTGCCCATGCCCCCGCGCCGTGCCGCGCGCTGGCGGTATTGGCCGGCGCGGCCCTGCCACGGCCATTTCATGGCGTTGTATCTGGCTGATGCTCACCGCGGGTCTCCTGTCTCTTGCTTGCATGGTGCCAACTTTAGGCCGCCCGCGTGCGCCTCGCACTCCGGGTCTTGCTTTTGAATTCTGCCCGGTATCTGCCTTGACAAGACAGATCTGTCTACCAATAATGAGACAGGTCTGTATCATATCGAGCAGGCTGTTCTTCCTACCTGATTCACCCTGTTTCCGCCAAGGAGCCTCCGCATGTCCGCACAAGCCGAAATCCGTCCGCCATTGCCCCCATTCACCCTTGAATCCGCCATCGCCAAGGTCCGTGCCGCCGAGGATGGCTGGAACAGCCGCGACCCCGAGCGCGTGGCGCTGGCCTATACCGTCGACAGCGCCTGGCGCAACCGAGCGGAATTCGTCAATGGCCGCGCCGACATCGTCGCCTTCCTGCAGCGCAAGTGGCAGAAGGAGTTGGATTACCGGCTGATCAAGGAGCTATGGGCGCACGACGGCAACCGCATCGCCGTGCGCTTTGCCTATGAATGGCACGACGATTCCGGCAACTGGTACCGGTCATACGGCAATGAGAACTGGGAGTTCGATGAGGCGGGGCTGATGCGCAGGCGCTTTGCCTGCATCAACGATGCGCCGATCAAGGCGGCGGACCGCAAGTTCCACTGGACGCTGGGCCGGCGGCCGGATGAGCATGCGGGGTTGAGTGAACTGGGGTTGTGACGTTTGTTCGGGTATCAGTTTGAACGCTGACGCTCGAACTGCTTGAGGCTGCTCCCCTCTCCCGCGCGCGGGAGAGGGGAGCACACAAGCGATGAGGGAACGCCTTACTGCATCTTGTCCAGGTTCCCGATCCGCACCAGCATCTCGGTGAACATCTGCATATCCAGGTTCAGGTCGGCCACTTCCTTGTACTCGCGCGCGTTGTGCGCGGTGTATTTCTTGCCCGGCATGGCCGGCCCGAAGTTGATGGCATTGGGCATCAGCTTGGCGGTGGTGCTGCCGGCGGTGGAAACCGGCTTGGCTTCCAGCCCGGTGGTATCGCCAAAGATATTCAGCAGCGTGGACAGCCACGCGCCCTTGGGATCGCGCGCCATCCAGTTGCCCTGGTCGTACTTGATCTCGACCGGGCCATGGGTGGCGGCCCAGCCGAAGATGCGCTTGGTGATCTTGCCGCCCAGCTCGTCCGGCGTGCGGCCGCGTGGCATGCGCACGTTGGTGACCACGTCGACATATTCGCCGCGCTCGCGCACCAGCGTGGGCGACATGGTCAGCGGGCCCATGAACGGGTCGCGGTAGGCCACCTCCATCCTGGTGCCAAGGTAATCCAGCCCGTACAGGTCGTTCAGGTAGCGGACCGCGTTCAGGTAGTGGTTCTCGGCAAATTGCACGCCGCTGGCCTGCAGGAACAGCGCCAGCCGCGGCAGCGGGTTGACCCCTTCCTCAGGGCGCGATCCGTGCGCCGAGGCGCCGGTGACCTTCACTTCCACGTCGTTGCCGGCGCGCTTCACGTCGATGGAGAACTTGCCGCGCGGGGTGTGGCGGCGCAGGAATTCAGCGCGTGCCTGTTCCAGCGTGGCAGCCACGGCGGCAGCATCGCCACCGGCAATGCGCGCGGTGGCGGTCTCGGGGATGGCATTGGCCGAGGCCGCGCCGCGCATGGCAACGATGGCTGGTCCCTTCTGGTCGGCCTTGCCTTGCGCGCTCTTGTCGTCCGCCGATTTGATGCCAAAGGAAACGGTCAGCGTGCCCGCGCCTTTTTCCGCCACCACCGCGGGGTACTTGCTGTCGAGCACGACGTTGTACTCGGGCAGGGTGGTGTGCTGGCGGTAGTATTTCATGCCGTCGCCGCCGGTTTCCTCGGTGGTCTCGATCATCAGGCGGATGGTGCGCTCGAGCGGCACGCCGCTTTCCTTGACGGTCTTCATGGCATACATGACCGCGGCGATGGAGCCCTTGTCGTCGATGGTGCCGCGCCCGTACAGCGTGTCGCCCACGCGCGTCATGCGAAACGGATCCAGCTTGGTGCCGTCCTCCAGCACCCATTCCTCGGCCACCGCGGGCACCACGTCGGCGTGGGTCAGGATGCCGAAGGTATCCTTGCCGCCGCCGGGCAGCGTGACCTCGAAGACCCGGTTGTCGACATTGCGGTAGGCCAGCCCGAAGTCGCGCGCCATGGCCTCGATCATCTTGCCGAACTCGATGATGGCGGGGCTCTCGTGCTGCGGGATTTTCTCGTCGCGCACGGTACGCAGCGCCACCATCCTGCCGATGGCGTCGATCACCGCGGCCTCGTTGCGGACGCGGTTGTAGACGCCCAGCAGGCGGCCGATATTGACCAGGCTGTCGCCGGCCAGCGGCGACCGGGCCTGCCAGGCCGCCACGGCCGGCGCGACGGAAGGCTCGGCCCTGGCGGCGGCGGCCATGAATGCCTGCAGGTCGGCCTGGGCCGCCGTTCGGGTGCCGGAGACCAGCGCATCCAGCGCCGGCTTCTTCAGGGTTTGCGCCTGCGCGGGGTGCGCCAGCATCAGCGACAGCGCGAGCATCGGGGCCCATCGGCAGAGAGACGGCAGGCGGCAATATCGGGTCATTGCGGACAAAACTGGAGTCTGAGTGGATGCCGCATGATAGGGCACGCGCCGGTATTTGCCGGAAAAAATATGCTTTTGCGTGCGCGCGGATGAGGTGCAATGGCCGGCGCAATAGGGAATGGCTATGCAGTATCAATAGCGTGAGACAATCGTCGTGGTTAAAACGATGAATTGTACAAATCGCATCCCGGTCGACAGAATGGGGCCTTCGCTGCAACCCGCAGCCGAAACCAACCCGATCCAGACCAAGGAGTGAACTGATGCTGCAATCCCGTGAAGGCCAACGCGTTCCCAATGTCGCTTTCCGCATGCGTGAAGACAACGAGTGGAAGACCGTCACCACCGGCGAGCTGTTCAACGGCAGGACCGTGGTCGTGTTCTCGCTGCCGGGCGCCTTCACGCCGACCTGCTCGTCGACCCACCTGCCGCGCTACAACGAGCTGGCGCCGGTGTTCGCGAAGCACGGCGTGGACGACATCCTGTGCGTGTCCGTCAACGACACCTTCGTGATGAACGAATGGGCCAAGGACCAGGAGTCCGAGAACATCACCATGATCCCCGACGGCAACGGTGAATTCACCGAAGGCATGGGCATGCTGGTGGACAAGGCCGACCTGGGCTTCGGCAAGCGCAGCTGGCGCTATGCGATGCTGGTCAAGGACGGCGTGGTGCAGAAGATGTTCATCGAGCCGCAAGAGCCGGGCGACCCGTTCAAGGTGTCCGACGCCGACACCATGCTGGCCCACATCGCGCCGGACGCGCGCAAGCCGGACCAGGTGGTGGTGTTCTCCAAGGTCGGCTGCTCGTTCTGCGCCAAGGCCAAGCAACTGCTGGACGACAACGGCTTCGACTATATCGACGTGCCGCTGGAGAACAAGGTGCGCGGCAAGGTGCTGGGCGCCGTGTCGGGCGAGATGACCGCACCGCAGGTCTTTATCAACGGCAAGCTCATCGGCGGCGCCGAGGCGCTGCAGCAGTACCTGGGCAAGTAAGCGGATTCCCCCTTCATCCCCCACCCGGGGACCGGCAGTCGCCGGACCCGATGGGGTCGCCTTGCCCGGCGGCATGGCGGCCCCATCCATCCCGCTGATTGACACCAGTTTGACACCATCAAGACAAAGGAATTGACCGCCATGACCACCATCCAGACCGACGTCGCCGTGATCGGCGCAGGCACCGCCGGCCTTGCCGCCTATCGTGCCGCGATTGCCGCGGGCAAGCGCGCCGTGATCATCGAAGGCGGGCCGTACGGCACCACCTGCGCCCGGGTGGGCTGCATGCCCTCCAAGCTGCTGATCGCTGCCGCCGAAGCCGCGCACGAACTGCGCCACACCGCGCCGTTCGGCGTGCACGTGGATGGCCAGGTCCGCATCGACGGCCGCGAGGTGATGGCCCGCGTGCGCAGCGAGCGCGACCGCTTTGTCGGCTTCGTGGTGCGTGGCGTGGAGAACATCCCCGAAGCCGACCGCATTCGCGGCTATGCCCGCTTTATCGACAACACCACGCTGGAAGTGGATGGGCACACCACCGTGCGTGCCAGCCGCGTGGTCATCGCCACCGGCTCCACGCCGATGCTGCCGACGCCGTTCCAGGTGTTCGGCGACCGCCTGATCGTCAATGACGATGTGTTTGCGTGGGAAGACCTGCCCGCCAGCGTGGTGGTGTTCGGCCCCGGCGTGATCGGGCTGGAACTGGGCCAGGCCTTGTCGCGCCTGGGCGTGCGGGTGCGCGTGTTCGGCGTCAGCGGCTCGCTCGGGCCGCTGACTGATCCCGTGATCCGCGCCTACGCGGCGAAGACTTTCAACGGCGAGTTCTATCTCGATCCGGACGCCAGGGTGACCGACATGGCCCGCGACGGCGACCAGGTGGTGGTGACCTACCTGGACCGCGAAGGCCGCAGCGTGACCGAGCGCTTCGACTATGCGCTGGTTGCCACCGGCCGCGTGCCCAATGTGCGCGACCTGGGCCTGGAGCATGCCGGCCTGGCGCTGGATGCGCGCGGCGTGCCGCTGTTCGATACGCGCACGCTTCAGTGCGGCAATGCGCCGGTGTTCATTGCCGGCGACGCCAACAACATCCTGCCGCTGCTGCATGAGGCCGCGGACGAGGGCAAGGCCGCGGGCGAGAACGCCGCGAGCTATCCGCAAGTGAAGCCGCTGGCCCGGCGCGCGCCGATCGCGGTGGTGTTCACGGACCCGCAGATCGCGATGGTCGGCCAGCGTTACGCCGACCTGGCCGAAGGGACGTTCGTGACCGGCGAGGTCAGCTTCGAGGACCAGGGCCGCAGCCGCGTGATGCTGAAGAACCGGGGCCTGATGCATGTCTATGCCGACAAGGCCACGGGCCGCTTCCTGGGCGCGGAATGGACCGGCCCGCGTGCCGAGAACATCGCCCACCTGCTGGCGTGGTCGTACCAGCAGGGCCTGACCATCGGGCAGATGCTGGGCATGCCGTTCTACCACCCGGTGGTGGAAGAGGGCCTGCGTACGGCGCTGCGTGATGCGGAGGCAAAGCTCGAGGCCTGAGCGGGCCAGGTTTGCTAGACAGGTCTGTCTGTCATAGTATCAACCTATAGAGGCCGGGCGGCGCAGGGCGCTGTCCGGCCGCTCCCATTACCGATTACGCCGCCACCATGGCCACGCCTTCCGCCCGCGACCGCATCCTCGACACCGCTGCCCGCCTGTTCTACCAGGAGGGCTACCGCGCCACCGGCATCGACAAGATCATTGCCGAATCCGGCGTCGCCAAGATGTCGCTCTACCGCCATTTCGCCTCCAAGAACGAGTTGATTTCGGCGTTCCTGGCGCGCCGCCATGACGAGTGGATGACGTGGTTCCGGCAGGACGTGGAAGCCCGGCTGGCCGCGCGCCCGCACCTGGACGTGATTGCCGACGCGCTGGCGGACTGGTTCGGCCGAGACTTCCGTGGCTGCGCCTTTATCAACGTGGTGGCCGAGGCGGGCGGCGACGCGCGCGCGGCCGAACAGGCCGCGGCGCACAAGGCCGAGCTGGCCGCATTCGTCGCCGACATCGCCACGCGCCTGGGCCTGGATCAGCCGCAAGCAGTGGCCGAGGAAGCGATGCTGTGCATCGAAGGCATGATCGTGCGCTACCAGATGCAGCCGGATGCGGCGGTGATCGAGGCGGGGCGGCGGTTGCTGGGCCGGCTGCAGGCCGGCTGATTGGCGTGGGGGCTGGCCACTGAGGCTGAGAACTGCCCAACGCCTTCTTCGTCTGGCTTAGCGCCGAGGCAGCATCCGGTGCGATTTGGCGTAATCGCGCAGTGCGTCGTTCATCAGCGTTTGCCAGCCGCTACCGGTTGCCTTGTAGGCGTCCAGTACATCGGGATCGATCCGCAAGGTCTGGTTGACCTTGCGCTCGCCAGCCGGCTTGGCCGGCCTGCCACGGCGTTTCACCAGCGCATCGGCATTTTCTTTTCCCACGACCTGCTCAAGTACCTCGCGCGCCGGGCGCAGCCGCTTGATTTGTTCCGTCGGCAATGACACCGCATCGGGGTCTCCGGCAATGCCGCGCGCAATTGCGGCGTCCTCCGCGGGCGTCGGCATGGTGAGGTCAGGTTTCCTGTTCATAGTCTCGCGCCAAAATCGTAGCCGGCTGTATTTATGCTACAGCAATAAAAATGAATTTGGCACCGTCGGAATGCCAAAAGCCATATCACTCTGGAGCGGCTAGCCCGAGGCTCCCATAGAAAATGTCTCGCTTCTGACACATTCAGGCTACAATTCTTTGTAATTACGAATTATTCGCATTCGTAATCAGAGTTTTTCCACTTGCCACGCAGCGCCTGCGGGGTAGCTACCTTCCGATCCCTGAGTGATGTATTTCCACCCGACCAAGCAGGCAAAGCCGCGCTTTGCCTACCCCGCGCTTGTCACCCCGCGCGGCCTTTCGCTGACCACCCTTGTATTGAGCCTGCAGGCCGGCGGCGTGTTTGCCCAATCCGGCGAAGTGCCTGCGCCGGCAACGGCCGGTGCTGCGGCTGAACTGCCGGCCGTGACGGTCCGCGCCAGCAGCGATGACGAAACCGCCTCCGGCCCGGTCCATGGCTTTGTGGCAAAACGCAGCGCCACTGCCACCAAGACCGACACCCCGGTGATGGAGACGCCCCAGTCGATCACCGTCATCACACGCGACCGGATGGAGGCGCAGGGCGCGCAGAGCGTGCAGCAGGCCATCGGCTACAGCGCCGGCGTCTACGCCGGGCCGTTCGGCAACGACGCCCGCGGCGACTGGGGCCGGTTCCGGGGCACCGAGTTCACGCAGTACCGCGACGGCCTGCTGAACCAGGTCGGCTTCTACAACAACGTGCGGCCCGACGTCTACGCGCTGGAGCGCATCGACGTGCTGCGCGGGCCGTCGTCGATGCTGTTCGGGCAGGGCGCGGTCGGCGGCATCCTGAACCTGGTCAGCAAACGCCCGCAGCCTGAAGCGGCGCGCGAGATCGGGGTGCAGTTCGGCAACTACAACCGCAAGCAGGTGCAGGCCGACCTGACCGGCCCGCTCGATGCGGACGGCAAGTGGCTGTACCGGCTGGTGGCGCTGGCGCGCGACAGCGACACGCAGGTGGACTACGTCAAGGACAACCGCTACCTGGTCGCGCCTTCGCTGACGTGGCGCCCGAGCCAGGACACCTCGCTCACGCTGCTGGCCAACTTCCAGCGCGATGAAAGCGGAACCTCGGTCGGCTTCTTCCCCTGGCGGGGCACGCTGCATGCCAACCCGGCCGGCCAGATCCCCGATCACCTGTTTATCAGCGAGCCTGGCTTCGACCGCTACAATGCCGAGCAGGCGTCGGTGGGCTATGAGTTCCAGCACAAGTTCAACGACACCGTGACGGTGCGGCAGAACCTGCGCTATTCGCACAGCACGGTGGACTACCGCAGCATCTACGCGGCCGGCTTCAACGGCGCCGGCCACGGCTGGGTGCCGGGCAGCGATACGCTGATGCGCCGCACGGTCTACCTGAACCAGCCCACGCTGAACTCGTTCGCGGTCGATACCCAGGCGCAGACCAACTTCCGCACCGGCCCGGTCCAGCACACGCTGCTGACCGGCGTCGACTACCAGCACTCAGAGATCACGGGGCGCGCCGGGGTGGGGGGCACGGCCGCGCCGCTCAATGTGTTCAACCCGGTCTACGGCAATTTCACCCTGCCGGGCACGCGCGACCTGAATCCCGCCACGCAGGCGCAGACCGGCCTGTACGTGCAGGACCAGTTGTCGTGGAACAAGTGGCTGCTGATGCTGGGGCTGCGCTATGACTGGTCGCGCGCCGCGCAGGACAACACGCCCTCGGCCAGCCGCGACGACAGCGAGCTGACCAGGCGTGCCGGCCTGATGTACCGCTCGGACATCGGCCTCAACCCATACGTCAGCTATTCCGAGTCGTTCCAGGGGCTGGCCGGCTTCAACAAGGCCAACCAGGCTTTCAAGCCGCTGCGCGGTTCGCAGTGGGAGGCAGGGATCAAGTACCAGCCGCCGGGCAAGAACGCCACGCTGACCATTGCCGCATTCGATATGCGCGAGAAGAACCGCAAGACCGCCGGCGTGGTCAACGGTATTCCCGATTCGGTCCAGGTGGGCGAGGCACGTACGCGCGGTATCGAGGTGGAGGCACTGGCCTCGTTGTCCAGCCGGCTGGACCTGATCGCAACCTATACCTACCTGGATGCGCGCGTGATCGACGGCACGCCGGCCGAGGTGGGCAAGAAGCTGGCGAGCACGCCGTCGAACATGGCGTCGCTGTGGGCCAACTATCGCTTCAAGCTGTTTGGCGTGCCGGGCTTTGTCGCCGGCGGCGGGATGCGTTATGTCGGCCCCAGCTATGACGGTGCCGACCAGAACCGGGTGGGCGGCGTCACGCTCTACGACGCGATGATCGCCTATGACCACGGCCCGCTGCGCGTCTCGCTGAATGCCAACAACCTGTTCGACAAGCAATTCCTGACCACCTGCCTGGCGCGCGGTGACTGCTACTTCGGCGCGCGCCGCACGGTGGTGGGCAGCGTTACCTACCGCTTCTGAGCCGGCTTGCATGGAAGCGCGCCTGCGGCCGGGGCGGCGATAGCGGCGCGCTTACTCCGAGTCGGGGATTGGCGCTCCCTGCACTTTGGGCGCCGGTTCGGCCCGCATGGCGTCTGCGGGCAAGAGCTTCAGGAAGGTGCGCGCGACCTCGGGAGCGCGGCAGGCGAGCCAGTCGTCCCACTGTTCACGCGGCACGATCACCACTGACCGCTTTTCCTCGCCCGGCTTGTGGAAGCGCTGCATCACCGGGTGCTGGGCCGAGTTGATGGTCAGCATGGTGAAGGACAGCGACTGGTCCGGCCAGCTGCGCCACAGGCCCGCAATGCCGAAGGCCGGCTCGCCGGGGAGCCAGACGCGCCAGCGCACCGGCTTGCCGGGCGGGCCGCCGGGCGCTGCATCTTCGGGATACGCAAACTCATAGAACGCCGTGGCCGGCACCAGGCACAGCTGGCCCTGGCGCCAGTAGCGCGCAAAGGCGGGGCGTTCGCCCACGGTCTCG
The DNA here is from genome assembly GCF_058782785.1 of Cupriavidus sp. FW306-01-F10A. Classification (NCBI taxonomy): domain Bacteria; kingdom Pseudomonadati; phylum Pseudomonadota; class Betaproteobacteria; order Burkholderiales; family Burkholderiaceae; genus Cupriavidus; species Cupriavidus sp. FW306-01-F10A. The sequence goes on from NZ_JBYSYA010000001.1 coordinate 56,439, forward strand.
CTGCGGGCATTGGTGGTGTCAAAGCGCCGTGCGCTGGGGGGGATGCGCGGGCGCGGCACCATGCCGAACGAGGCCAGTGCGCCACTGCGCGTGCCATCGTCCGCGGCGCGCACGATCGGCGCCGCGTAGTCCGGATAGGTTTCAGCCTTGTACAGCCCCGGCGGCGGTTCCACGCCGAAGATTTCGCGCAGGATCCGGCTCTGGACCGGGGCGTAGTTGGTGCACATGCGCTGTCTCCTGGCGGTGATGCCCGTATCGTCGGCGCCGGGCGGTGCCGCGTCAAGGGTGCCAGGAGGTGCGTCAGGGTTCACGGCAGGGATGGCAAAAACCGTCAGCCGCGCTGGCGGAATCGGTTATTGCCTGCTCCCGTGGCGCTCGCGCACACTCTTGCGGCAGCCGTTGCGCGCCGGCACCCCGCGCGCAGCGGCCACCTACCAAAAGGCACCCGCCGGAATACAGGAGACACCATGCGCGACTACGCCCAAGCCTTCGACGGATTTTCCTATGACGACGCCGTGGCACGGCAACTGCACGGCAGCCTGGAGGCAATGAACGCGTGCGTCGAATGCTGCGACCGCCACGCGCTGCCGGGCCGTATCGCGCTGTTCTGGGAAGGGCGCGACGGCAATTCGCGCAGCTGGACCTTTACCGAGCTGCAGGCACTGTCCGCGCAGTTTGCCGGCTTCCTGAAGGCGCAGGGCGTGCAGCCGGGCGACCGCGTGGCGGGCCTGCTGCCGCGCAATGCGGAACTGCTGGTGACGATTCTCGGCACCTGGCGCGCCGGCGCGGTGTACCAGCCGCTGTTCACGGCCTTCGGCCCCAAGGCCATCGAGCACCGGCTCAATGCGTCCGGCGCGAAGGTTGTGGTCACCGATGGCGCCAACCGCCCCAAGCTGGATGAAGTGGATGGCTGTCCCGCCATCGTCACCGTGGCCGGCGACAAGGGCCGCGGCCTGGTGCGCGGCGACTTCAGCTTCTGGGCCGAACTGGAACACCAGCCGGCGTCGTTCGAGCCGGTGCCGCGCCGGGGCGACGACCCCTTCCTGATGATGTTCACCTCCGGCACCACCGGCCCGGCCAAGCCGCTGCTGGTGCCGCTCAAGGCCATTGCCGCGTTTGCCGGCTATATGCGCGACGCGGTCGACCTGCGCGCGGAAGATGCTTTCTGGAACCTGGCCGATCCGGGCTGGGCCTACGGCCTGTATTACGCGGTCACGGGCCCGCTGGCACTGGGCCATCCCACCACCTTCTACGATGGCCCGTTCACCGTGGAGAGCACATGCCGTGTGATCCGCAAGTACGGCATCACCAACCTGGCCGGCTCGCCCACGGCATACCGGCTGCTGATCGCCGCGGGCGAGGCCGTGTCAGGCCCGCTGCGCGGGCGGCTGCGCGCGGTCAGCAGCGCGGGCGAGCCGCTCAACCCGGAAGTGATCCGCTGGTTCGCCAGCGAGCTGGGCGTGACCATCCACGACCACTACGGCCAGACCGAGTTGGGCATGGTGCTGTGCAACCACCATGCGCTCGCGCATCCGGTGCGCATGGGCGCGGCCGGCTTTGCCAGCCCCGGGCATCGCGTGGTGGTGGTGGACGATGAGCAGCGCGAACTGCCGCCGGGCCAGCCGGGCACGCTGGCGCTGGACCTGAAGCGCTCGCCGATGTGCTGGTTCGGCGGCTATCACGGCACGCCCACCAGCGGGTTTGCCGGCAGCTACTACCTGACCGGCGATTCCGCCGAGCTGAATGACGACGGCAGCATCAGCTTCATCGGCCGGGCCGACGACGTCATCACCACCTCTGGCTACCGCGTGGGCCCGTTCGACGTGGAAAGCGCGCTGATCGAACACCCGGCCGTGGTCGAGGCCGCGGTGATCGGCAAGCCCGATCCGGAGCGCACCGAGCTGATCAAGGCCTTTGTCGTGCTGGACCCGCAATATCGCGCCGCGCCGGAACTGGCCGAGGCGCTGCGCCAGCACGTGCGCAAGCGCCTGGCCGCCCATGCCTACCCGCGCGAGATCGAGTTCGTCGCCGAACTGCCCAAGACCCCCAGCGGCAAGGTCCAGCGCTTTATCCTGCGCAACCAGGAAGTGGCGCGCGCGCGCGAGGCGGCCGCTGCCTGAGGCCTGAGCCGTTCCCGGACCGCCTTCCTATAATGAGGAAGCGGTTGCCGGGCCCCGGGGGTGAAGGAGCCTGCGGTGCCGCGCCAGGCGCGCCTGCAGGCAGGGGCGCGCGTCTTCCATCTCCAGACCAATCGGGCGAGGCGAACAAAATGCAGAGTAGCGAAGCGGTGCTGACGCAGGCGCGCGCAGCCTTGGCGCATGTGCCTTATCAGGGTCATGTCCTCCATCCCACCATCCAGTTGCGGCTTTCCGACGGCGCGCTGATCCTGGAAGGCGAGGTGGCCGATATCGTCGACAAGACCAGGGCCGCGGCGACGGTACGGCGCGTGGACGGTGTAACCAGCGTGATTGATCACCTGCGCGTGGCCAATGGCGGCATGCAGGTAGGCGACGGCGAACTGCGCGACGCGGTGTGCGAGCGCCTGCTCAATGCCATCGATTTCCGCAATTGCAAGATCTGCGCGCGCGTCAAGGGCAAGCCCGAGGCCATGCGCGAAGCCGTGGGCGAACGCAGCGGCTGGATTGAAGTGGAAGTGCACGACGGCGTGGTCACGCTGTGGGGGCAGGTGATCAGCCTGTCGCACATGCGCCTGGCAGGGGTGCTGGCCTGGTGGTCGCGCGGTTGCCGCTGCGTGGTCAATGAACTGGTGGTAGCGCCCGCCGAAGCCGACCGCGACGATGAAATCACCGAGGCACTGATGCTGGTGCTGGAGACCGATCCCTTCATCGATGCCGGCCAGGTCAGCGCGCGCACCGAGAACCGCGTGGTGACGCTGGAAGGCTGCGTCGCCAGCGAGGACACGCGGCGCCAGGCCGAGCGCGACGCATGGTACGTGCAGGGCGTTGAGAACGTGGTCAACCACATCGCCTTGCGCACCTGAGCGCTGCCCTGGGCGCGGTCACTCCCCGGTGCCGCGCCGTACCGCGACATCTTCCATGCGCCAGTAGCGCCGCCGCGCCCGCAGCGCAAAGCGGGCGCGATAGTCTGACATCGACATGCCGGTGGTGCGCTGGAACAGCCGCCGGAACGCGGCGGCGTCGCTGTAGCCGCAGGCTTCCGCAATGCCCTGCGTGCCGTGCAGCGTGACTTCCAGCAGCATGCGCGCGCGCTCCACGCGCAGGGTGTGCAGGTAGTCCAGCGGGCTCAGCCCCGTAACCTGGCGGAAATGCCGCAGCAGCGTGCGTTCGCTGACCGCGGCCGCCTGGGCCACCGCGGCCAGCTTGTAGGGCTCGGACACATGGTCCTGCAGCCATTGGATGGCGCGATACACCGGGCTGTCGGCGGTGCGGCTGAGCCAGCGTTGCGACACCAGTGCCGGCACGCTGCGCTGGCGCTCGGGCTGGAACAGCATCAGCCGCGACGCCGCCTGTGCCAGGTCCGGGTCGTGCAGGTGGCCCAGCACGCGCAGCATGAATTCCACCTGCAGCGCCGGCGCCACGCACGAGAACACACGCTGGTGCACGCTCATGGCCTGGTCGCTGCCCAGGTCGCAATGCGGATACTGGCGCATCATCCAGCTCTGGAACATCCAGGGCGCGCCGGTCCTGGCGCCGTCGAGCAGCCCCAGCTGCAGCGGCAAGACCATCCCCGACGAACACGCGGCGATCCAGCCGCCGGCCTGCGCATGGCGCTCAACCAGGCGCAGCGCCGCGGCATCGCGCTGCACGATCTCGCCCAGCTGCAGCGCGTTGCTGGCCAGCAGGGCGGGGATCACCAGCAGCGTGCGGCTGTCCGCGGCGCGGGTGCGCCGGGTGGAGGCCACCAGCCCCGGCAGGTCTGCCGCCAGCGTGCGCCCGTTGCTGCCGCACAGCTGCCAGCTCAGCGTGGGCGCGGCGTCGGGCCGCTGCAGGCTGGCGACGCCGGCCACGGTGCGGAGCACGTCGAGCGCGGTGAACAGGCTGCCCGGCATGGCTTGCGGCAACCATAGCAGGCGGACATGCAGCGGGATGTTCTGTGAAGGCGGCGTGATTGCTGCTGGCATGCCAGGGGGCGTGGTCGGGTGCATGAGCGAAGCGTGGGGGGCAGGATGCCGTGGCGGGATCGGCATCCGGATTGGCGATATTGATCCTCCCCTAAGGTTCTGGCAAGGGCTAGCATCGTGCAGTTGTGCCGCGGCGCTGCCTGTGCGCCGAGGCATGGCACCAACAAGACCAATCCGAGGAGATTCCATGCCGTTTTCCGTCCGCCACGTTGCCGTTGCCGCCGCCCTGACGCTTGCCGGGGCCAGCACCCTGGCCAGTGCCGCCCAGCCCGATGCCGCGCTGCTGTCCGCCGCGCAGGCGGCCCAGCCCGCGCTGGTGCAGTCGCTCAAGGAGATGGTGTCGATCGAATCCGGCAGCGCCAACGCGAAGGGGCTGGCGCAGATGGCCGGCTATACCGAGAAGCGCCTGCAGGCGCTGGGCGCGAAGGTGGAACGCATGCCCGTCACCAAGGGTCCGGGCACCATGGTCAAGGCCACCTTCACCGGTACCGGCAAGCGCCGCATCATGCTGATCGCCCACATGGACACGGTGTACCCGGACAACACCCTGGCCACGCAGCCCATCCGCGAGGAAGGCAACCGGCTCTACGGGCCGGGCATTGCCGACGACAAGGGCGGCATCGCCGTGATCCTCCATTCGCTGGAGATCCTGAAGAACCAGGGCTGGCGCGACTACGCGCAGATCACGGTGCTGTTCAACCCGGACGAGGAGGTCGGCTCGGTCGGCTCCGGCGAAGCCATTGCCGCGCTGGCCGCGCAGCACGACGTGGTGCTGTCGTGCGAGCCCACCGCGGCCAAGGATGTGGTCAAGGCCGAGTCGCTGCTGCTGGGCGCCTCCGGCACCGCCACCGCCACCATGCAGGTCAAGGGCCGCGCATCCCACGCCGGCGCCGCGCCGGAGCGCGGCCGCAATGCGCTGATCGAACTTGCCCACCAGTTGCAGCAGACGCGCGACACCGCCAGCCAGGTGCCGGGCTCGCAGCTGAACTGGACCCAGGCCCAGGCCGGCACGGTGCGCAACCAGATCCCGGAAAGCGCCGTCGCCTACGGCGATGTGCGCACCACCGCGGCCGGCGCCGCGGAGAAGCTGAAGGTGGCGCTGCAGGACAAGGTCAAGTCCAGCCAGCTGGTGCCGGAGACGCAGACCACGGTGACGATGGAAGAGGGCCGCCCGCCGTTCGTGGCCGACGCGCGCGGCCGCGCGCTGGCCAAGCGCGCGCAGGAGATCTACGCCGAGCTGGACGGCCGCACGCTGGCCCTGGCCGAAGGCACTGGCGGCGCCACTGACGCCAGCTATGCCGCGCGCTCGGGCAAGCCCGCGGTGGTGGAAAGCTTCGGGCTGGCCGGCTTCGGCTATCACGCCCGCGACGAGTACATCGAACTGGACTCGATCGTGCCGCGCCTGTACCTGATGACCCGCATCCTGCAGGATATCGGGCGCAACTGAGCCGGCGCGCCAGGCCTGCGTTGCCGGCGCCTGGTTGCCCCTCCCGGCAAGCTGCTACAGTGTCATGGCTGCCCGCATGCGGCGGCCATGACAAAAGAGACCTTGCAGGGGGAGACAGAGATGAACCGCAAAGGCTTGCTGGACGCGGCCACGGCACTGGAAGACCTGGCCGCCGGCCGCACCCCCGCACCCGCGCAGGTGGCCGCGGGCGCCGCCGCGCTGGAAAAAATCCACGCCGATTACCCGGCCTGGCGCGACGTGGGCGATGCCTTGTTTGGCCTGAAGGCGCTGGCCGGCGGCAGCGGCATGGCGCTGGACACCAAGGGGCGCCAGCGCGCCGGCCGGCTGGCCGATGTGGTGCGCAGCCTGCTCGACCAGATCTGAGGGGCCGTGCTCCCGGGAACCCGTTCTACAGCATCGACTCGATCGGCAGGATCGACAGGAACCAGATGCCAAGCCGGCGCCACCAGCTGGTGTTCGGCTCGGTGTCGTGGCGGATGACTTCGTCGTCGCGCCGTTCCAGCCAGTACAGCTTGCCGGTTTCATCGAGCTTGACCTGGTAGGCCGCGCGCGGCACCACGCTGGCGAAGGTGGATTCGATCCGGCCAGCCAGATCCGGGCTGTCGATGACGAAGCCCAGTTCGGTGTTGATCGTGGCCGAGCGCGGGTCGAAATTGAACGAGCCCACGAAGACCCGGGTGCCGTCGACGGCAAAGGTCTTGGCATGCAGGCTGGAGCCCGAGCTGCCAAAGGGGCCGGCGCGCTCTTCCTTCTTGCCGGGCGCGGCCGAGCGGCGCAGCTCATACAGGTCCACGCCGGCTTCCAGCAGCGCCTTGCGCCGCTTGGCATAGCCCGAATGCACGGCGGCCACGTCGGTGGCTTCCAGCGCATTGGTCAGCACGCGCACCGCCACGCCGCGCCTGGCCATGTCGGCGAAATAGGACGTGCCGCCCGTCGATGGCACAAAGTAGGGCGAGACCAGGTCAAGCTCGCGCTGCGGGTCGCCCAGGATTTCACGCAGCTGGTGCGCCACCAGGGTGTTGCGCGATGCCTCGCCGAGCGCCTTGGCCGGGTTGTCGCTGACCATGCGCGTTTTCGCCCACTGGAACCGCAGCGTGCCGTCCAGCATCCGCTGCACGTCAGGCAGGTCGCGCACCGCGGCCAGGTAGGCTGCGGCAGCGGGGGTCTGCTCGACTGCACGGGCCTTGCTGGCCAGCGCCTGCAGCCGTTCGACACTGACCGGCGGCACCAGCCGGTCCACCGGATAGGCCGACGCACTCGACCAGTAGCGGTCGAAATCGTGCGCCACGTCGCCGGCCGCGGGCCCGATGGCGATCACGTCGAGGTCGGCAAACAGCACGCCATCGGTGGCGCCGAAGTATTCGTCGCCGACATTGCGCCCGCCGATGATGGTGGCGACGCCGTCGGCGGTGAAGGACTTGTTGTGCATGCGCCGGTTCAGGCGCCGGAAATCAGTCAGGAAATTGAGCGCCTTGGGGTGGCGGATCACGAACGGGTTGAAGAGCCGCACCTCGACCTGCGGATGCGCGTCCATGGCCGCCAGCCATTCGTCCATGCCGGCGATGCCGTTGTCGTCAAGCAGCAGGCGCACGCGCACGCCGCGGTCGGCGGCTTCATGCAACGTTTCCAGCAGCAGGGTGCCGGTCAGGTCGTCGCGCCAGATGTAGTACTGGACGTCGAGCGTGCGCTGCGCGGTGCGCGCCAGATGCACGCGCGCGGCAAAGGCGGCGTAGGCATTCTCGAGCGGATGGATGCCGCTCAGGCCCGGATGGCCCGCCACTTCGCCGGCCACCGCCTGGCCCAGCGGCGTGGCCTGGGATTCGGCGGGCGTCAGCGCAAAGGATTCGGTGCGGTGATCCAGCGGCGGCAAGGCGCAGCCGCCGAGCAGGGCGGCGCAGCACAGCAGCAGCGAATTGGCGCGCAGGCGGCGGTGGGGGGCGAACGCGGCGTCTGTCGGCGATGGCATGGCGGGTCCTGTCGGACCCCTCGCGGGGGCCGATCGTTACGGCAATGCCGCCATGTTGCCATGCCGCGCGGGCCGCGGGCTTAATTACGCACCGGGAGCGGGAAGTGTTGGCGCGCCACGGGGCTCCGGCGCATCGCCCAGGCCAGGGACGATATACAGACGGGCGTGCTCTCCTTACGCCTTGAGGCGGCGGTCTGACGGCGCTGGCAGGAACTGGTCAGTCCAGATGTCCGCCACCGTCAGCGGCGCCTTGATGCCGAAGGCGCCGACGGTTTCATCCAGCGTTGCCTGCAGCCGTGCCGGCGTGGCCGCGCCCCAGCCGTCGCGCCGGGTGTCGGGCGTCTTCATGGTGCCGTCGACAATCAGGCGCAGGCGCTCAGTCTCCAGCGCCTGGTCGGCCAGCGGCTCGCGCGCCTTGACCGCGGCACCGCCCGCGGCGGGATCGGCAATGGCGTCGAGCCAGCCGCGGGTCGAGGCCTTGACGAAGGCCTTCATCACCTCCGGATCGGATGTCATGCTCTTGCGGTTGGCTACCAGCCCGTTGCCGTAGGACTTCATGCCGTAGTCCGAGAAGCGGAACACGGTGATCTTCTCTGGCCCCATGCCGCGCGCCTTCAGGTTCACCAGGCCGGTGAAGAAGAAGTAGGCGGCGGCATCGAAGTCGCCCTTGACGAAGCGCGTGTCACCGATATCGGGCGTGACGCTCTCCCACTTCACGCCGCCGGGGTCGAAGCCCTGCGCCCTGGCGAAGACCGGGAACAGCTTGCGCGAGGCATTGAACGGCTGGCCCAGGATGGACTTGCCGGCCAGGTCCGCTGGCCTGACGATGCCGCTGCCCTTGCGCACCAGGATCGCGTTCGGATTGAGGTCGTACTGGATGGCTACCGCCTTGAGCGCGGCGGACGGATTGGTGGTGTTGAATTCGATCATCGCCGCCAGGTCGGCCGAGGCGCAGTCATAGGCGCCGCCCGCGACCAGGCTGATGGCCGAAGCCGAGCCGTTGCCGGTATCGATGGTGACGTCCAGCCCGGCGTCCTTGTAGTAGCCGCGCTGGTGCGCCAGCAGGAACCCCGCGCCCGAGGCTTCCACCTTCCAGCCGAGATTGAACTTGAACTTCTGCAGCGAGCCCGCCGCGCGGACATGGGGCACCGCGAACGGGGCGGCGGCAAGCAGGGCGGTGGCGCCAGTGGCGCGCAGGAAGGAACGGCGACGCATGTCTTTCTCCGGAACGAATGTCACTGGACGATGCGTGCGCGGGCGGGTGGCGCGGGTGCGGAAGGCGAGCGTGGCCTCCCGGGACGCCGGCACCATGCCGCGCCGGCATGCGGCCAGGGCATGCGCGGGGACCGTGCACATCATCGGGAGCAATTTCCGGGCGGCGTGCCGCTGAACGCTTCTACTCCGCTGCGGTTTCAGCAGGATCCGTGCCGGGCGCTGCGCGGCGCCATGCACCAAGCCGTTGCCCCGAATGCGCCATCACGGCGCAAGCCCCGGCGCAATCGCTGCGATCCCGGTGCAAAACCCCTGGCCCGGAACCTGCATGACCTCGGGCAAGAGTAGAAGCGTTCACCATCCGCGCGGGGCGTCGCAGACGCGCGCCGGATGGCCGGGAATTGCTCTTGAAGTCCGTGCCCCGCGCCATCGCGCAGGCTGGCACAGGCGACCTCAGGAGCGCGTTGTCCCGGCGTGCGTTGCCATGGGTGGTCTGCCTGTGCCGGCGAGGGGCCAATCCCTGATCCGCTTTGCACAAGGAACACCATGAGCCAACCAGACACCGCCTACGCCCTGGCCGAACTCCATCGCGAATCGCGCATGGGCGCGTTCGGTTCGGAAACCCGCCGGCGCGAGATCCGCCGCATCGACCTGTCTGACTACGCGCGGCGCAAGCCGCAAATCGCTGACGAACTGTGGCAGGCATCGGTAGACGTCGGCTTCTTCCAGATCGCCAACCACGGCATCGACCTGGCCAGCGTGCGCGAAGCCTTTGCCATGACCGAGCGCTTCTTCGCGCTGCCTGACGCCGTCAAGGCGCAATACCCGCTGCAGAAGGCCAACAACGCCGGCTGGGAAAGCCGCGCGCAGGTGCGCCCCTCGACCGGCACCCCGGACCAGAAGGAGTCCTACCAGATCACGCGCCCGCACATGGCCGGGCTGTGGCCCGGCGATGACGAACTGGAAGGCTTCCGCGCCACCATGCTTGCCTTCGAGGCGCAATGCTGGGAGGTGGGCATGAAGGTGCTGTCATGCTTCGCCGGCAAGCTCGGCTTTGCCAGCGACTTCTTCACGCAGGCGCACGATCCGCGGGCGCCGGACTACCAGAGCACGCTGCGGCTGCTGCACTACTACGCGATCCCGCCCGAACTGCGCGACAAGCTGGAGCTCTGGCGCGCCGGTGCGCATACGGATTTCGACTGCCTGACGCTGCTGTTCCAGCGCCCCGGCCAGGGCGGGCTGCAGGTCTGCCCCGGCAAGGAGATGGAGGCGCAGGCATGGACCCCGATCGACCCGGACGAGGAAGTCATCACCTGCAATATCGGCGACATGCTGATGCGCTGGAGCGACGACCGGCTGCCGTCGAACTTCCATCGCGTGCGCAATCCCGCGCCGGATGACTACATGGGCCCGCGCTACAGCATGGCGTTCTTCTGCCAGGCCAACCGCGGTGCGATGATCGAAGGGCCGGGCGGCAAGTATCCGCCGATCAGCGCGGGGGATTACCTGCGGCAGCGGGTGAATGCGAATTTCAAGGGGTATTGAGGCGCGGAAGAATTTCCATGCCGACGGTTTGCTCCCCTCTCCCGCTTGCGGGAGAGGGAGAACCCCGGCGGGTTCGCAGGAGTTCTTGGTTCGCTATTCCTACCTTACGAAGCCGCCACCACCCCGCAAGCGATCCGCCCGCCCGCATTACCGGTCGGCTGCGTCTTGTAGTCGTCCGGGTCCTTGTGTACCACCACCGCGCGGCCGATCACCCCGTTGGCGCCCGTGCCAACGGTCAGGTCCGGCAGCAGCATGCTGACGCGAACGTTGCCGCTGGCGTCCGCGGTGACGTTGTTCATGTCGCCGGCATGGTGGTCGGGCATGGTCATCTGGCCGTGGGGCTTGCCGGTCGGGTTGAAGTGGCCGCCCGCGCTCATCGCATCAGGCGCGGAGCAGTCGCCCTTCTCATGGACGTGGAAGCCGTGCACGGAGTTGGGCGGCAGGCCGGTGATCGCCGCGGTCATCATCACGCCGCCGGGCTGCTGCTGGAAGGTCACGGTGCCGGCGGTATTGGCGCCGCTCTTGGGCTGGAGCGTGGCCGTCGCCTTGGCGCTGCTGCCGGTGCTGGTGCTGGCGGCGGACGCGCTGGCCGCAGACGAGGAGGTCTTGCCGGAGCCGGCGCAGCCGGCCAGTGCAATGGTCGCGGCAATGCAGGCCGCCAGGGGGGTAAGCACTTGTTTCATCGGACTCCTCTTCTTGTCATGATTTCGGAAGAAACAGTATAGGCTGGCCGGCGCCAGGCCGATTTCCGGTTTTGTCCTACATACCGCACTAACTGCGGATACTAGCCAATCACGCCATCAGGCCGCGGCCGCCAGCCGCTGCTGTGCCGCACCAAAGTGCGGGTGGCGCGAGAACAGGTCCGCCGCCCAGTTGACGAACACCCGCACCTTGGCCGACAGGTGCCGGTTCTGCGGATACATCGCCGAGATCGGCAGTTCTTCGGTCTGCCAGTCGGTCATGACCTCCACCAGCCGGCCGCTGGCCACATAGGGCTCGGCCATGGCGCGCGAGACCCGTGCCACGCCGTGGCCTTCCAGCGCGCAGCCCATGTAGACATCGGCATCGTTGGTGGAGATGGCCGACGGCAGCAGCACCTCGCTGCGCTCCATGCCGCGTGCCATGGGCCATGGCATCTCACGGCCGGTGCGGTTGGAAAGGAAATTGACCGCCTTGTGCTGGGCCAGTTCGGCCAGGTCGTGGGGGATGCCGAAGCGGTTCAGGTAGATCGGCGAGGCGTAGAACGCCAGTTGCACATGGCCGATGCGGCGAGCCACCATGGATTCCTCGACCGGCGTGCCCACGCGCAGCACCACGTCCACGCCTTCCTGCAGCAGGTCGATCGGCTTGCCGTTGATGGTCAGGTCCAGCTTCAGGTCCGGGTAGGCCTGGAAGAATTCGTGCAGGTGGGGCACCAGCACCAGCTGCGCCAGCCCCGCGGTGGTGTCCACCGACAGCGTGCCGCGCGGCGAGTTGTTCTGCCGCGTCAGTGACTGCTCCGCTTCCTCGACATCGGCCAGGATGCGCACGCACCGTTCGTAATAGGCCGCGCCGTCGTTGGTCACGCTGATGCGGCGCGTGGTCCGGTGCAGCAGCTTGACGCCCAGGTGGGTTTCCAGGTTCTGGATCAGGCGGGTCAGCGTGGCCTTGGGCAAGTCCATCGATTCCGCGGCGCGCGCAAAGCTGCCGACGTCAACGACCCGGGTGAATGCCTGCATTGATACGAGACGGTCCATGATGAGGTTCCGACGATAGATCCGAACGGCGTGCCGCGCGCGCTCGTGACGCACGTGGCCATGCTGGTTGTTGTTGTGGGGAGTCTGCCGGCTGGCTGGTACAGGGACTGCGCGCTGGCTGGGCGCGGGTTCCGGCATGGATTTCTGATCGGGCGCGCACCGGCCTGGCAGACCGCCGCGCGTGCCGAGAGCCGCAGTGAATCACAAAATCCAAGACCTTGTCATGCGTGGGGATATGCGGTTTCAGTGGCATGGCGGGGCGGTTTGCGATTATTCCAATCCCGGAACAGTGCATTGGCGATCTCTCGCTTTATCCCATCCTCGTCAATCACCATAATCCGTTGCATCGCAACACTCAAGCGCATTGTTTCCGTCGTGCGCCAACGCCATGTCCGAGAAGCCAGGCCAACGCCCTGATGCAGCCAGCGCCGCCTCTGCCCCCACGGCAGCCGGGCAGGGGCAGGCGCGCGTGGCCGAGCATACGGTGACCAGTGACGGGCGCGAGATCCTGGTTCGGGTGTGCTACCCGGCGGGCTATCCGGCGCCGGGCGCCGAGGGCGCCGCGCTGCTGCCCTGGCTGGTGTACCTGCATGCCGGCGGCTTCGTCGAAGGCGGCCTGGAACACGCATGCCATCTGGTGCAGGACCTGGCCACCACGGTGCCGGCGGTGGTGGTAACGCCGGCGTATTCGCTGGCGCCGGACCATCCGTTCCCGGCGGCGCCGGAGGACGCGCACAGCACGGTGCAGTGGGTGCTGCGCAATGCCCGGCGGCTGAAGCTGGACAAGGCCCGCTTTGCGCTGGTGGGCGAGGAGGCCGGGGGCAACCTGGCGATCGCGCTGGCGCAGATGCTGCGCGACCGCGGCACCGCGCAGCCGCGCGGGCAATGGCTGATCCGCCCGGTGACGGACCCGTGCCTGCAGCATGCTTCGTGCGCGGGGTTCGACGGCGGGCAGGTGCCGATGGACACCCTGCGGCGCCTGGCCGACAACTATCGCGACTACCTGCCGACGCCGGCGGATACGGTGCATCCGTATGCCGCCCCGGCGCTGGCCTCGCGCCTGGCCGGGCTGCCGCCCACGCTGGTCCAGGTGGCTGAATACGACGCGCTGCGTGCCGAAGGCGAAGCCTTCGCCGGGCGCTTGAGCAAGGCCGGCGTGCCGGCCCAGGCCATGATCATGCCCGGCGCCTGCGGCGACGGCGTGGAAGAGGCCCATGACAGCTGTCAGGCATGGGTCGACGAAGGTGCGCGGTTCCTGCGGCGATGTCTGGCCGCGGCCGACGATACCTCATCCCTGACTGAACGCCGCGCTGACGCCAACGCCAGCCGGCCTGGAGCCAAGCCCGCCGGCTGAGCCGCTCCAGACAACCGCCAGCCGGCTCTGTTTCGGCCAGAGCCAGGACCGCCGCAACACGCAAGCGGTCCTAAGTCCGACCATCAGTTTGGCCATGGTTCCGGTCCGCCCACGCGGACCGGCAGGCGGCGTTCGGCCATTTGCTTTTCCGGTTGAAGAAAACCCGATCCAGGAGTTTGAGAAATGCAGCAGCAGAAACGACGTACTTTGATTGCCCTCGCCATCGTCGTGGTGCTGGGCGCCGGCGTGGCCGGCTCGATCTTGCGCCCATGGCATGGCGGCGAAGCCCATGCCAACACCCCGCCGCCCGCGCCGGCGATTGAAGTGGCCGCCGTGGTCGGCCAGACCATCACCGAGTGGGATGAGTTCTCCGGACGGGTCGAGGCCGTGGAGCGCGTCGAGATCCGCCCGCGCGTCGGCGGCACCATTGACGCCGTGCACTTCCGCGAGGGCGCGCTGGTGAAGAAGGGCGACCCGCTCTTCACCATCGACCCGCGTCCTTATGCCGCGGAAGTCGCCCGTGCCGACGCCGCGCTGGGCGCGGCGCAGGTGCGCGCCGCCCATGCGCAGAGCGAACAGACGCGCGCGCAGCGGCTGCTGGATGACAACGCCATCTCGAAGCGCGAGTTCGACGAGCGCATCAACGCGGCCCGCGAAACCAGCGCCAACGTGCGTGCTGCCCAGGCGCAGCTGGAAACCGCACGCCTGAACCTGGCCTACACCCGCATCACCGCGCCGGTCGCCGGGCGCGTGTCGCGCGCCGAGATCACCGTCGGCAACCTGGTGGCTGCGGGCACGGCCTCGCCGGCCCTGACCACGGTGGTGTCGGTGTCGCCGATCTATGCCAGCTTCGAGATCGACGAGCAGAGCTACCTGCGCTACACCGCGCCGGGTGCCGGCGGTGGCCAGCCCAACCTGCCGGTCTACCTGGGCCTGGCCAACGAGGACGGCAATCCGCATGAGGGCAAGATCCAGTCGGTCGACAACCGCCTGGACCCGCGCAGCGGCACCATCCGCGTGCGCGCGGTGTTCCAGAACGAAGACGGGCGCCTGCTGCCGGGCCTGTACGCCAAGGTCAAGCTGGGCGGCGGCGCGCCGCATGCGGCGGTGCTGGTCAATGACCGCGCCATCGGCACCGACCAGGGCAAGAAGTTCGTGCTGGTGCTGGACAAGACCAACAAGCTGGTCTACCGCGAAGTGGAACTGGGGCCCAACCATGACGGCCTGCGCGTGGTGCGCAAGGGCTTGAAGCCGGGCGAGACCATCGTCGTCAACGGCCTGCAGCGCGTGCGGCCGGGCGATACGGTCCAGCCCAAGCCGGTGGCCATGGCCTTCCGCAGCGAACTGGAACCGCGCGGCAACGCGCCTGATCGCAAGCAGGCCGCGAGCGAGAAAGGCGAAGCCGACGTGAAGCCGGTGAGCTGAGTCATGCGAGCCGATGGTTTGCTCCCCTCTCCCGCTGAGGGGAGAGGGAGCCGGCCTGAGCGATGTTTGATTCCGTCGCTTATGGCAACCACGTGAACCCGCACACCCAGCGCCCCTAGTTTTTTTCGCTCCCAAAGCAGCAGATGGTGCCCGCCATGGCGGACCGCCAGGGGAGCGTTTTTGCAGAGACCAAGATGAATCTCTCTAAATTCTTTATCGACCGCCCCATCTTCGCGGGGGTGCTGTCGGTGCTGATCTTCCTGATTGGCGCCATATCGATGTTCAAGTTACCGATCTCGGAGTACCCGGAAGTGGTGCCGCCGTCGGTGGTGGTGCGCGCGCAGTTTCCGGGCGCCAACCCCAAGGTGATTGCCGAGACCGTGGCTTCGCCGCTGGAAGAGCAGATCAACGGCGTCGAGGACATGCTGTACATGTCTTCGCAGTCCAACAGCGACGGCCTGCTCACGCTGACCGTGACCTTCAAGCTGGGCACCGACCCGGACAAGGCCCAGCAGCTGGTGCAGAACCGCGTCTCGCAGGCCGAGCCGCGCCTGCCGGAAGACGTGCGCCGGCTGGGTATCACCACGGTCAAGAGCTCGCCGGACCTGACCATGGTGGTCCACCTGGTCTCGCCCAACGACCGCTATGACATGACCTACCTGCGCAACTACGCGGTGATCAACGTCAAGGACCGGCTGGCGCGCCTGCAGGGCGTGGGCCAGGTGCAGCTGTTCGGCTCGGGCGATTACGCCATGCGCGTGTGGCTGAACCCCGAGAAGATGGCCGAGCGCCAGCTTGCCACCAGCGACGTGGTCAAGGCCATCCGCGAGCAGAACGTGCAGGTGGCGGCCGGCGTGATCGGCCAGTCGCCGGCGCTGCCGGGCGCGGACCTGCAGCTGTCGGTCAATGCGCAGGGCCGCCTGAGCACGGTGGAGGAGTTCGGCGACATCGTCGTGCGCACTTCCGCAGACGGTGCCGTCACGTACCTGAAGGACGTTGCCCGCATCGAGCTGGGCGCGTCTGAGTACGCACTGCGCTCGCTGCTGGACAACAAGCCGGCGGTGGCCATCCCCATCTTCCAGGCGCCGGGCTCCAACGCCATCCAGATCTCGGATGACGTGCGCAAGACCATGGAAGAGCTCAAGCAGAACTTCCCGGACGGCATCGACTACAGCATCGTCTATGACCCCACGCAGTTCGTGCGCCACTCGATCGAGGCGGTGACGCATACGCTGTTCGAGGCCATCGCGCTGGTGGTGCTGGTGGTGATCCTGTTCCTGCAGACCTGGCGCGCGTCGATCATCCCGCTGCTGGCGGTGCCGGTGTCGATCGTCGGTACCTTCGGGCTGATGCATGCGTTCGGCTTCTCGATCAACGCGCTGTCGCTGTTCGGGCTGGTGCTGGCCATCGGTATCGTGGTCGATGATGCGATCGTGGTGGTGGAAAACGTCGAGCGCAATATCGAAGAGGGGCTGACGCCGAAGGAGGCCACCTACAAGGCCATGCGCGAAGTCAGCGGCCCCATCATCGCGATCGCGCTGACGCTGATCGCCGTGTTCGTGCCGCTGGCCTTCATGACGGGCCTGACCGGCCAGTTCTACAAGCAGTTCGCGCTGACCATCTCGATCTCGACCATCATCTCGGCGTTCAACTCGCTGACGCTGTCGCCGGCGCTGTCGGCACTGCTGCTCAAGAGCCATGACGCGCCCAAGGACTGGCTGTCGCGCTGGATGGATCGCGTGTTCGGCGGTTTCTTCAAGCGCTTCAACCACTTCTTCGGCCGCAGCGCTGAAAGCTATGGCCGTGGCGTGAAGGGCGTGATCCGCCGCAAGGGCTCGGTATTCGGGGTCTACGCGGTGATGCTGGCGCTGACCTGGGGCGTGTTCCAGCTGGTGCCCAAGGGCTTTGTGCCGGCGCAGGACAAGCAGTACCTGGTTGGCTTTGCCAAGCTGCCGGACGGCGCCACGCTGGACCGCACCGAGGACGTGATCCGCAAGATGAGCGATATCGCGCTCAAGCATCCGGGCGTGGAATCGGCGGTGGCCTTCCCGGGCCTGTCGATCAACGGCTTCACCAACAGCCCGAGCGCCGGCATCGTCTTCGCCACGCTCAAGCCGTTCGAGGAGCGCAAGACCAAGGAGTTGTCCGGCGCGGCGATCGCGGCTGACCTGAACCAGAAGTACGCGGCCGTCCAGGATGCCTTTATCGCGGTGTTCCCGCCGCCGCCCGTGCAGGGCCTGGGCACCATCGGCGGCTTCAAGCTGATGATCGAGGACCGTGCGGCGCTGGGCTATGACGCGCTGTTCGAGGCCACCAACGCGTTTGCCAACAAGGCGCGCGCCACGCCAGAGTTGACCGGCATCTTCAGCAACTACCAGGTCAACGTGCCGCAGCTCGACGTCAAGCTGGACCGCGTCAAGGCCAAGCAGCTGGGCGTGCCGGTGACCGAGGTGTTCGACACGCTGCAGACCTACCTGGGCTCGGCCTATGTCAACGACTTCAACAAGTTCGGCCGGACCTACCAGGTCAAGGTGCAGGCAGACGCGCCGTTCCGCGCCCATGCCGAGGACATCCTGCAGCTGAAGACGCGCAACGCCGCCGGCGACATGGTGCCGCTGTCGTCGCTGGTGCAGGTCAAGCAGGGCTTTGGTCCGGACAGCGTGGTGCGCTACAACGGCTTTACCGCCGCCGACATGAACGGCGGGCCCGCGCCCGGGTTCTCGTCGGGCCAGGCCCAGGCCGCGGCCGAGCGCATTGCCGCCGAGACCCTGCCCAAGGGCATGAAGTTTGAATGGACCGAGCTGACCTACCAGGACATCCTGGCCGGCAATGCGGGGGTGTGGATCTTCCCGCTGTGCGTGCTGCTGGTGTTCCTGGTGCTGGCTGCCCAGTATGAAAGCCTGACGCTGCCGCTGGCGGTGATCCTGATCGTGCCGATGAGCCTGCTGGCGGCGATGACCGGGGTGTGGCTGACGCAGGGCGACAACAACATCTTCACGCAGATCGGCTTCATCGTGCTGGTGGGCTTGTCAGCGAAGAACGCGATCCTGATCGTGGAGTTTGCGCGCGAGCTGGAGCATCACGGCCGCACCGTGGTGCAGGCCGCGATCGAAGCCAGCCGCCTGCGCCTGCGCCCGATCCTGATGACCTCGTTCGCTTTCATCATGGGCGTGGTGCCGCTGGTGATCTCCACCGGCGCCGGCTCCGAGATGCGCCATGCCATGGGCGTGGCGGTGTTCGCGGGCATGCTCGGCGTGACCTTCTTCGGGCTGTTCCTGACGCCGGTGTTCTATGTGGCGCTGCGCCTGCTGGCCACGCGCGGCCAGCGCCGCACGGCCACGCAAGAGCAGGGCGCGCAACTGGCTGCATCGGCTGAATAATGGTGATCAACATGAATGCCCCTGCATTTTCGACAACAAATTGGCTGCCTAAGCTGGCGACCCTGGCTGCAGCGCTGATCCTTGCGGGTTGCTCGCTGGCCCCGACCTACAAGGTGCCCGAAACGGCCACCGTGCCGGCCTTCAAGGAGGCCGAGGCCGCCCAGGCCGAAGGCGCGCAATGGAAGACCGCGACGCCGGCCGAAGGCCAGCATCGCGGCGACTGGTGGAAGATCTTCGGCGATGCCGAACTGGACCGCCTGATCGACGCGGCTGGCAGCTCCAACCAGGATCTGGCGATTGCCGCTGCCCGCCTGAAGCAGGCACGGGCCTTCACGGGTGCCACTGAGGCGGACCTGTACCCGCAGCTGAGCGTGGGACTGGACCCGACACGCGCACAGCCGTCGGCGGCCTCGCAAGGCTTGCCTGACGGCACGCGGGTGCCGCCGCAGACGGTGCTGAAGGCGCGCGCCTTCGCCAGCTATGAGCTCGACCTGTTCGGCCGCGTCGCGTCCAGCGTCAACGCCGCCCGCGCTGAAGGCGAGGCCGCGGAGGACCTGTACCGCTCGGTGCAGCTGGCGCTGCAGGCCGACGTGGCGCAGGCGTACTTCGCGCTGCGCACGCTTGACAGCGAGCGCGACCTGCTCAACGCCACCATCAAGCTGCGCGAGGATGCGCTGTCGCTGCTGAAGAAGCGCTATGACGCCGGCGAGACCACCGACCTGGATCCCGCCCGTGCCGAAGCTGAACTCGGCACCGCGCGCGCGGACCTGGCCGGCATCGAGCGCCGCCGCGCCAACCAGGAGCATGCGCTGGCGGTTCTGACCGGCGTGCCGCCGGCGGCATTCTCGCTGCCGGCGCGCCCGTTCGACGCCGCGCCGATCGCGATTCCCGCCGGGCTGCCGTCCGAACTGCTGGAGCGCCGCCCCGACATCGCCGCGGCCGAACGCCAGATGGCCGCGGCCAACGCGCGCATCGGCGTGGCCAAGGCGGCGTTCTTCCCGCGCATCACGCTGACCGGGCTGTTCGGCTTTGAATCGGCGGACCTGTCGAACCTGTTCAAGTGGTCGTCGCGCACCTGGGCGCTGGGGCCGCTGATCGGCTCCACCATCGCACAGACCGTGTTCGATGGCGGCCGCAACAGCGCCAACCTCGCCGGTGCCCGTGCCGCGCACGAGGAATCCGTGGCCGGCTACCGGCAGACCGTGCTGGTGGCGTTCCGCGAGGTGGAAGACAGCCTGGCCGACGTGCGCTGGCTCAGCCAGCAGGCCGGCGCGCTGGACGGCGCACTTGGCGGCGCCCGGCGCGCGGCGCGGATCTCGCGCAGCCGCTATGACGCCGGCGCGGTCGATTACCTGACGGTGATCGATGCCGACCGCACCGTGCTGCAGTCGCAGCGCGAGGCCAACCAGGTGGCCGGCCTGCGCGCTGCGGCAACGGTGTCGCTGATCCGCCGGCTGGGCGGCGGCTGGGGCCCGTTGCCGGAGACGGTGGCGGCCGTGCCGGCGCCGGCGGCCGAGGGCGCGCCGGCATCCCAGGCCCGCTAAGCAGCGCGGGACTGGCGCGATGCTTCCCAGTCACTACACTGGAAGCATCGCGCCATGCGTACAGGATGCACGGGGGCGCCCCGGATGCATCCTGTCCCGCCGCCATGCTTGTTCGACACAGGAAACCGTTCTGGGGACTGATCTTCGCCGCGATCACCGTGGGCATGCTGCTGGCGCCGCTGCCATGGTCCGACCGCACCGCCATCCATGACGAGGTGGTGATTGCGCGCCCGCCAGCGCAGGTGTTCGACTACGTGTCCACGCCGCTGCACTGGCCCAAGTGGCATCCGGCCTCGCTCGGCGTGGCGGGAGCGACCGACCATCCGCTGGGGCAGGGCGAGCGCGTGACCGAGACCTTCATGGTGGCGCAGCGCGGTGGCGCGGTGGTCTGGACTGTCATCGAAAGCCAGCGGCCGCGCACATGGTCGATCGAAGGCGTGGCCGAAGGGCGCAGGGTCGGCACCATCACCTACCGGCTTACGCCCGCCATGACGCCGTCGCTGACCCCGTCGGCCGAACGCACGCGCATTGAGCGGGAATTCCGCTACCGGTCGCCTACGCTGCTCTTCGCCCTGATCAACTGGCTGACGCTGCGCGAGCGCGTCCAGGCCGAGTCCACCGAAGCCGTGCGCCGGCTCAAGGCGCTGCTGGAGACGCAGCCGCCGCCATAGCGCGCGGCGACGCCTTGCGTGGGACACCGATCCGGCCTAAGTTGGAGCCATCCCTCAGTGCGTCCAGCGAGGCCAGTATGCCGTTCCAGCTGCAATCGACCGCATTCGCCCCGGGTGGCGAGATTCCCGCAGAGCACACCTGCGAAGGCGCCGATATTTCCCCGCCGCTTGCCTGGACCGGCCTGCCGCCCGGCACGGCCAGCCTGGCGCTGATCGTCGACGACCCCGACGCACCCGACCCCGCCGCGCCGAAAATGACCTGGGTCCACTGGCTTCTCTATAACCTGCCGTCCCATGCCGAGGCGCTGCCGGCGGACATCGGCAAGGCCGGGCTGCCCGCGGGCACTCGCAACGGGCTGAACGACTGGCACCGCGCCGGTTATGGCGGCCCGTGCCCGCCGATCGGCCGGCACCGCTACTTCTTCAAGCTGTATGCGCTGGACGTGGCGTTGCCGGACCTGGGGATGCCTGACAAGGAGGCGCTGGAGCGGGCGATGCGGGGCCATATCCTGGCCAGCGCAGAGTTGATCGGCACTTACCAGAAGCTGCAGCGCTAGGCGCGGTGCGGCCGGAGGCTACGTCATGTCGCACCGAATGCTCCGCCTCGATCTCCGTGGGCCGTGGTGGCGACTGGCGGCGGCCGGGGCGCTGGCACTGCTGGCCGTGGCGGGCCCGGTGCGCGCCCAGCCACATGAATCCGGCCCGATCACCATCGGCGGTTCGGCGCAGGTGCAGGGGCCGCTGACGGTGCACGGCAAGCTGGTTGTCGCCGGCCACGTCTATGCCAGCGGCCCACTCACCGCCGCGTATTTCACCGGGCCAGCCACCGCGCGGGGGCTGCCGTACGGCGGCGGCTATCTCAAGGTATTCAACGGCCCGGTGACGGTGCATGGCGACATGGTGGTCAGGGGCGACCTGAGCGTGGCCGGCCCGCTGACCGTGGACGGCCCCATTGCCGCCAGCGGCGGCATCGATGCCGACGGGCCCATGCGCGAGCGCGAATACGGGCGCTGACAGCGCGCACCGGGCGCAATGCCGGCATTGCCTGCCGGTGTTGCACAATACCGGCTTTGCAATTCTTGCATCGACCGGGGACACCGCATGGCAAAGCAGGGCGCACTGGGCCTGAAGGGCATCGCATTGTTCGAGGCAGGCAAGGGCTTGATCGTGATCGTTGCCGGCCTGGGCCTGGCCGCACTGCTGCACCGCGACGCCCAGGCGCTCGCGGAAGCCATCATCCAGCGCCTGCATGTCAATCCGGCCAGCCGCTATCCCACCATCTTCCTGTCCTTGCTTGCGCATCCCGACAACGCCCGCCTGTGGGCCATCGGCGGCTCTGCCACGGTCTATGCGCTGATGCGCTTTGCCGAAGCGTACGGGCTCTGGCGCGGGCTTGCATGGGGCAACTGGATCGGGGTGTGGTCCGGCGGCATCTACATTCCGCTGGAACTGTACGAGGCCCTGGTCCACCCCAGCTGGCTACATGGCACGCTGGCGGCAGCCAACCTGCTGGTGGTGCTTTACCTGGCGCGGGGGCTGCTGGCGAAGTCGACCACCAGGGGGTCGTGATCCGATGAACGGTAGGGGCCGGGCGCGTAGTGGCCCGACACCGCAGGCGCACCCGGCGCCGGGGCGTAGGAGAAGGCCGGAGGCTCGTCGGCATTGATATGCCAGGCATGCACGGCCAGGATATGCCGGGCCGCGGCGGCATCGGCAAGCACATGATCGAGATAGCCGGCCTGGCCGTTGTAGACGTAGCTGTACGCCGGCTTCCCGGCGAATTCCGCAACCATGTCGGCATAGCCGCGGCGCGCCAGCACGCGCACGGGGTCTTCCATGGCATAGCTGTTCAGGTCGCCAATCACCAGCACGCCCGCGCCGGATACGCCCGTCGGCGTCGCGCCCAGCCATTCGGCCAGCGCCTGGGCAGCCTGCGCGCGCGCGGGATTCCAGCAACCCTGGCCATCGCCCTGGTCGGCCTGCGCGCCGGTGGCCTCGGTGCAGGTCTTGGATTTGAAATGATTGACCACGACCGTGACCGGCGTGCCGCCAGCCGCCGCGCGGAAGGTGCCGGCCAGCGGCTGGCGGCTGCGCTCGCCCAGCCAGGTGGTGGCCGCGCGCCCGGCCGGCACGGCGGTGCGGGCGTGGTACAGCAGGCCGACCGCGATGGCATCGCTGCCAAGCGCCGGCGTGCCGGGATCGAGCACGCGCCAGTCCGGCCCCAGCCGGCTGGCCAGCTGGCGGATCGCGCTGTACTGGCCGTAGCCGTCGTTTTCTACCTCCATCACGCCGATCACGTCCGCATCCAGCCCCCGCAGCGCGGCGAGCAGCCTGGCTTCCTGGCGTGCCAGCGCCTCGGTGTCCTGCGCGCCGCGGTTGCCGGGAGCATCGAAACCACCGCCCTGGCCGTCACCGTTGAAGTAGTTCTGCAGGTTGAAGGCGGCCACGCGCAGCGTGGTGGCCGGATGCCGTGGCGGGGCGCCGCGGCGCGGGTTGGTGGCATGGAATACCGGCGCGCTCGCTCCGGGCACCGGTTGCAGGCGCCACTGCCCGTGGCGTTTTTCCAGCACCCCCTGCACGCCGCTGACCGTGTCTCCGGCACGCACCGGGTGGTCCGCGGCCAGGCGCGGTGGCGGGTAGGGCACCACGGCGGGATACTGCCGCGTCGAGCCATCGTCAAGGAACAGCCGGTTGCGGGCGTTGGCGGCGGCGGCTTGCCGCGCGGCCGTTCCCGGCAGGGCCTGTTGCGTCGGCGCGATGGGCCGGCCGTCGCTCAGCGCCAGAGTGCCATAGCGACCAAGCTCATGGGTATCGGCAACCGTCAGCGTCTGGGGCAGGCGCACCAGCATGCCTTCACGCGCGGCAAGATCGGATTCGCCCGCGACCGGCAAGGTCAGCGTCTGCGGCGTCGCCGCCATGCTGCGCGCGCACACCGCCAGCGCGCCGGACAGCACCAGCTGCGTCTGCCCGAATTTCTCTTCGACCCTTCCGGACACGCGCACCATGTCGCCGGCGCGTGCCGTGGTGCGTGGCGCATAGACGAACAGACCTTCCGACACGCCGGGCCGGTGCAGGCGTTGCGCGTCCGCGGCCTGCAGGAAGAAGCCGCGCAGGCCGCCATCACCGCTGAAGTCCGCGGTGACGACGGCCTCTACCTCCACCACGCTGCCCGCGAGCGGCGACGCCGCCGCGGCACCCTGGATCTCGGCGATCGGCGTCGCCGGCGTGCCGCATGGTTGCGATGCAGCATGCGCGCCCGCCAGGCAGGTCAAGGCTAGGGCGGGCAAGACGGCCCGGGCGAGGTGGCGCTTGCGCAGGGACGATCGCATGGCGTTATCGGCAGGTAGTGGCAGGGTGGACGATGCTAACCGCCGCATGTAACGGAATGCTTGCAGCAGGCATGTGGCCCCGCGATCGTGCTAAGGTAGCAGACACCCGCCGGTGCCCCGGCATCTACTCCATTGGTAAAACCGTCATGATCAAGGAAATCGCACAACTCACCATCAAGCCCGGCATGGACAAGCAACTGGAGCAGGGCGTGAGCCAGGCCACGCCGCTGTTCCTGCGCTCGCGCGGCTGCCACGGCGTGCAGCTGTTCCGCTCGATCGAGCAGCCGGAACAATACACGCTGGTGGTGGAATGGGAGTCGGTGGACGACCATATGGTCCATTTCCGCGAATCGCCCGAGTTCCAGCAATGGCGCGCCCTGGTCGGTGAAACCTTTGCCGCGCCGCCTAACGTGCACCATGTGGCCAAGGTCCTGTAAGCGCACGCCATGAGCACCCGGCCGGAACGTCCCCGCCATTTCTCGATGCTGCGCGAGCTGCAGCTGGCCGATGTCTTTACGCTGGGCAATGCGGCCTGCGGCATGGGGTCGGTGTTCTTCGCCATGTTCTACGTGGCCGACCAGCAGTTGTCGCATTTCTACACGGCGGCGGCATTGGCGCCGCTGGCCTTTATCTTCGACGTGCTGGACGGCCGCATCGCGCGCTGGCGTCATGCGCATTCGGCGCTGGGGCGCGAACTGGATTCGCTGGCCGACGTGATCTCGTTCGGCGTCGGGCCGGCCACGCTGGCCTTTGCCGCCGGCATGCGCGGCGGCTGGGACCTGGCCGTGCTGATCTACTTTGTCTGCTGCGGCGTCAGCCGGCTGGCGCGCTTCAACGTCACCGCTGAATCGCTGGCAGAGGGCAGCGACAGCGGCAAGGTCGCCTACTTCGAAGGCACGCCGATCCCGACCAGCGTGCTGCTGACCGCGGTGCTGGCATGGTGCGCCTGGCAAGGCCAGCTTGGCGGCGAACTGCCGGGCGGCGCGTGGGTGCTGGGCCCGGCGGTGCTGCATCCGCTGGTGCTGCTGTTCGCGCTGTCGGGCACGCTGATGGTCAGCAAGACGCTGCGCATTCCCAAGTTCTGAGCCGCCGGCGGCTTCGCTTCCGGCGGCCCCTTGCTGCGGGCCTCAGGCAGGCGCCGCATTTCCCGCCTCAGGGCCTGCTGGCCGCGTGATGACCTGCCCGTTGCGCGCCCCGCTGTGCGCGCCGTGCTGCCAGGTAATGGCGCCGTTGACGATCACGGTGTCGATGCCTTCGGCTGGCCGGGTGGGGGTTTCGTAACTGGCGGCATCGCGCACGTTGGCCGCATCAAAAACGACGATGTCGGCATGATTGCCCACGGCGAGCGTGCCGCGCCGGTGCAGGCCGAAGTTGCGCGCCGTCAGCCCGGTCATTTTCCAGACCGCCGTCTCCAGCGGGAACAGGCCGACCTCGCGGCAGTAGTGCCCCAGTACGCGCGGGAAGGTGCCCCACAGGCGCGGATGCGGACTGGCGCCGACGGGGATGCCGTCGGAGCCGATCATGGTTTCGTCGAAGGCAAGGATGCGCTGGACGTCGTCCTCGTCCATCTGGAAGTAGATCGCGGTGCCCGGCTGCAGGCGGCGCGCGGCTTCGTCCTTGGGCACGCCCCATTCCCTGGCGATGTCGTCGAGATCGCGGCCCGCGCATTCGGGGTATGGCTCGCTGGCGGCGATCAGCACCCGGCCGTCGAGCATGCCGCGGTCGGTCCGGATCATGGTGGAGCCGGCCGTGTATGGGTAGCAGTCGAGCGACACGCACTGGTGCTTCATGGCCTCGCGGATAAAGGGCAGGGTCACCTGGCTTTTGCCGAAGTTGGCCTGCCTCTGCACCTTGTGGTGCGACACCACCACCGGTACGTCGAGCTCGCGGCCGATGCGGAAGGTCTCGTCGAGCGAGGCCATGACGTGGTCGGACTCGTCGCGCATATGCGTGACATAGAGCGCCTTGCGGGCACTGAGCGGCCGGCAGACTTCGATGATCTCCACGGTCGTCGCCATGGCGGCGGGCGGGTAGAAGGTGCCGGTCGACACGCCGATCGCGCCGGCCTGCATGGCTTCTTCGACCAGCGCCTGCATGGCGGCGATCTCCTTGGCATCGGCTGGCCGGTCCAGCGCCGCCATGGTGACCGCGCGCAAGGTCGAATGCCCGACCATGGCGGCTACATTGACCGAGCTCGGCATGGTGCGCAGCGCGTCCAGGTAAGCGGCGAAGGTGGTGAAGCGGCCTTGCGCCGGTGTGTCGATCAGGCTCAGCGGCATCGGCAGATCCATATCGGCACGCAGCGGCGCGGCGCTGATGCCGCAGTTGCCGGCGATCACGGTGGTGACGCCCTGCGAGACCTTGAACGGCATGGTGGGTTGCGACAGCACCGCCTGGTCATCATGCGTGTGCGCGTCGATGAAGCCTGGGGCGACGATCAGGTCCGTTGCATCCAGCACGCGCTCGGCCGTGTGCCCGGCGAGGTCGCCGATCGCAGCGATGCAGCCGTCGCGCACGCCGATATCGGCGCTGAAGCGGGGTGCCTTGCTGCCATCGATCACCGTGCCGCCAGTGATCAGCAGGTCATAGTGCGGGGCGTGTGCAGAGGTGGGGTCGGACATGGGATTCCTTTCCTTGGCTGGAGCGTAGCGGTCAGCGGAAATGGCAGGCCACCTGGTGGATGCCGGTTGCGGAGGGACGTTCGGTCAGCAAGGGGGCCTGCTCCTTGCAGCGGGCTTGCGCATGCGGGCAACGCGTGTGGAAGCGGCAGCCCGCTGGCGGATTGGCCGGGCTGGGCGGATCGCCCTGCAGCAGCAGGCGCCGCGCGGGCCTGCGCGGGTCGGGCACCGGCACGGCGGACAGCAGGATCTCCGTATAGGGGTGGCGCGGCGCGGAGAACAAGGTGTCGCGGTCGGCCAGTTCGACGATCTGGCCAAGGTACATCACGGCGACCCGGTGGCTGATATGGCGCACCACGGCCAGGTCGTGCGCGACGAACAGGTAGGCGATGCCGAACTCGGCCTGGAGGTCCATCAGCAGGTTGACCACCTGCGCCTGGACGGAAACATCGAGCGCCGATACCGGCTCGTCGCAGACGATCAGCTTCGGGTTGAGTGCCAGCGCGCGCGCGATGCCCAGCCGCTGGCGCTGGCCGCCGGAGAACTCGTGCGGGAATTTGCGCACGGCTTCAGGCCGCAGGCCGACCTTGCTGAACAGCCATTGCACGCGCTCGTTGCGCTCGGCACGCGACTGCAGGCCGAAGTTGCGCAGCGGCTCGGCGACGATTTCGCCCGCCGTCAGCCGCGGGCTGAGCGAGGCATAGGGGTCCTGGAAGATGATCTGCAGGTCGCGCCGGCGCTGCCGCATGGCGCTTGCCGGCAGGCGCAGCAGTTCCACCCCGTCGAGCTGCACCGAGCCTGAAGTCGGCTCGATCAGGCGCAGCACCGACTTGGCGGTGGTGGTCTTGCCGCAGCCGGATTCGCCGACCAGCGAGAGCGTCTCGCCGCGCGCCACGGTGAAGGACACGCCGTCCACCGCCTGGATCGGCGGCCTGCCCGGTGCCAGCCAGCGCCGCGGTGCGAGGTAGTGTTTCCTCAGGCGGTCGACCTTGAGCAGAGGCGTTGGCGTGGCGGAGGTCGTGCTCATGCGATGGCTTCCTGGGCTTGTGGGTTGCATTCGATGCGGCCTTCCTCGACGGCGAAGCAGGCCACCGCATGGTCGCCGCGGTGGCGCGTGAGCTGCGGGAGCTCGCGCGCGCAGCGCGCGTTGGCATGCGCGCAGCGTGCCGCGAAGGCACAGCCGCGCCGCGCTTCCTGTGGCGATGGCACCAGGCCGGGGATTTCGGCCAGGCGCCGGCTGCTGGTGTTCATCGACGGCATCGATGCCATCAGCGCGCGGGTGTAGGGGTGCAGCGGGCGGTCAAACAGCTCGGTGACGCTGGCTTCCTCGACCTTGCGCCCGGCGTACATCACGATCACGCGGTCGCAGCATTCGGCCACCACGCCGAGGTCGTGCGTGATCATCACCACGCCCATGCCCAGTTCCTGCTGCAGGCGGCGCATCAGGTCCAGGATCTGCGCCTGGATGGTCACGTCGAGCGCCGTGGTGGGTTCGTCGGCGATCAGCACCTCGGGGTTGCAGGCCAGCGCCAGCGCGATCATCACGCGCTGGCGCATGCCGCCCGAAAGCTGGTGCGGGTACTCGTTGACGCGGCGCTCGGGCTCGGGGATCTGCACCAGCCGCAGCATCTCCACCGCGCGCCTGAGCGCCTCGGCGCGGCTCGCGCCCTGGTGCAGCTGCACGGTTTCGGCAATCTGGCGGCCAATCGTCAGCACCGGGTTCAGCGAGGTCATCGGCTCCTGGAAGATCATCGAGACGCGATTGCCGCGGATGCGGCGCATCTCGCGTTCGCTGAGCTGCAACAGGTCCGTGCCGCGCAGCCGCACCGCGCCGCGGATGCGTGCCGGCGGCGTGGGCAGCAGCCGCATGATGGACAGCGCCGTCACGCTCTTGCCGCAGCCTGACTCGCCCACCACGCCCAGGGTCTGGCCGGCGCGCACGGTGTACGAGACGCCGTTGACCGAGCGGGCCGGCCCGGTGAACGTGTCGAAATGCGTGTGGAGGTCCTCCACTTCGAGCAGCGGCTCGCCCGTGGCCGGCCTGACATGGGACATCGCGCGCGACATCGTGATGGTCATGGTTGCGCTCCCGGATTCAGAGTTGCCGCGCCAGGCGCGGATCGAGCGCGTCGCGCAGGCCGTCGCCGAGCAGGTTGATGGCCAGCACCGTCGCGGCCAGCAGGATGCCCGGGTACAGGATGATGTGGAAGGCCACGGCCACGAAATTGCGCCCCTCGGCCATCATGTTGCCCCAGCTAGGCATCTGGGCGGGCACGCCGACGCCGAGGAAAGACAGCGCGGCTTCCGTGAGCACGGCGGTGGCGGCCACGAAAGTGGCCTGCACGATCAGCGGCGCCACCATGTTGGGCACCACGTGGCGCACCAGGATCACCGGCAGGCGGGTGCCGACCGCATGCGCCGCCTCGACGTAGAGCTGCTCGCGCAGGGTCAGCGCCAGCGAGCGCACCAGCCGCACCACGCGCGGGACCTCGGGTATGGCGATGGCGATGATCACCGCGCCCAGGCTGGCCTGCGTAACGGCCATCAGCGCGATCGCCAGCAGGATCCCCGGGATCGCCATCAGGCCGTCCATCACGCGCATCACCAGGGAGTCCGCGCGGCGCACGAAGCCTGCGACCAGGCCCAGCAGCACCCCGGACACGGTTGCGAGCAGCCCGACCGACAGGCCCACGATCATGGAGACGCGGCCGCCCCAGACCGCGCGGCTGAAGACGTCGCGGCCGAGCGCGTCGGTGCCGAACCAGTGCTCGGCCGAGGGCGGCTGCATGCGCGCCAGCGGGTCGATGTCCTGCGGGTCGACGGTGGCAATCCAGGGCGCGCCGAGGGAGAGCACGGCGATCACCGCCAGCAGCAGCGCACCCAGGATCAGCGTGGGGTGCTTGCGCGCCCAGTGCCAGCGCGGCAGCACGAAAGGCGCATGGTCGGATGCCGGTACGGCAGGTTCGGTGGCGGGTAGGGAAGTGGTCATGTCAGCGGGTCTCGCGGCGAGCCATCAGTACTTGATGCGCGGATCGAACAGCCGGTAGCTGAGGTCGATCATCAGGTTGATCAGCACGTAGACCCCGGCGGAGACCAGCAGCACGCTCTGGATCACCGGGTAGTCGTGGCGCTGCACCGAGTCGACCACCAGGCGGCCGACCCCCGGGATCGCAAACACGGTTTCGGTCACGACCACGCCGCCGATCAGCAGCGCGATACCCATGCCGACGGTGGTGGCGATCGGGATCGCCGCGTTGCGCAGCGCGTGGCCCAGCACCGGCAGCACGCCCAGGCCCTTGGCGCGCGCAGTGCGGATGTAGTCTTCATGCAGGACTTCCAGCACGGTGGCGCGCGTCATGCGCGTCACCAGCGCGATATAGACCAGCGCCAGGTTGACGCAGGGCAGCACCAGGCTGCGCAGCCATGCGCCAGCGCCGTCGGCGAAGCGCGCATAGCCCTGCACCGGGAACCACGGCAACTGGATGGCAAAGGCGTAGACCAGCAGGTAGCCCACCAGGAACACCGGCAGCGAGAATGCCAGCACCGCGAACAGCATCACCAGCCGGTCGACCCAGCTGCCCGCGCGGTACGCGGCCAGCGTTCCCAGCGGCACCGCGACCAGCAAGGTCAGCAGCATCGTCAGCGCGGCGACAGAGACGGTCGGCTCCAGCCGCTGCGCCAGCAACTGCGCCACCGGCACCTGGGTGAAGATGGAGGTGCCGAGGTCGCCGGTGGCGAGCCGGCCGAGCCACAGCAAGAACTGCCGCCACAGCGGCTGGTCCAGCCCCAGCACGCCGCGCAGCCTGGCGATGTCGTCAACGGTCGCGAGGTCGCCTGCGATCAGCGCCGCCGGATCGCCCGGCGACAAGTGGATCAGCAGGAAGACCACCACGGCCACCACTGCCATCACGGGCAGCGTCGCGGCCAGGCGTCGGAGCAGGTAGCCCATTGTCGTGTTTCCCCCGGTGGTTCGTGCTTCGTGGCTATTTGTCGAGCATCCAGACCGTGGGCATGCCGGCCCACATCTTGTCGATGCCCTTGAGGCTGGCACGCGCCGCGAACGCCGCCGAGTACTGGCCGGCGTTCACATAGGGCACCGCCTCATAGGCGCGCTTCTGGAAGGCATCGAGCAGTTCCTTGCGTTTGGCGGGCACGGTCTCGCGGACCCAGGCCGTGCGCAGTGCGTCGAGCGGCTTGTCGCAGGGCCAGCCGGGCAGGCTGGTGCCGCAGGGGGCGCTGAGGTAGGCATTGGTGATCGGGGAATCGGCATCGAACGCGCCCGCGACGGTCACGTACATATTCCAGCCCCCGGCCTCGGGCGCATCCCGCTTGGCGCGGCGTGCGCCGATGGAGGCCCAGTCCATGTTCTGCATGTCGACGTTCATGCCCATGCTGCGCATGGTCTGTGCCGCCATCAGGGCTTCAGCGTTGAGCTGGGGAATGTCGGTCGGCACCAGCAGCACCACCTTTTCGCCCTTGTAGCCCGCCGCGCCCAGCAACTGCCTGGCGCGGGCCGGATCGGCCTTGCGGTACGGTTCGGCGCCGGCAGCGGTATCGTTGGGGCCGCCGCAGATGAAGAAGGTGGCGCAGTAGTTGATGCGCATGTCGAGCGGATAGCCCATGGCCGCGGTGAAGCGTTCCTGGCTGACCGCCTGCAGGAAGGCCTGGCGCACTTTCGGGTTGTTGAATGGCGGATGCAGCTGGTTCATCACCAGCACGCCCTGGTAGGCGCCGCCCGAGCCGATCTTGATGCCGGCGTCGCCGCGCAGCGGGGTGATGTAGTCCGGCGGTACCTGTTCGATCAGGTCGACCTCGCCGCGCTTGAGCGCCGCGATGGCGCTGTTGGCGTCCGGCAGGTAGAGCCATTCGACGCGATCCACGCGGGGCTGCTTGCTGCCGGCGAGACCGCTCGCGGGCTCGCTGCGTGCCACGTAGTGCGGGTTGCGCACGAACACCGCCTTGTTGCCCGGCACCCATTCGTCGCGCTTGAAGATGAAGGGGCCGGAGCCCAGCACCTCGGGCAGCGGCGCGGTGGCGGGCATCCTGGCCAGGCGCTCCGGCAGGATCACCGGGGGAAAGCCCGAGGGCTTGGCCAGCGCATCGAGCACCATGCCAAAGGGCTCCTTGAGCGTCAGCGTGAACGTGCGCGTGTCGACCGCCTTCCACTCGGCGCCGGCTTCGCCCATGGCACGGCCCAGGCTGTCGCGCGCGCCCCAGCGCTGCAGCGAGACGATCGCGTCCGCCGAGGTAACCGCGCTGCCATCCGAGAACTTCAGGCCGGGACGCAGCGTGAAGCTCCACTGCCGGCCATCCTTCGAGCTGATGTACTTCTCGACCATTTGCGGTTGCGCCTTGCCCTTGGCGTCCTGCGCGAACAGCGTGTCGTAGACCATGTAGCCGAAGTTGCGCGTGATGTAGGCCGTGGTGAAGGTCGGATCGAGGATCTTCAGGTCGGCATGCGCCACGACCTTGAGCGTCTTGGTCTGTGCCAGCACGGGCAGGCTGGCGCCTGCCAGGACCAGGGCGCCCGCCGCGAGCGCGGCGGACAGGGATCGGTTTGGTGTCATGTGCAGTCTCCGTTTTCTTCGTTGTCGTTGTTGTCGTGAACGCAGCCAGGCGGCCGGCGCTCAGGCCGCGGCGCTGTCCAGGGGCCACTTGGGCCGCTGGATTTTGCGATAGGGCAGGGTCGTGAGGTCAAGCGTGACGGCACCCGGGGCGCCTGCGTAGATCACGTGCCTTGCCACTTTCGAGAAGGACGCGTAGAAGTGCTGCGAGGACTTGACCACGATGATCTGCTTGCGCGCCAGGTCACAGCCCAGCTGGGTGAACATGTCCGTGCCCATGGCCTGGTTGCGCAGCGTGATCAGCACGATGTCGATGCCGTTAGCTTCCACCAGCGCGCAGTCGCCCATCGGCACCGGCGCGTCGGACAGCCCGGTCATCACCATGTCGGGCAGCAGGGTCTTGACCGTGCAGTCCAGGTCCAGCGGATCGCCGGAAAGCGGACTGATCTTGCCGCCGATGCGCATCGACAGGCGTGCGCCCACGCCGGCATCGAAGGCGATGCGCACCGCGATCGGGTCCCACATCGGGCCGACCGCCGCATTGCCGATGCCGCGCTCGATCATGCGGCGCAGGACAAAGGTGGAGTCGCTGGCTGCACCGCCGCCGGGATTGTCGGCGCCGTCGGCCAGCACCACCGGCCCGCCGTCGCAGGCCAGCGCCTCGTCGAGCGAGGTATCGATGTCCGGGTAGCGCACCGTGAGCCCGTCGCGCATGGCGACCAGTTCGTCGGCCAGTTGCCGCGCCAGCGCATCGGCCCTGGCCGGGTTGCCATCGGTGTAGACCAGCACCTTGGTGCCCATCCCCGGCACATCGCCCCATGAAAACCCATGTGCCACCGAGATCGACAGCACGCCGTCGCGCCCTTCCAGCGACTGGATGCGGTCGATGAAGCCGCGCGCCGGCTCGCGCGAGGTGTGGACCGTGACGATCATGCTGCAATCGACCACCGCCGCCACCGGGCGAACCTTGCCTTCCACCGTGGCCGCGCACAGGTCGACCAGTTCCAGCGCGCGTTCCAGCACGTCGGTATGCGGGTATTCCTTGAAGGCAACCATCACGTCGGCGTACGCCGTCATCTCGGGCGTCAGGTGGCAGTGCGGGTCCAGCTCCGCGCCGATCACCACGTCCGGGCCGACGATGGCGCGCACACGCTGCAGCAGGTCGCCCTCGCAGTCGTCATAGCCATCGGCCACCATCGCGCCGTGCAGACCGAGCAGCACCATGTCCACCGGCAACGCAGCGCGCAGGTCGGCCAACAGTTCCTCGCGCAGGGTTTCGTAGGCATGGCGGGTGGTGGTGCCGCTGGGCTGCGCGCCGGCCACCATGCCTTCGCACAGCTGCCAGCCGCGCTCCTTGCCGCGGATCCGCGCGGCCCACAGCGGGCCCGAAAAAAACGTCATCTGGTCAGGATGCTGGCCGGCCGGGAAGTAGCCGCGATCCCTGAACGACGACAGGCCGGTGGGCATCGGCGCGAAGGTGTTGGTTTCGGTGGCGAGGGAGGCACTGAAGACACGCACGATGGTTGGCTCCTGGTCAGTTGGGGGACTAGCGGTTAAGGGAAGGCGCGATTCAGGTTGATGCGGCCAGGCGGCGCAGGCGCGCCGGCCCAAGCATCTCGGCGCTCAGGCCGAACGACGCCGGATGCGCCGGCACCGGCAGTCCGCGCGCCAGCGCGGCACAGGTTTCGCCCATGGCCGCCGAGGTCTGGATGCCGTAGCCGCCCTGGCCCGCCACCCAGAAGAAGCCCGGCACGGCGTCGTCGAACCCGCCCACCAGGTCGCCGTCGGCGACGAAGGAGCGCAGCCCGGCCCAGGTGCGCGCAGGGCGGCGGATCCTGAGCGAGGTCGCGGTCTCGATGCGGTCGATGGCGAGCGCGATATCCATTTCCTCAGGCTGGACGTCTTGTGGCTCGACCGGGTCGGCATTGGCCGGCGAGCCCAGCAACATGCCGGCATCGGGCTTGATGTACCAGTCCTCGTCGGCGCCGAAGACCATGGGCCAGCCGCTGGTGTCCATATCCGCGGGCGGAGCAAAGACGAAGGCAGAGCGGCGGCGAGGTTCAATCCCCAGCGTCTGCACGCCGGCCAGCCGCGCGATGACGTCGGCCCAGGCGCCGGCGGCGTTGAGTACCACCGGTGCCGCATATACCGACCCGCCAGCCTCCACGCGCCAGTGGTCCCGCACACGTGCCATGGCCGTGACTTGGGCATCGCACACCAGCTTGCCGCCGGCCTGGCGCATGCCGCGCAGGTAGCCCTGGTGGATCGCGTCCACATCCATGTCTGCGGCGCCGGGCTCATAGACGCCCCCTACCAGTTGCTCCGCGCGCAGCGCCGGTACGCGCTCGCACGCTTGCGCGGCACTCAGCAGGCGGGCGTCGGGATCGACGGCGCGCACCACGTCCCAGTGCGCGTCAAGCAAATGCTGTTGCCCGGGGCCGGCGACCATCAGCGCGCCGCGCGGCGTGAGCAGCGGGTGCGAGGCAAATCCCGGCGGCGGATCCTGCAGGAAGGCGCGGCTTGCCATCGTCAGCGCGCGGACCTGGGTGGTGCCGTAGCTTTCCATGAACAACGCCGCCGAGCGGCCGGTCGAGTGGTAGCCAGGCTGGGCTTCGCGTTCGAGCAGGATGACGCGGCCATGGGGCGCGAGCCAGTACGCGACGGAAGCACCGGCAATGCCGCCTCCGATGATGAGATAGTCGGTTGGAATCGGTGAGGCAGCGTGAGTCGGGTGCATGGATCAGGTGGCAGGAGAGCGCCTGCGGGGCGCTCGTGCATTCGGAATGGGAGTGAGTGTAGGCAAGAATTTGCGTATATGCAAATTGCGGATACGCAAATCTTGCGCTAAGGTGGGCGGCAGGGGATGAGCCTTGTCACGGTCTGCTCTGTTAGCATTCCGTCCAAAGGAAAAAAGGACGCAGGCTTGAAACCACACACCGCCCAGAGGCGCGGCAGCGGCATCGGCATCGATGACGACGAGTCGCGCACGCTCGACCGCGAAGCCTTTGGCAAGCGCCTGCGCTCGGCGCGCAAGGCCTTCGGCTGGACGCTGGCGCACCTCGCCGAACTGTCGGGCGTCTCGATCACCACCATCTCGCGTGCGGAGCGCGGGCAACTGGCGCTGGGCTACGAGAATTTTGCTGCGCTGGGCCAGGCGCTGCAGATGGACATGGGCTCGATGTTCGCGGGTGCCGGCACGAAGACCTCACCGTTCCAGGGGCCGGTCGTGACCCGGGCCGGCGCGGGCGTGACCTACCGGGGATCGTCGCTGACCTATGAATTTCTTGGCGCGGAGGCCGTCGGCAAGCAGATGAGCCCGGTGGTCGGCACCGTGCATGCGCGCCGCATCGAGGGCCCCGGTGACTTCTCGCGCCATCCCGGCGAGGAGTTTGTCTATGTGCTCAGTGGCGAGATCGAAATCCATTTCGACAACGGCGAGAAGCTGCACCTGGCGCGGGGCGATGCGTTGTATTTCGATGCCCGCATGGGCCACGCCTACATCAGCGTAAGCCGGCAGCTCGCCCGGATCGTGGGTGTGACCACCAGCGAAAGCAACTTGATGAAGTCGGCCCAGGCGGCGAAGCCGGCGGCGGTGCCAGAACGGACCGTCGGGCGCACGCAGGGGAAAGCCGCAGCGACCAGGGGCAAGGGCAAAGGCTGAAGGGGGCGGAACCCACGCTTTCAGGATCCAGGGTGAAGCATTGCTTGCGGAGCCCCGTGTGGCCGTGGATGCGGCCTGCAGCATGGGGTTGGTGTTCTTCGCCATGTTCTTCGTGGCCGACCAGCAGCTGTCGCACTTCTTCACGGCGGTGGCGCGGCTTGCATGCCGTTGCGAGCAGGCTTTCCCCTGGTGAATTCAGTTTTTTTGAATTCTGGCTTTTCTCTTCTTGAAGCGCAAAATCAGAATCGCCTGATTTATTTTTCGACAGCACCATATTTACTATCCATCTTGAGTTGCAGCGCCGTCATTCAATGACCGCCGCAGCGATAGCGTGCCGCGAGACGCAGCGTATCCAGTCACTTTTTTTTCGGCACGAAAGCGTTCAACTCCACGGAGTGCTTCGCATGGGTAGCCGATTACCGATTTCCTCCCGTACCGTTACCGTATCCGGTGATGGGTTGCCGGAACTATTGGGACAGCCGCTGCTAGTATTTTCCAGGCTGTCCGGCACCGAGGGTATCAATTCGCTGTTCGAGTATGAGCTGGAACTCAAGACGCCGGACGACCGCAATGTCCTGTACGGCCCGGCGGGCGATGTCGACCTGGAAGCCATGCAGGGCAAGGAGCTGACAGTCAGTATCGAACTGGACGGCTCCGGCAGCGGCCTGGACGGCGGCCTCGGCAGGGGCAAGCGCGAGATTACCGGGATCGTCACCGACGTGCGCGGCCCTTACCACGAAAACGAGCGCATTCGCTATCGCCTGACCTTGCGGCCCTGGTTTTGGCTCGGCACGCTCACCTCCACCTTCAAGCGGTTCCAGAACATGAGTGTCCTGGAAATCGTGGAAGCGGTGCTGAGCAGATATACCTTTCCGGTCGAGCGCCGGCTTTCACTCATCGAGTATCCCAAGCGCGAGTATCAATTGCAGGCCGGCGAGACCGACTACCAGTTCGTGCGCCGGCTGCTCGCAGAGTGGGGCCTGAATTTCCATTGGGAGCACACGAACGGCCATCACCGCATGGTGCTGACGGATGGCAATGGCGCCTTCCAGAACATCCCCAGCCCCGCGTATCACACCATCAACTGGCATCCATCCTCGGACCGGGTGGACGAAGAACACCTCCACCAATTCGAGGTACGCGATCGCCTGATTACTGGCTCGTGGGCGCACGGGGATTACGATTACAACCAGCCCCGCGCCGACCTGAACGTCTCCGTCGAAGACCCCCGCGAGACCAGCCATGCCACCTACGAACTGTACAGCTGGCCGGGCGATTACGTTCAGCCCAAGACCGGCAATGACGCCCGCAAGGAGGGCGACATGCTGGCGCGCATCAACATGGAACGCCTGCGGCAACACGGCGTGCGGGGGCGCGGCCAGGGCAACGTGCGCGCAATGGCGCCGGGCCACACCTTTACGCTGAAGCGCTTCCTGCGCGCGAAGGCCAACCGCGAGTACCTGATTTTCGCCACGCGCCTGCTAATCGAGGACGTGGGCGAGTTCGCGGGCAGTGACCAGCAATGGCGCTGCGAGGTGGAGTTCGAAGCCCAGCCCACCAGCGAAATCTTCCGGCCCGAGCCGGTCAAGAAGCCTTACATCGGCGGGCATCACATCGCCAGGGTCGTCGGCCCGGCCAATCAGGAAATCTGGAGCGATGATCTGGGACGGGTGCGCTGCCAGTTTGTCTGGGACCGCTACGGTAGTTTTGACGAGAATAGCTCCTGCTGGATTCGCGTAACCGGCTTCTCATCGGGCGGTCGCTTCGGCAACACGCACCTGCCGCGCATCGGCCAGGAAGTCATTGTCATATACGAGGGCGGTGACCCGGATCGGCCAATCATCATTGGGCCTGTCAATAACCGGCTGAACCTGCCGCCGTGGCAGTTGCCCAGCCAGCATGCATTGTCCGGCTACCAGAGCAAGGAACTGTTCGGCGAAGGCCGCAACCAGACCCTCTACGACGACACGAAGGGCCAGCAGCAAGTGCAAGTCGGGTCGGACTACCAGAACAGCCTGCTGGCCCTGGGCCACAATGTCCGGGTGAAGGGTTGGGAGGGGCGCAAGGACAAGCGGGGAGAAGGGTTCGAACTGCGCACCGACGCGCATGGGGCGCTGCGCGCCGCACTTGGCCTGCTCATCACCACCTTTTCGCGCCTGAATGCCGAAGGCAACGCGATGAATGTGCGGGATGTCGTCCAGTTGCTCGAACAGGCACAGGGCATTGCCGCCACCATGGGAGAGAAGGCGACTGAAGCCCAGGCTCAAAACGGCGAACAGACCGACATTGCAAAACTGCTGGAGAAGCAGCTCGAGCAAATCCAGGGCGGAGGCGAACTGGAGGAATTTACCGCCCCCCATCTGGTATCGGCCAGCCCCGCCGGCATCGTCTCCACGGCAGCGGGTTCGACCCACATCGCCAGCGGTGGCGACACCGCACTGACCACGGGGGAGCACCTGTCCGTCACCGCCGGTGGCGGCTTCTTTGCCAGCGTGCGCAAGGCGCTGCGCATGTTCGCCTATGAAGCTGGCATGAAGCTGGTTGCAAACATGGGCGATATCGACCTGCAGGCCCTGAAGAACAATATCAACCTGCTGGCGAAGCTCAAGATCACCCTGACCGCCGACGAGATCACCATCCAGGCCAGGCAAAAACTGTTGCTGGCAGGCGGCGGCAGCTACCTGCGACTGGACGGCAACATCGAGCATGGCACCAACGGCAGGTTCACCGTCCACGCCGCCAGCAAGCAGCTGACCGGGCCGAACAGCATCCCGACGGAACTGAGCACAAAGCAGGTCTGCCTGGAATGCCTGCTCAAGGCAGCCAGGCGCAACACGGGCCTGCTGCTGCGCTGACCAGAGACCGGCGATGACAACCGAACCAAACCCCGTCTGTATCTACGCGCTCGCCGACGGCGCCCAGCACCCGCAGCTGATTGGCGACCTGATGCGCGAGGCCACCGAGCACCGTAATGTATATGCCGGCCTCCCCGAGGAAGACGCGGGCGACGCCTCGCTGTTCCTGGCGCGCATTGCAGATGCAGGCGAACCGTGGCTTGCCAAGCTCGACGAACTGGACTTGCTCGCCCCCTGCATGACCCTGATCTGGAGCCGCGTCGGCATCGACGCGCTCGCCACGCACCTGCGGCAGTTCCTGATCGCCGACCTCGGCGACGGGCTGAACGCCATGGTGCGATATTTCGATCCGCGCAACCTGCGCACGGTCATGACGCTGTGGGGCGAAGAGACGACGCACAAGCTGATGGCACCCATTCTCCAGTGGAAGTACCGCGGCCATGAGACCGAGTGGAAGCGACTGGATGGGCCGCTGAACGGCAATCAGTTCGAGACGACACCAGTTGCCATTGCATTCGATGAGCAGCAGGTTGATGACTTCATGGCGCACTGCGAGCCGGATCAGATGCTGGCGGGCCTCGTTGAAGACGGCACCGTACCGGGCGATGGTCCCTACCTGCCGCGCTTCCTGGATTTCGTTGCGCGTTACAAGCGCGTGGCTGCCTGGCGGCTCATCGAGCCCGCCGACCGCCTTGGGTACTGCCAATACTCGTACCGCTATGGCGCCGACTTTGATCAAGATC
This sequence comes from Cupriavidus sp. FW306-01-F10A, assembly GCF_058782785.1. Classification (NCBI taxonomy): domain Bacteria; kingdom Pseudomonadati; phylum Pseudomonadota; class Betaproteobacteria; order Burkholderiales; family Burkholderiaceae; genus Cupriavidus; species Cupriavidus sp. FW306-01-F10A. Next base: position 95,612 of record NZ_JBYSYA010000001.1, read on the forward strand.
CAGAGGTGTACCGCGCGTTGGAACAACGGACGCACGAGGGCGGCAGCTTCAACGCCTGCATGGCCCATGTTCCTGACTACGTGTGGAAGCGCGTGATTGCCAGGCAGGCCGATCAAGAAGCGGAGAAGAATGATGACAAAAAATAGCTTGAATCGGAAGCGCGCACATCGATGGCAAGCCGCACTGGTGTTGCTGGGCGCGCTTGGTGCCCTTTCTGCATGCTCGGGGGAATCGCGGACTGACTTGGCGGCAAAAACCACCGTTGGAGTTGAGAAGGAGCACGTAAGTCCCGGCAGCGCTCGCGGTCTGAACTACTCGTCCGATGCAATCTATAGCTATTACGTCACGGGTCCACGTGGAATGACTGGAGGCGGTGGCAAGATGAGTCCGGCTTATGAGGAAGGGCCTGCTGAGCCTGGCGAGATGTGTTGCGTCGGCATCCCTCAGCCATGGAAGCCCGGCACGCAGCTACGCATCGAATGGGAGCGCGACCGCAAGCCCTTTGACTACAAGGACCGAAGTGGGCTGGCGGTGCTGACTGCAACGGTCACCGTGCCGGAATATGCGGCAAGAACATCAGGCTTTTGGGCGATTTTCCTGCCAGGGGACCGCGTGAAAGTCATGGTGGCAGACGGCAACGCCAATGGGCATAACGATCTCAACGTCAGACCTGCCGATGACGATCCTTTCATTGTCAAGGGAGTGCGTGACGAGGCCCTGACCCAGCAAGCACTGAAGAGATTTCAATAATGAGCGAGGGCGCACCTTCAACGCCTGCATAGCGGATGTCCCGGACTACGTGGGGAACCGCGTGTTCGTCACGCAGGCCGATCAACAAACGGAGAAGAACGATGAGAAAAAGTAGCTTGATGCGGAAGCGCGCTCCTTCATGGTTCGCCGCGCTGGTGTTGCTGGGCGCGCTTGGAGCCCTTTCGGCATGCTCGGGGGAATCGCGGACTGACTTGGCGGCAAAAACCGCCGTTGGAGTTGAGAAGGAGCACGTAAGTCCCGGCAGCGCTCGCGGTCTGAACTACTCGTCCGATGCAATCTATAGCTATTACGTCACGGGTCCACGTGGAATGAACGGTGGTGGCGGAAACATGGGGCCTGCATACAAAGAAGGACCTGCCGAGCCTGGCGAGATGTGTTGCGTCGGCATCCCTCAGCCATGGAAGCCCGGCACGCAGCTACGCATCGAATGGGAGCGCGACCGCAAGCCCTTTGACTATAAGGACAGAAGCGGGCTGGCGGTGCTGACTGCAACGGTCACCGTGCCGGAATATGCGGCAAGAACATCAGGCTTTTGGGCGATTTTCCTGCCAGGAGACCGCGTGAAAGTTATGGTGGCGGACGGCAACGCCAATGGGCATAACGATCTCAACGTCAGACCTGCCGACGGCGATCCTTTCATTGTCAAGGGAGTGCGTGATGAGGCCCTGACCCAGCAAGCACTGAAGAGGTTCCAATGATGACCGCTTTCCGCCTACCCATTGCCATGCCGGAAACGGATGAGGGTCGCCTTCCCGAGGGAAAGCGCGCCTACCAGAATGGCAAGACCACCGTGGACGATCTCCATGGCGCCTGTGAACAGACGATTCACATCAACCTGTTCTTCGATGGTATCAGCGACTGCCAGGCAGACCGATCAAACAAACGGAGAAGAACGATGACAAAAAGTGGCTTGAATCGGAAGTGCACACATCGATGGCAAGCCGCTCTGGTGTTGCTGAGCGTGCTCGGTGCCCTTTCCGCATGCTCGGGAGAGTCACGGTCTGACCTGTCGGCCGATGCCGCCGGCGGGGCCGCCAAGGAAGAAATCTATGGGGGTGGCGTGCGCGGGCTGAACTACTCGTCAGATGCTATCTATAGCTTTAGCGTCACCGGGCCACGTGGCATGAACGGTGGCGGCGCAAACATGGGGCCTGCATACAAAGAAGGCCCTGGCGAAGCGGGCGAGAAATGCTGTATCGGGATTCCGAAATTCTGGAAGCCAAGTACGCAACTGAAGATCAAATGGGAGCGCGACCGCAAGCCCTTCGACTACAAGGACAGAAGCGGGCTGGCGGTGCTGACTGCAACGGTCACCGTGCCGGAATACGGTCCGGATACCTACGGATTCTGGGCGATATTCCTACCGGGGGATCGTGTCAAAGTGATGGTCATGGACGGCAATGCGAATGGTCACAATTCCGTCAGAACGAAGCCCGCAGATGACGACCCTTTCGTCGTTCAAGGTGTACGTGACGAGGCCCTGACCCAGCAAGCACTGAAGAGATTCCAATGATGACCGCTTTCCGCCTGCCTATTGCCATGCCGGAAACGAGGACCGGCCGCCTTCCCGAGGGAAAGCGGGCTTACGAAAACGGCAAGACCACGGTGAACGATCCTATTGGTGCCTGTGAACAGACCATCCAAATCAATCTCTTCTTTGACGGCACCAACAACAACGACGACGCGAAAACCCAAGAGCGGTGGAGAGATTCGTATCACCACACGCACACGAACGTGGCGCGGCTTTTCAATGCCTGCCCGCCTCGTACCCAGAACGGCATTTATAGCTATTACATTGCCGGGGTCGGCACGCCATTTCCCGAACTGGGCGAGGCTACCTATGACAGTTGGGGGAAGGGCTTTGCTGTGGGTTTCGCCAAGCGCTGCGCGTGGGGTTACACCTGTGTCCTAAATGCCGTGCACGAAGCAATGGTGCCAGGCGAAGATGCGGGGCTCATAACCAACCAGGAGGCAAGCGCAATCTGCGCTAAGCTCGACTGGAAACTCGGTTCCTCCTTGCTCACTACCAAGGAAAAGCACCTCGGCAGCCTGCACGAGTCGCTGGTTCAGCAATGCAAGCGCAATCGCCTCATCAGGAAGGCTTACGTAAACGTGTTCGGCTTTTCGCGGGGCGCGGCGGGCGCCCGGGTGTTCGTCAGTAAGCTGATTAATTACTGGGCCAAGGCCGGGAAGCTGGCGGGCAAAATTGACTATGAAGTCAACTTCATGGGGCTGTTCGATACGGTCGCGTCGGTCGGCCCGCCCGAGTCGTTTCAATCCGCCGTGGATCTGGAATACTTCGACGGGCATTTCTGGGCGGCAGGGGGCGGCGCCCTGAACATTCCCGCCCAGGTGCGGCGGTGCGTGCATTTCTTCTCCATGCATGAACAACGCATGAGCTTCCCGCTGGATTCCATCCGGAAGGGGAAGAGCTACCCGGCAGGCGACAGCAAGCTGCTGGAAGTGCCCTATCCAGGCGTCCACTCAGACGTGGGTGGCAGCTACGAGCCGGGCGATCAGGGCAAGTCGGTCAAGGGCGAGGGCCACCGGTTGGGCAAGATTCCGCTGCACGACATGTACATCGAGGCGCTGAAGGTCGGTGTGCCGCTGCGGCTGGTGGATGCCAAGAACGACGAAGACCGGATGGATGCGAACAACATGCAGGATTTCGCCATCGACCCCGCCGTCGCCAAGGCCTTCAACGACTGGCGGGCAGCACTGCCCGCCATTGACGGCGTGGAGAAGGCCCTCGAAATTGGCCTGCGGCAAAGCCTGCAATGGCGCACCTTGCGCGCACGCTGGCACACCGGCACCTACGTTACCAACCAAGGGTTCTACCACTATTGCGCGGAGCCGGCGAACAAGCGCGAGGACAGCAAGACTCCCCAGCAACTGCGCACGGACGTGGATAAGAGAAGGAAGGCCGATCCCGTAATCCAGAAGCTGGAACAGGACAACATCCAGTTGAAGCTTCAGGTCCAGCAGCTCAGAGACCGGGCAATGTTTCCCCAGACGACTTCGCAGTCCATGGCGGATTTGACGAAGCGCCGAGCCCTGGAGGCCAGGGTTGCCGCGAACGATGCCGCCATCGCCGCGCGAGAGAATGCGCTGATGGCGGAGGCGGTTGGCAAGAACCCGGCCGACTGCCGCCCTGGGGAAGGTGCCGATGAATTTGTCACCAATGACCGCACCGACTTGCTGGAGGCGGCTGAGGAATTCCAGTTGCTATTGGGATACCTGCACCCCGAGCTTCAGCCCAGCTTGAATGTGCGGAAGGAAATGATGGCCCGGCCGGTCTTTTCACCCATCGGGGCAGCGGAACGGGTCGCCAATGGTTTCAAGTACCTGGCGACCCCCCGCGCAGAGCGTCCACGCACGGATTCGAAGCTGCTCGTTATGGTCGACGACGATATCTTGACCAGAAGCGCTGCCGTTCGCGGTTATTGGCCTATCGATGACGTATTGGTGGAACCTGCGCCGGAGATGATTCTCTACCTGAGGGCCACGACCGCTGCCAAAGCCGTGGACGACTTTGCCTTGCGCGAGAAGGCAGCCATTGAGTTGTTCGATAACTACATCCACGACAGCCGTGCCTGGTTCCGTGTGCCGAATTTCCACGAATACGCACCAGGCGGCTACGGGTGGGCCAGGACATTCTTTGTCGGCGACAACAAGGCAGTGCGGCACCTCGGCATGAGCGCAAAGGGCGTGTTGGACACGGTGCAAGATACCGCTCTGGCCGTCGAGCGCGAAATCGATGCCGCCAGGGACAGGGCGATGCGGGCCTTGGGCGACGCAGCAGGGCGCGCAGCGGATGCCGCCCGGGATACAGTCATCGATCAAGGCAGGAAGGCCATGGAAAGAGTCATCCCCTCGGGATTCCCGATGCCAAGACTGTGACGGGCGCATGATGGCAAATGCACCGCTCATGCCGCATCCGTCAATCCTTGAAGGAACGCCAACATGACAGCATGGCTAGACCAAGATGATCCCGCGCCGCAACGGACACGGCCGCCGAAACCAGGCTCCTCTGCCAGGCAGGCCGTAACCGGCCAGGAGGCCCAGGAGCCCGCCACGAAGCTTCTCCCTTCAGCCAAGACCATCGAGGCCCGCATCGCCGAGATCAACGGTGCGCGCAATCCCCTGCTGAAGGCCGCCAGGCCGCTGCTGCGCGCACTGGCAGACATCCCGCCCAAGCTGGACAAGCGCGGTGAGGTGGAACGTCTGCGCACCCTGCTGGAGCAGGAATTGCGCACCTTCCAGGCGGTGTGCGACCGACTGAACATCGACCGCAAACACACCACCGCCGCGCACTACGCACTCTGCACCGCGCTGGATGAGGCCGTGAGCCATACCGAGTGGGGCGGCGGCAGTGCGGCTTCGCTGGGCGCATGGCCTGGCAGCGCCCTGGCCTCGACCTTCCACCAGGACCGCGAGGGCGGCACCAAGGTGTTCCTCATCCTGGGCCGGTTGGTGGAATCGGTGGCCGAGAACATCGGCACCATCGAGGTCTACTACCACATCCTCTCGCTGGGGTTTCAGGGGCGGTATCGCGGCATGGCGGACGGTGACCAGCAACTGCACGCGATCCGGGGACGCTTGCTCGATGCGATCAGCAAGCACAACGGACCGCTGCCCAAGGAACTGTCTTCCCACTCGCAGCCCGCCCCGCCTGGCCGCTTCCGTCACCTGAGCGGCATCCCGGTCTGGATGACCTGCGCAGCGGGCCTTCTGGCCGTCGCTGGTCTGGCCGGATACTACAAGTACCAGCTGATGCTCCAGGAGCGTGACGTAGTGCAACAGATCGGGGCCATTGGCAACCTGACTCCGCCCCCGGCACCGAAGGCGTTGCGCCTGGCCGAGCTGCTCAAGGACGAGATCGCGCGCGGCGTGGTAGCTGTCAGGGACGACAACCAACGCAGCACCGTAGTGTTCCGCGGCGACGACATGTTTGGCGCGGGCCGGGCCGAGGTCAATGCGAAGCTGACGCCGGCGCTGAACAAGGTGGCGGGCGAAATCAATAAGTTGCAGGGCAAGGTGCAGGTGATCGGCCACAGCGACAACCAGCCCATCAAGAGCGCCCGCTACCCGTCCAACCAGGCCCTGTCCGAGGAGCGTGCCGCCATGGTCAGCGAATACCTCGCCAGCCAGGGCGTCGCCAAGGGACGCCTCGAAGCCGTCGGCAAAGGCGACACCGAGCCGTTGACGGACAACAAGACCCCCGCCGGCCGCGCGGCGAACCGGCGGGTGGAAGTGGTCGTCACACAGTAGGCGCGGGATCTGCACTTCCCCCTCCTCAGGCCAGCAGCACGTGCCCTGAGCCGGTATCGATCAGGCTGACGCGCGCCCCCTGCCGGATTGAAAGTCCCCACGTGCCCGGTCGGGCACCTGCGCCACGGATCAGCACGTTGCCTGTCCAAGCGCACGCTGCTCTATGCCAGCGTCGGCACCGTGCAGAACAGCGCCACGACGAACTTGCCACGCGTCGTTGCTCGTCGTTGCCATAGCTACGGCTATGGCGCCTCCTCGCGCCTAGCCTGACGACCGACCGGGCGATTTCATTTGGCAAGCTATCTACGGAACAGGACACTAGGCCCGCGCCGCCTCGGTTGCCGCCGCCGCGCGTGTCCGGCTGACCATCAGCGCCAGCAACGCCGCGACCATGCAGGCCGCGCCGGCCGCGTACAGCGCCGGCGTATAGGTCAGCAGCAGCGTACGGCTCAGCCCCGCGCCGAACGCCGCCACGGCCGCGCCGATCTGGTGGGCCGCGAAGATCCAGCCGAACACCATCGGCGCGCGTTCGCGCCCGAAGGCGGTGGCCGCCAGCTTGATCGTGGGCGGCACGGTGGCGATCCAGTCCAGGCCGTAGAACATCGCAAAGACCGACAGGCCGTACAGCGTGAAGGTTGAATGCGGCAGCCAGAACAGCGACAGGCCGCGCAGCGCGTAGTACCAGAACAGCAGCTTGCGGCTGTCATAGCGGTCCGACAGCCAGCCCGACAGGATGGTGCCGGCAAAGTCGAACGCACCCATCATCGCCAGCGCCGAGGCGGCCGGCACCGGGCCCATGCCGAAGTCGCCGCACAGCGCGATGAAGTGGGTCTGGATCAGCCCGTTGGTGCTCAGGCCGCAGATGAAGAAGGTGCCGGCCAATAGCCAGAAGGTCTGGGTACGGGCGGCATCGCGCAGCACCAGGAAAGGCCCGCGCAGCGTGAACGGCATGACGGGTTGCGCGGCGGGCGGCGTGGCCGGATGGGCCGGGACCTCGCCGAACGCGGCCAGGCCGACATCGGCGGGGCGGTTGCGCATCAGCGCGAACACCAGCAGCGCCAGCGCCGCGCAGGCAGCCAGCACCGGCAGCACGGCCACGCGCCAGCCCATATGCTCGACCAGCCAGGCGGCCACCGGCAGGAAAGCCAACTGCCCCGTCGCCGCGCTGGCTGTCAGGATGCCGATCACCAGCCCGCGCCGCGCGCTGAACCAGCGGTTGGCGACCACGGCCGCCAGCACCAGCGCGGTCAGCCCGGAGCCAACGCCCAGCATCAGGCCCCAGGCGACAAAGAGCTGCCACAACTCGGTCGACACGGTGGCCAGCGCCATGCCGCCGGCAATCAGCGCCAGCGCGGCGCAGACCACGTTGCGCACCCCGAAGCGATCCATCAGCAGGGCGGAGAAAGGTGCCATCAGCCCGAACAATGCAAAGCGAAACGCCAGGATCGATGAGATCTGGTCGGTGTTCCAACCCATCTCCTTGGTCAGCGGCTTCAGGAAGGCGCCAGGCAGGCCAAGCGCGGCCGAGGTGGTGAGCATCACCAGGAAGGTCAGGGCGGCGACCAGCCACGCGTAGTGGATGCCGCGCCGGTCGAGCCGGCTGGAAAGGGCTTGCGCGAACATGGGGGTCTCGTTGTCAGGGTCCGGGAGGCGTTGGCAAAGGGCAAAGCGAAGCCATCCCCGCCGTGTCTGACGGCGGCGAGGGTGTTTCAGCCTTGGGGAAAACGGGGTCTAGGCGGTGCTGCCCAGCAGGCGGGTCCGCACCGCGTTCAGCATTTCGTCGGAGAGCGGATCGCCGTCGGTGGCACGCGCCAGCGTGAGGGCGCCGACCAGCAGCGCCATGCGCACCAGCGCTTCATCGTGGCGCGCTTGCGGGTCATCGGTTTCAACGGTCTGCGCCATGTCGTCCACCAACACGCGCAAGCCTTCCACGTAGGCCTGGCGCACGGGCTTGCCGGCGGGCTCGCGGGCCACGTCCACGGCCAGCGCCGCGGCGGCACAGCCCACGCCCGGGTTGGCGCAATGCGCGGCGGTCAGGTAGGGCTCAACCAGGTTGGCCAGCATGGCCTTGCGGTCGCCGCCGGCGCGGGCCAGGCGGCGTTCCCAGCGGGCGGTCGATTCTTCAAACGCGCGCTTGCAGGCCTGCGCGGCCAGCGCGTCCTTGGAGGCGAAGTGGCCATAGAAGCCGCCATGGGTCAGGCCCGCGTCGGCCATCAACTCGGCCACGCTGACGCCATTCAGGCCACGTTCGCGGAACAGGCGCGACGACGCCTGTTCGATCGCCTCGCGGTTCTTGTCGGTTTGTTCGCGTGATGCGCGTGCCATCTGAAGACCTCTTCGGGATTTCTGCCTTGACCGGAGTTTAGATGATGACCATACTTTATTCAATAGATGACAGTTATCATCTATGTGCAGTCTCCCTTTCGCCGCATTTGTGCCGATGTGCTGTCCAGGTGCCGGCTCCCAATCCTCACAGGAGTGATCAGTCATGCAGAACCTTTTCGACCTTGGCGGCCGCGTCGCCGTCATCACCGGCTCCACCCGTGGCATGGGCCTGGAAATGGCGCGCGCGCTTGGCGCGGCCGGCGCCGCCGTGGTGGTGTCCGGGCGCGATGCAGGCGCGGCGCGCGACGCCGCCAGTCAGCTGGAGGCCGAGGGCATCCGCGCCACCGGCATCGCCTGCGATATCGCCGATGTCGAAAGCGTGCGCGCCTTCGCGGAGCAGGCGCTGGCCGCGTATGGGCGCGTCGATGCACTGGTGCTCAATGCCGCCGCGAGCGGCCAGCCCGGATCGATGCTGAGCCAGGGACCCGAGGTGTTCGATGCGGCGATGGCGGGCAATGTGCGCGGCAACCTGGTGCTGGTGAACGCCCTGGCGCCGCAGATGATCGAGCGCCATGACGGATCCATCATCTTCATGTCGAGCATTGCCGCCAGGCGTGGCTCTGCCTTCCTGGGGATGTACAGCGTGACCAAGGCCGCCATCGACCAGGCGGTACGCAGCCTGGCGCTGGAGCTGGGGCCGTCCGGCATCAACGTCAACGCAATCAATCCCGGCCCGGTGCGCACCGAGTTCTCGCGCGACGCGCTGTGGGGCGACCCGGAGCGCGAGGCGCGGCTGGCTGCCGGCGTGCCGATGCGGCGCATCGGCGAGGCCAGCGATGTCGCGGGTCTTGCCGTCCTGCTGGCGGCACCGTCCGGGCGCTTTATCAACGGGCAGAGCATCGGCGTGGATGGCGGGCTGTCGGTGCAGTAGCCCCGGGCCTTGGCGGCCGGCCAATGCTCAGTGTCATTCGCCGGGCAGGGGGGGGCGAAATGTGCATACATATGAACGCGCCTTCAGCACGTTGAAGGGTTTTCCCGTATCGTCTTGACCTGACGTTCACCATGCCTTGTGTGCAGCCCTCGCACCACTAGTCCCGGCATGGCGGCAACCGGTAAAGACAGTGTCCAGCACAGCACCCCTCCAATCCGCTTCCACCGCGGACGCCGCCATGACTTCGCGCGAGCGCCGCGGCATGGCCGCCATCCTCATCGCCGTCGCCCTTGCCACCCTGGATACCGCGATCGCCAACACGGCGCTGCCGTCGATCGCGGCGGACCTGCGCGCCACGCCGGCCGCGTCGGTGTGGGTGATCAATGCCTACCAGCTGGCCATGGTGTCGACGCTGCTGCCGTTCGCGGCGCTGGGCGGCGTGGTGGGCCACCGGCGCATCTACCTTGGCGGCGTGGTGCTGTTCACGGCCGCCTCCGTGGTGTGTGCGCTGGCGTGGTCGCTGCCGACGCTGGCGGCGGCGCGGGTGCTGCAAGGCATCGGCGCGGCGGCAATCATGAGCGTCAACACGGCGCTGATCAGCGCGATCTTCCCCACGCACCGGCTCGGGCGCGGGCTGGGGCTCAATGCGCTGGTGGTGGGCGTGTCGTTCGCGGTGGGCCCGACAGTGGCCTCGGTGATCCTCTCATTTGGCACGTGGCCGTGGCTGTTCGCCGTCAACCTGCCGATCGGCCTGCTCGCGCTGGCGATCGGGCGCGGCTCCTTGCCGCAGACGCCGCGCAGTGCGCATGGTTTCGACCGCATCGCGGCGGGGCTCAGCGTGGTTGCCTTTGCCGCACTGGTCCTTGCGCTGGGCGAAGGCGCGCAACGCGCGCCGCTGCACCTGTCACTGGCCGCGGCGGGCATCTTCGTGGTGACGTTCGGCCTGCTGCTGTGGCGCGAGCGTGGCCATCCGGCACCGATGCTGCCGGTGGACCTGTTCCGGCGGCCCATGTTCGCGTTGTCGACGCTGACCGCGGTGTGCTCCTTCGCCGCGCAGGGCCTGGCCTTCGTCTCGCTGCCGTTCTACTTCCAGCACGTGCTCGGGCGCGGGCAGGTCGAGACCGGTTTCCTGCTGACCCCGTGGTCCGTCGTGGTGGCGCTGATCGGGCCGCTTGCCGGGCGCCTGTCTGACCGCTACCCGCCGGCCGTGCTCGGCGGCGTGGGGCTGGCGGTGCTCAGCGCCGGCATGCTGTCGTTGGCCATGCTGCCGGCCGACCCTAGCGCGCTCGATATCTGCATCCGCATGTGCATCTGCGGCGCGGGTTTCGGCTTCTTCCAGTCGCCCAACCTCAAGGCGTTGATGACTAGCGCCCCGCGCGAGCGCAGCGGCGGCGCCAGCGGCGTGGTGGCCACGGCGCGACTGCTGGGGCAGGCCACCGGTGCGGCGCTGGTGGCGCTGTGCTTTGGCATTGCCGGGGACCACGGGCCGGGGTTGGCCCTGGCGCTGGGCGCGGGCTTCGCCGGGCTGGCCGCGATCGCGAGCTGGCTGCGGCTGGCAGCGCGCGATCCGCTGGCGGCGTAGCGGCGTGGCCGGGCCGGCAGCAATCCCGGCGCCGTCCTAAAATCGATACTTCCTGTCCGATCCCTGCATGGAGCAGCACGCATGAGCCTTCTGTTCGAACCGCTCGTCATCGGCGACCTCACCCTCGCCAACCGCATCATCATCGCCCCGATGTGCCAGTATTCCGCGCAGGACGGCAACGCCGGCGACTGGCACATGATCCACCTCGGTTCGCTGGCGCTGTCCGGCGCCGGCATGCTGATCGTGGAAGCCACGGCCGTCTCGCCCGAAGGGCGCATCACGCCGCAGGACCTGGGCCTGTATTCCGACGAAAACGAGGCGGCGCTTGGCCGCGTGGTCAAGGCGATGCGCGCGCATTCGCCGATCGCCATTGCGATCCAGCTGGGGCATGCCGGCCGCAAGGCGTCGAGCCAGGCGCCGTGGGATGGGGGGCAGCAGATCGCGCCGGATGCGCCTGGTGGCTGGCATGCGGTGGCGCCTTCCGCGGTACCGCATGGCGCGGAAGAAGTCGCGCCTGTCGCGCTGGACCGTGCCGGCGTGGACAAGGTGCGCGATGACTTTGTCACGGCGGCAAGGCGTGCGGCGCGGCTTGGGCTGGACGGAATCGAGATCCATGCTGCGCACGGCTACTTGCTGCACCAGTTCCTGTCGCCGCTGGCCAACCATCGTGACGACGAATACGGCGGCAGCCTGGAAAACCGCATGCGTTTCCCGATCGAGGTGTTCGACGCGGTGCGTGAGGTGTTCCCGGCTGAGCGTCCGGTGTGGATGCGTATTTCCGCAACCGACTGGGTGCCGGGCGGATGGGATATCGAAGGAACGGTGGCGTTGTCGAAGGCGCTGAAGGCGCGCGGCTGCGCGGCGATTCATGTGACCACCGGCGGCGTGTCGCCGCAGCAGGCGATCAAGCTCGGGCCCGGCTACCAGGTGCCGTACGCGCAGCGCGTAAAGGCCGAGGTTGGCCTGCCGACGATTGCGGTGGGCCTGATCACTGAGCCGGAGCAGGCCGAAGCCATCATCGCCAATCATGAGTCCGACGCGGTGTCGTTGGCCCGTGCCATGCTGTATGACCCGCGCTGGCCCTGGCATGCGGCCGCGCGGCTGGGCGCAAGCGTGCACGCGCCGAAGCAATACTGGCGGTCGCAGCCGCGCGAACTGAAGGACCTGTTTGCCGATGCGGCTTTCGGGCAGCGCTAGGCTGCCGGTCTACACAGGAGGAACCCGCCATGAAACCTCGGATTACGCTGATCACGCTGGGTGTCGATGACCTGCAGCGTGCGGTCCGCTTCTATCGCGACGGCCTGGGACTGCCCACCGCAGGCATTGTCGGCGAGCAGTTCGAGCACGGCGCCGTGGCCTTCTTCGACCTGCAGGCCGGATTGAAGCTGGCGGTCTGGCCGCGCACCAGTCTTGCGCATGACACCGGACTGCAGGTGACACCGCGCGCGCAGACGGATTTCTCGCTGGCGCATAACGTCGGCGACAAGGCGGAAGTGGATGCGGTGATGGCCCAGGCGCTGGCCGCGGGCGCCAGCGTGGTCAAGCCGGCGCAGGACACGTTCTGGGGCGGGTACGCCGGCTATTTCCAGGATCCCGACGGGCATCTGTGGGAAATCGCCTGGAATCCTGAGATGCTGCCCGCGGATTGAGGACCGGCGCGATGCGCGCCTTGCGCACGCCCGGTTCCTTCGATCAAGACCTTGCCTTGCGGCGCTGCATCATGACTGGTGCGGTGCCGCAAAGGGATTTCCATGATTGCCACGCTCCGTCGAAGTGGTGACTATCATTTCAACAGACAGCCATAGCATGCTGGCGACGGAGCGTCCCCACGCATTCCCGCAAGACCCCCGCATCACGCTCCGTCGGCAGCCCACCGAAGTAAAGCAATAAGAACAATGGCAAGGGAGACATCCATGCAAGTCTATGACAGCCTGCTGTATGTGACTGCGATGGTGCTGGTGTGTTTGTATGTGTATCTGGGCGTGCTGTCCCGCAGCACGGCGATCCGGCTGGGTTCCCCGGCGATCGTTGCGGGGCTGGTGCTCGCCTATTCGCTGTCCCCGCTGCACTCGGGCGGCTGACGCCCGCCGGTCCCCGGCTGAGCGGGGGTTCTGCTAACTCTACCGCGGCCGCCGCCTGACGGTCGGGGTTGCCTTCGCCCTGCGTGATCGAGTCGCGCGGCAGCATATCGATCGCCGCCTGCAATTCCTGCGATAGCACCGGCTTGTGCAGCCCAACAAAAAAAAGCCGGCGCCGCAAGGCGACACCGGCTTGAATCGTTGTCCGGACGCAGCAGTCCGGCCTGACGACTTGCAGCGGAGTTACAGACGGTTGACCGAGATACTGAAGAACCGGCGAGCCGTATTCACGCCGATCGCCACATTCAGGCCCGTGTTGCCAATCGACATGCTGATGGCCTCACTACCGCCGCTGTTGTTGGGAGTCGGGGCGCGGTAGCGCAGCCCGTCGAGCGGGGTATTCACCTTCCAGGTGTCCACCCGTCCGTCGTCGCGCTCGCGCGTGTACGTGTTTGCCTGGGTATCCACCGCGGTGAACTTGACTGTGGAGGCTGTCGTCGTGCTGATGCCATCGGGCGTGGCGGAGTTGCTGTCCACCGGAAGAATGCTCGTGTCCCAGAACGCATTGGTCGCGCCCACGGCAGGCAGCGCACGGGCGATCCGCCTGGTGGCCATCATGAATCCGTCACCGTGGGTGAAGACGATGACCAGTTGCCCATCGGTGCCCTTGAACGCGTAGGCCCGCTCAGCACCACCGTCCTGGTCGGTGACGTTCAGGCCGCCATCGGGGTTGAGCGTGATGGTGGGAAATTCATCCGGCAGCCATGCCGAGCACGAATCCAGGCCCGAGCAATCTGCGCCGGCGGTCACCTTGCCCGCGGCATCCAGGCTGAAGTTCACGCGCGACGCCGCGTACGGCGACGGGCCATCGCGCTCATAGCCAAGACCATTCCAGTCGCCGGCCAGGTCGGCCAGGGTCAGTGCCTGGGAAGGAATCAGCAGGGCGGGCAGGCGGTTGACCGTGCCAGCCGGAGGCAGCACCACGCTCAGGCCCGACTTGGAGACCAGCACGGTGTCGGTGCCTGCGGTGAAGCGGCAGGCTTCCGATGCGTCGGCGGTGAAGGTGGTCACGTCGGTGCCCAGCTTGAACTGCAACGTGGCGGCGTCCATTTCGCCGGTTTCACCAATCGGCGTGCCCAGTTCTACGACGTGGTACTTGCCGGTCTTCAACCCGGCGCAGGTGGCCGCTGCCGGTTGGAGTGCGGTCTGGACTGCCGCTGCGCCGGCATTGGACGCGACTGCCGAAGAGAGTTCGGCCAGCGTGGTCTTGGACGCTTCCAGGCGATCGCCCAGCTGGTCCAGCAGCTTGTCCTGTGCATTGCCGGCGTTGGCGCCGTTGGCTGCCACCAGCGGATCCTTGACCGGGTCGATGCCGGAAAGGTCGACCACGCCCGTCAGCACCAGGCGCACGGCGCCGATGGCACTGGTTACGTTGTCGGACGTGAGCCTGGCTTGCGCGTTCGCATCGAACTGCTCGAAGAAGGCATCGGTATTGCCCTGTGCCAGCGAAGCGGTGACCAGTTCGGTCAGCGGCGTGATGTTGGCCGTCGCGGTGGTGCCGGTGCCGGCTTCGACCACGGAATGCAGCGTGGTGCCGTCAGGCGCCGTGACGCTGAGCACGCAGGGGCGCGTCGCGCCTTCGATGCTGATGGTGAAGCTGCCGTCCGCCGCGGTGGTGGCGGTGCCGCTGCCCGATGCGCACTTGGCTTGCACGGCGGCATTGCCCAGTGCGGCGCCAACTGCGGCGGTGCCGCTGATCTTGGTCGCGGCAGGTGCCGCCGTGGTGGTGGTCGGCGCGGTCGAACCGCCATCGCCGCCTCCGCATGCAGACAGGACCGCCGTCGCCAGACCCGTCAAGAACAGTTGTTTTGTTTTCATCCCGTTTTCGCCCTGTATGGTTTTTGTTCTGGTGGAGTCCTGCGGTGGTCGATATCCAGCTCATGCAGGCCCCGCCCACGGGGTGGTTGACCCGCCCCGCGAGGCGAGTCTGCGTGATAGGGGGGATGGGGCCAACCCGAGTTCAGGCGATTGACAAAGTGTCGGGAGTGTGTGGCAGAGGCTGCTGCGGCAATGCTGCGGGATGGCTGTCACGTGCCTGGCTGCCGTGGCTGCATTGGTCTCGCTGGAAAAAGAAAAGCCGGTGCCGCAAGGCGGCACCGGCTTGGTTCGTGTCCGGGCACGGGGTGCCCGGATTCACCGTTGGCGGCGAGGTTACGGGCGGCCGACCGAGATATCGTAGAACGATCCGTTCACGGCGATGCCGAGGGTCAGGCCGGTATTGCCCGGGATCAGCGAAATCATTGCCGATGCATTGCTGGTTGCGGCGCGATGGCGCAGGCCAATGGCCGGGCTGTTCACCTTCCAGACGTCCAGACGGTTGTCTTCCAGGCGCTTGCGGGTGTAGCTGCCGCTCTGGGCGTCGACCGCCTCGATCGTGGTCGACCACACCGTCGGGCCGTTCAATACGGGGGCCATGCCGGAGTACAGGACCGAATCCCAGTACGAGCCGCCCGAGCCCACCACTGGCAGCGTGCGTGCGATCTGCTTGGCGGCGATCATGAAGCCGTCGTCGTGCGTGATGATGACGGTCACCTGGCCATCGGTGCCCTTGAAGGCATAGGCAAACTGGGCGCCGAAGCTGTCGGTGATCTTGAAGCTGCCGTCGGCGTTGGTGCTGACCGTCGGCAGTTCATTCGGCAGCCAGGCTTCACAGGTGTCGAAGCCAGAGCAGTCCGCCCCCTTGGCCACCTTGCCTGCCGTATCGATGCTGAAAGTCACGCGACGCGGTGCATACGGCGTCGTGTTGTTGTCACGCTCCATGCCGAGGCCGTTCCAGTCGCCGGCCAGGTCGGTCAGCGCAATGGACTGGGCCGGCACCAGCAGGGTGGGCAGGTCCGACAGGGTGCCTGCCGGCGGCAGCACTACGCCCAGGCCCGACTTGGAGACCAGCGCCGTGTTGGTTGTGCTGTTCTCGCCCGGCACCGTGAAGCGGCAGGCTTCCGCCGTGACGGCGGTGAAGGGGACCGCCTCGGCGCCGATCTGGAGCTTCAGCGCGGCAGCATCGATCTCTCCGGCTTCAGCGGCCGCGGTGCCCAGCCCGATCACATGGTACTTGCCGGTCTTCAACCCGGCGCAGGTTGCCGCTGCCGGTTGCAATGCGGTCTGGACTGCCGCTGCGCCGGCATTGGACGCGACTGCTGAAGAGAGTTCGGCCAGCGTGGTCTTGGACGCTTCCAGGCGATCGCCCAGCTGGTCCAGCAGCTTGTCCTGCGCATTGCCGGCGTTGGCACCGTTGGCTGCCACCAGCGGGTCCTTGACCGGGTCGATGCCGGAAAGGTCGACCACGCCCGTCAGCACCAGGCGCACCGCGCCGATGGCACTGGTTACGTTGTCGGACTTGAGCCTGGCTTGCGCGTTCGCATCAAACTGCTCGAAGAAGGCGTTGGTGTTGCCCTGTGCCAGCGAAGCGGTGACCAGCTCGGTCAGCGGCGTGATGTTGGCCGTCGCGGTGGTGCCGGTGCCGGCCTCGACCACGGAATGCAGCGTGGTGCCGTCAGGCGCCTTGACGCTGAGCACGCAGGGGCGGGTGGCGCCTGCGATGTTGATGGTGAAGCTGCCGTCCGCCGCGGTGGTGGCGGTGCCGCTGCCCGATGCACACTTGGCCTGCACGGCAGCATTGCCCAGTGCGGCGCCAACTGCGGCGGTGCCGCTGATCTTGGTGGTGGCAGGCGCAGTCGATTCCCCTCCACCGCCTCCGCATGCCGACAGCATGGCTGCTGCCAGACCCGTCAAAAACAGATGTTTTGTTTTCATCCCTGTATTGCTTTCTGTGGTTTTTGTTATGGCAGGGCGCTGCGGTGTTGGACACCCGGCTCATGCAGGACCCCGCCCACAGGGTGGCTGGCCCGCCCTGCGGGCGCGATTCTGCGCGAAGGGCGCAAATGTCGCCAACCTTCGTTGCGGTGGTTGACAAATTCCGCGCCGTGTGACGCGCAGGCCGCTGCGTCAGGCAGCCGTCGGCACAAGTCCGGGCCAGGTGGCAGTTGGCACTGTGGTGCGGCTGCCTGCCCGGCAATCTTCCACCAGGCGCGCCGCATCGATGCCGAACCAGTTCTGCCAGCTGCGCGCCAGCGCGCTGCCGGAACGCAGGCCGGCATGCGCCGCCACCACGTCCAGCGAAGGCACCGGGCCGGCGGCGGCCAGCGCGTGCAGGGCATGGGCGGCGCGTTGCTCGCGCAGCAGCGGGTGCAGGGCCTCGCCTTCGGCGAAGAGCCGGGCGCGCACCTGGCGGGCCGGCACCTGCCATTGCGCGGCCAGGCGCTCGACATTCCAGTCGGTATCGGGGCGGGAAAAGACCAGGCCGGCAAAGCGGCGCGACCAGGGCCTGTCGCCGGGCTTGCCGGCCAGGCGCGGGCATTCACTGTCCGGGACGGCAGTCAGGACGATGGCGCAAGGGTGCTGCCACGTGCCGGGCAAGTCGCAGTCGAAGTGGGCAAAGGCGTGAACCACGAACGGGTCGCCGGGCCGCACCTCGCGCCGCGCATTGGCATCGCGCAGGCTGGCCGTGCCGTGCAGGGCTTGTACCTGCACGGCAAAGGGGAAGCGCAGGCGGGCAAAGCGGACGTGGTGACGGCTGACAAGCGGCATGCGGAATACAACCCGGAAGCTGAGCGGGGGTGCGGCCGGTAACTGTCGCAGGATTCCACCGGCGGCGCAAGGCCGCGGGCATCGTCCGCTTGATCGTTCACGGCGCCCGGTGGCGGCAGCGTTACAGCTCGGACAGCCCGAAGTGGCGCAGCCGGGGCAGGTCGGTCACGCGGATGCTCTGGTAGGACAGGTGGACCATGCCGGCATCGGCCAGCCGGCGCAGCGCCTGGTTGACGCGTTGGCGCGACAGCCCGGTCAGCAGGCCGATCTCTTCCTGCGACAGTTCCAGCACGGGGCTGGTGCGCGGATACAGGTCCGGGTGGAACAGCTGCGCGATGGCCTGCGCCACGCGCGCATCGGCGCCCAGCAGGCGGTCGTTCTGCACGGTGGCGATGAATTGGCCCATGCGCTCGTTGAGCTGGCGCACGACAAAGCTGGCGAACGGCAGGCTCTGCGCCAGCAGCGTGTTGAACACCGGCCCCGGCACCAGCAGCACCTGCGAGTCACGGATCGCGATCACGTCATAGCGGCGGTCTTCGCGCTTGATCACGCTGCCTTCGCCGCACCAGCCGCCGGCGGGCACGCCGGAGAAGGTGCAGCCGCGCCCGTCGGGGGTGTACACCGCCAGCTTGATCAGGCCGCTGTCCACCCCGATCCAGTGGCGCGAGGGCTCGCCGCGCCGGGCGATGAAGGCGCCCGCGGCAAAGGACTGGAGCAGCGTTTCGCGCGCGGCCAGCGCCTGGTGTTCCGGCGCCAGTGCGCCGAACCAGGCATGGCCGGCAAGGACTGCGGCAGGGGCGGAAATCGGGTCTGCAGGTTCGCTCATGGCATGGACGCGCGGCTCGGGCCGGGTCCCTGTAAGAATCGTGTAAGCCTTGCCTGGCGCGGGTTTGCGGCAGGTTTGTCGTCTGGGCGACAGTGCGCCAGCGTGTGCGATGATAGCCTTGTGCCAGAAAAAGTGACAGCGCCGGATGGCGCGGACAATGGTCACCTCGCCCCGGACATCGCTGCACCCATGCAGCGCATCGACAGCATCACGCGGCCTGTTGCGCGGCCCTGCCGCCAACGCCGCCAGATACGCGGAGACACAAGCAATGCCCACCGATTTCGACAGCGGCCTGGCCCGCAACGCGGCCAACTTCGTGCCGCTTACGCCCATCGACTTCCTGGTCCGCGCCGCCGAGGTGTACGGCCAGCGCCTGGCCATCGTGCACGGCCCGCTGCGCCAGAACTGGCGCGACACCTATGCGCGCGCACGGCGCCTGGCCAGCGCGCTGGCGCGTGCCGGCATCGGCAAGGGCGATACCGTGGCCGCGCTGCTGCCCAATACGCCGGCCATGGTGGAGGCGCATTTCGGCGTGCCGATGGCGGGCGCCGTGCTCAATGCGCTCAATATCCGCCTCGACGCCGCCAACCTGGTCTTCATGCTGCGCCATGGCGAGGCGCGCGTGCTGCTGGCCGATACCGAGTTTGCCGACCTGGCGCGCCAGATGGCGCTGGAAATTCCCGGCCTGAAAGTCATTGCCGTGCATGACGTGCTGGGCCCGCAAGAGGCTCCGTTCGGCGACGCCGACTACGAAGCGTTTCTCGCCTCGGGCGACCCGGACTACGCGTGGCACATGCCGGCCGACGAGTGGGAAGCCATCGCGCTGAACTACACCTCGGGCACCACCGGCGACCCCAAGGGCGTGGTCTACCACCACCGCGGCGCGGCCATCAATGCCGTGTCCAATATCCTTGAGTGGGATTTGCCCAAGCACCCGGTCTACCTGTGGACGCTGCCGATGTTCCACTGCAACGGCTGGTGCTTCCCGTGGACCGTTGCGGCGCGCGCGGGCGTCAATGTGTGCCTGCGCAAGTTCGAGCCCAGGCTGGTGTTCGACCTGATGCGCGAAGAGGGCGTGACCCACTACTGCGCCGCGCCGATCGTGCATACCGCGCTGGTCAATGCACCCGCCGCGTGGCGCGAGGGCGTGCGCGGCCCGGTGCGCGGCATGGTGGCCGGCGCTCCGCCGCCGGCCGCGGTGCTGGCGCAGATGGAGGCGATGGGGTTCGAGCTGACCCATGTCTATGGCCTGACCGAGGTCTACGGCCCGGCCGCGGTCTGCGCCGAGCAGGATGACTGGAGCGCGCTGTCCGAGCAGGAGCGCGCGGTCAGGAAGGCGCGCCAGGGCGTGCGCTATCACCTGCAGTCGCAGGTGGCGGTGCTCGATCCCGATTCCATGCAGCCGGTGCCGGCCGATGGCGAGACCATCGGCGAGATCATGTTCCGCGGCAATATCTGCATGAAGGGCTACCTCAAGAACGAGAAGGCCACGCGCGAGGCCTTTGCCGGCGGCTGGTTCCATACCGGCGACCTGGGCGTATGCATGCCCGATGGCTATATCAAGATCAAGGACCGCAGCAAGGACATCATTATTTCCGGCGGCGAGAACATCTCCAGCGTTGAAGTGGAAGACGCGCTCTACCGGCATCCCGCGGTGCTGGCCGCCGCGGTGGTGGCGCAGCCCGATGCCAAATGGGGCGAGACCCCATGCGCGTTTGTCGAACTGAAAGACGGCGCCAGCGTCAGCGCGGAAGAACTGATCGCGCATTGCCGCACGCTGCTGGCGGGCTTCAAGGCGCCCAAGGCGGTCTACTTCGGGCCGCTGCCCAAGACCTCGACCGGCAAGATCCAGAAGTTCGAGCTGCGCCGCAAGGTGAAGTCGGATTCCGCGATCGATGTTTGATGGGCCGAAGCGGCGCTAGTGTAGCGCCGCGTCCTCGGCATCGTGCAGGCCGGCGATGTGCGTGTCGATGGCCTCGCGCCCCCAGGCAATGCCTGCGCGCGTGGCGTCGGTGGCGCAGCCAAAGCGCGTCTGCGCGGCCGGGCAGGGCAGCGCCAGCTTGTTGCCGTGATGCCAGATCTCCGCGCGCAGCGTCCACCACCCGTCATGCTGGCCGCCATAGCGCAGCGCCGCGACATGGATGCGGTGGCCGCGGTAGGTCACGTTCTGGTCATGCCATCCGCTGGGCATAGGCGTCGGGCGCGCCGGGGCAACTCAGCGCACCCGCAACTCGGCGGGGGTGCCGGGTTTTGGCGGGCGGTGCCAGTCCTGATCGATGTCGGGGAACACCTCACATTCACCCCGCACGATGTTTTCGATGGTGGCGCACACGCATTCGGTGCCGCGCGGCCCCACGCAGACCAGGCTGCGCGGATGGTCGGTGTGCTGCGGGATGGCATAGACGCGCATGCCCTCGCGGAAGAGGGGATGCTTGGTGAGGCGCTCGTTCATCAGTTCAACGAAGCGCTGGGGCGTGACGACCGGCTTATCCATTGCATGCTCCTGCGGCCTTGCCCACCGTGCCCGTTTCTAGGGGCGGCATGGCGACCAGGTCAGTTAAGGCCAGGAATATGACAGGCAGGTGGCAGGAAGCGCCCCGGGCAGCATACGTTGCCCGGGCGTGGCCGGAACGGAAAACCGCAGGTAAATGCATACCCCGCGTTGCCACTGCCACGCTTCCAGACTAGGACACGCGGCACGTAGTGCAAGTGTTGCGCGATGCCGTGGGGGCTTCAGGTGGCGTGCAGTTCGCCTGCGGCGCGCGGACCGTTCAGTATGCCGTTGCCGGCGGCCCAGCAGGCGGCCTCGGCCTCTGCGCGGGAACCGTAGGTGGATGGCGCCGCGACGGTGCAATCCTCGTCGGCGGCGCCACAGCGTTCTTCCATGACGATGCGCCAGGTGAACTGGCCGGGTGCATCTTCAAGGACGTGAAGCACCAATGTGCGGTGCTCGTCAGTCAGCGTGAGGGGCAAAGTCGACATGGGTGTCTCCCGTTCGCGGGTGGGCGCCATTGATGCTAGCAAGAGCTCGCCGCAAATGCCATGACTGTCTTGCGGCCGCGGCATGGCAAGATACTGCCTTTGCGGCCTTCGCCGCGCCTGTACTTTCCGCCAGACCATGCCCATCTCGCCTGAGCTAAACCAAGGGGTCGCCGCCCTGACGGCACATTACGATGCCACCGTGCTGCCGCTGTGGACCGCCAGCGGCTGGAACGGCGACCTGCTGCTGCCCTACGAGGCACTCGACGGCGCCAGTGCCGCGCCGTTGCCGCCGGCCCGCTATCGCGCCATGGCATGCGCCCGCCAGCTCTATGTGTTCTCAATGGCCGGCAACCATGCGCATGCCGACACGCTCTTCGGCTCGCTGCAGGCCTACTTCGGCAATGGCGAGGGCGCGTGGCTCTACAGCGTCGACCCGGCCGGAACGCCGCTCGATGCCACGCGCGACCTCTATACGCATGCCTTCGTGATCTTCGCCTGCGCCAACTATCATGCGCGGCGCGGCAATCCTGACGCGCTCGACGTGCTCGATGAAACCGTCGATGTCGTCGAGGACCTCTTCAGCGACGAACAGGGCCTGTACCACGCCGCGCTTACCGAGCATTTCCGGCCCAAGGGTGCCGGCGTGCTGCAGAACCCCATCATGCACCTGACCGAGGCCTACCTGGCCGCGCTGGATGCGACCGGGGACGAATGGTATGCCGAACGCCTGCGCGAGATCGCGATGGCGGTGCATGAGCGCTTTGTCGATCCGGCCAGCGGCTGCATTGCCGAGCTCCCGCAAGGCAGCCCCGGCAACCGCATCGAGCCGGGCCATCAGTTCGAGTGGTTCTCGCTGGTGGCCGGCACGCCGGCGCTGTTCGGGGACTTGCCGCTGGCCGATACGCTGCGCCAGGCCTTTGCCTTCGCGCAGCGGCACGGCGTGGTGCCGTCGACGCAGGGCGTCAGCGCGGCACTGAACGCCGACGGCACCATGCTGGACGATACCCAGCGCATCTGGGCGCAGACCGAATACGCGCGCGCGCTCGCCGTGCATGGCGCGCCGGAGTCGCTGGCGGCGCTGGAAGCCTGGACGCAGCAGTTCCGCAGCCGCTTCCTGCACGATCACGGCTGGCATGAATGCCTGGCGCGCTCGGGCAGCGTGATGCGCGCCGACATGCCATCGACCTCCCCGTATCACCTGGCGACGTCCTACTCGGCGCTCGCCGCGCTGACCGGCGCGGCGTGGCCGGCATGGCCAGGGGCTTAGGCCACCCTGCGCACTTCGTGCGCGTCCGCGCGCGGCTCCCCCCGTTTATCTGTGGCGCAGCCTGCCGAGCAGGCTGCGCGCAGCGTTCCATGCTGCCAGCCCTGCCATCCAATGCTGGCGATGGCATGCAACTGACCGGTTATACACCTGCATCGGCCGATTGACAGGCATCCCCTGCTGCGCGTGTCCTGGTCAGCGGTCATGATTTCGAATACCTTATATCGGCGTGAAGATTATCCGGTCTGGCTCTGCTTCGGCCGAGGGGTAGTCGGCTACCGCGCTCTTATCAATTCTTTGCAGTCGTCGGTGGGCACCGCGCCTACACTCAAGCCCGCGCTCCGGCACGTGCTGTTGTTCTTCTTAACCACTGGTCGTCGTTCTGAAGTTACGGGCCGGGGCGCACCCGATGCGGCTCAGCGCCGCGCGCCGAGGGCCTGCGACAGCCGCTCCGGCTGTTGAGCGGCCGGGGACGCAGCGTGGGTCTGGATCAGGCCTGCGCCCGCGGGCTTCACCCGGACGGCCATTTGCTCGACCCTTTTGGCGGCCTGGGTCTCGGCGTGGTCATTCAGGATCAGGCACAGCAGTGTCAGCAAGGCTGCTGCGATCATGCTCAGCGCGATCCAGGCCAGGCAGTGCTTGCGTTCCATGGTAGGCGGGAAGGGGGGCGTCATCAGTGCGCGAAGTTTACGCGCCCGCGCGCAATGCAACTGTCAATCTTTGCAAACGCCGCCCGCCGTCCGGCCCGCTATTCCGTCACGCCGTTTTCATGCAGCAGCCGCTCGCATTCTTCCAGCATGTCGTAGGCAAACGCAGACTGGTAGTTGGGATCGAGGGCTTCCATCATCTCGTGCGCGGCGTACAGGCCGGCCTCGCGTGACAGGGTCTCAGCCAGCTGGCGTGCAAACTGGTCGCTCAGTTCGGACAACAGGCGCCGCTCGGACAGCGGCAACTGCAGCTTCGAGCGCGACAGCCATTCGCCGGCCAGCGTCGCACCCTGGGCGTCGGTCATCCATTGGCGGTGTTCGTAGTAGGCCGACAGCCGTTCGGCGGCGAGTGCGAACAGCAGCGCCTTGCGGGTATTGAAATCGATCCTGGGCAGTGGGGCGAGGGTCATGCTTGCAGGGTAATGCGATGCGCGGCGCAGCGGCCGGCAATCATCTTGTCAGGGAGCGGATCAGGACTGCGCGGTGGCTGCCTGCGCAAAGCGCGTTGCCAGCCAGGCGCCGATGGCGGCGATCTCTTCCAGGCAGACCGAATGGCCCATCGGATAGGTGTTCCAGGTCACCGGGTGCTGCCGCGCCTGCACGAAATCGCGGGCGGCGACGCCCAGTTGCAGCGGCACCACGTCGTCCTGCGTGCCATGGGCGGCAAACACGGGCGTGGTGGCGTTGGCGGCGCTGGCCTCGGCCGCCAGCGCTGCCGGCGCAGGGATGTAGGTGGACAGCGCGACGATGCCGGCCAGCGTCTCGGCATGGCTCAGCCCGGCGGTGTAGGCAATCGCGCCGCCCTGCGAGAAGCCTGCCAGCACGATGCGGTGCGTGGGGATGCCACGGGCGTTCTCGCGCGCAATCAGTGCGCGAATGGCTTCGCAAGAGGCACGGATGCCGGCTTCATCGGCGCGTCGCCCGGATTCATCGAGGGAATAAATGTCATACCAGGCCGGCATGACATAACCGCCGTTGCAGGTCACGGGGATAGCCGGCGCGTGCGGGAAGATAAAGCGCACGCCGGGCGCTGCGGGCAGGCGCAGCTCAGGCACGACCGGGGCGAAATCGCTGCCGTCGGCGCCCAGCCCATGCATCCAGATGACGGCGCAGGCGGGATTGGGCGCGGTTTCGAATTCGATCGCGGGCAGCAGTTCGCTCATGGGGCTGGTTCCTGTGGATATGCGCCTGCGCGCCGCACGGGCGCCAGGCAGCGCGAGTATCGCACAGGTCGGGGCCTGCCCCGGCTGCGTCAGGCCGCGGACGGAACGATAGGGACCGTGGTGAGGCCAGGCGTGCGTGCCGGCAGCTCCGGCATCGCAGGCGGCGTGGCGCGGCGCTTGTCGACCACGTCCTCCACGCCCTTGGCCGCGACGTCTTCCAGGAAGGCCACCATGTCGCGGTAGTAGGCCACCTGCATTTGCGCTTCGAGCAAGCGCCTTTCGGCCTGGAACAGCGTCAGCCTCATGTCTTGCAGTTCCCTCTCGGCGATTTTCTCCGGGGTCGGCGGACTGAACAGGTTTGCAAGCCAACGCATGGCAGTACCTCCAGTGCTGTCAACGGCGAAATAGCGATGCTCGTGCCATGGGGACCAATATAGACAAGAATTCGGCAAAAAGTCTCTCGGGCATCTCGCCGTGGCGCCTCGCCCACAAGGATGATTGCCGGTGGCGGACGTCTGCGGTAGATTGTTCGGCCATGGTCCGGCCGTCCCGTGACCCTACTGCCTGCGCTCGCCGCTTGCTGTCGCCAATGTGCCTGTGCGACTGGTCGATGTGCCTGCCTGATCCGCGTTGCCAGGCGGATCGCCTTCATATTTCGCGTCGTTTCCTGCCAACAGCGCCTGCATGGCATCGCCGTCCTGCGCGCGCACAAAGCGCAGGATCGGCGGCCAGAATGCCTCGATATGTTCCGGCAGGATGGCTGCGTCATGCGGCATGGCGTCCAGCATCACCAGCGCATGCAGATGCCTGGCCGCACGGGCCACGCGTTCGGCATGGGGTGGGACGATCACGGCATCGTCACGGCTGTGCACCACCAGCAGAGGCCGCTCCAGCCGGCTGGCACGCGCAGCGTTGTTCCACGGATCCGGCAGCAACCACGCGGCCCATGCGGGTATGCGCCCGGTCTGCACCGCGGCCAGGCGCGCCGAACTGAAGCCCGCCGCAATGACATAGCCGTCGGGCTGCGGGTCGAAGCGCTGTGCCACCTCCAGCAGGATGCCCGATCCCAGCGAATGCCCCAGCACCACGCGCCGTTTTGCCTGCGGCGTGGCCGCCAGGAATTGCCGGTAGGCGGCCAGCGCATCCTCGCGCAGCCGGCGCACGCTTGGCCGCCCGCTGCTGCGGCCGTAGCCGCTGTAGTCGAAGACGTAGGAGGCGATGCCCGCGCCGGCCAGCATGGCCTGGACCGGGGCCCAGTCGGGCAGGCTCTCATTGTCGCCGTGGCACACCATCAGCGCCGGCGCTTCGGGGTCCGCTGCGGGCATGAAGGCGGCGTGCAGGATGCGATCGCCGCTGGCGAACGTGGCATGGCGCACCGTCAGGGCTGAAATGTCGGATGCTGCCGCATCCTTTGTTTCATCCGTCGGCGTGACAAAGGCTTTGCGTTCCACCGCACGAAACAGTAGGTGCCGCGCAACACCCGCGGCCACGGCGAGTGCCGCGGCGGTGGCGAGCCAGCGATGGCGGGATGCCGGCTGAGCGGGGCGGGGGCCTTCAGGCATGGCGACGTTTCGGGATGGCGTTCCCTTCAGGCTAGCAGGCCATCGGCGTCCGGGTGAAGAAAAGTTCATTCGCACGCATGCCCCAAGTGGATTTCCGTCCATATCGTGCAGTGTCGGCAGGGGCTATCTGCTTGATAGAAAACTTTTGCCTTGACTATCTACCTAGTAGTAGATAGCATTAAGTCCATGGCACCGCTGCACCGCCGGAAGCAAGCAAGAACGGGCGGAAAAGTGGCGATTCCATTGCATGACCGGCGCGGTCATTTTTTCAGCACCTGAAATCTATCTACTGATAGATGCGGTATGAACAAGCGACCTGCCACAGCCACTGATACCGAATTGACGCGATCCCGAAACATCGCACCCAGGAGCCCATCATGAATGCCAAGTTCGCCAAGACCCTGATCACCGCCGCCACCCTTGCCGCCGCACTCGCAGGCGGCGTGGCGCAAGCCGCCAGCGTGCAGGACAACACCTCGGCTGGCGACAAGTACGGCTACAGCTACCGCGCCGGCAAGTTCGATACCTTCACGGAAGGGGCCCGCGCCGGCAAGTTCGACCCGTTCACGGAAGGCGCTCGCGCTGGCAAGTTCGACCCGTACACCGACGGTGCCCGCGTCGGCAAGACCGACCCCTACACGGACGGCTACCGCACCGTGGCTGGCCTGGACCGTAGCGGCGTGTCGGCCGAGCCGGCCCGCAGCTTCGACCCGTACACGGACGGCGCACGCGTCGGCAAGGCTGACCCCTACACCGACGGCGCCCTGGCCTGATTGCTGCCGGCTGTGGGGCCGGCGGCCAACAACGTTACGGCGGCGGTCACGCTGACTGCCGTCCGATGGAGTCCATCATGAGTTTGCGTAACAGCGTCCTGCTGCTTGGCGGATGGCTGGTCCTTTGCGTGACGAGTGGCTCGATGATCACCTTCGCCGCGCAGGTCCTGCCAGGCTAAAGCATCCTGAGAACATGCCCCGAGGCTAGGGAATTACCCCAGCCCCGGGGCATTTCAACTTGAGCGTCTATCTTCGCATAGATAAACTGCTTTCATGAAAACGCAATCGGTACGCGAGCAACTGCTCGAGCACACCCTCGTCCTGATCCGCCGCCGCGGCTTCAACGGCTTCAGCTACCGCGACCTGGCGGAGCTGGTGGGGGTCAAGACCTCCAGCATCCACTATTACTTCCCGACCAAAGAAGACCTGGTCCAGGAGGCGGTGAAGGAATACAGCGCCCGCCTGGCCGAACGCATCCGCTCCATCGACACCAGCTTGCCGGTGACCGAGCAGGCGGCCATCTACCTGGCGCCGTTCCGCGCCAGCTGCGGCTCGGACCAGATCTGCCTGTGCGGCATGTTGTCGACCGAGACGCTGTGCCTGCCGGAGCCCGTGCACAAGATGCTGCAGGGCTTCTACCTGATGAACGAACAATGGTTGGCGGGCCTGCTGGAACGCGCGCAGCCGCAGCGCAGCACGCCGTTCCCGGTGCCGCCGGCGCGGCTGGCGCAGGTGGTGTTCGGCTCGCTGCAGAGCGGGCTGATTGCGGCGCGCCTGTTCGGGACCTCCGACCGGGTGGAAGCCGCCGCCGATACGCTGATGGCCGCCGTCGCCGGCTAAGGTTTTCGCGCAATTATCAGTGGCGCGTCTGAGGCCGTCATGTGGCGCAAGCTGCATGGCGGCTTTTTATTGACACCCAGCTGGTTCGCCACCGACGCCTTGGGGTCGGTCATAAGCGCTTTTAAAACAATGAGATAGAGCCAGGAAAGGCATAGGCTATCGGGCCGATAGAAATGTTTTTTCTTGACTCTCTACCTAGTAGTAGATAGTATTTGACTCATGGAAGCGCTGCACCGCCAGCAACAAGCAAGACAAGGCGAGAACGTGGCGGTCCCATTGCATGACCGGAGGCGGTCATTTTTTCAGGACCAGTTATCTATCTACCAGTAGATGTGGAAGCGAAAGACCGACCTGCAAAGCCACTGACACCTAATTACGCGATCCCGAAACATCGCACCCTGGAGCCCATCATGACCAAGATCACCAAGACCCTGATTACCGCCGCCACCCTTGCCGCCGCGCTCGCGGGCGGTGTTGCGCAAGCCGCCAGCGTGCAGGACAGCACCTCGGCCGGCGACAAGTACGGCTACGCCTTCCGCGTCGGCAAGGCCGATGCCTTCACCGACGGCGCCCGCACCGGCAAGTTCGATCCGTTCACGGAAGGCGCCCGCGCCGGCAAGTTCGATCCGTTCACCGAAGGCGCACGCGTTGGCAAGCCCGACCCGTACACCGACGGCGCGCGCACGGTAGCGGCCAACGTGCCGGCTGACAGCTACGGCTACAACTACCGCAGCGGCAAGTTCGACCCGTTCAGCGAAGGCGCGCGCGTGGGCAAGTTCGATCCGTACACCGACGGCGCGCGCACGGTAGCCGGCCTGGACCGCAGTGGTGTGTCGGCCCAACCGTCGCGCAGCTTCGATCCGTACACCGACGGTGCGCGCGTGGGCAAGGCTGACCCCTATACCGACGGCGCCATCGCCTGAGAGCCGGCCGGCGTGCTGCCGGCCATTGAAACCCGCCGGGCCGCCTGGGTGCGGCCCGTCTTCAGGAGTTGATCATGCGTTGGCGTGACACTGCGCTGATCCTTGGCGGATGGGTAGGGCTTTGCTTCGCAAGCGGGTCCCTCATCACGCTGATCGCACAATCGCTGCCGGCCTGAACGGCGCGGCAGCAAGACCAGGAGTTGATGCCATGAACACCCGATCCGTACGCGAGCAACTGGTCGAACATGCGCTGGCGCTGATCCGCCGCAGGGGGTTCAACGGCTTCAGCTACCGCGACCTGGCCGACCTGGTCGGGGTCAAGACCTCGAGCATCCACTATTACTTCCCGTCCAAGGACGACCTGGTGCGGGAAGCGGTGCGCGAATACGGCACCCGCAGGCGGGCGCGCCTGGATGCGATCGACGCCAGCCTGCCGCCCGCGGAGCAGGCGCGGCAATACCTTGCGCCTTTGCGCGCGGGTGCCGGCACCGACCAGGCTTGCCTGGTGGGCATGCTGTCGGCCGACGTGCTGATGCTGCCGGACGCGGTGCGCGCCGCGATGCAGGACTTTATCCGGCTCAATGAGCAATGGCTGGCCAGCTTGTTCGAGCGCGCCGCGGCGCAGCGCAAGTCGCCCTATCCGATTCCGCCGCAGCAGCTGGCGCAGGTGGTGTTCGGGGCCTTGCAGAACGGCTTGATCAGTGCGCGGCTGTTTGGCACGCCGGACCGGCTCGATGCCGCGGCGGCGCTGCTGACCAGCGCCATGCCGGCGGAGCAGGCCTTAGCCGCCGCTTAGTGTCAGTATCACCGAGCCGGCGACGGCATTGCACAGCCACTGCGGGTCATCGTGGGGCAGGTCATGCCCGGCCCAGTGGTGCGTCAGCAACTGCGCGTCCCAGGCTTGCGCGATGCGCGCCGAGCACACCGGGTTGACCAGGCGGTCTGCCGCCGAGGCAAGCAGCAGCGCCGGGCAGCGCGGCGCACTGGCGGGGGCGCGATAGCGGGCCGCGGCCAGCAACTGTGCCAGCGCGGATTGGCGGCTCACCGGTGCGTCGGCGGCAATGGCCTGCCAGGTCTCGAGATCGCGCGCCAGCGTATCGGTGCGGGCACAGGTGATGGCGTGGATGGTCCGCTCGCAGTACGCGCGGTCCTGCCAGCGCTGCGCCACGCGCAGCAGCTTGCCCCAGTTGCGCGGCCGCAGGCGCTGTGCGGGCGTGCAGAACGGCCGCATGCTGGTATTGACCAGCACCAGGCCGCCGACTTCCTCCGGATAGGCGCTGGCCCACTCGGTCGCGGCCATCGCACCCAGCGACATCGCCAGCACGCGGTAGGGGCCGTGCGCGCCGGTGGCCGACAACTGGCGCCGCACCGCGGTGACCATCTCAGGCACGCTCCACGGCGCCGGCTGCGCGGACAGCGCGCCGTTGCCGGGCAGGTCGGGCAGCAGCGGACGGCCCAGCCCGGCCGCTTCCCAACGCGCCGGCAGGCTTCCCCAGTGGCGCGATTCCCGCGTCAGTCCCCGCAAGAATACCCATCGGCTCATGGCGGCGGCTCCGTCTGCCAGTGTGCGCGTGCCTGCAGCAGCAGGTCGTCACGCTGCACGCCGCGCGGCCGCCAGCGATCCGGCGCAAAGGCCACGCGGCCCAGGAAGTCGAACAGGCTCACGTGCCGGCGCAGCACGCGCGCGGTGCGGTGCGCCTTGATCGGGTTGAAGATGCCCTCGCGCGAGAACAGCTGGCGCGGGTTCTTCTTGATCCACAGCCACGAGCCCAGTTCCAGCGTCATCGGCAGGAACAGGTTGCCGTGCGGCGTCAGGTCATAGGCATGGTCCCACAGGTCGCCGTGCAGCAGGTACTGGTGGCTTTGCGGCTCGAAGGTGTAGCCGTGGTGCGGGTGGGCCTGCTCGAACAGCGTCTTGAGCAGGTACATCTCGGGCAGGTGCGCCATCGGCCGGCGCGTTCCCGCGTACGGAAACCAGATGCTGTCGCGCCAGCCGTAGCCCGAATGGCAGTCCACCGCAAAGCTGAGCGGGCGCGGCAGCAGTTCTTCCTGCACCACGCGCAGCAGCGCGCGGCTTTCCGCTTCCATCGGCGCGCCCGCCGGGCCGCGGTACCAGGGCAGCCAGGCGCCGATGCGCTGGCCGCCGGCGAGGAAGGGCACGCGCGCATCGGCGTCCTGCGGGCCATTGCGCATCAGGTCGACGCCGTTGGGGTTGGCGCGGGTGCCGGCCCACATGCCGCCGGGGTTGACGATCGGCATGAACACCAGCCGCACCGACTGCAGTTCGCGGTGCAGCAGCTCGTCCCACGCCAGCTGGCTCAGCACCGAGCGCAGGTAGTCCAGCACCAGCTGC
The DNA here is from genome assembly GCF_058782785.1 of Cupriavidus sp. FW306-01-F10A. Lineage (NCBI taxonomy): Bacteria > Pseudomonadati > Pseudomonadota > Betaproteobacteria > Burkholderiales > Burkholderiaceae > Cupriavidus > Cupriavidus sp. FW306-01-F10A. The sequence goes on from NZ_JBYSYA010000001.1 coordinate 126,610, forward strand.
GTGCCGATGCGTTCCAGCCCGTGGATGCCGCCGAAGATGCCGATCGCCGGCGCGCCCGGATCGCGGCTGCCGAGCGTGGCGACATGGACGCCGAAGCGATGGCCCTGCACCATGGTTTCGCAGACCACCCGCGTATCCAGCACGTGGCTGCCCGTATCCAGCAAGGCCAGCAGCTGGTCGTACTCGGGGAAGCCGGCGTGCGGGTGCATGGGCTCAGGCGGCCGGCACGCCGGCCGTGCCGAACAGGCGCAAGACCGGCCACCCGCGCGCCTCGGCCGCGTCTCGCAGCGCCGAATCGGGATTGACGGCGACCGGGTGGCCAACGCTTTCGAGCAGCGGCAGGTCGTTGCGGGAGTCGCTATAGAAGGTGGCCTGTGCCAGCGCCGTGTGCGCAATGCCCAGCGTGTCGAGCCATGCCAGCACCCGCAGCACCTTGCCGGGGCCGAAGGCCGGCACGCCGGCCAGCGCGCCGGTGAATTCGCCGTGCGCGTCATGTTCGGCCTCTACCGCCAGCAGGTGCGGCACGCCCAGCTGGCGCGCGATCGGCTCGGTGACAAAGCGGCAGGTCGCGGTGACGATGCAGCACAGGTCGCCGGCGGTGAGGTGGCGCGCCAGCAGGTCGAGCGCATCGGGCCGGATCGCGGGCACGATCACCTCGCGCATGAAGTCCGCGCGCCATTGCGTCAGGCGTTGGCGCGGGTGGCGTGCCAGCAGGCCCAGCGCAAAGCGGGCATGGGCGGCAAAGTCCAGGCGCCCGGCCTGGTAGGCGGCCAGCCAGCGTGCATTGTGCGCATCGATCTCGGCGGCCTCGGCGCCGCCCACGGCGACGAGGTAGCGGGCCCATTCATACTCGCTGTCGAGCGGCAGCAGGGTGTGGTCGAGGTCAAACAGGGCGAGGCGGGGGGCAGCGGGCATGCGGGATAGCTCAGTTGGCGAAACCGGCAAGCTTGGCGCGGCGTGGTGACCGCGCGGTGATGAAGGACCCAAGTTTTCCGATACCGGCATTGGCGCTTTATCTTGCGCGGCAGGCATGCGGGTGTCAGGCGGCGTGGGTGGCGGCGGTCGGCTCGTCCAGCGCCACGCAGTCCAGGAAGGCGCCGACCAGCCGGGTCTCGCGCCGGCTCTGCAGGCAGTATAGGTATTCATGCAGCACCGGCGCGCCTTGTGCGAACGGCACCACGCGCAGCAGCGGGTCGCGCGGCACCTCGCCAAGCGGCACCACGCTGGCGCCCAGGCCCTGGCGGATGGCCTCGTAGATGGCCTCGCGGCTGCCGATCACGGTGTGCGGCGGCAACTCCAGCCCGCACGCGGCCAGCGCCGTCTCGGTGGCCTTGCGCGTCATCGAGCCGTGCTCGCGCACCAGCAGGTGGCAGCCGCGCAGTTGCGGCAGCTCGACCTGCGCCAGCCGCGCCAGCGCATGGTCCGGATGGGCCACCAGCACCATCGGGTCCGTCGCCAGCCGGATGCAGGCAAGCCGGTCGTCGTCCACCGGGTGCGACGATACCGCGGCGTCGATGCGGTACTCGAACAGCGCCTCCAGCATCTGCTGCGAATTGCCGATGTCCAGGCTCACGTCGATCGCCGGGTAGCGCTGCCGGAACGCCGCCACCGCGCGCAGGATGTAGTAGGGGCCGGTGGCGCCGATGCGCAGGTTGCCGAAGCGCAGGTTGCCGGCGTTGCGCAGCAGGTAGTCGGCATTGCCTTCCTGCTGCATCAGCTGCTCGACCACCGGCATCAGCGCCACGCCCACGTCGCTCAGGTCGACGCGGCTGGCGCGGCGGTGGAACAGCTCAACGCCGTAGGTCTCTTCCAGCTGGCGGATGCGGCCGGTGACGGTGGGCTGGCTGATGCGCAGCTGCCTGGCCGCCATGGTGATGCTGCCCTGGCGCGCCACTTCGAAAAAGGTCATCAGCAGGTCGCCGAGCATGGTCATCCGCAGGAAAGTTGGGGGACAGCCCGGACAGGTCCCGGACGACCGCGCAGTCTAGCGGGCCAATGTGACAAAACGGCTACGCCCGCCCGCGGCCGGAGCGGCCGGGGGGCGGGCGCAGCGCTGCCCATCAGGCGACTTGCGCGTCAGCCGTTGAGGCCCATCGCCGGATCGGACACGCTGTCCTTGCCGGTTTCGATGCGCCCGGCGAAGCGGCGCGTGAAGCCGCCTTGCGCGGTGGTGACGGTGAAGTCGTACCAGTTGCCCTGGCGGGCCACGGGCCAGTGCTGCTGCAGCTGCATGCCGGCCGGCACCTCGTAGGTCCAGGGACCGTCGGTGCGGTAGGCGTTGGGCTGCACGGTGAAGGTGCAGGGGGCGCTGCCGGTGTTGATCATGTCCACGTACACCGCGGCGTTGGCGATGTCATAGCAGACCCGGATCTCCGGCGCGCTGGCACCCGCCGCGGTCACGGCCCCCACGTTGCCGCGGAAGGCGCGGTGGAAGCCGTTGGGGCCAAGCACCCACAGGTCGTACTTGCCGTCGTCGCTGGCAAAGACGTCCCAGCTGCCATGCAGTTCCTTGCCCGGCTCGACCATGTAGCGGCGCGGCACGCGGTCCAGGTGCAGGCGGTCGTAGACGTGGAACACCGCCGCCGCCGTGCCGGTGTTGCTGAACAGCAGCCACACCGCGCGCTGGTCGCGGGCGTCTTCGCGGGCGCTTACGTGCAGCTCATAGGGCAGGGCGCGCGACGGGCGCGTGCCGGTGTCCTGCTGCGGCATCTGCTGGCTGCTGGCCGAAGGCAGCGGCACTTGCGGCAGCACGCCTTGCGCGGTGCGGATGGCATCGGCGCTGGCCTTGTCGCGGTTGGGCAGCGTGGGCAGCGGGTTGGTGTTCGGGCTGACGAAGTTGAAGGCCGAGGTCAGGTCGCCCGCCACGGCGCGGCGGAAGCTGCTGATATTGGTCTCGGCCACGCCAAAGCGGGCTTCCAGGAAGCGCAGCACCGAGGTGTGGTCGGACACCTGCGAGTTGACCCAGCCGCCGCGGCTCCATGGCGAGACCACGTACATCGGCACGCGCGGGCCGGGGCCGTAGGGGTGCCTGTCGACGTGGTATTCCGGCTTGATTTGTTGCGGGTCGAGCGTGGTGGCGCCGGCCAGCGTGTCGCCGTCGTAGGCGGGCGCGCACGGCGGCGGTACGTGGTCGAAGTAGCCGTCGTTCTCGTCGAAGTTGATCAGCAGCACGGTCTTGCTCCAGACCGCCGGGTTGGCGGTCAGGGCATTCAGCACCTCTTGCGTATACCAGGCGCCCTGCACCGGGCTGGAAGGCCCGGGGTGCTCGGAGTACGTCGCCGGCGCCACGATCCACGACACCTGCGGCAGCTTGCCCGCGGCAACGTCGTCGCGCAGCGATTGCAGGAAGCCGCCGTCAGGCATGGTGTTGGCCACGCCCTTGAGCAGCGGGCTGATGGCGTCGTCGGCGCTGGTGTATGCCGGGTAGGGGCTGCCGTTGGCCTGGTTGCCGCGCGCGGCATTGGCGTCGCGGTATTGCTTGAAGCCCGCCAGCGGGTTGTCGGTGAAGTTGTCCGGCATGTTCTGGTAGACCTTCCAGCTCACGCCGGCGGCTTCCAGGCGCTCCGGGTAGGTCTTCCAGGTGTAGGCCGGGGCCGACCCCGTGAACGAGTCGCCGCTGTTGTCGATCACCGGCCCGCCGTTGGCGCCGCTGGGGTCGTTGGTGCCGGTCCAGTGGAACAGGCGGTTGGAGTTGGTGCCGCCGTGGAAGCTGCAGTGATAGGCGTCGCAGAGGGTGAAGGCATTGGCCAGCGCTACCTGGAAGTCCAGCTCGGCCTCGGTGTAGTAGCCCATCGACTGGGTCTGCTTGTAGGTCGGCCACTTGTTCATGCGGCCCAGGTCCCAGGCGTTCTGCGCATCCGGGTACGAGTGCGGCGTGCCGCTGACGCGCTGCGCATTGCCGGCGCTGCTGTCGAGGTGGTAGGGCAGCACGGTGCGGGTGGTGCTGCCGTTGGTATAGGTCTGCTGCCAGACGTTCAGGCCGCCCGCCAGCGGGATCGGGAAGCGGTCGCCAAAGCCGCGCACGCCGCGCAGCGTGCCGAAGTAGTTGTCGAACGAGCGGTTTTCCTGCATCAGGATGACCACGTGCTCGACGTCGCGGATGGTGCCGGTGGCATTGTTGGCCGGGATCGCCAGCGCGCGGCGGATGGACGGCGGGAAGGCCGCCAGCGCGGCGGTGGCGGCGGCGCTGCCGCCGGCGAGCTTGAGGAAGTTGCGTCTGCTTTGCGGGTTCATGGATTCTGTGCCGGGTGGTTTTTGGAGGAGGAGACGGGCCGGTGCGGCTTCAGGGCGCGCAGCGCAGTTGCGGCTTCACGGCGGGCGTCTCGCCAGGCTGGTCGCTGCCATTCCCCTGGCCGGGGTTGCCGCCGGTGCCGGGGGCACCCGGCGTGGTCGGTGCCGCGTTGGGCGAGCCGGTGGGGCTGTCGCCGGAGTCGCCGCCGCAGGCGGCGAGCGCTGCGCACATCAGCACGGCGGCGAGCCAGTGCGGCCGCGCCAGGAAGGAAGGTCGGAAAGTCATGGTGTCAATCTCCTGCAGGGGATCGGGCGGGGGGGAAGGGTCGGTGAGGAACCCGTTCCATGACGAAACGGGTTCCAGCCGGATTTATGGATTCAGCGTGGACAGCGGCTGGCGTGCGCCGGTGATGGCCTTCAGCTCGTCCAGCGACAGCACGCGCGTCCACATCGCCAGGTCGTTGAAGCCCATCACGCCCTTGAGCGCGCCGGGGTTGTTGCCCGCGTAGTTGTGCGTGGCATCGTCGTTCACGCCCCAGCCGGTGCCGAGTCCGGCCAGCTTGGTCACGTCGGTGTTGGCGATTGCCTTGTTCTCGGTCTTCTGCAAGCCCAGCACCGGATCGATGACATAGGCGCTGAAGCGCCTGGCTGCCGCGTCGACCGACAGCGCCAGGTAGGCCCACTGGTTGGCCGACACCTTCATGCCGTTGATGTCGTCGCGCTTGCCGCTGCCGCTGCCCAGGTTGAAGCGGATCTCGCAGCTGCCGAACAGCGCCACGGCAATGCCGGGGTTGCCGCCCGAGATGTAGTTCTTGTTGGACAGGACGGGCTCGCCGGTGCCGTTGCCCTGGCTGCAGTCGGTGCGGAACCAGAAGCCGATGCTGAACTGCGGGCTTTGGGTGATATCGGCGGCGTTGTATGCCAGCTTGTAGCTGTCGACACGCGAGTCCAGCTGCAGCGACTGGCCGCTGAAGTTGTCGGCAGCCAGCGTGCCGCCGTCAAGGCTTGCCACCCACGGGCCGAGCGTGGCGGCGTTCTTCGCGTCGGCGAACGGCTTGCTGTCGAGGCTGAAATACGTGGCCAGCCCATTGAGCAGCGTCGGCGCCAGTGTGACCGGCTTGACGTAGTGGATCTGCGCCAGGTACGACACCGGCACGTCGTTGCGCACCAGCGTGTAGTTGAACTGGTACAGGCCCGTGGCCATGTTGAAGGCCTTGTCGGTGAACTGCCGCGCCTCAGGTCCCAGCGAGGCGATCTGCACGCCGTCGCGCAGCACCCGGGTGACGCCGAAGGCTTCGGTCGGGTTCTGCCAGCTCAGCGTGATGGCATCGTTGTACTGGCTGATGCTGGCGCCGATGGCTCGCACGCCGGCGGTGGCAGTGGTCAGCGCCGAACCGTCCAGCCGCGTGGTGACCGGGTCAAGCGCCACGCCGGCGTGGGCCAGCACGGTGGGGACGATATCGGCTTCGGTCGGCAGCGCGGACAGGTCCGCCGGGGTGTCCGGCGCTGCCGCGCCAGGTCTGGCCAGCGCGCCGTTGAGCGCCTTGTTGGTGGCGAGGAAGGCGGTACGGTTCTCCACCGTCGGCACCGTGGTGGTGGCGCCGGTGGCATCCAGGCCGTGGCTGGTGGTGACCATCACCAGCCAGTCTTCACCGGGCTGCCCCTGGCTGCGCGCGGCCACGGCGCCGAGCAGCTCGCCCAGCGCCTTGTCGATGCCGGCCAGCGCCGTGGCATAGGCGCCGTTGCCGAAGCCGCCGGCTTCCGCCGCCTGTGCCGGCGCGCTGTATTGCGCAAACACCACGCCATAGCCGGACTGCACCTGCCGCACGGCGTTCTGCGTGACGCAGCTGTCGACCGCGGCGCAGTCAACCAGCGTATCGAGCATGCCCGCTTCCTGCTCGGCCTTGAGCAGGCCCGGCAGCACCCCCGAACTGGTGGATGCGCCTTGCTGCAGGCCGGGTTTGCCGGCCGCGCGCAGGTAGCGGAATACGGTGGGGGCCCGCAGTGCGGTGCTGCCGGTATCGTCTTCGATGCCGTGGCGGTTGGCCCAGGCGCCGGTCAGCACCGTGGCCCAGCTGGGCGCGTCCAGCGGCGGCTGCGCGGTGATGGTGCCGGGCATGCCGCCGGTGGCGGTGGGCACCAGGTTCAGCCGGGCCAGGTTGGGCAGCTCACGCCGCAAGAGCGCGCCCTGCACCTGGGCATAGGTGGCGCCGTCCACGCCGACCAGCAGCACGCGCGGGCCGCCGGCACCGGCAGGCGGCGGGGTCTTGATGGTGGTGTCGTTCGGTGCGGTTGTCGGCGCGGCGTCATCGCCGCCGCCGCAGCCGGCCAGTGTTGCCGCCAGTGCGGCGATCACGGTGCCGGCCCGCACACGGCCGCGCGCCATCCCCGCCAGCCTGCCCGGTGCAAGGTTCCCTGCCATCTCTGATTCCCCTGTTCATCTGCGTTGTTGTGCGCCGGCGGCAGGTGCCGCGTGGCGGATTGCGTTTGCCGCAATGCGCTCGCAGAGTAAGAACCGGGGTTGTCACCGTGGTGACAGCGGGGCAAAAAATGCTGATGGGGCTATTCGGATTCTTGGGGTGCGGGTGGCGCCAGCGTCCTATGCCTGGGGCGTGCCAACGGCATCGCCTGCCTGGATCAGCAGCACCGCGTCGCGCTTGTCCAGCAGGTGCTGGCGCAGGATGGCGGCAAGCCGCTTGCCATCGCGCGCCTCAAGTGCCTGCAGCATCTCTTCGTGGTCGTGGATGGCGCTGTCCCACTTCGGCTTCTGATAGTTGGAGCGGAAGCGCAGCGCCTGCAGCCGCCGGTTCACCGACAAATAGGTCTGGCGCAGCGCCGAATTGCGGGCCGCCAGGTTGATGCGGTCATGGATCTGGTGGTTGATCCGGTAATAGCCGGGCAGGTCGTCATTTGCCCGGCAGGCCAGCATCGCATAGTGCAGGGCCTTGATCTCGGCCAGTTCGACGGCCGTGATGCGTTCGCAGGCCAGTTCGCCGGAAAAGGCTTCCAGCCCGCTCATCAGCTCAAACGTGTCCTGGATCTCCGCCCCGGACAGGCGCGATACGGTCGCGCCGCGGTTGGGCGAGATATCGATCAGCCCCTCCGCCGCCAGCACCTTCAGGGCCTCGCGCAGCGGCGTGCGGGAGATGCCCAGGGTCTCGCACAGTTCGCGCTCATTGAGCTTCCTGCCCGGTTCCAGGGTGCCCTCGACGATGAAGGTGCGCAGGTGGGCCACCACGGTGTCGTGCAAACGTTGCCGTTCGAGCCTGGGCAGTACCGGAGCCGGCGAATCCGTGCCGGAAGTGGCGACAATTTGCATTCAAAATTCCTATCGCGTGATTGCGTTCAATTTTAGCAGACTCTCAACTGGAACTCAAAAACGCAGGTAAACCCTTAATTTGTCGGGTAAACGCTAGAGAATTTCCACGCAATCTCCGCTGTTTTTCCGTCACTCCTCTGATAAAGTATTTTGCATTCAAAACTCAACAGGAGGAGTCAAATGCTGAATCTCAACTTCCATCCCGCCGGCCGCCACTTCCTGCAGATCCCCGGACCGAGCCCGGTTCCCGATCGCATCCTGCGCGCCATCAGCTATCCGACCATCGACCATCGCGGCCCGGAATTCGGCGCGCTGGGCCTCAAGGTGCTGGACGGCATCAAGAAGATCTTCAAGACCGAGCAGCCGGTGGTGATCTATCCGGCTTCGGGCACGGGCGCCTGGGAAGCGGCGCTGTCGAACACGCTGAGCCCCGGCGACACGGTGCTGATGTTCGAGACCGGCCACTTCGCCACGCTGTGGAAGAAGATGGCCGAGAACCTGGGAATCAAGCCCGAGTTCCTCGGCCTGCCGGGCGTGGAGGGCTGGCGCCACGGGGTGCAGGCCGACATGATCGAGGCCCGCCTGCGTGCCGACACTGCGCATGCGATCAAGGCGGTGTGCGTGGTGCACAACGAGACCTCGACCGGCGTGACCTCGGATATTGCCGCCGTGCGCCGCGCCATCGATGCGGCCGGACACCCGGCGCTGCTGCTGGTCGACACCATCTCGGGGCTGGCGTCCGCCGATTACCGGCATGACGAGTGGGGCGTGGATGTGACCGTGTCCGGCTCGCAGAAGGGCCTGATGCTGCCGCCCGGCATCAGCTTCAATGCGGTCTCGCCCAAGGCCATCGCAGCCTCCCGCACGGCCCGGCTGCCGCGCAGCTTCTGGGGCTGGGATGAAATCATCGAGATGAACCGGACCGGCTACTGGCCCTACACCCCTAGCACGAACCTGCTTTATGGCCTGTCCGAAGCCCTCGACATGATCCTTGAGGAGGGGCTGGACAACGTCTTCACCCGCCACCAGCGCCTGGCCGAAGCCTGCCGCCGCGCGGTCAAGGCCTGGGGCCTGGAGATCCAGTGCGCGGACCCGGCCGTCTACAGCCCGGTGCTGACCGGCGTGATGATGCCCGAGGGGATCGACGCGGACGTGGTGCGCAGGAACATCTATGACCGCTTCAACATGTCGCTCGGCGCCGGCCTGGGCAAGGTCAAGGGCCGCATGTTCCGTATCGGCCATCTGGGCGACTGCAACGACCTCACGCTGATGGCCACGCTGGCCGGCTGCGAGATGGGCCTGAAGATCTCGGGCGTCGCGCTCGCGGGCAGCGGCACCGTTGCCGCCATGGACTATCTCGCCGCGCACGCGACGCCGCTGTCGCTCAAGGCTGCCGCCTGACGCAGTCACTGCCTTCCGAGACGGGGGCGGGCGCCGCGCGTGCGCAACGCCCCCGCCGGACTGATCGCAACGGATCAGCGCAGCACTGCCGTACCTGACAAAAAACAGAGGAGACGCTGTGGATACAACCCTGCAGGCGGGAACAAAGATCAGGACGTTCGAGGATGCGACCTATCGCAAGGTGAGCTGGAGGCTGGTGCCATTCCTGATGGTCTGCTTCCTGATCGCCTATCTCGATCGTGTCAACGTAGGTTTTGCCAAGCTCCAGATGTCGCAGCAACTGGGCTTCAGCGAAACCGTCTACGGGCTGGGCGCCGGGATTTTCTTTATCGGCTACTTCCTGTTCGAGGTGCCGAGCAACCTGGCATTGCACAAGTTCGGCGCCAAGGTATGGATCGGCCGGATCATGATCACGTGGGGGATACTCTCCGCGTGCTTTGCCTTCGTGCAGACGCCAACCCAGTTCTACACGCTGCGCTTCCTGCTGGGCCTGGCCGAAGCCGGCTTCACGCCAGGCATCGTGTACTACCTGTCGTGCTGGTACCCGTCGCAACGGCGTGCCAAGATCATGGCCATCTATTGCATGGGCTCGCCGCTGTCCGGCATCATCGGCAACCCGCTGTCCGGCTACCTGATGGGCAGCATGGCCGGCGTGGCCGGCTGGGGCGGCTGGCAATGGATGTTCATCATCGAGGCGGTGCCGGCGGTGCTGCTCGGGTGCTTCTGCTTCTACTACCTGGACAACTCCATTGCCAAGGCCAAATGGCTGACCAGCGCGGAGAAGCAGGTTCTTGAACTGGCCAAGTCGGAAGACGTCAAGGCGGTGGACCCGCAGGCACGCGTCGGCAAGGTGTTTACCGATCCGCGCGTCTGGCTGATCAGCCTGATCTGCTTCTGCTATGTCACGGGCCAGTACGGCATCACGCTCTGGCTGCCCACGTTCATCAGGTCGACCGGTGTCAGCGACCCGCTCCATATCGGCATGCTGAGCGCGATACCGTATATGGCGGCCATTGTCGCGATGTACTTCTTCGGTCGCAGCGCCGACAAGCACCGCGAGCGGCGCTGGCACCTGATCATCCCGTGCATGATGGGTGCGATCGGCTTCCTGGCGTTGCCCTGGGTCATGCACAGCACCGCGCTGTCCCTGGTGTTCCTGTCGATCGCCACAGCCGGCATCCTGACCTGCACGCCGCTGTTCTGGTCCCTGCCGACGGCTTTCCTCAGCGGCGCGGCGTTGGCCACGGCCATCGCCATGAGCAACTCGATCGGCAACCTTGCCGGCTTTACCAGCGGCTACATGATCGGCTACCTGCGCGACGTGACCCAGAGCGGCAACAGTGCCTACTACATGATTGCCGGGATGCTGATGCTGGGTGCGTTCTGCATCTGGACAATACCTGCCCGCCTGGTCAACCGATAGCGAGACAAAGCGGGGTGCGGCACCGTGCCGCTGCCCCGCCTGGCCATCACCTCGCAAACACTTCGCGCCCTTGCCGGCGCATGGAAGGCTCTCATGACAAACTCGTACCAACCGGTGCCAGACGGCCCCGGCCATCATGCGCCGTTCAGCGTGGTGGAAGCCACCGTTGCCAGCGCGCATGCCGCGATGCGCGACGGCAGGCTGACGGCGCGCCAACTGGCCAGCGCCTGCCTCGCGCGCATCTCGGCCTATGACCAGGGCGGCCCCGCCCTGCGCAGCATCCTGCAGCCCAACCCGCAGGCGCTGGAAGAGGCCGGCCGCATCGACGCCATGGCGGGCCGCAACCCCATGCGGCCGCTGGCGCCGCTGCATGGCATCCCGGTGCTGGTCAAGGACAACATCGAATGCGGCGGCATGGAAACCACCGCCGGCGCCGCCTGCCTGCGCGGCAACCTGTCCAGCGACGATGCCTTCGTCATCCGCCGGCTGCGCGAGGCGGGTGCCATCGTGCTGGCCAAGACCAACCTGCACGAGCTTGCCTCCGGCGGCGAGACCGTCAGCACCTTGTCCGGCCAGACCCTCAATCCCTATGACCTGACCCGCACGCCCGGCGGTTCCAGCGGCGGCACCGGCGCCGGCATCGCCGCCAGCTTCGGCCTGCTTGGCATCGGCACCGACGGGGTCAATTCCATCCGCTCGCCGGCCTCGGCCAACAACTTGGTGGGCCTGCGTCCGACCATGGGCCTGATCAGCCGGGCCGGGCTGGTCCCTTGCGGGCTGACGCAGGACACCATCGGCCCGATCACCCGCACCGTCGCCGATACGGCGCTGCTGCTCGATGTCATCGCCGGCCATGATCCGGCCGACCCGGTCACCAGCCAGGGCGCGCCCCACATCCCGGCGAGCTATGCCGCCAGCCTCGACCGCGACGGACTCAGGGGCGCGCGCATCGGCGTGTTGCGGCATTTCTTCGGTGATCAGGATGTGCACCGTCCGGTCAACGCCGTGATGCAGGCAGCGCTGGCGACCATCGCGGCACAAGGCGCCGAGCTGGTCGCGATTGAAGACGCGATCAGCCCGGACGAGCTACTCGCGTCCACGCTTGTGCACCACTACGAGATGGCGCGCGATCTCGATGCCTACCTGGCGGGGCTGCCCCCCGGCGTCCCGGTGCGATCGATGAAGGACATCATCGCTGCCGGTTCGGTCCATCCAAGCGTGGCGGGAACCCTCGACACCGCGGCAGCGCTGAGCGAGCGGGAAGGGGAGTACCGCGAACGCCTGCAGCGCCAGCAGGCATTGCGCCAGCGGCTGCAGGGCCTGATGGCGCGGCACCGGCTTGATGCGCTGGCATTTCCGCACCAGCGGCGCCTGGTGGCGCCGGTCGGCGAGATCCAGGCAGAGCGCAATGGCGTGCTCGCGTCGGCCACCGGCTTTCCGGCCATCGTGATTCCGGCCGGATTTTCGGCGCCGGACGGCAATGCACCGCAGGGTGTGCCGGTCGGGCTGGAGTTCTTTGGCTTGCCCTTCACCGAACCCGTGCTGATACGGCTGGCCTATGCGGCCGAGCAGGCCTTGCGCGCGCGCCGGCCGCCGCACTCGACGCCCGCGCTGGAATAGGCGCGCGCCGGAACGAAGTTTTATCGCTGCTCGACAAACGCCAGCCGGACACGGCGGCGACAAGGTCGCGGACAAACCGCGGCAACCTCGAAACGAGGAGGAGACAAAGATGGGCGCAGAAACTGTAGTTCAATCGCCGAATTCCCCACAGCAGCATGAGCTCGACCGGGCCATGGATGGCATCGGGGTGACGGCGTCGCACAAGAAGATCATCTTCATGATCATGCTCGGGGTGATGTTCGATGTCTTCGAACAGAACGCCGTCGGCCTGATCGGCCCCATGCTGCGCGAGCAGTGGGGCATCTCGGTGGCGGAGATCGGCTTTCTCAATACGCTGACCTTCAGCGCCGCCGCGCTGGGACGCATCGGCTCCGGCTATATCGCGGACCGCTACGGCAGGCGCACGATGCTGAGCGCCAACCTGCTGCTGTTCACGCTGGGCGCCATCATCTGCGCGCTGGCGCCGAACTATGGCGTGCTGGCGGCGGGCCGCTTTATCGTCGGCATCGGCCTGGGCGGGGAGATCTCGATCGCCGTGACCATGCTGGCCGAGCTGTGCTCGACGCGCTTCCGCGGCACCGCGGTGGGCCTGGTCAGCGTGGGCAGCGGCGGCCTCGGCAATATGCTAGCGCCGGCTTTCGGCCTGGCGGTATTCGCCATGTTCCCGGGACCGGACAGCTGGCGCTGGCTCTTTGCCTGCCTGGTGCTGCCGGCATTCTTCGTCGTGTTCTACCGGCGCTTTATTCCGGAGACGCCGCGCTTCCTGCTGTCCAAGGGGCGCGTGGACGAGGCCAACCGGGTGCTGTCGGTGCTCGCATCCGGCCGCCTGGGCAAGCTCGACGGCGAGCCGACGCCCTATATCAAGGCCGCGATCCAGGACGACGCGCCGCGCACCAGGGTGCGCCTGAGCGATATCTTCAAGGGTCGCCTGGGACGGCGCACGATCGCGCTGGGGATTGCGGTGTCCATGACGTACGGCGCGCAGATCTCGGTGCTGACGCTGATGCCGACCATCCTGATGTCGCAGGGCTACACCATCTCCAAGAGCTTTCTCTTCACCATGGTGATGCAGAGCGGCAGCCTGTTCGGGGCGCTCGCGGCGTCGTACTGCGGCTATCACTTCCCGCGCAAGCGGGTGCTGACGATAGGCGCGGGGCTGGCCTGCGCGGCCGGGTTGTGCTTCGGCTTCCTGACGTATAACGTGGGCCTGGTGCTGATGTTCGGTGCCGCCTTCACGTTCTGCGTGGTGTTGCTGAACACGTCGATCTGGATCTTCGCGCCGGAGCAGTATCCCACCCACGTGCGCGCGTTCGGCACCTCGCTGATCCTGGCGCTCGGCACCCTGGCCGGCGCGCTGACGCCGCTGATCAGCGGGCGCGTGTTTGAAACCTACGGCGTCGGCGGCATGTTCAGCATGCTCGCGGCGATGTACGCAGTGTTTGCGCTGGCCGTGCAGTTCGCGCCGGAAACCTTCGGCCGCGCCATGGGCGAGACCGCCGCCGACGACGAAGCCGCGCCTGCGGTCAGTGGCACCGCGGCCAGCGCCAGCGGCTCCTGAGACCGGCCCGTTCCCGGCAGCGTGCTGCGCGCGCTTGCCGGGAGCGGGATACCGGGCGATATTCATCCCTCATTCAAGGAAATACCCAAGGCATGACATCTTCCAATATCGATCGGGTCGCGCAGGCCCTGCTCAGCGCGCGTAGCGAACAGGGCTGCGCCGATGCAGAGCAATTCGCCACCGTGCTTGAGAATGCGGAACAGGCCTACGCCGTGCAGTCGGCCGTGGCCCGCGCGCTTGGCTGGCAAGTGTCAGGCGCCGGCTACTGGAAATCCGGCGGTGCCTCGCGCGAGGCGGTGCTGACGCATGCCGAACTGCCGCCTGCCGGGGTCTGGACCAGCCCCGCGCATGCCGGCGACTGGCCTTTCACATGGCGCGGCATCGAGGCAGAGATTGCGTTGCGGCTGGGGCAGGACGTTGACGCCGCGCAGGCTGCCGCCCTCGACTACGCCGGCGCGGCCGGGCTGATCGATGCGATGGCGGTGTCGATCGAAGTCGTCGATTCGCGCTGGCGGCAGTATCTTGCCGCGCCCGCGCTGCTGAAGCTGGCCGACCTGCAGTCCCACGGCGCCCTGGTGCTTGGCGAATGGCGTGACTATGCGGCGCGGGACTGGGCGGCACAGCATTGCCGGGTGCGGATCGGCACGCAAACCACCGAGCGCCGCGGCACCCACGCGCTGGGCGATCCGGCCTTTGGGCTGGCCGCCTGGCTGCGCCATGCCACGCGCGACGGGCAACGTGTAGAGGCCGGCACGGTCGTCACTACCGGCACCTGGGTCGGCATCCTGGACGCATCGGCAGGCGACCTGGTGACCGCGGAGTTCGATGGCATCGGCGAGGCCTCGGTCCAGCTCTGAGGACGGCGTTGCCCTTGACGGGGCGTCAGCTGCGCAAGCCGACGCCCTGCATGATGATCCGCAGCACCCACGCGGCCACACCCAGTGCCGCCACGCTGGCGGCCCAGATCAGCACCAGCCAGCCGATGCGGCGCAGCCAGGTGCCGGTGCTTGTCCCCGAGCGCCGTGTATCCATAGCCATCAGTGATAGCCCTCGCCGTGGCGCACCTTGCCGCGGAACACGTAGTAGGCCCATACCGTGTACATCAGGATGAAGGGGATGATGAACAGCGCCCCCACCAGCGCAAAGCCCTGGCTTTGCGGCGGCGCGGCGGCGTCCCAGATCGAGATTCCCGGCGGGATGATATTGGGCCAGACGCTGATCGCCAGCCCGCTGTAGCCCAGGAACACCAGCCCCAGCGCGTACATGAACGGCGAGATATCCGGCTCATGCCGCAGCGCGCGCATCAGCATGAGCATGCACAGCGCCACCAGGATCGGCACCGGCGAGAACCAGAACAGGTTGGGCAGGCTGAACCAGCGCTCGGCAATCTCGGGATGCGTCAGCGGCGTCCACAGGCTGATCACGGCGATCACCGCCAGCAGCAGCCACGCCAGCGAGCTGGTCAGCTTGATCATGCGCTGCTGCAAGTCGCCCTCGGTCTTCATGATCAGCCAGGTGCTGCCCAGCACCGTGTAGGCCACCATCAGCCCCACGCCGCAGAACAGCGGGAAGGGCGTGAGCCAGTCCAGCGGCCCGCCGGCAAAGCGGTGGCCCTCCAGCTTGATGCCGTCGATATAGGCGCCCAGCGCCACGCCCTGGAAGAAACTGGCCGTGCCCGAGCCCAGGATGAAGGCGGCATCCCACACCGGGCGCTCGCGGTCGTTGGCCTTGAAGCGGAACTCGAACGCCACGCCGCGGAAGATCAGGCCCAGCAGCATCAGCATCAGCGGCAGGTAGAGCGCGCTCAGCACCACCGAATACGCCAGCGGGAACGCCGCCAGCAGCCCGGCGCCGCCCAGCACCAGCCAGGTCTCGTTGCCGTCCCAGACCGGTGCCACCGTGTTCATCATCACGTCGCGGTCATGCCGGTCCGGCACGAACGGATAGAGCATGCCGATGCCCAGGTCGAAGCCGTCCATCACCACGTACATCATCACGCCGAAGAAGATGATGAAGATCCAGAGAAGCGAGAGGTCGATGCCCATGGTGTCAGCTCCGGGTGCGTGCAGTGGTGGCGGGGGCGAGCGCTTCGTCGTCATCCACGGCCGACAATGGCCGTGCCGGCGTATGCCCGCGTCCGGGGCCGCCTTCCGGCTTGGCTTCTTCCAGCGCCGGACCCTTGCGCACCAGCCGCATCATGTAGGCGATGCCGACGCCGAACACGAAGAAGTAGGCCACCACGAAGATCGCCAGCGTCGTTGCCAGTTCGGGCACGCCGTGCGGCGACACCGCGTCGGCGGTGCGCTGCAGCCCGTAGACCACCCACGGCTGGCGCCCGACCTCGGTGGTGAACCAGCCGGCCAGGATGGCGATCAGGCCGGTGGGCCCCATCCACAGCGCCATATGCAGGAAGCCGCGCGAGCGGTACATGCGCTCGCCCCGGCGCAGCAGCAGGCTCCACACGCCCAGCAGGATCATCAGCAGCCCCAGCCCCACCATCACGCGGAACGACCAGAACAGGATGGTGGAATTGGGCCGGTCCTGCGGCGCGAACTCCTTCAGGCCCTTGATCTGCCCGTCCCAGGAATGGGTCAGGATCAGGCTGCCCAGGCGCGGCACCTCGACCGCGAAGCGCGTCTCTTCGCGCGCCATGTCGGGCCAGCCGAACAGCAGCAGCGGCAGGCCTTCATTGCCCTTGTTCTCCCAGTGGCCTTCCAGCGCGGCGATCTTGGCGGGCTGGTGCTTGAGCGTGTTCAGGCCGTGCATGTCGCCGATCACGGCCTGGATCGGCGCGACGATCAGCAGCATCCACATCGCCATCGACAGCATCTTGCGGATGGCGGGGTTGTCGCGCCCGCGCAGCAGGTGCCAGGCGGCAGAGGCGCCGACGAACAGCGCCGTGGCCAGGAACGCCGCCACGCTCATATGCACCAGGCGGTAGGGGAACGACGGGTTGAAGATGACTTCGAACCAGTTGGTCGGCACCACGCGGCCGTTGATGATCTCGAAGCCCGCCGGCGTCTGCATCCAGCTGTTGGAGGCCAGGATCCAGGTGGCGGAGATCAGCGTGCCGAGCGCCACCATCACCGTGGCAAAGAAATGCAGCCCCGGCCCGACGCGGTTCCAGCCGAACAGCATCACGCCCAGGAAGCCCGCTTCCAGGAAGAACGCGGTCAGCACCTCATAGGTCAGCAATGGCCCGGTGATGCTGCCCGCGAACTCGGAGAAGAAGCTCCAGTTGGTGCCGAACTGGTAGGCCATCACCAGCCCGGACACCACCCCCATGCCGAAATTGACGGCAAAGATCTTGGACCAGAAGTGGTAGAGGTCGCGGTAATGCGTGCGCTGCGTGCGCAGCCAGCAGCCTTCCAGCACCGCCAGGTAGGCGGCCAGGCCGATGGTGATCGCCGGAAAAATGATGTGGAAAGAAATCGTGAACGCAAACTGCGTGCGGGCGAGGTCGAGCGCGGTCAAACCAAACATTGTTGTTCTCCGTGGCGCTGGCCTGGCGCACGCCTGGGACGGGCGCGGCACTGCCGTCTGGCAGGCCGGGGCCGGTCGACAGGGCGCGCCGGGGCGCGGGCCGTAGGCGCGTGCGGTAAAGCGTAGTGTACGCCGCGCGCGCAGCAAAGGGCACTGTTGCTACCGGTGGCGTACGGGTGACATATCGCCGCACCCGGTACCGCCGGCGCCGCTTCGCGCGGCCCGATGCCCTTGTCGATGGCGACCATGCTAACGGAGCCGGGACGAACGGAACAGCATCACCTCATTGAAAAAATACCGTATCAGTTTTGCGCGGCGCAGCAGAGGCAGCGACTGACAAGCAGGGCAAAGAAGTGCATAGTCATGCGCTTCCCAGAAGCCTTTGAACATCGCGTCCGCCATCGTATGACGCGGCCCCGCCTGCCATGGATTCCACCTTGCTGATCGTGATCGCCGGCGCCGCCGTGGCTGGCTTTGTCCAGGGGCTGTCCGGCTTTGCCTTCGGCATGGTGGCGATGTCGTTCTGGGCCTGGGCGATCGAGCCGCAGCTGGCGTCGGCCATGACCGTGTTCGGCGCGCTTACCGGCCAGCTGCTGGCGGCGGTGTCGGTGCGGCGCGGGCTGTCGTGGCGGCGGCTGTGGCCGTTCGTGGCCGGCGGCGTGGCCGGCATCCCCCTTGGCGTGGCGATCCTGCCGATGCTCGACGCGCTGTGGTTCAAGGTCGTGCTCGGCGGCTTCCTGACCCTGTGGTGCCCGGTCATGCTGATGGTGCGCAAGCTGCCCCATATCGGCGTGGGCGGGCGCGTGGCCGATGGCGTTGCCGGTGCGGCCGGCGGCGTGATGGGCGGCATCGGTGGTTTCACTGGCGTGATCCCCACGCTGTGGTGCACGCTGCGCGGCTTCGACAAGGACGAACAGCGCGCGGTGATCCAGAACTTCAACCTCGCCACGCTGGCCATGACCATGGCCGCCTATGTGGGCAAGGGCATCGTCACGCGCGAGATGCTGCCGATGTTCCTGGTGGTGGCGCCCGCGATGCTGGTGCCAACGCTGCTGGGCACGCGGCTCTATCTGGGGATCAGCGAGGCCACCTTCCGCAAGGTCGTGCTGACGCTGCTGACCGTATCCGGCGTGGCGCTGCTGGCCACGTCGGTGCCGGTGCTGATGGCGCGTGCCAGCTAGACGGCCCTGACCTGCGCCGCAGCCTCGCGCAGGCATTCCAGCAGCTGGTCGGTGCCGAGCGAGGGCGCCCGTTCGCGCAGCGTGATGATGCCGACCGGGGGCAGGTCGACCGGCACGGCCATCTTCAGCACGTGCAACCGGCCTTCCTCCTGCAACGACAGCGCCACCGACTCGGCCATGAAGCCGGCCGCGCCGCGCTGGCCGACGAAGGTGGCCTGCGCCAGGTAGGACGAGGTCTCGATGACATCCTGCGGCGGGTGCAGGCCGTGGCGATAGAAGGCCTGCTCGATCTTCACGCGCAGCGAGGCCCACGGCGGCGGCAGCACGCAGGGCATCGCCGCCAGGTCGGCCCAGCTGGGGCGGGCCTTGCGCGCGAGCTTGTGGCCGCGGCGGACCACGACCACCATCGGTTCTTCATAGAGGGCTTCGGTCAGCAGGTCCGGCGCCGCATAGCCCGGCTCCAGCCGGCCCACGATCAGGTCCAGCTCGCGCAACCGCAGCTTGGGCAGCAGGTGGGTCAGGTCGCCTTCCTCCACCAGCACGGTGGCGCGCGCGTGGCGGTCCTTGAGCGCGCCCACGGCCTGCGCCAGCAGCACCGGCAGCGCCGCCCCCATCGAGCCCACGCGGATGCGGCCGGAAGCGCCGCTCTGCACTGCGGCGATCTCGTCGCGGGTCTGCTCGTACTGGGCCAGCACCGAGCGCGCAAAGCGCACCAGCGATTCGCCGGCGGCGGTGGGCTCGGTGCCGCGGGTGGAGCGCGTGAACAGCGACAGACCCAGCATCCTTTCGACTTCGGTCAGCACCTTGGACACCGCCGGCTGGCTCACGGACAGGAACTCCGCGGTGCGGCCGAGGTGGCGGAACTCATCCAGCGCCACCAGCAGTTGCAGGTGGCGCAGCTTGATATTGGAGCGCAGCGCGCGATCGATCTGGACCATGCTACCAGTCTATCTAACCTTAAGGTTATGAAGCAATGCCGTTCTTTGATTGGATTGTTATGTTGAGGCGCGACAGAATGCGGGCATGACGAGGCTGGCTGCGCCGGTCCCGCCGATAATCAGAACATCGGAGACACCCGCAAATGACCCAAGGATTCCCCATCGATTCCAAGCGCCGCTGCCTGCTCATCGGAGCCGCCGCGGGTGCCGCCGCGGGCGCTGCCGGCGTGCTGCTGCCTGCCGCGCGGGCGCTGGCCGCCGAGTATCCCGAGCGTCCCATCACCTTCATCTGCCCATGGCCGGTCGGCGGCACCGCTGACCAGTCGATGCGCGCGCTGTGCCAGGTGGCGAGCGGCATTCTCAAGCAGTCGATCGTGGTCGAGAACCGCGCCGGCGCTTCCGGCATGATCGGCACCAAGGCCCTGGCGCGCGCCAATCCGGACGGCTACACCATCGGCCAGATCCCGATCTCGGTGACGCGCTTCGCGCAGCTCGGCATGCTGCAGCTGGACCCGCGCACCGAGCTGACCTACCTGGCGCGCACCTCGGGCCAGACCTTCGGCATCGCCGTGCCGGCCAGCTCGCGCTACAAGACGCTGCAGGACGTGGTGGCCGCCGCCAAGGCCAGCCCCGGCAAGATCACCTATGCGCACGCCGGCATCGGCGGCGCGACCCACGTCGGCATGGAGCAGTTCGCGCTGGCCGCGGGCATCCAGTTCAACGCGATCGCCTACAAGGGTGGCGCCGCCGCGCTGCAGGACGTGCTGGCCGGGCAGGTCGACCTGCTGGCCGATTCCAGCTCGTGGGCGCCGCACGTGGAAGCCGGCAAGCTGCGCCTGCTGGCCACCTGGGGCGAACAGCGCGCGACCCGCTTCAAGGACACGCCGACGCTCAAGGAGCTGGGCTACAACGTGGTGGTGGAAGCGCCCAACGGCATCGGCGCCCCGAAAGGCCTGCCGCCCGCCGTGGAAAAGAAGCTGCGCGACGCCTTCCGCGCCGCGGTGGCCAGCAACGAGTTCAAGCAGGTGGCGGCGCGACTGGATGCGCCCGTGATGTACCTGGACGGTCCTGACTACAAGAAGTACGTGGCCAGCGTCTATGACCAGGAAACCCAGCTGATCCAGCGCCTCAAGCTGAAAGAACTGCTGCAGCAAGGCTGATTGCCGCCGAAGGCCAAGTCCAAGTGAATCCCAATCCCGTCATCCGCCTGCACGCCAACGACAACGTGCTGGTCGCCCGCAGCGACCTCAGCCTTGGCCAGCAGCTGGCCGACCCCGCCGTGCGCGTGCGCGCGCAGGTGCCGGCCGGCCACAAGATCGCGGCCTGCGCCATCGCCGCCGGCACGCCGGTGCGCAAGTTCGACACCGTCATCGGCATGGCCGCGCGCGATATCGCCCAGGGCGACCACGTGCATTCGCACAACCTGACCCTGGTCGATTTCTACCGCGACCCGGCGTTCTGCCAGGACGTGCGGCCGGTGGACTATGTGCCCGAGGCCCGGCGCGCCACCTTCAACGGCTTTGTGCGACCGGACGGGCGCGTGGGTACGCGCAATTTCATCGGCATCCTGTCTTCGGTCAATTGCTCGTCTACCGTGATCCGCCAGATCGCCGCGCATTTCACAGCGGAGCGGCTGGCAGCGTATCCGAATGTCGATGGCGTGGTCGCCTTCGCGCAGACCAGCGGCTGCGGCATGTCGTCGCCGAGCGAGCACTTCGACGTGTTGCGCCGCACGCTGGCTGGCTATGCGCGCCATCCCAACCTGGCCGGCGTGCTGATCGTCGGCCTCGGCTGCGAGCGCAACCAGGTGGCCTCACTGGTGGAATCGCAGGGGCTTGAGCCCGGCCCCGCGGTGCACACGCTGGTGATGCAGGATAGCGGCGGCACGCGTGCGACCATTGCCGCAGGCATCCGCGCGATCGAATCGATGCTGCCCGCGGCCAATACCGCGGTGCGCCAGCCGGTATCGGCCAGCCACCTGAAGATCGGGCTGGAATGCGGCGGCTCGGACGGTTTTTCCGGCATCAGCGCCAACCCGGCATTGGGCGCGGCGATGGATATCCTGGTGCGCCATGGCGGCACCGCCATCCTGTCTGAAACGCCGGAAATCCATGGTGTTGAGTTCATGCTCACGCGCCGCGCGGTAACACCCGAGGTCGGCCAGAAGCTGCTGGACCGCCTGGCCTGGTGGGAGCGCTACACCGCCGGCCACAACGCACAGTTCAACGGCGTGGTCGGCCACGGCAACCAGCAGGGCGGGCTGGCCAATATCTTCGAGAAATCGCTGGGTTCGGCCATGAAGGGCGGCACCACGCCGCTGCAGGCGGTGTACGAATACGCCGAGCCGATCGACCAGGCCGGCTTTGTGTTCATGGACTCGCCCGGCT
The DNA here is from genome assembly GCF_058782785.1 of Cupriavidus sp. FW306-01-F10A. Taxonomy (NCBI): domain Bacteria; kingdom Pseudomonadati; phylum Pseudomonadota; class Betaproteobacteria; order Burkholderiales; family Burkholderiaceae; genus Cupriavidus; species Cupriavidus sp. FW306-01-F10A. The sequence continues at coordinate 148,150 of NZ_JBYSYA010000001.1, forward strand.
ATGACCCGGTGGCCGTCACCGGCCAGATCGCCAGCGGCGCCAACCTGATCTGCTTTACCACCGGCCGCGGTTCGATGTTCGGCTCCAAGCCCGCGCCGACGATCAAGCTCGCATCCAACTCGGCGATGTACCACCGCCTGGAAGAAGACATGGACATCAACTGCGGGCTGGTGCTTGACGGCGAACTGACCGTGCCGCAGATGGGCCAGCGGATCTTCGAACATATCCTGCGCGCGGCCTCCGGCGAGCCGACCAAGAGCGAAGCGCTGGGCCTGGGCGACAACGAGTTCGTGCCCTGGCACCTCGGCATCGTCAGCTGAGCCGCCTTCCGCCAATCTTTCTTCCTCCACACTTATGCTGACGCTTTCCGAACAAGCGCTGCTGCGCAGCCAGAACCTGATTGACGACCGGTGGTGCGATGCCGGCCTTGGCGCGCGCCTGCCGGTCGCCGACCCGGCCACCGGCGAGACCTTTGCCAACGTGCCGGACAGCGATGCCGGCGATGCCTGCCTTGCCGTCGATGCCGCCGCTGCCGCTTTCCCGGCATGGAGCCGCCGGCCCGCGCGCGAACGCGCCCAGTTGCTCAAGCGCTGGCATGCGTTGATCCTCACGCACCAGGAAGACCTGGCGCGCATCATCTCGACGGAGCAGGGCAAGCCCCTGAAAGAGGCACGCGGCGAGGTGCAGTATGGCGCGTCTTATGTCGAGTGGTTTGCCGAAGAGGCCACGCGCATCTGCGGCGATATCGTCGCGGAAGCCGTGCCGGGCCGCAAACTGCTGGTGCTGAAGGAGCCGGTGGGCGTGGTCGCGGCAATCACGCCGTGGAACTTCCCGCTGGCGATGATTGCCCGCAAGATCGCCCCGGCGCTGGCCGCCGGCTGCACGGTGGTGGCCAAGCCCGCCGAGGACACCCCGCTGACCGCGCTGGCGCTGGTATGGCTGGCGCAGCAGGCCGGCATGCCCGCGGGCGTGCTCAACATCGTCACCGCATCGCGCGAGCGCACGCCGGGCGTGGTCGACGCCTGGCTGGCCGACAGCCGCGTGCGCAAGATCACCTTTACCGGCTCCACGCCCGTGGGCAAGCACCTCGCGCGCGAATCGGCTGCCACGCTGAAGAAGCTGTCGCTGGAGTTGGGCGGCAACGCGCCCTTCATCGTCTTCGAGGACGCCGACCTCGATGCCGCGGTCGATGGCCTGATGGCGTCCAAGTTCCGCAACGGCGGCCAGACCTGCGTGTGTCCGAACCGGGTCTATGTGCATGACGCCGTGCACGACGCCTTTGTCGAGCGCCTGGCGCAGCGCGTTGGCGCGCTGCATGTCGGTCCGGCCACGGAAGAGGCCGCGCAGATCGGTCCCATGATCAATGCCCGCGCCGTCGACAAGATCGCACGCCACGTGGAAGACGCCGTCGCCCGGGGGGCGCGCGTGGTCACCGGCGGCAAGCGCGTGCGCACCGCCGATGGCCCGCACTACTACGCACCGACGGTGCTGGCCGATGCGACCCCCGCGATGGAGCTGTCGTGCGAAGAGACTTTCGGTCCGGTCGCGCCGATCTTCCGCTTCCGCGATGAAGCCGAGGTGATCCGCGACGCCAACGACACCCCGTTCGGCCTGGCTGCGTACTTCTACTCCAACGACATCCGCCGCATCTGGCGCGTGGCGCAGGCGCTGGAAACCGGCATGGTCGGCATCAACGAGGGCGCGATCGCGGCCGAGGCGGCGCCGTTCGGCGGCGTCAAGGAATCCGGCTACGGGCGCGAGGGCTCGCGCCACGGGCTGGGCGACTACATGCATACCAAGTACCTTTGCCAGGGCCAGCTCGGCTGAAGCGCCGGGCCCAGCGATCATCGAACCGGAACACACCATGCCCGCAAACAATCCCTTCAAGACCGCACTGGCCGCCCGCCAGGCGCAGATTGGCCTGTGGCTGTCGATGGCAACGCCGTACCTGGCCGAAGTGTCGGCCACCGCAGGCTTTGACTGGCTGCTGATCGACGGCGAACACGCCCCCAACGACCTGCGCTCGACGTTGCACGCGCTGCAGGCGGTGGCGCCATACCCGGTCCAGCCCGTGGTGCGCGCCGTGGCCGGTGAAGTGCCGCTGATCAAGCAGCTGCTCGACATCGGCGCGCGCAGCCTGCTGGTGCCGATGGTGGATACCGCGGAACAGGCCCGCATGGTGGTCAGCGCCACGCGCTACCCGCCGCAAGGCATCCGCGGCGTGGGCAGCGCGATTGCGCGCGCCTCGCAGTGGAGCGCCCGCATCGACTACCTGGATGTGGCCGACGATGAAGTCTGCCTGCTGGTGCAGGCCGAAACCGTCACCGCATTGCAGAACCTGGAAGCGATCTGCGCGGTGGATGGTATCGACGGCGTCTTTATCGGCCCGGCCGACCTGGCTGCGTCGATGGGCCACCGCGGCCGCCCCGGTCACCCGGAGGTGCAGGCCGCCATCGAAGGCGCGATGCGCACCATCATCGCCAGCGGCAAGGCCGCCGGCACGCTGACGTCGGACCCGGCACTGGCACGCCGCTACCTGGACCTGGGCTGCACCTTCGTGGCCACCGGCGTGGACGTGATGCTGTACGCCAACGCCGCGCGCAAGCTTGCCGCATCGTTCCGCGAGCAGCCCTCTGACACTCTCGCCGCAGACAAGCCTTCCGCCGCGTACTGACCCGTATCTCCTTCGCCTTACACCCATGCCAGCCGAAACCCCGACCCCAGACACCACCTTGCGCGCGATGCAGGCCATCGTTGGTGCAAGCGCCTGCCGCAGCGGCGACGCCGACACGCAGGCCTACGTCACCGACTACCGCGGCATCTACCGCGGCCAGGCCCAGGTAGTGGTGCTGCCGTCATCGACGGAAGAGGTCAGCCAGGTGCTGCAGTGGTGCCATGCCCGGCGCGTGCCGGTGGTGCCGCAGGGCGGCAATACCTCGCTGATGGGCGGCGCTGTGCCCGACGACAGCGGCACCGCCGTGGTGGTCAATCTCAGCCGCATGAACCGCGTGCTGGACCTCGACACCATCAACGACACCATGACCGTGCAGGCCGGCGTCACACTGAGCGCGGCACGCAGCGCCGCCGAGGCCGGGCAGCGCCTGTTCCCGCTGCGCATCGGCTCCGAAGGCTCATGCCAGATCGGCGGCAACCTGTCCACCAATGCCGGCGGCACCGCGGTGCTGCGCTACGGCAATATGCGCGACCTGGTGCTCGGCATCGAAGTGGTGCTGCCCGATGGCCGCATCTACTCGTCACTGCGCGGCCTGCGCAAGGACAACACCGGCTACGACCTCAAGCAGCTGTTCGTCGGCGCGGAAGGCACGCTTGGCATCATCACCGGCGCCGTGCTCAAGCTGATGCCGCAGCCGCGCAGCAGCGCCGTGGCCTTTGTCGCCGTGCAGGACCCCGCCGCGGCGGTAGCCTTGCTGGGCGAAGCCAAGCGCCTGTCCGGCCAGGCCGTGACCGCGTTCGAGCTGATCTCGCGGCCAGCGCTGGAACTGGTGCTTGAGTATCTTGGCAACGTGGCTTCCCCGCTGCAGGCCAAGCACGACTGGATGGTGCTGATCGAGCTGACCTCCGGCACCGATGCGGAAAGCCTCAACGCCACGCTGATGGAAATCCTCGAATCCGGCTTCAGCCAGGGCCTGGTGCAGGACGCCGCCGTGGCCGCCAGCCTGTCCGATGCCCAGACCTTCTGGCGCATCCGCGAAGAGATCTCCGACGCGCAGACCCGCACCGGCGGCAGCATCAAGTGCGATGTCTCGGTGCCGCTGTCGCGCATCGCTGCGTTTGTCGAGGAAGCCTCGGCCAGGGTGCTGGAACTGGTGCCGGACGCGCGCATGGTGATCTACGGCCATATGGGCGACGGCAATGTGCACTTCAACCCGCTGCGGCCCAGGGATCAGCCAGGCAAAGAGTTCCTGGCGCAATGGTATGAACGGGTCTCCGCGCTGGTCGACGGCATGGCCCATGCGGAAAACGGCTCGATCTCGGCCGAGCATGGCATCGGCGTGGCCAAGCGCGATGACCTGACGCGCTACAAGTCCCAGGTGGAACTGGAGCTGATGTGGCAGGTGAAGCAGGCGCTCGATCCGTTGAACCTGCTCAATCCCGGCAAGGTGCTGCCGGCGCCGGCCCGATAGCTCACCGCTATGCCACACCACGCAACGCGGGCAGGGCGCGCGTAGCAGGAATCGCCCATCTGGGCTAAGGTGTCAGCTATCCAGAACGCGCGGAGCCGGGGCATTGCCGCACCGGCCACCGCGCACAGCACGGCCGGCCCACCGGCCCAGATACCGATGAGCGCCCAATCCCCCGACATCGCCCTCGCAGCTGCCCCCATCTCCCTCGAAAAACCCGAGCTCGACTACCCCTGCGGTGACGCCCCCGAACCCGGCCACGCCCGCGAGGTAGCGCCCGGTGTGCTGTGGCTGCGCATGCCGATGCCGCTGGGCCTGAACCACATCAACCTGTGGGCCATCCGCGACGGCAATGGCTGGGCCGCCGTCGACGCCGGCCTGCAGACCCCGGAAACCGCCCAGGCCTGGCGCGCGCTGTTCGCCGCAAGCGGCCCGCTGGCCGGCGGCCTGACGCGCCTGTTCGTGACCCATATGCACCCCGACCACATCGGCATGGCCGGGTGGCTGACCGGCAAGTTCGACTGCCAGCTGTGGATGACGCGGCTGGAATACCTGATGTGCCGTGTGCTGGCGGCGGATACGGGGCGAGCGGCGCCCGATGACGCGACCGAGTTCTATCGCAAGGCTGGCTGGGACGACGAAGCGATCGAGGTGTACCGCACCCGCTTCGGTGGCTTCGGCAAATATGTCCACGCCTTGCCCGAGAGCTTCCACCGGCTGTCCGATGGCGACACCGTGCGCATCGGCGCGCACGACTGGCAGGTCATCGTCGGCACGGGTCATTCGCCCGAACATGGCTGCCTGTACTGCCCGGCGCTGAAGCTGCTGGTGTCCGGCGACCAGGTGCTGCCGCGCATTTCTTCCAACGTCTCGGTGTTCCCGACCGAGCCCGATGCCGATCCGATGCAGGACTGGCTGGCTTCGCTGGATAAGGTACGCGCCGCTGTGCCGGACGATGTGCTGGTGCTGCCGGCGCATAACGAACCGTTCCGTGGGCTGCATGCGCGGATTGACTATTTGCGGGCGAGCCAGTTGCAGGCGCTGGATCGGTTGCGTGGGGCGTTGGGGAAGCCGAAGCGGGCGGTGGATGTGTTCGGTGAGTTGTTCTCGCGCCCCATCACCGGAAGCGGCGGGCTGTTGGGGATGGCTACCGGCGAGAGCATTGCGCACCTGAACTACCTGCTGGAGCGGGGCGAGGCGGTGCGGGAGACCGGTCCCGATGGCTGCCACTGGTACCGCATGAGGTAATCCCCACGCGGCGGGGACTGCCGCGTCGCCTTGACTTCCGTACGATATATATCGTAAGATATGTTTTACGACATATCGGAGCTAGTCATGCGCCATCATTCCCACCCTTTTGGCATCTCAGGCCACGGCCGTCACCTGTTGATGCGCCTTGTGCCGCACTTTGAGCGTCACTTCGCCCACCACGCCATGGGTCGCCACGGCGGCGGCTTCTGGGGCGGCGGCCATGACGACGGCTTCGGCCCTGGCGGCCCCGATGGCCCCGGCAGCTTCGATGGCGAAGGCTGGCGCCGGGGCCGCAAGTTCAGCGCCGATGACCTGCAGTTGCTGCTGCTAGCCATGCTCGAAGAGAAGCCGAGCCACGGCTACGAACTGATCAAGGCGATCGAGAGCCGTACCAACGGCTTCTACAAGCCCAGTCCCGGCGTGGTCTATCCGGCCCTGACTTACCTGGAAGAAGTCGGCTACGCCACCGTCGACACGGAAGGCAACAAGAAGCGCTACCAGCTGTCCGAGACCGGCAAGGCCCACCTGGCGGCCAACCGCGAGCGGGTCGAGGTGATGATTGCCAAGCTGCGCCACGTGGCGCGCAAGGTGGAATGGATGCGGCGCGCCATGAGCGGCGAGCCGCAGCCCGAGCCGGAGCAGGGCGGCTGGCTGCCCGAACTGATGCAGGCCCGCGCCGCGATCAAGCGTGCCATTGCGCTGCGCAGCGACGCGGGCGCCGACGAGCAGCGCCGCATCGCGGAGATCCTGCTGCGCGCGGCGGCCGAGATCGAAGCGGTGCGCAAGGCCTGACGCGTGGCACTGACGCTGGCTGCGGCCCATCGGCAACCTGACCCGGCAGGCGCCGGGTTTAATCCCAAGGAATTCCAACATGAGTGAGAACGACCAAGCCTCCGCACGCGACCTGACTGTGCAGCGCGTGCGCCATCCTCTCAAGATGCGCCTGCTGCAGGTGGTGCGTACCACGCAAGTGTCACCGCAGCTGCTGCGCGTCACGCTGGGTGGCGCCGATCTGCAGGACTTTGTCTCGGCGTCGTTCGACGACCACGTCAAGGTCTTCTTCCCGGTGGATGGCGCTGACAAGCCGGTGCTGCCGCAGGTCACCGCTGAGGGCATCACCTTCCCCGAAGGCCAGCCGCGGCCGGCCGCGCGCGACTACACGCCGCGCCGCTACGATGGGGCGAAGCAGGAACTGGATATCGAGTTCGTGCTGCATGGCGATGGTCCCGCGTCGACCTGGGCGGCGCAGGCGCAGCCGGGCCAGTACCTGGGCGTGGGCGGCCCGCGCGGCTCGTTCGTGGTGCCCACGGCGTTCGACTGGCACCTGCTGATCGGCGACGATACCGCGCTGCCGGCGATCGCCCGGCGCCTGGAAGAGCTCGGGGCCGATACGCGCGCCATCGTGGTGGTGGAAGTTGGCGATGACGCGGCGCACATTCCGCTGCCGACGCAGGCGCAATGCGATGTGCACTGGCTGCATCGTGGCGATGCGCTGGAAGGCAGCCTGCTGGAAGCGGCGCTACGCAAGCTCACGCTGCCGCGCGGCGAGGGCTACGTGTGGGCCGCTGGTGAAGCCGCAGCGATGAAAGCGGTGCGCCAGTACCTGGTCAGCGAACGCGGTATCGACAAGCGCCGCATCCGCGCGTCGGCCTACTGGAAGCGCGGCGATGCGGCGGTGCATGAGACGCTGGACGACTGAAGCGGGCGGGGTGCCGGTAAGATAGTGCCACCGCCATCCGCCAGGGAGACCCTGCCGTGCAGCCTTCGTCCATCTTTCGCCGCTTCACGATCAGCCGGCGCTTCGCGCTGGCCTCCGCCTGCGCAGCGTTGCTGGCGGCCTGTGCGCCGGACTCCGTGCGCAATATCCAGGCCAAGGGCTTCAATGCCTATCTCGATTCGCTGCAGACCGCTTGCCCCAACATGGTGGTTGGCTCCAGCAATATCAGCGACTGGCTGCGCACCAGTGGCAGCAGGGACGACGACAACTACGTCTACTGGCTGGACCTGACCTCGCGGCTCTACTACCAGCGCATCTCGCCTACGCAGTATCGGGATTCGGTCAGCGCGGCGCTTGGCGGCAAGTCCGATTCGCGCGCGCTGGACTGCATCGTGCGCAACCTGCCGGCGGACCGGCCGACGCGTCCGCCGGGCGGCAAGCTGCTTTGATCCGTTGCGCGCGGCCTCACGTGGCCGTTGTGCATTCGCCGCATCCCCGCTAACATGAGTCTCCGGCAGCCGAGACAACGGCTGCCGACGTCGCTCGGACGGTTCCGGGCGCTTACGTAAAGGACTCCCTCCATGACTGCCGCTTCTGGCAAGCGCCGCTTTGCGCGCATCGATCGCCTTCCCCCGTACGTTTTCAATATCACCGCCGAGCTGAAGATGGCCGCCCGCCGCCGTGGCGAGGACATCATCGACATGAGCATGGGCAACCCCGATGGCGCCACGCCGGCGCATATCGTGGCCAAGCTCACGGAAGCGGCGCAGCGGCCCGATACGCACGGCTATTCGGCCTCCAAGGGCATCCCGCGGCTGCGCCGCGCGATCGCGCACTGGTACCGCGAACGCTATGACGTCGAGATCGACCCGGATACCGAGGCCATTGTCACCATCGGCTCCAAGGAAGGCCTGGCGCACCTGATGCTGGCCACGCTGGACCGCGGCGACACGGTGCTGGTGCCCGATCCCAGCTACCCGATCCATATCTACGGCGCGGTCATTGCCGGCGCGGATATCCGCTCGGTGCCGCTGGTGCCGGGCATCGATTTCTTTGCCGAGCTGGAACGCGCCATCCGCGGCAGCTATCCCAAGCCGAAGATGATCGTGCTGGGCTTTCCGTCCAACCCCACCGCGCAATGCGTGGAGCTGGACTTCTTCGAGCGCGTCATTGCGCTGGCGCGCAAGCACGATATCTTCGTGGTGCACGACCTGGCCTATGCCGACATCGTCTTCGACGGCTGGAAGGCGCCGTCGATCATGCAGGTGCCGGGCGCCAAGGATATTGCGGTGGAGTTCTTCACGCTGTCCAAGAGCTACAACATGGCGGGCTGGCGCGTGGGCTTCATGGTGGGCAACCCGGACCTGGTGGCGGCGCTGACGCGCATCAAGAGCTATCACGACTACGGCACCTTCACGCCGCTGCAGATCGCTGCCATCGCCGCGCTGGAGGGCGACCAGCAATGCGTCAGCGAGATCGCCGCGCAGTACCAGTCGCGCCGCGACGTGCTCGCGCGCGGGCTGATCGAAGCGGGCTGGCCGGTGGAGATCCCGAAGGCGTCGATGTATATCTGGGCGCGGATTCCCGAGCCGTACCGCGCGCTGGGCTCGCTGGAATTCTCCAAGCAGCTGCTGGCCAAGGCCAAGGTATCGGTGTCGCCGGGCATCGGCTTTGGCGACTATGGCGACGACTATGTGCGCTTTGCCCTGATCGAGAACGAATCGCGCATCCGGCAGGCGGTGCGCGGCATCAAGGCGATGTTCCGGGCGGACGGGCTGGTGAAGGTGCCGTCGGCGGCGCAGGCATGAACGGGCGCCGCCTCAGTAGCGGCGCAGTGCCTCCAGGTCGAGCACATGCACCGCGCCGTGCTCGACCGCCAGCAAGCCTTCGCTCTCCAGCACCTTGAGCGCCGCATTGGCGCGCTGGCGCGAGATCCCCGCCAGCAGGCCGACTTCTTCCTGTGTCAGATGCAGCGCCGGGCCCAGGCCAGGGCATAGCACCGGATGGAATAACGTAGCCAGCGCCCGCGCCACACGGCCCTCGATGCCGTGCAGCCGTTCATGCTCGACGGTCGCGATGAACAGGCCGAGCCGTTCATTGAGCTGGTCGAGCAGATAGCGGTTGAAGGGCAGGCTGGTCTCCTGCAGCCAGCGGAAGGTGGCCCCCGGCATGCAGGCGATGCGGGAATCGCGCAGCGCCACCACGTCATAGCGCAGCGCCTCGCGCTTGAGCAGGGAGCCTTCGCCGAGCCAGCCGCCGGCCGGCACGCCGGTCAGCGTCGCGCGCTTGCCGGAGGGCGATGCGCAATGCACCTTGACCAGGCCCTCGGCGATGCCTAGCCAGCTGTCGGCCCGGTCGCCCTTGCGGATGACATAGGCGCCTTGCGGCACCGTGCGTTCACGCAGCTCGGCGCGCACGCGCTGGCGTTGCGCCGGGGTCAGTGCCGCGGCCCAGGGGCTGCGCGCCAGCAGCGCGTCGAGGCTCACGGCAGCGCATCCGCTCAGCCGCGCGGGCCCAGGGGCAGCGGCTGCTCGCCCGGCGCCCACCACAGCCGGAACAGCGCCTGGACGGCGGCATCATCCACCGCGTCATAGCCGGTGACACGCCAGTGCGGGGCATTGTCCTTGTCGACGATCAGCGCGCGCACGCCCTCGATGAAATCGCCTTGCGTGAAGGTGTTGACCACCACCGCCAGCTCCATGCGGAAGCAGTCGGCCAGGTCCATGCGGCGCCCGCGCAGCAGCAATTCGCGCGTGGCGCAGGCGGATAGCGGCGAACGGGTGCGCAGTACATCGATGGTGCGGCTGGCCCATGCAGCGTAGGCCGGGTCGTCCTGGCAAGCCAGGCCGGCCAGGATTTCGGGCAGTGTCGCGTGCGCCGGGAAATGCTGCAGCAGTGCCGGCAGCACTTGCAGCAGCGGGGCGTCGGCGGCGCTGGCCACGTGCTCGCGCACCAGCGCGTGGCGCAGGTCTGCCAGCGTGTCATGGCCCCAGGTGATGCCGGCAAGCGTTGGCTCCAGCCCGGCCAGCATGGCGCTGTCCACTGCCGCATCGGCCAGTCCGCACAGCAGCGCATCAGCCGCGCCGATGGTGACGCCGGTCAGCCCCAGGTACAAGGCCAGCTCCACCGGCAGCTTTGACAGGAAATGGCTGGCGCCCACGTCCGGCACCAGGCCGATCCCGGTTTCGGGCATGGCCACGCGCGAGCGTTCGGTGACGAGGCGCAGGTGCGCGGCTTGCGCCAGGCCCATGCCGCCGCCCATGACGATGCCGTCCATCAGCGCCACCAGCGGCTTGGGGTAGCGGTGCAGGCGGTAGTCGAGCGTGTATTCGTCGATGAAGAAGCGCCGGTGCAGCGGGGTGCCGTCGCGGTAGCTGTCGGTCAGCGCGCGGATATCGCCGCCGGCGCAGAAGGCCTTGGGGCCGGCGCCGCGCAGCACCACCGCGCGGACGGCGTCGTCGTGCGCCCAGGCTTCCATCTGCGCGCCGAGCGCGACGATCATCGGGTACGACAGGGCATTGAGCTGGCGCGGCCGGTTCAGCGTGGCTATGCCGATACCGTTGACGACCTGGAACAGCACCTCCGGCTCGGCGGCATCCAGGTTGGCGGCCTTGGTCTCTTCAGTCAGGCGCATGGCGGGCTCCTAGGCGTTGCGCCATTGCGGCGTTCGTTTCTCGAGGAAGGCGTTGACGCCTTCGCGCTGGTCGGCATCGTCGAACAGGTCGACAAAGCGCTCGCGCTCCAGCGCCAGCGCGGCCTGGCGCGGTACGCCCTGGCGCGCCAGGTGCACCAGCCGCTTGCTGTGGGCGGCGGCGCGCGGGCTGACGTTGCCGGCGCGCTGCGCCATCGCCAGCGCCGTGGCCAGCGCCTGGCCGCGCGGCACGACTTCCTCCACCAGACCAATGCGCAACGCCGTGGCGGCATCGACGCGCTCGTTGGTCAGGATCATGCGCTTGGCCCAGCCTTCGCCGACCAGCCACGGCAGCGTCTGCGTGCCGCAACCGCACGGCAGCAGGCCGACGGCGGCTTCGGGCAGGGCCATCTGCGCCTGTTCCTCGGCGATGCGGATATCGCAGGCCAGCGCGCATTCCAGCCCGCCGCCCATGGCATAGCCGTTGACCGCGGCGATCACCACGGGCCGCGCGTTCTGCAGGGCTTCGAAGGCGCTGCCGAACTGCTGCGCCATCACGCGGGCATGGGCGCGGTCGCCCTCGGCAAAGCCGTTCAGGTCGGCGCCGGCGCTGAAGAACTTCTCGCCGGCACCGGTGACGACCACGGCACGTACTTCAGGGTTCGCGTCGATCTTTGCCACCAGCTCGCGCAGCTGCTGCAGGCCTTCGGCGGTGAAGGCGTTGGCGGGCGGGCGGCTCAGTGTCAGCGTGGCGACGTGGCCTTGCAGGGCAAACTCGATCATTCCTTGGCCTCCTTGTCGGCTGCGGACAGGTACTGGCGGATCACCCCGGAGAAGTCGAGCTGGCCGTCGCCGGCATGGCTCACGGCCTGGTAGACCTGCTGCGCCAGCGCACCCAGGAAGAGCGGCTGCTTCACGCTGCGCGCGGCGTCGTTGGCCAGGCCCAGGTCCTTGAGCATCAGGTCGGCGCCAAAGCCGCCGCTGTAGCCGCGCGCGGCCGGCGCGGTCTCGATCACGCCGGGCCAGGGGTTGCAGGTGTCCGAGGCCCAGCAGCGGCCGGTGGAGGTATTGACGATGCCGGCGAGCACGTTGGCATCGATGCCGAGCTTGACGCCCAGCGCCATGGCCTCGGATACGCCGATCATGGAGATGCCCAGGATCAGGTTGTTGCAGATCTTGGCGACCTGGCCGGTGCCGGTGCCGCCGCAGTGGACCAGGTTGCGGCCCATGCCGGCCAGCACCGGGCGCACCTGGGCGAACAGCGCTTCGGTGGCGCCGACCATGAAGGTCAGCGTGCCGGCCTGCGCGCCAACGGTGCCGCCGGAGACCGGCGCATCGGCCAGCGCATTGCCGTTTGCCTCGGCGGCGGCGGCCAGTTCGCGCACGGTGGCGGGGTCGATGGTGCTGGAATCCACCAGCGGCACGCCCGCGCGTACGCCGGCCAGCACGCCTTCCGGGCCCAGGTAAGCGCTGCGCACATGGGCTGCGGCGGGCAGCATGGTGATGACAAAGTCCGCTTCGGCCACGGCCTTGCGGGCGGAATCCGCGGTGGCGGCGCCCTCGGCGCACAGCGACGCCACTGCCGCGGCGTTGAGGTCGAATACCGTCAGCGTATGGCCGGCCTTGAGCAGGTTGCGCGCCATGGGCGCGCCCATGTTGCCGAGGCCGATAAAGGCGATATGCATGGGGTCTCCTTCCGTGTCGTTCTTGAATGCCGCCGGCTTACTTCAGGCTGATGGTGGTGTTCACCCCATCGTTGACCGTCGCGTCATCAAACCACCGCGCCGTCACCGTCTTGGTCTGCGTATAGAACTGCACCACCTGCTTGCCATACGGACCCAGGTCCCCCAGCTTGGAGCCACGCGATCCGGTGAAGCTGAAGTAGGGCACCGGCACCGGGATGGGAATGTTGATGCCGACCTGGCCCACGTCGATCTCGCTCTGGAACTTGCGCGCCGCGGCGCCGCTTTGCGTGAACACGCCGGTGCCGTTGCCGAACGGGTTGCGGTTGACCAGGGCGATGGCCTCGTCCAGCGTATCGACGCCGATCACCACCAGCACCGGCCCGAAGATCTCTTCGGTGTAGATCGACATGTCGGTGCGGACATCGGTAAAGATGGTCGGGCCGATGAAGTTGCCCTGCGGATAGCCCGGCACTTCCACGCCGCGGCCATCCAGCACCAGCGTCGCGCCTGCGCGCTCGCCGGCGGCGATGAGGCCGAGGACCCGTTCCTTTGCCGCCACCGATACCACGGGGCCGACATCGGTGCCAGCCTCGGCACCGGCGCCGACTTTCAGGGTCCTGGCGCGTTCGACCAGGTCGGGCACCCAGTCGCGTGCCGCCCCCACCAGCACCACCACCGAGGTGGCCATGCAACGCTGGCCGGCCGCGCCGAAGCCTGCACCGGCCAGCGCGTTCAGCGTCTGCTCCTTGTGCGCATCGGGCAGTACCACCGCATGGTTCTTGGCGCCCATCATGGACTGCACACGCTTGCCGTGCGCGCCGGCCAGGTTGTAGACGTGGGTGCCGACGGCGGTCGAGCCCACGAACGACACCGCCTTGATGTCCGGGTGCGTGCACAGCGCGTCGACCACGTCCTTGGCGCCGTGCACCACGTTCAGCACGCCCGGCGGTACGCCGGCTTCCAGCGCCAGCTTGACCAGCTCCACGGTGGACAGCGGGTCCTGCTCCGAAGGCTTGAGCACGAAGGTATTGCCGCACACGATCGCCATCGGGAACATCCACAGCGGGATCATCGCCGGGAAGTTGAACGGCGTGATACCCGCGCAGACGCCGATCGGCTGCTGCAGCGTGTAGGTGTCGACGGTGGCGGCCACGTTCTCGGCAAAACCGCCTTGCTGCAGCGTGCCGATGGAGCAGGCGTGCTCGACCACCTCCAGCCCGCGGAAGATGTCGCCTTCGGCATCTGCCAGGGTCTTGCCCTGCTCGGCGGTCAGGATGGCGGCGATACGCTTGCTGTGCTCGCGGATCAGTGCCTGGAAGCGCAGCATGACGCGCAGCCGCGCGCCGATGGGCGTGTGGCGCCACGTGGCAAAGGCGCGGTGCGCGGCGCCCACGGCAGCGGCGACCTCGCTGGCGGTGGCCAGCGGCACGCGTGCCAGCACTTCCTGCGTGGCGGGATTGACCACGTTGCGGAATTCGGTGGCGGACGAATCCACCCATTCGCCGTTGATCAGCAGCGGCACGGTCGGCACGGCATTGTCGGTCTTGGGCACGGCACTCATGGTTGTCTCCGGAAGGTCTGGTTCTGTTGGCAAGGGATGGTGGGACTACAGGCTGCGCGCGATCAGCATGCGCTGGATCTCGCTGGTGCCTTCGTAGATCTGGGTGATGCGGGCGTCGCGGTAGTGGCGCTCGACCGGGTAGTCTTCGAGATAGCCGTAGCCGCCGTGGATCTGCAGCGCCTTGGAGCACACGCGCTCGGCCAGCTCGGACGCATACAGCTTGGCCTGCGAGGCTTCGGACAGGCACGGCACGCCTTCGCTGCGCATGCGTGCGGCGCGGTGCACCAGCAGGCGCGCGGCGTTCAGCTCGGTGGCCATGTCGGCCAGCATGTTGGCGATGGGCGGGTGTTCGCGCAGGGCGCGGCCGAACTGGATGCGTTCCGAGGCATAGCGGCACGCGGCCTCGAAGGCCGAGCGCGCAATGCCGATGGCCTGCGCGGCGATGCCGATGCGCCCGCCTTCCAGGTTGGACAGCGCGATGCGCAGGCCCTCGCCGGGTTCGCCGAGCAGTGCGTCGTGCGGTACGGTGCAGTCTTCCAGCGTGATCGCGCAGGTGTCGGAGGCGCGGATGCCGAGCTTCTTCTCGGGCGCGTGCACGATGAAGCCCGGGGTGTCGGTCGGAACAAGGAAGGCCGAGATGCCTTTCTTGCCGCGCTCGGGCTCGGTGGCGGCAAACACCACCGCCACGCCGGCGCGCTGGCCGTTGGTGACGAACTGCTTGCTGCCATTGAGCACCCAGCCGTTGTCGGTGAAGCGGGCGCGCGTGCGCAAGTTGTGCGCTTCGGAGCCCGCCTGCGGCTCGGTCAGGCAGAATGCGCCGATCAGCTCGCCGCTGGCCAGCCGCGCCAGGTAGCGTTCTTTCTGCGCATCGGTACCATAATGCAGGACCGGCCCGCAGCCGACCGAGTTGTGCACGCTCATCATGGTGGCGCAGGCGGCGCAGCCGGCGGCGATCTCTTCGATGGCCAGCGCATAGGCGACGTAGTCGGTATAGGTGCCGCCCCATTCCTCGGGCACGATCATGCCCAACAGCCCCAGCGCGCCCATTTCGGCGACGACCTCGTCGGGCAGGCGGGCGTCGCGGTCCCATTGCGCGGCGCCGGCGGCCAGCCGTTCGGTGGCAAAGGCGCGCGCGCTGTCGCGGATCATGGTTTGCTCTTCGGTGTAGTCGCTGTGCATGGCAGTTAGGGGTGGGCGTTTGGAGCCGCGCTGCAAGTCAGGCAGAATGCGCGTCGGCGTTTGACCTGCGGGCAGTGTAGGAACGCCGGAGGCCGGCTCCTATGCCAAAATCCGCCAATCTTCGTGAACTCGATTGCCACCCTCAGCGCCATGGAAAAAGGCAGTGTCGCCATCTGTTTCGTCCACCACGCCATCGCGGGGCTGCGCGCACGCGGCGTCGACCCCGATCCGGTACTGCGCGGCGCCGGCATTGCGCCGGCGCTGCTGGCGGTGCCGCAGTCACGCGTCTCGTCCGCCAGCTACAGCGAGCTGTGGATGGCCGTGGCGGCGGCGCTGGACGATGAGTTCTTCGGGCAGGATTCGCGCAGCATGAAGTGCGGCAGCTTTGCCATGCTGTGCCACGCGGTGGCCGGGAGCCGCACGCTGGGGCAGGGGCTGGAGCGCATCACGCGGTACTTCCGGCTGCTGCTGGACGATATCGGCGTGCGGCTGGAGCGCCACGGCGACGAGGCCGCGCTGGTGCTGACCGCGCCCTGCGCGCACCTGGGGCGGCAGCCCGGCGTGTTTGCCAAGGAAACCATGCTGATCATGCTGCATGGCCTGATGAGCTGGCTGTTGCGGCGGCGCGTGCCGGTGCGGCTGGCGGCCTTTGACTACGACGAGCCGCCGTACAGCGCGGAATACCGCGTCATGTATTCGCGCCAGCTGGCGTTCGGGCAGCCGGCCACGGCGCTGGTCTTCGACGCGGCACTGCTGGAGCAGCCGGTGCGCCAGGACGAGCGCAGCCTGAAGGCCTTCCTGCGCGATGCGCCGCACAACGTGGTGGTGAAGTACTCCGACCGCGCCAGCGTGGGCGCGCGCGTGCGCAGGCTGCTGCGCAACCAGCGTCCGGATCAATGGCCCACCTTTGAAGACCTGGCGATCAGCCTGAACCTGTCCGCATCATCGCTGCGGCGCCGGCTGATGGAGGAGGGCGTCAGCTATCAGGACCTGAAGGATGCGCTGCGGCGCGATCTTGCCATCGAGGCGCTCAGCCATTCCGGCCGCCCGGTGGCGGATATCGCGGCCGAGCTCGGCTTTGCCGAGCCGGGCGCGTTCCACCGGGCGTTCCGGCGCTGGACCGGATCGCGCCCGGGGGCTTACCGCCGGGTGGCGGAAGGCTGATGCGGCGCGTCTAGAGCTGCGCCGCGTGGTGGCGGAGGTGGTCGGCGATAAAGCTGGTGATGAAGTAGTAGCCGTGGTCGTAGCCGCTATGCCGGCGCAGCGTCAGCGGCTGGCCGACGGCCTGGCAGGCTGCCGCGAATGCTTCCGGATGCAGCTGGCTTTGCAGGAACTGGTCGTCGAGTCCCTGATCGACCAGGATGCCGGCCGGGAAGGGCGCCCCATTCTGGCGTGCCATCAGTTCACTGGCGTCGTACTCGGCCCACGCGGCGCGGTCCGTGCCGAGATAGCCAGTGAACGCCTTCTGGCCCCACGGGCAGCGTGACGGCGCGGCGATCGGCGCAAACGCAGACACCGAGCGGAAGCGCTGCGGATGGCGCTGTGCCAGCACCAGCGCGCCGTGCCCGCCCATGGAATGCCCGAAGATGCCGACGCGGCCGGCATCGCCCGGCAAGGCGGTGGTAACCAGCCCGAACAGCTCGTCGGCCACGTAGCTTTCCATGCGCCAGTACTCCTGCCACGGCGCCTCGGTGGCATCGACATAGAACCCGGCACCCACGCCGAAGTCCCAGGCATCGGCCTCGCCCGGCAGGCCCGCGCCGCGCGGGCTGGTATCGGGCGCCACCAGCATCAGGCCGTGCTCGGCGGCAAAACGCTGCGCGCCGGCCTTGATCATGAAGGTTTCCTCGGTGCAGGTCAGGCCGGCCAGGTAGAACAGCACCGGCACCTTGCCGCCTGCCTGCGCCTGCGGCGGCAGGTAGACCGAGAAACGCATCGGCAGCCCGATCGCCGTCGAATCATGGCGATAGAAGCGCTGCACGCCGCCGTGGCAGCCGTGTTGCGAGATCAGTTCCATGTCGGCGCCGTCCTCAGTACAGCACCACCGAGCGGATCGACTCGCCGCGCTTCATCAGGTCGAAGCCCTCGTTGATGCGCTCCAGCGGCAGCGTGTGCGTGATCAGGTCGTCGATATTGAGCTTGCCCTCCATGTACCAGTCGACGATCTTCGGTACATCGGTGCGCCCGCGGGCGCCGCCAAAGGCCGAGCCCTTCCACTCGCGCCCCGTCACCAGCTGGAACGGCCGCGTCGAGATCTCCGCGCCGGCCTCGGCCACGCCGATGATGATCGACTTGCCCCAGCCCTTGTGGCAGCACTCCAGCGCCTGGCGCATGACCTGCGTGTTGCCGATGCATTCGAACGAATAGTCGGCACCGCCGTCGGTCAGCTGGATGATGTGGTCGACCACGTTATCCACGTCCTTCGGGTTGATGAAGTGGGTCATGCCGAACTTGCGCGCCATGGCTTCGCGGCCAGGGTTCAGGTCCACGCCGATGATCTTGTCGGCGCCCACCATCTTGGCCGCCTGGATCACGTTCAGGCCAATGCCGCCCAGGCCGAACACGACCACGTTGGCGCCGGCTTCCACCTTGGCGGTGAACAGCACCGCGCCCACGCCGGTGGTGACGCCGCAGCCGATGTAGCAGACCTTGTCGAACGGCGCGTCGGGGCGGATCTTGGCCAGTGCGATCTCCGGCACCACGATGTGGTTGGCGAAGGTCGAGGTGCCCATGTAGTGGAAGATCGGCTTGCCGTCGATGGAAAAGCGCGAGGTGCCGTCCGGCATCAGGCCCTTGCCCTGGGTGGCGCGGATCGCCTGGCACAGGTTGGTCTTGCGCGACAGGCAGAACTTGCACTGGCGGCATTCCGGCGTGTACAGGGGGATCACGTGGTCGCCGGGCTTGAGCGAGGTCACGCCCGGGCCGACGTCGGTGACGATGCCCGCGCCTTCATGGCCCAGGATCGCCGGGAAAATGCCTTCCGGGTCGGCCCCGGACAAGGTGTAGTAGTCGGTATGGCAGATACCGGTGGCCTTGACTTCCACCAGCACTTCCCCGGCGCGCGGGCCGTCCAGGTCCACGTCTTCAATGGTCAGCGGGGCGCCGGCTTTCCAGGCGATGGCGGCTTTGGTTTTCATGGGGGAGTCCTCCGGGATCAGGAATGTGGGGTGGCTTGCGGGCTGCGCGGCGTAGGCCGGCGCGGCGCGGGGGCAAGCCAGGTCCGAGGACAAGACTATACGATCTTCCTGCCGCAGCGGGCCAGTTTTGGCCGATCAGCGGTCAGCGAAACTGCCCAGGCGGCGCCAGGCGCGAGTCTTACGCCTTCAGCGCTCTCGCTTCCAGATTCCAGAGCTTGCGGTCGCTGGTGGAGACGGCCACGGCGCCATGTGCGAGCGCGCTGCGGATATCATCCCGATTGCAGACAAAGCCTGATGTCACGATCGGCGGCAGCGCCTTGCGGTCCGCTTCGGGCAGGTGCGACAGCATCGGCGCCGGCATCAGCTGCACCAGGTTCGGGTCGCTCTGTTCGAGCGCCTTGACGCTGCGCGGCCAGGTGGAGCGGTCGGTCACAAAGACCTTCTGCATCGTCACCATGCCGGCGCGGTTGGCGCGCTGGATCGTTGCCACGCGCGTGGAAACCAGACTGGTCACCCCGATGTCGGCCAGGTACTCCACCCCGCCCTTGTCCTGCGACAAGCCTTCGCAGCTGTCGATATTGACGATGACGTACTTGCCGGCGCTGGCCAGCGTGGCGATGACGGGCTGCAGCTTGCGCAGTTCCACGTTGGCGACAATGCAGACTTCGGCCACGCTTTCAAAGATGGCGTCGATCTGGTCAACACCGTAGAGTGTGCCGATGACGGGGCGTCGCGTCAGGCGCGCACCGAGGGACCTGTCCATGCTGGTTACTTCGGTTCGTTGGTGAGCACGTCACTGAGACCCAGCTTGCCTGGGTTCAGGATATTCTGCGGGTCGAGTGCCTGCTTGACCGCCGCCAGCAGCGGGAACGCCGTGTCCAGCGACGAGGCCATATATGGCGCGCGCAGCAGTCCGATTCCGTGGTGGTGGCTCAGTGCCGCATTGTATTGGATCAGCACCGCATTGGCAGCATCCCATGCCTGGCGATACCACTTCTGGCGATCTTCCACCGCGACCTCGCCGCGCAGCGAGAAGTACAGGCAGGCGCCGTCCACATAGGCGTGCGACTGGTGCGCGGAGCCGGCGAGGGTGCCCGGCACGGCATTGATGGCCTTGACCACGTCCGTGTAGATGGCAGCCAGGTCGCGCCACGGCCCTGACATTTCGAGCGTATCGGCGACAAAGCCGGGGCTGCGCTTGAAGCCCTCGGCGCTCTTGCCGGTCAGGTAGCGCGTGTCGAGCCAGCGCTCGAAAATGGACTCGCTGTCCAGTTTGTCACCAAGTTCCTGGCACACGCGCTCGCTGATCGTCATCACCGCATCGACCATCTCGCGCGCGCCCTCGTCGGCAACCAGCAGGACGTTGGTGTCCGGCAGTCCGAACTGCACGCCGCTTTCCAGTACGTCATAGAGCCGCAGCGCGGCCGGGTTGGCCCCGCGCTGCATGATCTCGCGGCAGGCCTCCAGGCCGATGGCAAAGGTCTTGAAGCCATAGGCGATGGCGCGCCCGTAGTCGGGCAGGCGGTGCAGCTTGAGGCGCACGCGCACGATCACGCCCAGCATGCCCTCGGACCCGATGAACAGTTGCTGCAGATCCGGGCCCAATGCCGCGCGCGAGTAGCCGCCCACGGTGACCAGGCTGCCGTCGGCCAGCACCACGTCCATGCCGAACACCATGTCCTCGATCTTGCCATAGCGCGTGGACAACTGGCCGGCGCCGCGGCAGGCTACCCATCCGCCGACCGTGCTGATCGCGTACGACGAAGGCCAGTGGCCCATCGTCATGCCGAATTCCTTCTGCACGGTCTCCTCGAAAATGTCGCCGAACATGCCGGCTTCCACGTCGACGATCTGGCTGTCCTTGTCGAATCCGACCAGCTGGTTCAGGCCGCACACGTCCAGCACGATGCCGCCGCGCACGGGCAGGGCAGCGCCCGTGACGTTGCTGCGGCCGGCCGATACGGTGACCGGAATGGCGCTGGCGCTGGCAATGCGCATGACTGCCTGCACCTGTTCCACGGTGGAAGCGCGCACGATGACCCCGCGCGGCGTGGCGGGCTTGCCCGCGGTCTCCGTGATCATCGATCCGGCCCACCAGTCGCGGGTCCACGCCACGACGTCGGCGGTATCGGTCAGGACCTCGTCGGCCACCTTGCGCAGGGCCGCGACATCGGCCGCGCAGACGGCAATGGTGTCGCGTTGCAGGCCCGGCGCATCCGGCGTGCCCTGGATGTTCGCCGCATAGCCCGGCGGCGTGTGGGCGCCGACAACGTAGTTGCCGCGGTTGTAGCCGCGCTTGATGGCTTCCTTGCTGATCATGCTGAGTCTCCCATGAGGACGGATTTTTCGAGGGCGACGGCGGCCAGGTATTCGCTGACCTGCCGCGCCACGGCCGCTTCGGACAATCCGAGTTCGGCCTGGAGGATCTGGCCCACCCGCGCTGCGGCACGGGCGGAGGCATCGCGCGCCATCAGGCGGGCACGGATGCGTCGTGACAAGACGTCGTCAACCGTGCCGGCCAGTTCATGACGCACGGCGTAGACGATTTCGGCTTCGGTATACGGCAGGCCTTCGACGATCGGCCTGGCCAGGGTGGCGTCCGCCTGCAGGATGTCGCTGACAAAGCGCGCCTCCGTGCCATAGCGCTCGCCCAGGTGCGCGGACATGCCGCCGGATGCGACGATGGCCTGCGCGTCATAGCCAGCCGCCCCGAGCAGATAGGCCGATCTGGTCAGGCACTTGCTGCGCTTGCCGATGACCTTCTGCGCGGCATCGATGGTTTGCTCTGCCATGTGCCGCGAGGTCGTGAGCTTGCCGCCGACGATGGTCACCAGGCCGTCGTCGGCGGTATGAATCTCGTGATTGCGCCTGATTTCCAGGGTCTTGCCGCCGGGCGGCGCCACCAGCGGGCGGCACCCCGCGATGCTGCCCACCACGTCATCCGGCGTCAGGTCGGTCTTTAGTGCCGAGCGCGCGCCCTCCAGCAGGAAGTCCAGTTCCTGCCGGGTGCACATGACATTGTCGAGGTCGCCCTCATAGTCTTCGTCGGTGGTGCCGAGGTAGGACACATTGCCCCACCGCGTGATGGTTGCCCGGCGGTTGCGGCCGGGCACCGGGATCGTCACCGTGCAGTCATTGCGGATCTTCAGCCACGGGATGGCAATGTGGACGCCCTTGGCAGGGCGGATGTGCAGGGTCCTGGCTTCGCCCTTCCTGCGGCCGGTCCAGTCGCGCAGCCAGACGCCGGTTGCCATGATGACCACGCCTGCGCGCACGCGGATCTCGCGCTCGCCGGCGTGGACAATGGCGCCATCCACCTTGCCGTGGCCATCGCGGGTGATCTCGGCGACGGTCGCGTGATTGACCACGGCCGCGCCATGGAACGCTGCCGTGCGTGCGATGTTCAGTGTCAGGCGGGCATCATCGACGCGCGCATCGAAGTACAGGTAGCCGCCGGTCAGATGTTCCTCATTGAAGGTCGGGCAGTGTGACAGCACCTCGGCCTTGGTCAGCTTCTGGTGCAGGATTCCCTCGCGCCAGCCACCGGCGAGGTCGTAGGTCCAGAGCAGGCTTTCGAAGGCCTTGGCCAGGCGCTTGTCGAACACGCCGTTGCGCTCCATCACCGGGAACAGGAACGGCAGCCGCTGCACCAGATGGCGCGCGTTGCGGCGCAGGCGCTGGCGCTCCAGCAGTGAATGGCGCACCAGGCCGAGATTGCCCTGCTCGATATAGCGCAGGCCGCCGTGCACCATCTTTGATGACTTGGACGAGGTCCCCGCGGCGAAGTCGCACTTTTCAACCAGCGCCACGCGATAGCCGCGCAAGCTGGCATCCAGCGCGGCGTAGGCGCCCGTCACGCCGCCGCCGACCACCAGGATGTCGAACGCATCCGCCTCCAGGCGGTCGAGCAGGTCCCGGCGCATCAGCCGCAATGGCTCGGTGCTGGTCATGGCGGCGCGCTCGCGGTTAGCGCTGCGGGATGGAAAAATCACCATGTCTGTTGTTGCTCCTGGTTAATGGACCGCAAGCGCGTCCGCATGGTTGAGCTCGGATGCCACCCGCGCATTCCAGAGCGCGCGCCGCTGGGCGCGCTCATCGGCGCTGATCGCAGGTTCGAATACCGCGTCCGGGGTCGTGGTGGCCCGGGCCTGCTGCATGGAATCCCAAAGCAGGCCGGACGAGCCGGCAAGGTAAGCGATGCCGCGCAGGCTGGCGCGGTCGGTCTCCTTCATGCGGTGGATGGAAATTCCGCTGAGATCCGCCTGCATCTGCAGCAGCGCATCGCTGCCGGACAAGCCGCCGCCGACCACCAGTTCCGACACTGGCACGCCCGCGATCTCCCGGTTGGCCTCGATGCAGGAAGTCACCGAGTGGGCAATGCCTTCGAGGATGGCAAAGGCCATCTCGGCCTGCGTCGTTGCCATCGAGATACCGGTCAATGCTGCGCGCGCTTCAGGCTGCATGCGTGGGACTCGCAGGCCGGTCAGCGCGGGAATAAAGGTCACGCTTCGTGACGATGCAACAGTGCTGGCCAGCGCACTGATTTGCCTGGCATTCTCGAACCAGCCGAGCTTGTCGCAGACCCAGTTGAGCGCGGAGCCGGTGGTGGCGACAAAGGTTTCGACGGAGAAATGCGACACGCCCAGCTGCCGGCGTGCGGTCATGGTCAGGGTGCTGTCCGACTTGCCGCTGCGTGCGGGAAGGTTCGGACCGACTACCAGGTCGACGAAGCTGCCGGTGCCATGCAGGCACATCGCCTGGCCGGCATCGAGGCATCCTAGGCCGATTGCGCCGGCGAGCTGGTCCCCGGCACAAGCGAGGATCGGCACGTCAATCCCCAGCACGTCCGGCCGCGTGCGGCCGAAGTCGTCCGCATCCTGGCGCAGCTCAGGCAGCAGCTCGCGCGGAAAGCCAAGCGCGTCGATCCAGTCGAGCTGGTAGCGATGCCCGGTCAGCACGTAGGCGTTGCATGAGGTGGCATTGGTCGGCGTGGTGATGCACGCGCGTGCCGTCGACAGGTGCCAGAGCAGCCAGCTGTCGATGGTGCCGAAGGCGAGCCGGCGCGCACGGAAGGCGTCAGCCACAGCCGGCGTGTCACGCAGGTGCCGCGCCGCCCACAGGTAAGGCGAGCGCACACCGGTGGGGCGGCCGACTGCTTCGCGCAGAGTCGCGTCCCATGCCGGCGCAAGCTGGTCGAGATCGGCTGCGTATCGCGTGTCCTGCCACACCATGGCGGGTACCAGCGCACGTCCGGTCTGCGTGTCCCACAGTACCGCGGTGGCGCGCTGGGTCGCGATGGCGAGGGCGGTGACGGTCAGGTCTTCGTGAGCGGCCTGCGCCAGGGTGGCGCGGCAAACCGCCAGGGTCTTGTCGAGCAGGACGTCGGCGTCCTGTTCGACCACGCCGGGGCAGGGGGAACGGACCTCAAGCGTGGTGTACTCGAGGCACATGACATGACCGTCGGCGGCCACCACCGCTGCCCGCGTGCCTGAGGTGCCCTCATCGATTGCAAGGATGACATTTCTGCGCTGGGTCATGGGCGGGCCTTTTCAATCGCGGGATTCATGAAGCCCGGAGCGTCCGGCACATCGCCCTTGAACTGCGGGGCATCGGCTTCATTGTCGGGGTTGATGGTGGTGCGGGTCGGGTCCCAGCGGATCGCGAAGCAGATGATGCTGGCCAGCAGCGGGACCACGGACAGGATCAGGAAGGTGGTCTCCAGCCCATACTGTGCGCGGAACAGCGGGAACACCAGCAGGCCCAGTGCAGCGCCGATGGCACCGAGTGCGCCGATGATGCCGTTGGCGCCCGCGCGCAGTTCACTGCGGAAAGACAGTGACGACAGGCTCTTGCCATTTGCGCCGGGTCCGCCCGAGTGGAACAGAATGAACAGCGACGGAACGACCACTGCCATCCACATCGGCATCTTGCCGTTGAACAGGCCCAGGATCAGCAGCATGGCGAATACCGCAGCAAAGCCGAACGCCGAGGCGCGGCGCAGGCCCAGCTTGCGGCCTATCAAGGGCGAGAGGAACCCGCCAAAGATGCCGCAGACGTTGAAGACCAGCGCGCCGATCGTCGCGTACACAAAGTCCTTGCCGAACAGGGCCGCACTGATCAGCGGCAGGTACCAGCCGATCGCGAAGTACTGGATCGACTGCCCGATCTGCACAGTTGCCGCCAGCACGGTGCGCGGCAGGTAGACGCCGCGGAAGATCAGCAGCACGTTGGCCAGGCCGCGGCGCGCCTGGTTGAGGACGGGGATGCGTTCCGCGGGCGGTGCGGCAACGAACTCACGTCCGTAGATGCGCGTCATGGCATGTGCGGCGGCATCGAGCAATTCCTTGCGCGCCAGCCAGATCGGGCTTTCCACCAGGAACAGGCCCTGCAGCAGCAGGATGATCACGCCGAAGACCGCGGTGGCTGCCACCGAGTAGCGCCAGATCGTGTCGCCAACGTCCCAGGAGTAGAACAGCAGTGCCAGCAACAGGTTAGAGCAGACGGCCGTGTACCACATGCCTTGCCACGTGTTCAGCCGACTCTTGAGTTTCACCGGCGTGAACTCCGCCAGCACCGCCATGGCGATGGCAAAGTCGATGCCGTAGGCCGCGCCGACAAAGAAGCGACCGGCCAGGATCACCTCGAAGCCGGGGGCAAACACCACCAGCAATGCGCCGGCCACAGCCAGGACCTTGGCGAGGATCAGCGGGCGGACGCGGCCCCAGCGGTCGGCCATCCAGCCGCCGATAGGGTTGAAGGCAATGGCCACCCATGAAGCAAACGAGGTCAACAGGGCGACTTTTGCCGGCGCGAGTTGAAGGTTGCGCGTCATCGGCCCGAGGCCGGCGCTCAGTGCAGAATTGGAAAATGCATCAAGGAATAGCCCGCCGAGTGCGAGCCACCAGATGACACCGGCCCTGCCGCGAATGCCTGGGCAGGAATCTATGTAGGCAATGACATCATCGATGCCACGAATCTTGATGGCAGAGTGTTGCACGGCGGTCTCCTCTTATTTGTTCTGTAAGAGGCCGCAGCAACTGCAAGGCGCGAAGAGACCATCTTACAGATGGTCTCTTATCTAGATCTGCGTGGCCAATGTATGGCTTCGCAGGCACAGCGTCAACCGGGAAAACCCTTGTCCTGGGCATTAGCGTGCAGCGGTATTCCCCACGGCACGGCGCGGACTGGCATCCGGCGGGGCCAGTTGACCCTCATGCCGCCGCCCCAGCCACCAGCCCAGCCCCGCCCACACCAGCGCCAGCACGGCGCCAGCCAGCGCCACCGTGGCGGGATGGCCCGACAGCGCATCGATCGCCGTCTTGACCCACGCACTGACCGCATCGCCCGCACGGTAGACGGCGGTGTCGATCACGTTCTTGGCCTTGTACTTGGTCTCGGGATCGACCACGGTGAACAGCATCTCGCGCCCGGGGCGCAGCAGTGCGTATTCGCCCACGCGCCGCAGGATCATCACGCCGGCCAGCACGCCGAAGGTCGGCAGCATCGCCAGTACGAGAAAGCCGCAGGTCACCGCCAGCGGCACCGCGGTCAGCAGCACGGTGACGCCATAGCGGCGCGCCATGCGGCCGGTGAAGAAGAGCTGGACCAGGATGGTCAGCGCCTGCACGGCAGCATCCAGCGCGCTGAAGACCTGGGTCTGGCGGGTGCGCTCCGGGAAGGCCTCGGCCACCAGCCGCGCCTGCTCGAAATACAGGAAGGTGCTGGCCGTGGCCAGCAGGATCACGAACAGGCCGATGCCAAGCAGGTAGCGCGAGCGCAGCAGCAGCGACAGCCCGGCCAGCAGCCCGCCGCCGATGGGGTTGGCCGGATCCTGCGCCGCGCCGGCCGGGGCTTCGCCCGGCTGCACCACGCCCGCGCCGGCGCGGCGGCGCCAGCCGAACAGCCAGCCCACGCCGGGCAGCGTTGCGGCCAGCAGCGCGGCCGACAGCAGCATCAGTCCGGTCAGGCCGATCCGCGGCACCAGCCAGCCGCCCAGCACGGGGCCGGCCAGCCCACCCGCGCTGGCGCCGGCGGCCAGCAGTGCGAACAGACGGCGCGCCTGCTCGGGGCGGAACACATCCGCCATCAGGCTCCATGCCACGGACACCACGAACAGGTTGAACACCGACAGCCACACGTAGAACACGCGCGCCAGCCAGACGTTGTCAGGCAGGGCGCGAGTGGCCAGCGCAAAGCCAAGCAGGTTGGCGATAAAGAAGGCGTACACCCAGGGCACGAAGCGGCGCCGCGGCAGCCACGCGCAGACCGCGCCGTACAGCGGGATCGCGGCCAGCATCACGACAAAGGTGGCGGTGAACAGCCACTGCAGGTTCTTCACGCCGCCGGCAATGCCCATGGTCTCGCGCACCGGCCGCAGCATGAAATAGCTGGCGAACAGGCAGAAGAAAAACAGGAAGCCGGCCACCACGGCGCCGCCCTCGCCGGGGCGGATGCCGAAACCGCGCCGCAGCCGGGCCAGGCCGCCGGCAGGCGGGTCGCGCGCGGGATCGTCCACGATCGGTACGGCTCAGCGCAGCAGCGCGGCGATGCGCTCGCGCTGGCCGGGATCGGGCATGCGGCCCAGTCCGGCGCCGAGGTTGTCGGCCATGTTGGGCGGCTTGGAGGTGGCCGGGATCGCCGCGGTCACGGCGGGATGGCTGACGATGAACTTCAGGAACAGCTGGGCCCACGAGCCGCAGTCGATATCGCCGGCCCACGGCGGCAGCGGGCGGTCCTTGACGGCGCGAAAGAGGCGTCCGTCCTGGAATGGCCGGTTGATCAGCACCGCCACGCCGCGTGCTTCACACAGCGGCAGCAGCGTGCGCTCGGCATTGCGCTCGGCCACTGAATAGTTGATCTGGACAAAGTCCACGCGCTCGCTGCGCACGATCTTCTCCAGCGCCTCGTGCGCGTCCTCGCGGTAATGGGTGATGCCCAGGTAGCGGATGCGGCCCTGTTCCTTCAGCTCGCGCAGCCAGCGCAGGTTGGCCTGCCAGTCGATCAGGTTGTGTATCTGCAGCAGGTCGACCTTGTCTACATGCAGGTCGGCCAGCGAGCGCGCCCATTGCGCCTGCGCGGGCGCGCCGGATTTGGCCGAGATCTTGGTGGCCAGGAACACCCGGCTGCGGGCGTTGGCCGCGCGCAGCAGGTCGCCGGTCACGGCCTCGGCGCTGCCGTAGCTGGGCGCGGTATCGACGACCGAGCCTTCGCTCTGCAGCAGCAGGCCCATCACCTCCGCCAGCGGCTTGCGTTCGTCGGCGCCGGTGCCGACGTTGAAGGTGTCGGCGGTGCCCATGCCGATCACGGGCAGGGCTTCGGTGGTGCCCGGGATATTGCGGCGCAAGGGGGCGGCGACGGTGGCGGCATGAGCCGGCAGCACAGGGCCGAGGCCGGTAGCGGCCAGGCCTGCTGCAAGGCTGAGGAAGGAGCGGCGGTCGATCGACATGGGATGGTTCCCGGCAAGTGACTTACTGGTTGACCTTAGGCTGCGGGCGGACCCTTGTAAACCGTTGCGTTGATCAGTTGCGCGACAAACTGATGCTCAACCCGGCGCTGTTGATGCTGGACGAACCGATGGAAGGCTCGGCGCCGATCATCATGCAGGAACTGCGGCGGGTGATCCGGCAACTGATCGGCCAGTCGGACATGGCGGCGATCGTGGTGGAACGGAATGCGCGGCTGGCACTGGCGATGACGCAGCGGGCGATGGTGCTGGACCGGGGAAGGGTGGTGCATGCGTCGGACAGCGCTGTGTTGCTGGCAGACAAGGCGCGGCTGGATGCGCTGATGAGTGTGGTCGGGGTATGACGTGGCCAAAAAAACGTCGCGAACCTGGTGCAGGTTAACCTGCCGGTCGCTTTCAGCAGCCAGTGCCTCGTTGCTGAATAGAGTCGCGGCGCTTCACGTGACCTAGTGAAGCTTGGGTCGATGCGCCACACCAAAACGCACTGACAAGTCGTTGAGACGTTGGTCCAGTGTCCATAGCCGTGCGCCTGGCGTGATCAAAGTGGAAGCCAGCAATGAGACATCCACCAGGCCGCAACCGAGTCCATGCAATTTTTCGTGCTCGATGAACGCCATTACCTCTGACAAGCTCGCTTGCCTTGCGGGCTGCAACAGCCCGATGTCACCGAGTGTCCGCGCACGCGGTGCCGGGGGCGTCCCGCAGGCTAGTTCAACCAGGACCATGGGGTGGGTCAGTGCTTGATCCGACACGAGCAGACTGACCAGTGCGTCATTGCGGTTCTTGAAATGATCCACCCACACAGAGGTGTCGACGAGCACGCTCATTTCGATTCGGGTTCGATGCGGCTACGTGGCACATCTTCCATGTCGGGAGCGGTGCCACCCAGCGCCGCGAGGCGCTTGGCTGCTTGCACCCGCACGAAAGTCTTGATTGCCTCACGAAAAAGATCAGATTTGTCCATGCCAGGGTCGGCTATCTCTAGTGCTTGTTCATAAAGGGCGTCGTCGATAGTGACGGTCGTGCGCATAGCATGCTCCTCGCCTCAGATTTGATGTTATGGTGCATCAAAAAAAGCATCTAGGCAAGGTTGCCTGCAGGATGGTGTGACGGTGACTGCCCCGTCACACCAACGAGCCGCTACAGCATCCGCTCCCGTTCGGCCAGCAGTCCATCAAGCTGCGCCTTCACCATGCCAAGCAGGCAAAGCGCGCTGAAGCAGCCCTCCGAGCGTTCGCTTTCGTGATCCAGAAGTACGAGAACGCCGTTAATACCAGCGCGAACCTGCTGCAGGCATTCGTTAGTCATTTCATCGATCGTCGTCATTGATTCCTCACTAGTGAGTGCGCGCCACTCCTTTCCACGTGAGGGCGGCGGGCCAGTCAACGAGGGTGGAAAGACCGGTCTGACGAGGTGGAACCGGCCAGCCTTGCGGCTGCCTCGCTTGGCCCGCCATGGAACCATGCGAGCACACAGGCGTTGCATGCTGCAAGCGCAACGCCTGTCCTCGTCAGACATCCGGGCTTTCCACACCCGATCATCGGTGATCCGATGACGCCACCAGTATTTGCTGTCGGTGCAGGGGAATCGATGAGAGATGTCGCATTTCCAGGGGCGGGCGAAGTTTGAATCCATGCAGCGGATCCAGAAATCGCCGACTCTTGAAAATGCGCGTGCGGCTTTCGTAGACCGCGCCCATGCCGTCGAAGGCAGCCACGGCCGGCCATGAAGTTGGGATGGTGGCGCAGGCAAGCCAATCCCGGTTGATACCGGGGCCTGCCGGGGCCGCCCGGCGCGCCCCCGGGGCGGGGGCGCGGGAGGTAACGCTCAGATCAGCGTGGCCAGGCCCAGCGTCAGCAGCAGCGCCACCACGGAGATGATGGTCTCGCAGACCGACCAGGTCTGGAAAGTCTGGGTCACGGTCATGTTGAAGTACTCCTTGACCAGCCAGAAGCCGCCGTCGTTCACGTGCGACAGGATCAGCGAGCCGGCGCCGGTGGTCAGCACCAGCAGTTCCGGGCGGGTGCCCGGCACGCTGGCGGCGATCGGCGCGACGATGCCCGCGGCGGTGGTCATGGCCACCGTGGCCGAGCCCGTGGCGATGCGGATCATCACCGCCACCAGCCAGCCCAGCACCAGCACCGACACGTTGGCGCCGGTGGCGACGTCGACGATGGCGTTGGAGATGCCCGAGTCGCGCAGGATGCGGCCAAAGCCACCGCCGGCACCGACGACGAGCGTGATGATGGCGGTGGGCGCCACGCACTCGTTGGTGAACTTGAGGATGGTCTCGCGGTTGAAGCCGCGCGCCTTGCCGAAGGTGTAGAAGCTCACCAGCGCGGCGATCAGCAGCGCCATCACCGAGTTGCCGATCAGCTTCAGGAAGTCGTTGGCAAAGGTCTTGGGCGTGGTGAACAGGTCGGCCCAGCTGCCGATCAGCATCAGGATCACGGGCAGCAGGATGGTGAACACCGTGATGCCGAAGCCCGGCAACTCGTGCGATGCCTTGACGCGCTCATCCTCTTCGGTGAACTGGTCCGCCAGCGGGTTGATCTCGGGCAGCTTGACGTAGCGGTCCATCAGCTTGGCGAACAGCGGGCCGGCGAGGGCTGCGGTGGGAATGCCAACGATCAGCGCGTACATGATGGTCTTGCCGATGTCGGCGCCATAGGCGGTCACCGCCAGCAGTGCGGCCGGGTGCGGCGGAATCAGGCCGTGCACCACGGACAGGCCGGCCACCATCGGGATGCCGACCAGCACCATCGACGTGCCGGTGCGCTTGGCCACGTTGAAGGCGATCGGCACCAGCAGCACGAAGCCCACTTCAAAGAACACCGGCAGGCCGACGATAAAGGCGATGGTGGCCATCGCCCAATGCACGTTCTTCGCGCCGAAGAAATCGATCAGTGTGTTCGCGATGCGCTCCGCGCCGCCGGACTCGGCCATCATCTTGCCGAGCATGGTGCCAAGGCCGACCACCAGCGCGATATGGCCCAGCGTGCCGCCGACACCGGCTTCAAAGGACTTGACGATGTCGCCCATCGGCATGCCAACGGCAAAGCCGAGCAGCACCGAAACGACCACGAGGGTAATGAAGGGGTTGAGCTTGAAGCGCGCGATCAGCACCACCAGTGCGATCACTGCGATCAGCGCATACACCAAGAGCGTGGTTCCGGTGACGGCACCCATATTGTCTCCTTGTGTGGAAAAAAGGCCGCTTGTGGCGGCAGGGGTTAGTTTTTAGTTTTTCCCCTCTTCCGCGGTTGGGAGAGGGGAGTACACAATCCGCAGGCAGCAGGCTCAGGCTGCCGGCTTCTTGTAGGCGATGCAGTCCACTTCGACCTTGCAGTCCACCACCATGCTCGACTGCACGCAGGCGCGCGCGGGCGGGTTGGCGCCGAAGTATTCCTTGAAGATCTTGTTGAACGAGGCGAAGTCGCGCGTGTCGTCCAGCCAGACGCCGCAACGCACGACGTGCTCGGGGCCGTAGCCGGCCTCGGCCAGGATGGCCAGCACGTTCTTGATGGCCTGGTGGGTCTGGGGCACGATGCCGCCGTCGATGACCTCGCCGTTGACCATCGGCACCTGGCCGGAGACGTAGAGCCAGCCATCGGCCGCGACCGCGCGGGCAAAGGGCATGTGCTGGCCGCCGGTACCGGTGCCGCCTTCGACGCCGAATCGTTTGATGTCCATGGGTACTCCTGGGATGTGTTGGATATGGGAAGGAAGGAGGGCAGCGCGCCGGTCAGGCGGCGCCGAACTCAGGCCGCGAGCCTCGCGGCAGGAACCGGCCGGCGCGCACGCCGGTGGTCTGGCGCTGCTGCCATGACAGCTCGCCGTTGACCCAGACCGCGGCAATGCCCTCGGCCGGTTGCATTGGATCGGTAAAGCTGGCCGCATCGCGGATGGTGGTGGCGTCGAACAGCACCAGGTCGGCCCAGTAGCCTTCGCGCACGAAGCCGCGCTCCTGCAGGCCGAAGCGC
Organism: Cupriavidus sp. FW306-01-F10A; assembly: GCF_058782785.1. Taxonomy (NCBI): domain Bacteria; kingdom Pseudomonadati; phylum Pseudomonadota; class Betaproteobacteria; order Burkholderiales; family Burkholderiaceae; genus Cupriavidus; species Cupriavidus sp. FW306-01-F10A. Next base: position 179,899 of record NZ_JBYSYA010000001.1, read on the forward strand.
TCGGCGGACATGCCGGTCATCTTGTTGACGGCCACCGTCAGCGGGAACAGCTCGCGGTCGCGGGCGTAGTGGCCCAGCACGCGCGGGAAGGCGCCCCACAGGCGTGGATGCGGCAGCGGGTCGTTGGGCAGCCCGTCCGAGCCGACCACCGTGGCCGGATGGCTCAGGATGCGGTCGACGTCGGCGTCTTCCATGCAGTGGTAGACCGCGCCCGCGGGCATCAGCCGGCGCGCGGCTTCGTGCAGGTCGACCTGCCATTCGGCGGCGATATCGGCCAGCAGGCGGCCGCTCATTTCGGGCGCGCCTTCGGACCAGGTCACCATGATGTCGAAGTCGCTGGTGACCTGCTTCAGGTCCAGCGTGGAGGAGCTGGCGGTGTAGGGGTAACAATCGCAGCCCACCGGCTGCCAGCGCTGCGCGCCGTCGAGTGCGTCCAGCACCTCGGTGCTGCGGCCCCAGTTGGCCACGCCCGCGCATTTCAGGTGCGAGATCACCACCGGCACGCGCGCATGGCGGCCGATGCGGAAGGCCTCGTCCATGGCGTCGAGGATCTCGGCGAACTCGCTGCGCAGGTGGGTGGCGTAGAGCGCGCCGGCCTTGGCCAGCGGTTCGGCCAGCGCCAGCACCTCATCGGTCGGCGCGCTGAAGGCATTGGCGTAGGCCAGGCCCGTGGACAGGCCCAGCGCGCCGTGCTGCAGCGCTTCTTCCAGCTGTGCGCGCATTGCCGCGATTTCTTCCGGCGTGGCGGCGCGGTCGAAGCGGTCCATATGGTTGCTGCGCAGCGCGGTATGGCCGACCAGCGCGGCAACGTTGACCGCGGGCTGCGCGGCTTCCACCGCATCGACGTAGCTTTTGAAATCCGGGTAGCGGAAGGCGTCGGCATGGCCGAGCAGGTTCATCGGGTCGGGCGGCTCGCCCGCCAGCGTCACCGGCGCGGCGCTGATGCCGCAGTTGCCGACCACCACCGTGGTCACGCCCTGCGACAGCTTGGGCGTCATCTCGGGCTGGCGCACCACGTTGGTGTCGTCGTGCGTATGCACGTCGATAAAGCCCGGTGCAAGGACCAGGCCGTCGCCTTCGACTACATGCGAGGCGGCGTCGGGATCGATCGCGCCGGCTTCATCGAGGCGGGCGATGCGGCCGTCGCGCAGGGCCACGTCGGCCAGGCGCGCGGCGGCGCCGGAGCCGTCGATCAGGGTGACGCAGCGGATCAGGGTATCGAACAGGTGTGGCATGGTCAGTCTCCCAGCGGCTGGCGGCTGTCGGGGCCCCTGGCGGGGCCGCTTTCACCGCGGTGGGTGTCCAGCACGTACTTGAGCCGGCGCAGGCGCTCCTTGCTCTGGTCCGGCTGCAACAGCGCGCATTGTGTGGCCAGCACGTCCAGCACCATCAGCATGGCGTAGCGCGATGCCGACGGCTTGAAAATGAAATCCGTCTCCAGCGTGCGCACCGGCAGCAGCACGTCGGCACGCGCGGCCAGCGGCGAGCCCAGCGCGGTCACGGCCACCAGGCGGGCACCGTACTCGCGCGCGATATCGCAGCTGGCCAGCATCTCCGGCACGCGGCCGCTGGCCGAGAAGGCCAGCACCACGTCGTCGCGGCCCAGCGTGGCCGCCACCATCTTCTGCAGCAGGGCGTCCTGGTAGCTCGCCACCGGCTGGCCCAGGCGCGCCAGGCGATGGCGCGCCTCGTCGGCCATGAACGACGAGCCGCCGCCCATGCCAAAAGCGTAGACCATGCGTGCGCCAAGCAACAGGCGCGCGGCCTGTTCGATGCGCTGCGCATCCATCATGCCGCGGTTGACTTCGAGCGCGGTGAGGATGTCGGCGTGGATGCTGTCAGCGAGCGTGGCCGGGGTGGCTTCACCGGCGGGAACGCTGCCGGGCTGCAGGAAGCGCGCACCCACCGCGGTGGCCTGCGCCAGGCGCAACTTCAGGTCGCGCACGTCGCGGCAGCCGATGGCCTTGGCAAAGCGCGTCACGCTGGCCTCGCTGACGCCGGCCTTGCGCGCCAGCTCATTGATGCTGGCGGCGGCCGCGCCGGCCAGGTCTTCCAGCACCACCTGCGCCACCTTCTGCTCGGCCAGGCGCAGCGCGGGGCCGCGCTCGGCGATGCGGGTCAGGATGTCGAAGGGCGCGGTCATGGGCGGCAGGTCTGGTGTGAAGACGGGTTGGATCGAAATGTGACGGAAGCTGCAGTGTCCGCGGGCAGGGGCTATAACAGTGATTGGCGCACGTGGCGGATGCCAGTCGCGTGGTCCCGGCTAGCCCTTCCGGGCATCTGCGTGTTACTTTATAACAAGGATGAAATATCTTATTTTCAGGGCTATCATTACGTCAATCAGATTTTTTCAGGGTGATGACAAGCATGCATGAAATAAAGTATCAGGCCGGCGTGATCGATCCGCTCAACAAGGCGCTGGGCCGGATGGAAGCCCCGATCGCCCCGGATGCGGCCGGCCAGACCGGCTGGAACCTGTTGCAGGAAGAGTTGAGCCTGCCGGCCGCGGTGCTCTATGAAGACCGGCTTGCGCACAACCTGGAGTGGATGCGCCGCTTCATGAACGAGTACGGCGTGCAGCTTGCGCCGCATGGCAAGACCACCATGGCGCCCAAGCTGTTTGCGCGCCAGCTCGGCGCCGGCGCGTGGGGCATCACGCTGGCCACCGCGCACCAGACCGCTGCCGCGCATGCGCACGGCGTCAAGCGCGTGCTGATGGCCAACCAGCTGGTGGGCCGGCGCAATATGGAAATCATCGCTGACCTGCTGCGCGATCCGGATTTCGAATTCTTCGCGCTGGTGGACTCTGCCGCGCTGGTCGACCAGCTCGGCAAGTTCTTCCAGGAGCGCGGCCAGAAGCTGCAGGTGCTGCTGGAACTGGGCGTGGAAGGCGGGCGCACCGGCGTACGCGACGATGCGCAGCAGCAGGCCGTGCTGGACGCGCTGGCGCGCTGGCCGCAGGCGCTGTCGCTGGCCGGCGTCGAGATCTATGAAGGCGTGCTCAAGGAAGAAGCCGATATCCGCAAGTTCCTGCAGCGCACCGTGGCGGTGACGCGGCAACTGGCACAGGAAGGCCGCTTCGGCCGCAGCCCGGTGGTGATGTCGGGCGCGGGCTCGGCCTGGTACGACGTGGTGGCCGAGGAATTCGCGCGCACCGAGATCGGCGCGCCGATCGACATCGTGCTGCGCCCGGGCTGCTACCTGACGCATGACGTAGGCATCTACCGCGCCGCGCAGCAGCGCATCCTGGCCAGCAACCCGGTCGCGCAGAAGATGCGCGAGGGCCTGCTGCCGGCGCTGCAGCTGTGGGCCTATGTGCAGTCGATCCCCGAACCGGACCGCGTCATCATCGGCATGGGCAAGCGCGATGCGGCCTTCGACGCCGGCATGCCAATCCCGGCGCGGCTGTACCGGCCCGGCACCGAGGCGCCGGTGGACGTGCCCGCGCACTGGGAGGTCACCGGCATGATGGACCAGCACGCCTACCTGCAGGTCAAGCCGGGCGACGACGTTCAGGTCGGCGACATGATCGCTTTCGATATCTCGCACCCGTGCCTGACTTTCGACAAGTGGCGCCATATCCCGGTGCTGGACCGCGACATGCGCGTGATCGACATCGTGCAAACCTTCTTCTGAGGCAGACGGCCCCATGAGCATCGACATCCTGGCCTACGGCGAACCGCTGGTGGAGTTCAACCAGCAGCCCGACGATCCGTCGCGCTACCTGCAAGGCTTTGGCGGCGACACTTCCAACTTCTGCATTGCCGCTGCGCGCCAGGGCGCCAGCACCGGCTATATCTGCGCGGTCGGCGCCGACACCTTCGGCGAGCGCTTGCGCGCGCTGTGGACGCAGGAGCGGGTCGATACCCGCCATGTGCGCGTCGACCCGAGCGCGCCTACCGGGGTCTATTTTGTCTCGCACGACAACCACGGCCACCGCTTCGACTACCTGCGCGAAGGCTCTGCCGCCAGCCGCTACCAGCATGAGCATCTGCCGCTGGGCGCGATCGCCGCGGCGCGCTACCTGCACCTGTCGGGCATCAGCCTGGCCATCAGCACCAGCGCCTGCGATGCCGGGCTGGACGCGATGGAGCATGCGCGCAAGGCCGGCACCAAGGTCACGCTGGACACCAACCTGCGGCTGCGGCTGTGGTCGCTGGCGCGCGCGCGCGGCATCATGCGCGAGGCCCTCATGCTGACCGACGTGTGCCTGCCCAGCTGGGATGACATCACCGTGCTGACCGGGCTGGACGACCGCGACGCCATCGTCGACTACCTGCTGGGCTGCGGCATCGGCCTGGTCGCGCTGAAGCTGGGCGAAGAGGGCTCCTATGTGGCCACGCCAGAGTCGCGCGCGCTGGTGCCGCCTTATCCGGTCGAGCCGGTCGATGCCACCGGCGCGGGCGACTGCTTCGGCGGCAGCTTTGTTGCGCGCCTGGCCGCGGGTGCCGATCCGTTCGAGGCGGCGCGCTATGCCAACGTGGCGGCGGCGCTGTCTACCACCGGTTACGGCGCGGTGGCGCCGATCCCCGACGCCCAGACCGTGCTGGGCCGGCTGGCGCAGTCGGTGTCAGTGATCGCATGATCCCGTTGGCCTGAACTCCTGCTTCCCTGAAACCCTGCTTCTGCACTTCCTATTCCGAGACAGCCATGCAAAACCAGACTTCCCCGCTGCTTCAACGCCTTGCCGACGTGCCGGTGATCCCGGTGCTGGAATTCCACTCGGTCGACGAGGCCCTGCACGTCAGCGAGGCGCTGGTCACCGGCGGCTTGCCGCTGCTTGAGATCACGCTGCGTACGCCGGTGGCACTGGAAGCGATCAAGGCGGTGGCGGCAGCCTTGCCGCAGGCCTGCGTCGGTGCCGGCACGGTGCTGAACGTCGAGCAGCTGCACGCCGTGCGCGATGCGGGCGCACAGTTTGCCGTCTCGCCCGGCCTGACCCCGGCGCTGGCCGAGGGCGCGCACGGCGCCGGCATCTCGCTGCTGCCGGGCGTGGCCACTGCCAGTGAGGCGATGGCGGCGCTGGAAGCCGGCTTCACCTTCCTCAAGTTCTTCCCGGCGCAGGCAGCGGGCGGCGTGCCGATGCTGAAGTCGCTGGGCGGCCCGCTGCCGCAGCTGCGCTTCTGCCCGACCGGCGGCATCGACGCCGCGCTGGCGCCGACCTACCTGGCGCTGCCGAACGTGGTGTGCGTGGGCGGTTCGTGGGTGGTGCCTAAGGACGCGGTCGCCAGCGGCGACTGGGGCCGCATCCGCACGCTGGCCGAGCAGGCCAGGGCATTGCGCAACAAGCGCTGAGCAGCGGCAGCGCAAAGAGAAACGGCACGCCATGCGGCGTGCCGTTTTCATATCGACGCGGTCCGGGCCGCATCAGACTTGGGGGGCTGGCGGCTTACTTGTGACGGTCCGCCGAGCTTTCGAGCTTCTGGCCACCGCGCTGAATGTCCTGGCCGAGCCCCGCCATCGTGTTGCAGCCAGCCAACAGGGTGGCAAACAAAACGCACCAGATCCAACCTTTCTTCACGCCGGGCTCCTTTTGAGGATTTTAAGAATCGAGAGATTCAGGGATTGAGGGATTTGCGCCGATTTTACCGCTGCTGTGAGCGGGTTTGCCATCTGGTATGTGCCAATTTGTAAATCGTGCAACGGCCCGCAACGCCAGCCGGTACTCAGGCGTGGGGCCCCAGCAGCTCCCGGGCGCGCTGCTGGATTGCCGCATGGGTCTGGAGCAGCCAGGTCGCGGGGAATGGCTGCGCCAGCAGGTAGCCCTGCACGCTGTGGCAGCCCCAGGCCCGCACCGCCTCGAGCTGCTGGCGGGTCTCGATCCCTTTGGCACAGACCGACACGCCGGCGCTGCGGGCCAGCCTGCAGGCGGCGCGCAGGCTCTCGGCACGGTTGGCGGATTCGCCGGCCCGGGGTGCATGGCCCAGCCGGCGCGCGTCCAGCGTGACGCTGTCCGGGTGCAGCGCCGTCAGCAAGCGGCGGCAGCCCGGGCTGTCGTCGAAATCGCCGAGTGCCAGTTGCAGCCCGCGCCCGCGCAGCGCGGCAAAGCGGGCAATGATGTCGGGGTCGGCCGGCACGGCGCTGGCCGACACTTCAATGCACAGGCGGTTCGGCGCGATGCCGCCCGCGTCGAGGGCATGGGCCAGCGCCTCCACCATCTGCGGGCGGTGCAGCTGCGCGCTGGAGGCCAGCAGGGTGAATTGCAGCGGGGCCACGTTTTCGGCGGCGCGTACCAGTGGCAGCACGCTTTCCAGCAGCCAGCTGCCAATCCGGCCGACCAGCCCAGCGACTCCACCGCCGGCAAGAAATCCTGCGGCGCCACGCGTCCCAGCGCCGCATGATGCCAGCGCAGCCGCACGGTGTAGCCGCTGACAACGGCGCTGGCGAAGTCGGCGCGCGGCTGCAGCTGCAGGCTCAGCTCGCCGCGCTCCAGTGCGTCGGGCAGGGCAGCCAGCAGGGGCGCGGTCGGCGGTGTGGCGGGCTTGTCGGCGCGTGCCAGGCCGTCGCCCCCCCGTCGGTCGACTTGCAGCATGGCGTCCAGGGCCTGCTGCAGGCTGCGTTCAGCCGGGATATCCGGATGGTCGGTGGCCACGCCGATGCTGCACGAAATAAACAGCTCGAAGCCCTCCAGCGCGAACGGCCGGGACAGCTCGTCGGCCAGCCGGCTGGCCACCGGGCCGGGGTCGGGCACGCCGTCCGGCAGCGCGGTAATGACCACCAGGTCTGCCGGCGCCATCCAGTGCATGATGGCGCCGGGCGGCAGCAGGCAGGCGATGCGTGCCTGCACGATGGCCTGCAGCCTGGCCGCGCGCCGGGGGCCCAGGGTTTCGCAGGCGCTGGCAAACCGGTCCAGGCGGATCGAGAGGATGGTCGCCGGCTGCCCGGTGCCGGAGCGGCGTGCGGCAAGCGCGGACACCAGGGCGGAAGGCTGTATCGCGCCCGCGGCCGCTGGCGCGGCGATGTCATCGGCATCAGGATGCATGGATGGTCTTGCGGACAGCCGGTTGATGGCCTCGCGATGTCCGCGTCTCCCCGGTAGCGGATTTGGTCGTTCGGCTGGCCGCTGGGGCGGCCGCCGGCGCTTGTCGTCAGGCCTTGGTGATCCAGCCTGCCACGGCCGCATGCGGGCCGCACAGGCCGATCATAAGCGAAGGGGAGGGGGCGGAACATTGCAAATTGCGCCAAGGTGACTTGGTCGCAACCTGCAACTTGATATGGATCAATATGGCCGTCATCGGCTGTGATCCAGGATTGACGCCACTGCCGGAATCAGGGCATCGGCGGATGGGCTGGCCTGATCAGCCGGTGGTCTCTTCCTCAGGTCCTTCCTGCGGGGGCAGGCGCGAGGCCAGCACCTTGTCGATGCGTTTGCCGTCCATGTCGACGATCTCGAAGCGCCAGTCGCCCCATTGCACGCTGTCGGCGATCTGCGGCAGGCGGCCCAGCAGCAGGAGCAGCATGCCGGACAGGGTGTGGTAGCGCTCTTTTTCTTCCTCCGGCACCTGGCGCAGGCCGATGCGGTCCTTCAGTTCCGGGATCGGGATCAGGCCGTCGAGCAGCCACGAGCCGTCGTCGCGCTGCACTGCCCATTCCTCGCCGGCGGCGTCGGCCTTGAATTCGCCGGTGATGGCCTCGATCAGGTCCTGCAGCGTGACCAGGCCCAGCACTTCGCCGTACTCGTCGATGACAAAGGCCATCTGGCCGCCGGAGCCGCGGAAATTCTCCAGCAGTTCCATGCCGGTCACGCTCTCGGGCACGAACACCGCGGGCTGCGCCGCGGCCTTCAGGTCGGCTTCTTCGCCGCGCAGCCGGCGCGCCAGCAACTGGCGCGCGCTGACCACGCCGATGATGTCGTGCATGCCGCCGCGCACGACCGGAAAGCGCGAGTGGTCGGATTCCTCGATGCGGTGCAGGTTTTCATCGAGCGTCTCTTCCACGTCCAGGTACACGACATCGCCGCGCGGCACCATCAGCGATGCCAGTTGGCGGTCGTCCAGCCGGAACACGTTGCGCACCATGGTGTGCTCGTGCTGTTCGATCACGCCGGCTTCGGAACCCTCGACCAGCAGCGCGTGGATTTCTTCCTCGGTCACACCCGGGCCGCGGTCGACTTTGGTGCCGAGCAGCCGCAGCACCAGCCGCGTTGAGCTGGACAGCAGCTTGACGAACGGGGTGGAGGCCACGGCCAGCCAGCCGATCGGGCGCGCCACCAGCCGCGCGATGGCTTCGGGGGCCATCTGGCCCAGGCGCTTGGGCACCAGTTCGCCCAGCACGATGGAAAAGTAGGTCAGGCCGGCCACCACGATGGCGGTCGCCACATAGCCGGAGGTGTTCGGCGACAAGCCGAAGCCTTGCAGCCAGAGGCCCAGCGGCTGCGCCAGCGTGGATTCGCCGACCACGCCATTGAGCACGCCGATCGACGTGATGCCGATCTGCACCGTGGACAGGAAGCGCGTAGGATCCTCGCCCAGCTGGACCGCGGCAATCGCGCCGCGGTCACCGTTCTCGATCTGGCGCTGCAGACGTGCCTTGCGGGCCGTGACCAACGCGATCTCGGACATCGCGAACAGGCCGTTGAGCAGAATCAGCGCCAGCAGTATGGCAATTTCCATCAGGGTGCGCGCCCTATGCGTGTGAGTTGAAAGCACCAAGCATACCATCCGCGCATGACGGCTCGGCGGTTCCCCGGTGCAGGTGATGGTGGCGCCTTCGCCTGGCGTGGCGATAACTAATGGAGATAGCTCGATACCTAATATTCAATAGATAGTTATCGTTGGCTGCGCCAGACTTCCGTCCATGGCAGCACCTGTGCCGCCTTCCGAACAGCCTGGAGCCTACAGGCGTGCGAATCACAAGGAGACAGAATGGACAGCCAATGGACGGCCGTGCTGGTGGAGAAATTCGGCCATAGCTTCAGCGCTTACGAACTGGATGGCGGCGAGCGCTGCTTCAGTGTGCAGTTGCCTGACTATCCGCATGAATTCGTGGTGGACCGCGAGCGCCTGTGCGGCTACGTCGGCCACTATGGCGTGCAGACCTTCGCGCACGCCGGCGACGGCGGCGCCGCGGTGATCGCGGTCGACCTGATGCGCGGCGTTGTCAGGGCTCAGCTCGATTGCTCGCCCTATCACCGTATCCATGGCCTGCAGATCGACCGGCAAGGACGCGTCTACGCGCTGAGCGAGCGCGACAATATGCTGCTGGTGTTCGAAGCGCCGCTGGAGCGCCCAGTCCCGGACCGCGCCGTGCCCGCGGGCGGGGTCAAGAGCCATCTGTTCGTACTGTCGGCCGATGGTGAGCGTGCCTACGTGACCAACCTGCTGTCGCATACCGTGACGCTGGTCCACCCCTACGATGCCACCCGCACTCCGCGCGCGGCGTACGCCGGCAGGCGCCCCGAGGGCTGCTGCCTGAGCCGCGACGAAGCGGCGCTCTACGTCGCCAGCCGCGACGATCACAGTCTGACCCGGCTGGACGCGTGCACGATGGAAGCGGTGCGCACGGTGCCGACCGGCGAGGATCCCACCCGCATCTACTGGTCGCCGGACGACCGCCTGTTCGTGCTCAACTACGGCGAGCGCAGCATCCGCATTTTCGACCCCGACACGCTCGCCGAAACCGGCCGGGTCGACACCGGCGCCAAGCCGATCGCGCTCGCCTTCCATCCGGCTGACCCGAGCCGCGCCTATATCGCGCTCAACGACCACACCGTCGGCCAGCTTGACCTGCCTGGCCTGACCCTGCGCCATGCCTTCACCACCGGCAAGGAACCGGACGGTCTTGCCATCCTGGCCTTGCCGCCGCGGTAGTCAGCGGGCGTTCAAGGCCGCGAAGGCAGCGCAGATGCCAGCGGCCTATACCCGGAAATCCATACGGAGACAGAGTATGAAAGGCTTGGACCAAGCCGGCGCCGGCACGTCCGTCGCCATCGACGCGACACCTCTCACCGTTGCCACCGGCATCCCCGCCCAGCGCTGGTGGCGCATCATCCCGCCGATCCTGATGGTCTGCATCGTCTCGTACATGGATCGCGTCAATATCGCCTTCGCCATGCCGGGCGGGATGGGCGACGCGCTTGGTATCGGCGCCAGCATGGCCGGCCTGGCCGGCGGCATTTTCTTTGTCGGCTATCTGTTCCTGCAGATTCCCGGCGGCAAGCTGGCCGTGCGCGGCAGCGGGCGCAACTTCATCGCCTGGTCGATGCTGGCCTGGGCCGTCATTTCCGTGCTGACCGGCCTGGTGCGCAACGAGACCGAACTGCTGGTTCTGCGCTTTGCGCTGGGGGTGGCCGAGGGCGGCATGCTGCCGGTGGTGCTGACCATGGTCGGCAACTGGTTCCCCGACCACGAACGCGGGCGCGCCAACGCCCTGGTGATCCTGTTCGTGCCGATCGCCGGCATCATCACCGCGCCGCTGTCGGGGCTGGTGATCGCGGCGCTCGACTGGCGCTGGCTGTTTATCGTGGAAGGCCTGATTTCGCTGGCCTGCCTCGGCGTGTGGTGGAAACTGGCCAGTGACCGGCCCGAGCAGGCGCGCTGGATTTCGGCCGAAGAGAAGGCTTATCTGCTGGCCCGCCTGCGCGAGGAAGAGCAGCAGGCAGCCGCCGCTGGCGCGAACGTGGTGCAGGGCGCGGGCGGCACGCGGGCGGTGTTGGCGCGCATCCTGTCGCAGGACGTGATCTGGCGTCTGATCGCCGTCAATTTTCTCTACCAGATGGGGATCTACGGCTACACGCTGTGGCTGCCCACCATCCTCAAGGGCCTGACCGGAGGTGGCATGGGGCAGGTCGGCATGCTGGCCGTGCTGCCCTACCTGGGCACCATGGCCGGCATCCTCGCGATCTCCTCGCTGTCCGACCGCACCGGCCGGCGCAAGGTCTTCGTGGTCTGGCCGCTGCTGGGTTTCGCCGCCTGCCTGGCCGGTTCGGTCTGGTGGCACGACAATACCTGGCTGTCCTATGGCCTGCTGGTCGGCAGTGGCTTCTTCCTCCAGTCCGCCGCGGGGGTGTTCTGGACCTTGCCACCGCGGCTGCTGGCCGCCGAGCACGCGGGCGTGGCGCGCGGCGTGATCAATGCGCTCGGCAACCTGGGCGGATTCTGCGGCCCCTATGCCGCGGGCGTGCTGATCGAGCGCGTCAGCGCGGGTGCCGGTGTCTACCTGCTGGTCGCCGCGCTGGTGCTGGCCGGCGCCCTGGCCGCCACGCTGCCGAGGCGGTGCCGATGAGCAGGGTAACAACTGCCGCGCTGCCCGCAGGCCTGGCCATCGTCGACGCCCACCACCACCTGTGGCAACTCGGGCGCGGCCGCTATCCCTGGCTGCAGGACGAATACCGGCCGCAGAGCTTCTTTCTCGGCGATTACCAGGCCCTGCGCAGCGATTACCTTGAGGCGCAGTACGCGCATGACACTAGCGCCGTCACAGTGCTGGCCACTGTGCACGTAGAGGCCGAACGCGACCGCCGCGAAGCCGTCGACGAGACCGCGTGGCTGCACGGCCAGGCCTGGCGCCCCGGCATGGCTGCCGCGGTGGTGGCCTACGCGCCGTTCGGCACTCCAGGATGCGCGGAGCTGCTGGCGCGCCAGGCCGGTTTCGCGCGGGTCAGGGGGATCCGGTGCAAACCGCTGACGGCGTCGGCGCCGGGCGAGTCGGTGGCAGGGCGGCCCGGGTCGATGCAGGACCAGGCCTGGCTGGATGACCTGGCGCGGCTGGAACGCCATGGCTTGTCGTGGGATCTGCGGGTACCGTTCTGGCATTTGCGCGAGGCGGCGCGGGTGGCGGCCGCCTTGCCGGGTGTGCCGATCGCGCTCAATCACGCGGGCCTGCCGCTGGACCGCTCGGAGGAGGGCCTGGCCAGTTGGCGCGCCGGCATGGAGGCGTTGGCTGCCTGCGCCAATGTGTCGGTCAAGCTGTCGGAGTTCGGGCTGGCCGGCGGGCGCTGGGATGCGCAGGGCAACCGCCGCATCGTGCGCGAGGTGCTGGCGATATTCGGGCATGAGCGGGCGATGTTCGGCAGCAACCTGCCGGTGTCGGGCCTGAGCGCGGACTTGGGCACGATCCTCGGCACCGTGTGCGAGGCGCTGCCGGACACCGCGGCCAGGCAGCGCGTGCTGGCTGGCAATGCGGTCAGGTTCTATCGGATCAATGTTCCAAGGCCGTCCGAGCTGGCCTAGAACCAGCGGCAAGCACAAGCATGCTATAAGTCCAATCTTCGCCGCAGCCCGGCCACCATGCCAGACCTCCCAGCCACCCTCTCCAGTGCCGCCACCCTGCGCAAACGCCTGCATATGCGGCATCTGCGCCTGGCCCTGGCCCTTGCCGAGCACCGCTCGCTGCGGCGCGCCGCGGCACAGATGGCGCTGTCCCAGCCAGCCGTCACCAAGGCATTGCACGAGCTCGAGAGCGTGGTCGGCACGTTGCTGTTCACGCGGCATGCGCGCGGCATCGAGCCGACGGTGTTCGGCGAGGCGCTGATCCGCTATGCGCGCGTGGTGCTGGCCGACCTGGATGCCCTGCACGATGAATTTGCCGCCATCGCCGCGGGCGAGGTGGGCAAGGTGCGGCTCGGCTCGATCCTGGCCCCGGTGCCTTCCGTTCTGTCGGCCGTCATCAACGCGCTCAAGGCGCGCTATCCGCGTTTGCATATCGTGATGCAGGTCGATACCAGCGACGTGCTGGTACAGGCGCTGCGGCAGGATGCGCTGGACGTGGTGATCGGACGCATTCCCGAAGGCACGGTGGCCGACGATCTCGACTTCGAGCCACTGTTCGAAGAGTCGCTGGCCATCGTGGCGCGCGCCGGCCATCCGCAGGCAGGCAAGCGCGGCGTCAAGCTGGCTTCCCTGGCCGGCTATCCCTGGATCATCCCGCCAGCGGCGGTGCCGATGTGGCAGATCATCGACCAGACCTTCCGCGACAACCGCGTGGCGCTGCCGGAAGACATCATCGAGACCTCGTCGATCATGGGCACGCTGCCGCTGCTGGCGGACAGCGACCGCATTGCCGTCGTGCCGGGCGCGATCGCGGAGTACTTCGTCGCCCTGGGTGCGCTGGCAGTCCTGCCGGTGGCGATGCGCGGGCGGCTGGTCCCCTATGGGATTTTGCTGCGCCGGCGGCGGGCCGCGACGCCGGCCATGCGCCTGCTGATCGACGCGGTGCGCGCGGCGGGGCCCGGCGCTCCGCAGGCGATGACTGAATCGGAGCCATTACCTGCAAGGTAATGGTCATACGCCGCGGTGCATGCTGTAATGCATGCCATGGACACGCTGACCCCAGCCTCGGAGGCTACCCTCGACTTCCCCGGCCTGCTGCGCTACTGGCGCAGCAGGCGCGGCTACAGTCAGCTGGCGCTGTCGCTGGCCGCCGGGGTGTCGCAGCGCCACATCTCCTTCCTGGAATCCGGCCGCGCCCGCCCCAGCCGTGAAATGGTGCTGGCGCTGGCCGAGCGCCTGGGCGTGCCGCTGCGCCAGCGCAACCGGCTGCTGCTGGCCGGCGGCTTTGCCCCGGCCTACAGCGAACACGCGCTGGCTTCGCCGCCGCTGCAGATGGTGCAGCAGGCGATCGCGCTGATCCTGGCCAAGCAGGAGCCGTACCCCGCCGTGGTGCTGGACCGTTTCTGGAACCTGGTGGATGCCAACCCGGCCTACCGGCGCATGCTCGAGACCCTGCTGGGCGGGCGCGCGCCGCCATCGCTCACGGAAGGCAGCCACAGGATCAACCTGATGCTGACCGTGTTTGATCCGGAGGGCCTGTGGCCGGTAATCGAAAACGCGCGCCAGGTCGGGCGCTACCTGTTGCGGCGCGTGTGGCAGGAGCTGCAGGTACAGGCCCACGACCAGACCGCGCGCGAGATCTTCGGGCGCATCGCCGCCTGGCATCCTGACATGGTCGGGCCGGGCGGCGCGCTGCTTCCCGAGGACGACGGCACCGATGGCCCGCCGGCGCCATTGCTGCCGGTGGTGCTGCATGCGGGCGCGTTCCGCGCGTCGCTGTTCTCGACCCTGACCACGCTCGGCATTCCACAGGACATCACGCTGCAGGAGTTGCGCATCGAGTGCTTCTTCCCGGCTGACGACGCCACCCGCACCCTGTTTGAAGCGCAGGCCGGGGCTGCAGCGGCCGCCGTCAGAAGCGGTAGCGCAGGTAAATGACGTGGAAGGTGGTGCCGGGATTGGGGTCCTTGATGCCGCCATTGGACAGGTGCTGGAAGCGGTAGCCCGCGGTAAAGCGCCGGTCCTTGCCCACCGTCAAGCCGATCCCGGCGTACTCCGAGAACTGGAAGGCGGTGGAAATGTCGTGGTTGGCCGAAGTGTGCGTGCTGGTCAGCAGGCGCGGCCCGACCGACAGCTCGAGGAAGGGCACCCAGGTGTGGCGCCACCATGCGATCCGCACCACCGGCGAGGCACCAAACTCCCATAGGTCGTTGGGTTGGTTGTCGCTGCTGCTGCGCCAGCGCGCAACGTTGACCTCCCATTGCAGGTCGACCTGCCAGCCTTGCGGATTGCCCCACGCAAAGCCCGAATCCCACAACATGGCGACCTCCGCCTTCTGCACGTCGTGGCCATCGTCGAAGCCGTAGCCAAGCTGCACGGCAGGCGCGGCGCGTGCCGTCGCTGCCAGGCACAAGGGCAGGGCAAGCAGGCCCGCGGCGACGGTGCGGCGCACCCGCTGTTGCCACGCATGCCGGCAGGGCGGGGGTGGATGGAACGAGGAACAACTCACACGGCGGTCTTGTCTGGCTTCTTGTTCGTGTCGGCGCATGGGAAGCACGGATGAAGAGGTGCTGCGTTGTTGTCCGGCAAGGCATGAGCCGGCCGCCACGGCGGGCGCCCGCTTGCACATGCGCTGCCTCCCTGCCTTATTTGTAGTACACGAGAGGCCACGTTGCGATGGTCGGATTTGTTCAAGCGTGGTCGAGCGCCCGTCCGGCGCTCTGCGTTGGGACAAAGAAAAAAAGTAATCGTGCTAACATTCGCGGGCCGGCGCCGGCTACAAGGCCGCGCCGGTTCGTTACGTCTTCAGGGCGGGGTGAAAGTCCCCACCGGCGGTATGCCGCGGCGCGCAGTGCGTGTCCGGCGAGCCCGCGAGCGCTCGCATTCCCGTGCGAGGTCAGCAGACCTGGTGAGAGGCCAGGGCCGACGGTCATAGTCCGGATGAAAGAAGATGGGCGGAGCTTGCCCGCGCGGCCCGGCGCCTTGCCTGGCCTTGCGGTTCGCTGTTGCCTTGCGCCGAGCGCGGCTGCTCGTGCGTGCGCTTCAGGCGCGGCGTGCGGCGCTGCAACTCCGTTGATCCTTCCCCTGGAACGCCCATTGATGCTGAACAAGGAGCGTTTCATGCCTAGCCTTTCCACCGAAGCTGTTGCACCCGAGGTGTCCGCGGATCTTGCCGCCGGTGCCGACCCACGTTCCCTGGCCGCGCGCATCGCGCAGGCGCTGGACGCCATGCGCGAAGGCCGTCCGGTCGTGCTGCTCGACGATGACGACCGCGAGAACGAGGCCGACCTGATCCTGGCCGCCGAACGCCTGACCAACGCCAGCATGGCGATGATGATCCGCGAATGCAGCGGCATCGTTTGCCTGTGCCTGACCGGAGACAAGGTGCGCAGCCTCGGCCTGCGGCCGATGGTCGAGCACAACCGCAGCCAGTACGGCACCGCCTTCACGGTATCGATCGAGGCCCGCGAAGGTGTCAGCACGGGTGTCAGCGCCGCCGATCGCATCACCACCATCCGCGCCGCCATTGCCGGGGATGCAGGCACAGATGCGGTGGTCAGCCCGGGCCATGTGTTTCCGCTGGTGGCGCGCGACGGCGGCGTGCTGGTGCGCCGCGGCCATACCGAGGGCTCGGTCGACCTGGCCCGCATGGCAGGCCTGTCGCCGGCCGCGGTGTTGTGCGAGCTGATGAACCCGGATGGCACCATGGCACGCCGGCCGGAGGCGCTGGCCTTTGCCGAGATGTATCAGTTGCCGGTGCTGACCATCGAGGACCTGGTGGCCTGGCGGCGCCTGCACGACTGAAAAGTCGCCGCCTGCACGCATCTTCGGCATGCAAACGCGCCGGGATGCGTGCTTCGTGTGCGACAATGCGGATCGCTTTTTCCCGTCTATATGAGGGCAATTCCATGATGTTCCGCATTTTTAGGCACGCAGCTACGTTTGCTGGCTGCCTGCTCGGACTGGCCGCGCCGCTGGCGCATGCCGAAGGCAGCGCCGCGCCGGCACCGTCCCCCGTTCCCTCCAGCACCACCCGCCCGGCTGCCGCCGCTGGCCTGTACGAGTGCCAGGCCGCCGGCACCGGCACGGTATTCCGGTCCACGCCCAGGGAAGGCTGCCGGCTGGTCGCGGCACCCGATCCCGCCGCCCCCGATCCGCAACGATGGCTTCCCCTGATGGGTGCCAACGGCGTGATTTCCTATTTCGACCAGTCCGCGGTGCGCCGCCAGGGCACCGAAGTCGGCGTGGTGGTGATGCGCAATTCGCCGTCGGGCGTGATCCGCACTGCCAGCGGCGAGCCGATCCGCTCGTCGCTCAAGCGCATGGTGCTGAACTGCGCCACGTCCATGTTCGCCGTGGTCGAGCAGACGCTCTACAGCAAGCGCTTTGCGCGCGGCGACTCGCTCTATACAATCCGCGCGCCGCAGTACGGCACCTTCCAGGTCGCCGGCCCCGGCACGATTGCCGGAGAGTTGCTGCGCAAGCTGTGCCGGTAAGCCTGGCGGCGAGCGGCGCCCCACGGCTGCCGGTCCAGCTCCCTATCAGGGTTTGTCCCGGTCAACGGCGCGCAAACCTTCCTCGTTGATGCTGGTGACAGGGCGCGAGCCAAAAGCGCCCGTCATGGCAGGCATCCCTGCCATACCTACCCGCAGGGCAAACGAGGAGACGGAAATGAAGAAATGGATCGTCATGCTGTCGATGGCAATGTTCGGTGCGGGCGCGATGGCGCAGACGCCGGCTACTCCGGCGACGCCTGCCACCCCGGCCACGCCGGCGGCAGCGTCGACTGACAAGGCCGCGCCGGCCAAGGCAGACAGCAGCAAGGCCAAGGCCAAGAAGACCAGCAGCAAGAAGAAGAGCCACGCGCCTGCGGCCAAGGATCCGACGAAGAACAAAGGCGCCTGAGCGCGCTGATGATGGCGGCGGGCGCACGGCTCCCCGGCGAGCGGGGACGCAGGCTGCGCCCGTGACTGCCATGCCGCCACGCAGATAATGGCCGGCCGCGCCTGCATGGCGCGGACCCGCCGTGCGCAGGACAGCCCCGCGGCACGCGTTGCGTGTCTTCCGGGGGGATAGGGCAGGGCATGTCCGGGCGGATCGCAACCAGGAGGCTTCGGCCTCCTTTTTTTTCGTCCGCTGCCGCAGGCGGCTGCCGCCGCGCCGGCTTTGCGCCTGCGCCGCCGCACGCTATGCTTGCGGGCATTGTGCCGGGCAGGGCGTGGAGCCCTCGCGCCGGCGCAGGCCAACTCGGACGGGAGCGGTCTTATGGCAACGCTAGCGGTGTGGCGGCGGTGGCGGCGATTGACGGCATTCTGGATGGCGGGACTGGGCTGGGTGATAGGCGCGCTGTGGATGCAAGCCAGCCTGGCTGCGCCGGCGTCCGAGCCCGCGGCCGTGCCGGCTCCGATTGCCGTGCGCAGCGGCGCTGCGGTCGAGCTGCGCCTGATGGACCGGCCCATCACCACCATGCGCGCCGAGATCGCGGGAGCCACCCCGGCCATGCGCGTCTCGCGCGCGCAGCTGGTATTCGACGACCTGACGGAAAGCGAACTGGCACTGCCGCTCGGGCAGGTCAGCGGCACGTTCGGCGATGCGCCGATGGTCGCCTTCCGGCTGGGCGACCGGCTCTTGTTCGCGCTGACCTCGCAAGACCTCTCCCCGGAGGATCACCTTACGCTTGAGGCTGCCGCAACGCGCACCGCGGCGGGCCTGCGCCAGGCCATTGCCGCGCGGCGCGCGCACCTGCACTGGCCCAACCTGCTGCGCGGCGCCGCGCTGAGCCTGCTTGGCCTGACCGTGCTGGCCGCGCTGACATGGGGCGTGGCGCGAGCCGGCGTGGCCCTGCGCGCTCGCCTGCACGTGGCATTGGAGCGCCACCTGGCGCAGCGTGTCGGCGGCCAGTTCGACTGGACCGGCGCGCTCTACCAGCTGGTGGCGCGCATCGTGCAGATCCTGGCGATCGGGCTGGTGCTGGTGCTGGCCTTTGCCTGGCTGGAGTTTGCGCTCGAGCAGTTTCCGCTGACCCAGCCCATGGGCGACCGTATGGGCGCCTTTGTCGTCGGCTTGCTGTCACAGATCGCGCTGTCGATGGTGTCGTCGGTGCCGGGCCTGGTCACGGTGGCGGTGATCGTGCTGATTACCCGCGCAGTGCAGCGGCTGGTGTCGAATATCTTCAAGGCGGTGCAGAAGGGCCAGATCACGGTGCCCGGCATGCATCCGGAAACCGCAGGCGCCACGCGGCGGCTGGCGGCGGTGGTGATCTGGGCGCTGGGCTTCACCTTTGCCTACCCCTATATCCCGGGCTCGGACAGCGATGTCTTCAAGGGGCTGTCAGTGCTGCTCGGCTTCATGGTCACACTCGGATCGGCCAATGTGGTCAACCAGCTGATGAGCGGCATGGTGGTGGTGTATTCGCGCGCGCTGCGGCGCGGCGACATGGTGTGCATCGGCGATACGGTGGGCACCGTGGCCTCGCTGGACGCGCTCTCGGTGAAGGTGATCAACCTGCGCAATGAAGAGGTGACGCTGCCCAATGCGGTGGTGGTCGGCAGTGCCATCCATAACTACACCCGGCACGGCAGCGTGCGTGATCCCCGCGCGCAGGAAGGCTGGCAGGCTGCGCTGATCTCGACTTCGGTCACGATCGGCTACGACACGCCCTGGCGGCAGGTCCATGCGATGCTGCTGGCAGCCGCGGCGGAGGCGGCGCATATTGCGCCGTCGCCGACGTCATTCGTGCTGCAGCGGGGGCTGTCCGACTTCTACGTCGAGTACGAGTTGTTCTGCGCGCTGGACCATCCGCGCAATCGCTTCTACGCGCTGTCGGCCCTGCACGCGGCGATCCAGGACCAGTTCAACACCCACGGGGTGCAGATCATGTCGCCGCATTTCATGGCGCAGCCGGACAAGACCGTCTACGTGCCCGGGACCAGGTGGTACGAGGAACCCGGGTCGCCGCAGGTCGATCCGGCGGCGCGACCGCATCGCGCGCCGTCGCGCGCGGCATGAGCGCCGGCGGCGCAAGCGCTCGGCGCCGCTTAGTCAGCCACGTGGCGCGACTTCCATTGCCCGTTGGGCTGCTTGCAGAACCAGCCGCTCCAGTGCTCTTCAGCGCTGCCGCGCTTGAGGTCGGACTTCAGGCGCCGGCAGGGCTGGCCCTTGTCGGTCTTGCTTTCGATCGGCGTGATGGTGCCGTCGATCTGCTGGCGCCGCCCCGCCGCGGGGAACGTCCATTCAACGGCCTTGCCGTCGGCCGTATCGTTCAGTGCGGTGCGTACTGACTTGGCCAGCGACGCGCCTTCCTTGTCATTGAGCGTGCCGATGATGGTGCCGCTCAGGTAATTGTCGAAGTACGCCTGCGCCGGCGCCGCAGCGGCAAACAGCAGGGCGGCACCAAGCGCGCCACTGACGGCGGCGCGCAGGGCAGGGCGGACAGGGCTGACGGTGGGGTCGGATGGCCGAGGCAGCATGTCGATTCCTTGTGGCTTCGTGGTGGCGTTTGGGTGGCATTGTAAGCGCAATGCAGCGCCGCAGCAGCGCTGCGGTGCGGTTGACACGTGCCAGCCGCTGACCTAGCGTTGATTGTTGCCCCCCGCGCTTCGCGTCGGCCGGCAGCGGCGCCTGCCGTGCGCTTTGCAAGGCAAGCGCCTTTCCCCCTGCGAGAGGAGATCCCATGAAGCTGAGCTATCTGACCATCGGCCTGGCCCTGGCCTGCGCATTCGGCACGCTGCACGCCCAGACCACGGGCAAGGCCGACAAATTCAATCCTTACACCGACGGCGCCAAGCAAGACAAGTTCAGTACCTACTCCGATGGCGCCAAGCAGGACAAATTCAGCCCGTACTCGGATGGCGCAAAAAGCGACAACGTGACTTCGCTGAACCCGGGTGCCCGCCCTGACCAGATGGAGCCGATCCAGGGCGGCGCGCAGAAGTCGTTCGACTCATATAGCCAAGGCGGAATGAAGAGCGGGAAGTTCGATCCGTATTCCGAAGGCGCCAAGAGCGGCAAGTTTGATCCGTACAGCGAAGGCGCTAAAAAGTAACACCGTATTAAAAAGGCCGGCTGCCGGCCGGCCCCGATCCGCACCAGATTCTCGCAGCCGGCAGGCATTGGCCTCGCCGGGGCTTGCGGCCGTGTGACCCCGACGCCCGCAAAGCCTTGTCCGGAGCGGCTTTCGGGTAACCTGGCCAACATTTTGTTTCAAACCTTGCGTGATCGAAACGTGACTTTTACGTCTCGAATTGTTATGGTTTATTGCGCATCGCAACAAACCGGACACAGTGCCCCGCGGGCCGTCTGCCTCGTGTCCGGGCCTCGCCACTCGGCGCCGGGCCCGTCTCTTGCTGTGTCGTCCTTCGTTCCGACCGCCGATGCCGGTCACCCCGATTCAACCGCTTACCCTGGCATACATGTCACAGATCGCCACGCCACGCCTGTCCATTACCCATACCTTGCCCGCCGCCGGGCCGGGAGCCCGCCGCCGCGCGGCGCGGGCGGGTGTGCGGATCGCAGCCTGGCTTGGTGGCGGCGCGCTGGCGCTGTGTGCCATGGCAGCCCATGCGTTCGATTTTGACACGGTGGCGGCGCGCGCGCGCCAGCTGGCAGCCTCGCCCTACAAGGCGCCGCCGCAGAACCTGCCGCGCGAGCTGCGCGAGCTGTCGTACGAGCGCTACCGCGAGATCGAATACAAGCCGGAACGCTTTGCCTGGCGCGGCACGCGCGCGCCGTTCGAGCTGTCGTTCTTCCACGAGGGCATGGTGTTCGACCAGCCCGTGCGCATCCATGAGGTGGTGGGCAACAGCGTGCGTGAATTCCGCTTCGACCCGTCCGCGTTCAACTACGGCCCGCACAAGGTCGATGCCGGCAAGCTCAAGGGCCTGGGCTTCGCGGGCTTCCGCATCCTGTATCCGCTGAACCAGGGCAAGCGCAAGGATGAACTGGCGTCGTTCCTGGGCGCGAGCTATTTCCGCGCGCTGGGCAAGGACCAGTGGTACGGCTTGTCGGCACGCGGCCTGGCGGTGGACACCGCGCTCAATTCGGGCGAGGAGTTCCCGCGCTTCGTTGAATACTGGATCGAGCGTCCCGGCCCCAATGCCAAGGAGATCACGATCTACGCGCTGATGGATTCGCGCCGCATGAGCGGCGCGTACCGTTTCACCATCAAGCCCGGCGCCGAGACCGCGATGGAGGTCAAGTCGCGCCTCTATTTGCGCGAGAACGTGACCAAGCTGGGCCTGGCGCCGCTGACCAGCATGTTCCTGTTCGGCGAGAACCAGCCGTCGCCCGCACAGGATTTCCGTCCCGAGGTGCATGACTCTGACGGCCTGTCGATCCACCTGGGCACCGGCGAATGGGTCTGGCGCCCGCTGGTCAATCCCAAGCGCTTGCTGGTCACCTCGTTCGCGGCGACCAATCCGCAGGGCTTCGGGCTGATGCAGCGCGACCGCACCTTCAACAGCTACCAGGAGATCGGCTCGTGGTATGAGCGCCGGCCCAGTGGCTGGGTGCAGCCGCGCGGCAACTGGGGTTCGGGCCGGGTAGAGCTGGTGCTGATCCCGACGCCGGACGAGACCAACGACAACATCGTCGCGTACTGGGTGCCGGACAACCCCCCCAAGCCGAAGCAACCCTTCGACTATGAGTACCGGCTGCTGTGGCAGAAGGACGGCGAACAACAGCCGCCGCTGTCGTGGGTGACCCAGACCCGGTTGGGGCAGGGCCAGACCCGCAACAAGGAAGACACAAGCTTTTCGCTGGTGGTGGACTTCGAAGGCCCTGCCTTCCGCAAGCTGCCGGCGGACGTGCGCATCGACCCGGTGGTTTCGGCCGATGCCAACGGTGAGCTGCTGAAAACGTCGGTGCAGCGCAATGAGGCGACCGGCGGCTGGCGCATGACCATGGTGATGCGCCGCAAGGACGAAACCAAGCCGGTAGAGTTGCGCGGCTATCTTCGCAACGGCAATACAACCCTATCCGAGACGTGGAGCTACATCTTACCCCCAGGCTAAAGCAGCGACCGGCCCAGGCGGCGGCATGCGAGCGCTATGTCGACCGCCTGCCGGTATCGCCTGAAGTACGCAGCGAGCTGCTGGCGGACGGCGCTGCCGCGACACCGGTCGCACCGGTCACGCCCGTGGCATCGGTTGCCCCCGTGATCGCCGTGAGCGCCGACGGCCGCGATGCGCAGGACGCGATCACGCGCCTGCAGTCGCGCCTGGCGGCCAAGGACACGCCGCCCGCGCAAGGCAGCAGTGCCTACGCCTCCGTCGGCCGGCGTTTTACGATCGCATACGGCAATCCCCAGGTGGATGGCGCGCCGCTGCTGCAGCGGCGCGAAGACGGCACCGTGAAGGTCGACACCGGCCCCGAGCCCGAACGCAACTCGATGGTGCCGCGCCAGTGGCCGCCGCATATCGTCACCGGCTGGCTGCGCAATACCTGGCGCCGCATGCTGGGCCGCCCGCCCGTGCCCGAGACCTGGGACACGCTGCACGACGGTCCCGATGCCGAAGGCAAATGGCATCCGGCCGGCTCGCACCGCCGCTGGTTCCTGCTGGGCCTGGTGGTGATCCAGACCGTGCTGGCCACCTACTTCATGAGCAACGTGCTGCCGTACCACGGCACCGATCCGCTCGAGATCGCCATCCTGGTGCTGTTCGCCGTCCTGTTCTCATGGGTGTCGGCCGGCTTCTGGACGGCAATGATGGGCTTCCTGGTGCTGGCCAAGGGCGGCGACCGCCACCTGATCTCGCGCTCGGCCGCGCCCGACGGGCCGATAGCGCCCGAGGCGCGCACCGCGATCATCATGCCGATCTGCAATGAGGACGTGACGCGCGTGTTCGCGGGGTTGCGCGCCACCTATGAATCGCTGGCGCGCACCAGCCACCTGTCCAACTTCGATTTCATCGTGCTGTCGGACAGCGGCAACCCGGACCTGCGCACCGCCGAGCATGACGCATGGATGGAGCTGTGCCGCGCCGTCGGCGGCTTCGGCCGCATCTTCTACCGCTGGCGCCGCCACCGCGTGAAGCGCAAGACCGGCAACGTGGCCGACTTCTGCCGCCGCTGGGGCAGCAAGTACCGCTACATGGTGGTGCTCGATGCCGACAGCGTGATGAGCGGCGACTGCCTGGCCACGCTGGTGCGGCTGATGGAAGCCAACCCCGGGGCGGGCATCATCCAGTCCGCACCCCTGGCAGTGGGCCGCGAGACCCTCTACGCGCGAGTGCAGCAGTTCGCAACGCGCGTGTACGGGCCGCTGTTCACGGCTGGCCTGCACTACTGGCAGCTGGGTGAGTCGCACTACTGGGGCCATAACGCCATCATCCGCGTGCATCCGTTCATCGAGCACTGCGCGCTGGCGCCGCTGCCCGGCCGCGGCCCGCTGTCGGGCGAGATCCTGTCGCACGACTTTGTCGAGGCCGCGCTGATGCGCCGTGCCGGCTGGGGCGTGTGGATTGCCTACGACCTGGAAGGCTCGTACGAAGAACTGCCGCCGAACCTGCTGGACGAGGTCAAGCGCGACCGCCGCTGGTGCCAGGGCAACCTGATGAACTTCAGGCTGTGGCTCAAGCAGGGCTTCCACGTGGTGCACCGCGCGGTGTTCCTGACCGGCATCATGGCCTACCTGTCGGCGCCGCTGTGGCTGCTGTTCCTGCTGCTGTCCACGGCCATGCTCGCCAAGCACGCGCTGGTGCCGCCGGAGTACTTCACGCAGCAATACCAGCTGTTCCCGACCTGGCCCGAATGGCATCCGGAAAAGGCGCTGGCCTTGTTCTCCGCCACGGCCACGCTGCTGTTCCTGCCCAAGCTGGCCAGCGTGGTGCTGCTGCTGAAGCAGGCGCGCCGTTATGGCGGGGCGGTGCAGCTGGTTGCCAGCATGCTGATCGAGGTGATGCTGTCCGCGCTGCTGGCGCCCACGCGCATGCTGTTTCACACCAAGTTCGTGATCGCCGCGTACAGCGGCTGGGGCATCTCGTGGAAGTCGCCCCCGCGCGAAGACGCCGAGACCAGCTGGGGCGAAGCATTCCGTCGCCACGGCTGGCACACCGCCCTGGGCCTGGCTTGGGGTGGCCTGGTGTACTGGCTGAACCCGTCCTACGTGCTGTGGCTGCTGCCGATCGTGGGTTCGCTGGCGCTGTCGATCCCGTTGTCGGTGATGCTGTCGCGGGTGTCGTTCGGTCGCGCCTCGCGCAATGCGGGCCTCTTCATGATCCCCGAGGAGACGCAGATACCGCGCGAGATCGTCGAGACGCAGCAGCATGTCGAAGCCGCGGCCGAAACGCCTGACTTTGTCGACGCCGTGGTGGATCCGGTTACCAATGCGCTGATGTGCGCGACCGCCACGCCGCGCGTGGTGCAGCCGGAATCGGCACGCAAGCGCCATGAGGCCCTGGTCGAGCATGCGCTCACGCATGGCCCGCGCGCGCTGACCCCCGCGCAGAAGCATGTGCTGCTGGGCAATCCGTTTGCACTGGCACGCCTGCATGAACTGGTGTGGGGCTCGCCGCTGGCCGATGCCGGCTGGAAGGACACGCGCATCCTGGTGCGGCGCGCGGCCAACGTGCTGCCGCTGCGCCCGCGCGCTGCCTGAGCGGTACTGACCCAAACGAGAACGGCCCGCATTTGCGGGCTGTCTTTCTTTTGCGCGGGCGGCGTGCCGTGCCGCATCAATTGCAATCGATTCTTGTTTGTATTGGCTAGCGCAGCGCCGCCGTGCAGATGGGCGCGTTGATGTAGACATCGCCGATGCGGCGCTCGCCACGATCCTTGCGCGTCATGTAGCGGAACATCAGGCTGATGCCAAGCTTGGTCAGGATCTCGACGTCGCGGTTGGCGCAGATATTGCGCTGCAGGGGCGCAGCGTAGTTGACCTCGAAGCTGGCCAGGTCCAGCATCGGCCCGCGGTAGTTGGTGAGCTCCAGCTGGAACAGCACATGCTTGCCGGGGATCGACTGGCAGCGGCGCAGCCGCGTTTCTCCGTCAATTTCGATTGGCAGGGCGTCGTTGAGCTGGCGGCAGGCGCGTGCCAGCACGTTGTCAGGCCGCGTGGTGTTGCGCAGCAATTCAGGCACGCCGGCGGCGCCGGTGTTCTGGCCGGTGGCAGCGCCCTTGAGCATGCGTGACAGCGGGTCGGCCTCATCGATCGCAGGGGCCGGCGCCGAGGCGGCAACATTGCGCGCCTGCACCGGCGCGGCGTTGCCGGGCTGGGGCAGCGGCAACAGCAGCGCGGCCGCGAGTGCGGCCGGGCCTAGCGAAGCGGAAAGCGGCGTGTGTCGTATTCTCATGCAGGCTAACGTTGCCGGGACCGATACTGTCGTCCGTCTCTGCGTGGCCGACGGTGTGGCTTGCGCCGACAGGCTGGCATTGTACCCTCCACCCTGCCACAGGTGAAAGCCGCGCCACCCCGCAAGAGCATCCGCAGCGCCGGATTCGCGCTGATCGCAAATGACCTGACACCACTATTCACCAATCGCGCCAACTTCGCCAGCATCATCGAACCCGACCTTGGCAGGGCAGTTTTTCTGAACGACTGTTTCAAAACCCGCTACGCCAGTGCCGTACCGCTTTCGTTATGCTGTGCAACAATTGCGGCTTTTCACGGGTTGCAGGCGCGGGCTGCGGCGCAAGCAGGCTGGCCGTGCATGACAACGCCGTTCCCCCGGATACTTCCCATGCTCCGTTCCACCAGCGCTGCCTCGGCCGCGCGCTTTCCTGCCTGGCTGCTGATCTGCGGTTCGCTGATGGCGATCGCGCCGTTGTCGATCGACATGTACCTGCCGAGTTTTCCGTCGCTGGCCGGCGATCTCGGCGTGGACATCGGCCAGGTGCAGCTGACCCTCGGCACATTCCTGGTGGGGCTGGCGCTGGGGCAGGCTTTCTATGGGCCGTTCAGCGACCGCTTCGGGCGCAAGCCGCCGCTCTATGTCGGCCTGTGCCTCTACGTGGCCGCCGCGGTGGGCTGCGCGCTGGCAGGCAGCGTGGAGTCGCTGATGCTGTGGCGCTTCCTGCAGGCGCTGGGCGGCTGCGCCGGCATGGTCATGGCACGCGCGGTGATCCGCGACCGGCTCGAGGCGCATGAGTCGGCGCGCGCGTTCTCGTCGCTGATGCTGGTGATGGGGGTTGCGCCGATCCTGGCCCCGATCGTCGGCGGCGCCATTCTCTCGGTGTCGGGCTGGCGTGCGATCTTCTGGGTGCTGGCGGTGGCAGGGATGCTGATCCTGCTGCTGGTCCACCTGCGCATGGAGGAATCGCTGGACCGGCGCCACGCGGCGCCGCTGCGGCTCGGCACGGTGGCGAAAAGCTATGCCGAGCTGCTGCGGGATCGCGAATTCCTCGGCTATTCGCTGTCTGCGGGTTTCGGCTCGGCGGGCATGTTCGCGTATATCTCCGGCTCGCCGTTCGTGCTGATCGAGCTGCACGGCATTGCGCCGTCGCACTATGGCTTTGTCTTCGGCGCCAATGCGCTGGGCCTGATTACGATGTCGCAGCTCAACGCCAGGCTGGTGCGCGGCTGCTCGCTCGACCAGGTGCTCGGGGGCGCGCTGCTGGCGGCCTGTGCAGCTGGCCTGGCGCTGGCAGTTGCCGCGCTTGCAGGCATGGCGGTGCTGCCGGTGCTGCTGGCGGGCTTTTTCGTCTTTATCGGCGCGCTCGGCTGCGTATCGCCGAATGCGTCGGCACTGGCGCTCGCCCATCAGGGCCATCGCGCCGGCACGGCCTCGGCGCTGATGGGTACGCTGCAGTTTTCACTCGGGACGCTGGGCGGCGCGGCCGTCAGCCTGTGGCGCGACGGCACCGCGCTGCCGCTGGGCGTGGTGATGGCGGCCTGCGGCGCGGGCGCGGTGCTGATGCGCTACTACGGCCGCTCAGGCCGCCGTTGACACTGGCTGCGAGCCGCCGTCAGGCGGCCTGTTGCACGGCGGCCTCCTGCTCGACAGCCGCCTGTTGCACCACCACCATCTGCGCCGGCATCGGTGCGGCATAGCCAGCCTGGCCGAAGCTCTCGCGGATGATGCGGTTGGTATCGAAATAGACTTGCCAGTAGTGGTCGTTGTGGCAGTACGGACGCACCGCCAGCACCGGGCCGACCAGCGTGAACTCCAGGATCTCGACGTCGACCGGGGGCTCGGCCAGCACGTTGGGGATTTCCGCGATGCGGCCCTTCAGCAGCGCTGCCGCATGGGCGGTGTCGGTGCTGCCGGCAAGCTGCGCTTTCAGTTCCACGCGCCGGTACGGGTTGGCGGTGAAGTTCTGGATGGTATCGCTGAAGATCTTGTTGTTGCCGACCACGGTCTGCACATTGTCCGGCGTGTCGAGCGAGGTTGCGAACAGGCCGATCTCGCGCACCGTGCCGGTCACGCCGCCGATCGTCACGAAGTCTCCCACCTTGAACGGGCGCAGCACCACCAGGAACGCACCGGCAGCGAAGTTCGCCATCAACCCCGACCAGGCCATGCCGATGGCCACGCCAGCGGCGGCGATCAGTGCGGCGAAGGTCGTAGTCTGGATGCCGAAGAAGCCGAGGATGCCGATCACCAGCACCACGTTCAGCGTCACGGTGACGATCGAGCCGACATAGCGCAGCAGCGTGGGATCGACCTTCTGCTTGCCGAGCGCGTTCTGCACCATGCGCACGACAAAGTGGATCAGCCAGCGGCCGATGACCCAGAAGGCAAGGGCCGCCAGGATCTTGACCCCGAATTCCGTCGCGTAGGTGACGACCAGGGCCTTGAGGTTATCGAAGGTAGTGGCATCCATCGGCGTATTCCTTTCATGTTGGTGTCCGGCCGGCCGCCGGCACAACATCCCCCGATTCAGCCGGCAGCGATGTGCTAGCCCTGCGCGCTGTTGCGGCGCAATACATGGGCACGGCAATTATTGAGACGCCGTACCGGAAGTGCAAGCAAATTATTGTTAAGACAAGCCGCTTCGCGCAGCTTGTCTATTTAAATCAGGACGGCCCGAAAGCCATTACCAGTTGGTTTCCCGTTCCGGCGTTGCCGAAATCCGGTGCAAGGTCAGGTCCGCACCGTTGAATTCGCCTTCGGCATCCAGCCGGATGCCCACCAACTTCTTCAGCGCGCCATATACCAGGGTGCCGCCGGCCAGCGCCACCACGATGCCAAGCACGGTGCCGATCGCCTGCGCGCCCAGCGACACGCCGCCCAGCCCGCCCAGCGCCCTGGCCCCGAAGATGCCCGCGGCAATGCCGCCCCAGGCGCCGCACAGCCCGTGCAGCGGCCACACGCCGAGCACGTCATCGATATGCCATTTGTTCTGCGCCAGCGTGAACATATAGACAAAGAGCGCGCCGGCTACCGCGCCGGTGATCAGCGCGCCGAGCGGGTGCATCAGGTCCGAGCCAGCGCACACCGCCACCAGCCCGGCCAGCGGCCCGTTGTAGGCAAAACCCGGGTCGTTGCGTCCGGCCGCCCAGGCCGCCAGCGTGCCGCCGGCCATTGCCATCAGCGAGTTGATCGCCACCAGGCCG
The DNA here is from genome assembly GCF_058782785.1 of Cupriavidus sp. FW306-01-F10A. NCBI lineage: Bacteria > Pseudomonadati > Pseudomonadota > Betaproteobacteria > Burkholderiales > Burkholderiaceae > Cupriavidus > Cupriavidus sp. FW306-01-F10A. Next base: position 208,600 of record NZ_JBYSYA010000001.1, read on the forward strand.
CTGACCTTGTCGACCGTCTGCGCGCTCATGACGTTGAAGCCGAACCAGCCCACCGCCAGCACCCAGGCGCCCAGCGCCAGGAACGGGATGTTTGAGGGCGGATGGGCGCTGATGCGGCCGTCCTTCTGGTAGCGCCCGCGCCGCGCGCCCAGCAGCAGCACCGCGGGCAGCGCGATCCAGCCGCCCAGCGCATGCACCACCACCGAGCCGGCGAAGTCATGGAATGGCGCGCCGGCCACGCGCGTGATCCAGTCCTGCACGCCATAGCGCTGGTTCCAGGCGATGCCTTCGAAGAACGGATAGACAAAACCTACCAGTACGAAGGTGGCGACCAGTTGCGGGTTGAAGCGCGAACGCTCGGCAATACCGCCCGAGATAATCGCCGGAATGGCCGCGGCAAATGTCGCCAGGAAAAAGAACTTGACCAGTTCGTAACCGTTTTTCTGTGCCAGCGTTTCGGCCCCGGACATGAATTGCACGCCGTAGGCAATGGTGTAGCCGATAAAGAAATAGGCGATGGTCGAAACCGCAAAATCCACCAGGATCTTTACCAGTGCGTTGACCTGGTTCTTCTTGCGCACCGTGCCCAGTTCCAGGAAGGCGAAGCCGGCGTGCATGGCCAGCACCATGATGGCGCCTAGCAGGATAAACAGGGCGTCGGTGCCGGTCTTCCAGTTGTCCATAGTGACCTCATGCTCAAAATGGGAGCGTGGGTATGCAAAAAGCATTCCAGCAATGGCCGCATCCTGGTGCCACGTGCACCTTGTCGGGTAAAACCGCACCGGAATGCCGCGCACGGGCAGGGGCGGCGCTGTTGGCAGCGTTGCCGCTGGGATCGCCGTGATAGTGCGGATGCGCCGAAATGGCGCGCAACGGCGGCGCTGGCTGAACCGTTATGGTGCGACGCCCCATTTGTGGGAATTTGTCCTATGCTGCTGGTTTGCCCCAGGCGCGCGCCGGTCTGGCGTTGCCGCGCTGCGGGACGGCCCGGCAAAGCCGGCTTCTGGCAAGCGGGAAAAGCGTGGAAAATTGCCCGCTAACCGGCCTCAATCAAGGATTTGCGGGTTTTTTTGTCGCATTGGTGCCACTGGGGATTGCTCTACGCGCGACGGGCAGATTAGACTGCGCCGATCGATGGCTTTGCCGCGAGGCACGCACATCGGTGACGACGACCAACAAGGGAAATCAGCCATGAATAAAGGTGAACTGGTATCGGCCATCGCCGCGGAAGCAGAACTGAGCAATGCCGCCGCCGAGCGCGCGCTCAACGCAGCGCTGGACAGTATCAAGAAGGCAGTGGCAAAGGGCGATTCGGTGACGCTGGTGGGCTTTGGCAGCTTCAGCGCCGGCAAACGCGCCGCCCGCACCGGCCGCAATCCGCGCACCGGTGAAACCATCAAGATCCCGGCCGCCAAGACGGTCAAGTTCTCTGCCGGGCAAGGTTTCAAGGACGCGGTGAACAAGAAGAAGTAAGCAGTTTGCGTCCACAGCGTGAAAAGCGGCCTTGCAGGCCGCTTTTTTGTTGCCTGGCACGGCCCCGCCTGCCGATACCGGGCCGGCGCCGGCAACGGCGGGCACGATCCGGGTTAAACTGCCGGCGCCAGCGTTCCGGCGTGCCCTCAGGCAATGCCGCCATCGCAGGTTCGCCCCCGAAATCCCGCCCCCGCAATCCGTACCCGCATCATGAACGACCAGTCCCACCAGCTTTCCATGACCGTGCTGATGACGCCGGACATGGCCAACTTCTCCGGCAACGTCCACGGCGGCACCATCCTCAAGTACCTGGACATGGTTGCCTATGCCTGCGCCAGCCGCTACGCCGGCCGCTACGTGGTGACGCTGTCGGTCGACCAGGTGGTGTTCCGCCAGCCGATCCACGTGGGCGAGCTGGTGACCTTCCTGGCCTCGGTCAACTTTACCGGCCGCAGCTCGATGGAAATCGGCATCAAGGTGGTGACGGAAAATATCCGCAGCAAGCTGGTGCGCCATACCAACAGCTGCTACTTCACCATGGTGGCCGTGGACGACAACGGCACGCCGGCCGAGGTGCCGCCGCTGGAGCCGCGCGACGAGGTGGAGCGCCAGCGCTTTGCCGCCGCCCAGCAGCGCCGCGCGCTGCGCCAGGAAATGGAAAAACGTCACGACGACATCAAGTCGTCGGTGACCTGAATACCGACCCCCGCCATGAAGCGCAACTGCAATCGCATCCGCACGGTCCTGGCCGTCGCCTGTCTGGCGGCCGCCTCGGGCGCCCACGCCGAGGAGATCGGCAGCGTCAGCACCAATTTCCGCATGACCGGCTCCGACAAGGTCGTGATCGAAGCCTATGACGACCCCCAGGTGGACGGCGTGACCTGCTATGTGTCGCGCGCCCGCACGGGCGGCATCAAGGGCCAGCTGGGCATGGCCGAAGACCCGCCGGAGGCATCGATCGCCTGCCGGCAGGTGGGCACGATCGCCTTCAAGGGGCCGATCCGGCAACAGGACAACGTCTTCTCCGAACGCATGTCGATCCTGTTCAAGGCCCTGCACGTCGTGCGCGCGGTCGACCGCAAGCGCAATACGCTGGTGTACCTGACATACTCCGACCGCATTGTCAGCGGCAGCCCGCAGAACAGCGTCACCGCCGTGCCGGTGCCGGCCGGCACGGTCATCCCGGTGAAGTAACCCGTGCAGCAGCCGGCCCCGGCACCCGGTGGATCAGGGGGCCAGCGCCGCGCTCTCCGCCTGGCAGTCGCGCGACGGGCGCGCGCCGCTGGCGCGTGCCGCCGCCACTTCGCGGCGGGCCCGGTCCAGGTCGGCGCGGAAGGTCGGGTCGGCATGCAGCCGCGCCACCGTTGCCGCGGCCATCATGCGGCCCTCGTTGACATCGCTTTGCCAGTGCACGTTGCAGACCACGCGGCTCTGGCCGAACGCGCGCCCGCGCGCCAGGATGTCATTGGCGCGTTCCGGCTCGACCTCAGCCAGGATCAGCGCCCAGGCCCAGCCGATGGCGCTGTGGCCGGACGGGTACGAACCGTCCTTTTCCAGCTTGGCGGCCTCGGCCGGCGTGCACATCTGGGTCTTGTTGGCAACGAAGGGGCGTGTGCGCTTGTAGTGTTCCTTGGCCTTGTAGGTGGACAGGCCGGCATCGACCAGGCTGCGGCGCAGCAGGATGTTCAGGTACGGCGTTTCTTTCTCGCTGACCGGCACGCCCAGCGCGCAGGAGAATGCGCTGGCGGCCTGCGGGAACGTCAACACGGCATCCTCGCCAGCCACTTGCCAGCGCGGTGAACCGCGCAGCGTCCCGGCCTGCCGCGCGGCATCCTCATCCAGCGCCAGCGCTGCCGAGCCCTGCGCCGGCGGCGCGGGCAGCAGCTTCAGGCTGTCCGGGCGCGCGTCGGTAGCCAGGTAGCCGGCAGGCACGCCCGGGCGCAGCTCCGGCACCGCGGACAGGTTGGTGCCGCCGGCGGCGCAGCCAGCCACCAGGGCGGCGAGTGCCACCGCGATAGTTGCCCGCACCGGGGCGGACAGGGAGTGGTCACGCTTTGCTTGTTCCGTCAATTTGTCGTTCCTTGTTGTTCTTGTCGAGTCGGCTGTCCTGCCGCAGCTCAGGTGGCAGCGTCGAACAGCTTGCGCAGGTTCGACTTCAGGATCTTGCCATTGGCATTGCGCGGCAGCATCTCCTGGTAAATCAGGATACGCACCGGCACCTTGAATGCGGCCAGCCGGGTGCGCACGAAATCCTGCAGCTCGGCCTCGCTCGCCTGCATGCCGGGCTTCAGGCTGATCACCGCGGCCGGTTCTTCGCCCAGCGTCTTGTGCGCGAGCCCGACCACCGCGGCATCCATCACCGCGGGATGCTCGTACAGGGTGCTTTCCACTTCGATGCAGTAGATGTTCTCGCCGCCGCGGATCAGCATGTCCTTCATCCGGTCGACGATATAGACGTAGCCTTCCTCATCCAGCCGCGCAATGTCGCCGGTGCGCAGCCAGCCGTCGGCAAAGGTCTGCGCCGTGGCCTCGGGCTTGTTCCAGTAGCCGCGCACGACATTGGCGCCGCGCGCCATCAGCTCGCCGGTCTCGCCGGGCGGCAAGGTGCGGCCGTGTCCGTCCACCACCTTCATCTCGCCGATCGGCAGCGCCGGGCCGCTGCTGTCCGGACGCATCACGTATTCCTCGGCGCTGTGGCTGGTGAAGGTGGACGACGTTTCCGTCATGCCCCAGCCGATGCCGGGTGCGGCCAGCGGGAATACCTCGCCGATGCGCCGCACCAGTTCGGGCGATGCCGGCGCGCCGCCGTAGTTGACGTTCTCCAGCGAGGACAGGTCGAAGCGGCCGCGCTCCGGATGCTCCAGGATCTGCCATGCGATGGTGGGCACGCCGCCGGCCGCGGTGCAGCGCTCGCGCTCGATCAGCTCCATGCCGCGCAGCGCGTCCCAGCGGTGCATCAGCACGATCTTGCCGCCGGTGGCAATGGCGCCGTTGAGCACCGCCATGCAGCCGGTGACGTGGAAGAACGGCACCGCCAGCAACATGGCCTTTTGCGGTGCGGCGGGGTCCGGCGCGGGAATCGGCTCGCCCCGGCGCAACAGGTTGCGGATCGGGCTGAAGCTGCCGGCAACCGCCACGTTGGTGGAGTTGCGGTGCGTGCCGAGCGCGCCCTTGGGTTTGCCGGTGGTGCCCGAGGTGTAGAAGATGGTGGCGTCGTCGTCCGGATCGATATCGACCTGCGGCGGCGCCTGGTCTGGCAGCGCGGCCCAGTCAGCCGGGCTGCCGATCACGCTTTCCAGCGGGGCCACGCGCGGCTCGGCCGCGGTGCCGCCGGCACGTGAGGCATAGACGCGTTCCAGTGCCGGGCAGCCCGGCAGGTGTTCCAGGATGCGGTCGAGCCGTTCGGCATCGACGATCGCCACGCGGCTGCCCGAATCGGCCAGGCCGTACTCCAGCTCGGCCCCGGTCCACCAGGCATTGAGCGGCGTCACGATGGCGCCGGCCAACAGCGCGCCGTAGAACGCCACCGGCCATTCAGGCAGGTTGCGCATGGCTACGGCCACGCGGTCGCCCTTGCGCACGCCGTCGCGCACCAGTGCATGGGCCAGGGCGATGGCGGCGCGACGGAAGGCATCGTAGGAGACGCGCTCGTCCTCATAGACCACGAAGGTGCGGTCGGCAAACGCGCGCGTGTTCAGCAACAGCTCGCGCAGCGTGGGCGGTGCGTTCTTCCAGACGGTGGTGGGGATGCCGCGGATCACGCGCGTTTCGGTTTCGAACGGCGCGCCGGGCGCGGTAAGCCGGGCGTGGGCCTCGGCCAGCGACATGACCGGCCAGGTGCCGGCCAACTGCGGATTGCTCGACATGACTGCCTCCCGGAACTGCACTGCAGGTTGAGGGAAATGCAGGAAAGCGGCGGGCGCCGGCCTCAAGGCCGGCGCCCGCAACGCTGGGGCCAGACGCTCAGATGGTCACGCCGCCGTCCACGACCAGCGCCTGGCCGGTCATGAAGGTGCTGGCTGCCGACGCCAGGTAGACCGCCGCCCCGGCGATCTCGACGGGTTCGCCGATGCGGCGCAGCGGCGCGCCCTGGGTGGACTGCTTGTAGCGCTCGGGATCTTCCCACAGCGCGCGCGCAAAGTCGGTCTTGATCAGCCCCGGCGCGATGCAGTTCACGCGCACGTTGTGCGGCCCGAACTCGACGGCGAGGTTGCGCGCCAGCTGGAAGTCGGCGGCCTTGGAGATGTTGTACACGCCGATGGTGGGCGAGCCGCGCAGGCCGCCGATCGACGACACGATGATGATCGAGCCGTCCTTGCGGTCGATCATCTGCGGGGCCACCATCTGGATCAGCCAGTGGTTGGAGATGACGTTGTTGTCCAGCACCTTGCGGAACTGGTCGTCCGACACGCCGCTCATGGGCCCGTAGTACGGGTTGGACGCGGCATTGCAGACCAGCACGTCGATCTTGCCGAAGGCGCGGTTGGTCTCGTCGACCAGGCGCTGCAGGTCGTCCTTCGAAGAAATATTGGCAGGGACCGCGATCGCGGTGCCGGCGCCGTGGCGGGCGTTGATGGCATCCACCACTTCCTGGCAGGCCTCGATCTTGCGCGAAGAAATGACCACCTTGGCGCCCTGGACGGCCATCTGCTCGGCGATGGCGCGGCCAATCCCGCGCGAGGAGCCGGTGACGATGGCAACCTTGCCCGTCAGATCAAACAATGACATGGAGTCTCCTGTATGGCTGCGCCGGCGTCAGGGGCCGGCTTTGTCCTGGCGACGCGCCCGCAGGCAGCATCGCCGGGACATTATGGTGGCGCCGCTGGCCTCAGTCCACAGGCCCGGGTGCCGCGCGCCGGCCATATCAGGATTCTTTCTGCGGGCAATGCGCGCCGTGCATGGCAGGCATGCTGCATAGCAGAATAATGGCGCCTCAGGTGCCGGAGGATGCCGTTGCGGGCGCCAGCAGCGCTGGCAGGGCGTCGGCCAGGCCACGCCGCAGCTCATCGTCCAGCAGCACGCCAAAGCGATCCGACAAGGCCCGCACCACGGCCTCGGGCGAGGCCAGCCGGGTTCGGCGCACGGCGCCGTCCGGTGCGCGCTCGGCCAGGTCGCCGTCGGCCAGCGTCACGCGGGTGTCGCCGTCGGTGCGCGCGGCCATCAGCCGCTGCAGGAATACGCTGTCAGGGTGCGTCGATACATACCAGTTGCGCGGCACGAAATCGATCCACGGCTGCGGCGTCAGGTCGAAGCGGTAGACCTTGATCCAGCCGGCATCGCCGCGCGCCTCCAGGTCGTAGCTGTGGAACGCGGTGGCGGAGGTCTGCGGCGGCGAAGGCGCCAGACGGTAGGGGAAGCTGTCATCGGCCGGCTCGGACAGCGGCATCGCCCGGTATGGCGTGGGGCCGCCGAAGCCGACATCGGCCAGGTAGCTGCGATGCGCCACCTCCACACGCAGCAGCATGTGCGAGGTCGCGGTCGGCACGTCGTCGGGAACGCCCCAGCGCACGCGCGCGGCCAGCGGCGTCACGGCGTAGCCGAGCGCGCCCAGCCCGGCCGCCAGCAGGGTATTGAGTTCAAAGCAGTAGCCGCCGCGCCGGCGCGTGACGAGCTTGTCGAAGACCGCATCCAGCTCGATCCGTACTGGCCGGCGCAGCAGCGGATCGACGTTTTCGAACGGAATGCTGGCCAGGTGCGCGGCCAGTACGATATCCAGCGCTTCCAGCGTGGGCGAGGGCGGGGCGGCGATGCCGAGGCGCGCCAGCCAGGCATCCAGTTGGGGGGCATCCAGGGTCATCATGATGTGCGGGGCTCCGGTGCGATGCGTTCAGTTGAGCGCTTCCAGCGCCGGCAGGTCAAGCAGTTCGATGCCGCCATACTCCAGCCGCAGCAGCCCGCGCGCTTCCAGTTCGCGCAGCGCGTGGTTCACGGTCTGGCGCGACAGGCCCAGCATCTGCGCCAGCTGCTCCTGCGGGATGCGCACGCGCTGCGTGGCCTGGGCCTGCGGCAGGTTGCCGTAGCCATGCGCGATCGCGGCCAGGCGCCGGGCAATGCGGGCCGCCGGCGGCAGCAACTGCGCTTCCTCGACATAGTTGAAGGCCTGGCGCGTCTTGGCTGCCAGCAATTGCCCGAAGGCCTGCCACCATGCCGGCTGCTGCGCCAGGCGCTGCTCCAGGCTGGCGCGCGGCACATGCCACAGTGTCGTGGTGCTGACCGCGCGCGCGTCGTGGGTGCGCGGCAGGCCGTCGAACAGGCAGATCTCCCCGAACCAGGTGCCGGGTTCCAGCAGCCCGAGCAATGCCGCCTTGCCCGATTCGCCGCTGGCGTGGATCTGCATGGTGCCGCTGGCGACACAATACAGGCCGTCGAAACGGTCGCCGCGGGCAAAGAGCGTCTCGCCGGCCACCAGCCGGCGCAGGCTGCCGTCATCGAGCAGTGCCTGGCGCAGTGCGGGCGGCAACTGGCTGAACCAGGCACCGGCACGTACGGCAGCAAGCGCATCGTCGCGCAACGGCACCGGGGCGGGCAGTGTGCCGGCGAGTTGCGGTTGAGGGTGTTGCGGCGGGCGCGCCAGTCCCATGCCGGTCTCCTTTCATATGGGGTTGTGCCGGGTGTCAGCAGGGACACACAAGGGCACGCAGCGACGGTCCGGACTGTCAAAAACCTGACAGACCGCACGGTGCGCGCCCACTACTATAAATCCACATCGCGCCCCCCGCGCAGCAGCAGGCGGCAGCGTCCGGCCGCCCTTGCGGCGCGGAACGCGCACGCCTGCGCATACAAGGAGATACCCCCGTGAAAACCCTGATCGAACACCTGGCCAACTACGCCGCCTACCATCGCGACCCGCGCAACGTCTTTACGCACTTCATCGGCATTCCGATGATCGTGCTGGCAGTGACGACGCTGCTGGCGCGCCCGGCGCTGACGCTGGGCGACGGCTCTGCCTACCTGACGCCGGCGATGCTGCTGTACATCCTGTCGTGCCTGTTCTACCTGCGCCTGTCGCTGGTGTTCGGGGTGGCGATGGCGGTCATCCTGGCGTTCTTCCTCTATGCCGGCGCGCACTTTGCGGCGATGCCCACCGCCTGGTGGCTTGCCATCGGCCTTGGCCTGTTCGTGGTGGGATGGGTGATCCAGTTCATCGGCCACTATTACGAGGGGCGCAAGCCGGCCTTCGTCGACGACCTGGTCGGCCTGCTGATCGGTCCGCTGTTCCTGGTGGCGGAAACCGCCTTTGCGCTGGGGCTGGCACGCGGCACGCGCGAGGCCATGGCCGCCCGCGCGCACTGATCAGGGCAGCCCCGCCGGCAGCCGCAGCCGCGCCGCCAGCCCGCCCAGCGGGCTCGATGCCAGCGCCAGGCTGCCGTCGTACATCGCCGCGATTTCCGTCACGATCGCCAGGCCCAGCCCGCTGCCGGCAGCGGCCTCGTCGAGCCGGCCAAAGCGGGCGGTGGCCAGTGCCTGCGCTTCCGGCGGCATGCCCGGGCCGTCGTCCTCGACCAGTATTTCGAGCTCGCCATCCGCTTCCTGCAGCGTGACGCGCACGCGCGTGCGCGCCCACTGGCAGGCATTGTCGAGCAGGTTGCCGAGTATTTCGACCAGGTCTTGCCGGTCGCCGGCAAAGTGCCCGGCACCCTCAACCGTCAGCGCCAGCGCGCGCTCAGCGTGCAGCCGCGCCAGTGCTCGGGTCAGCTCCCGCACCGGCGCGCCGGCATCGATGCGTTGGCCGCGCGCCGCCGCGGCGCCCGCGGCGCGGGCGCGCGCCAGATGGCGGTCGACCTGCCGGCGCATCGCTTCAACCTGCGCCCCCACGGCTTGCGCCGGCGCCCCCGGCAGCGCCGCGGCCTCGTTGGCGAGCACTGCCAGCGGCGTCTTGACCGCGTGCGCCAGGTCCGCCGCCTGCCGGCGCGAGCGTTCCAGCGCCTGGGTGTTGCGTGCCAGCAGGGCATTGATCTCGGCCACCAGGGGTTCGACTTCGGCGGGCCAGTTGCCGCCCAGGCGTGCCTCGCGCCGCGCCTGCATCGTGCCCAGCGCGCGCCGCAGCCGCGCCAGCGGCGCCAGCCCAAATTTCACCTGCGCCGCAACCGCCAGCATCAGCCCCAGTCCCAGCGCCGTCAGCGACCACGCCAGCGTCCGGTTGAAGCTGCGGCGCGCGGCACGCAGCTCGGTCCGGTCCAGCGCCACCGAGATCTCCACCGGGGTATCCGCGGATGGCAGCACCAGTTGCCGCGACACCACCAGCAACGACTGGTTGCTGGGGCCCGGGCGCACGTCGGCCTGGGCGCCGGCAAGGCGGCGCTCCACCGTCACCGGCATTTCCGTATCCCACAGCGAGCGCGAGCGCAGCAGCGCGCCGGGCGCGCGCGCCTGCCAGTAGGTGCCGGAGTAGGGCAGCTCGTAGCGGGGATCGGCAGGGGTACGGGTGAGGACCAGCTTGCCGTCGGCGCTCCAGTCCAGCGCCGCGGCCAGGCCCGCCAACTGGTGGTCGAGCTGGCGCACATAGGTGTTGTTGACGTGGCGCTCGAACAGCGTCGACAGCAGCCAGCCGCTGGCGCCCAGCGCCGCTGCCAGCCAGACCGCCGCCACTGCCAGCAGGCGCAGCGCAAGGGATCGGCGCAGGCGGGCGGGCATCTAGGGCTGCAGTGGCGACGGCGGCCGCATGCGGTAGCCCTGGCCGCGCACGGTCTCGATGACATCCACGCCAAGCTTGCGGCGCAGCCGCCCGACAAAGACCTCGATGGTGTTGCTGTCGCGGTCGAAGTCCTGGGCATAGATATGCTCGGTCAGCGCGGTCTTGCTGACGATGGCGCCGGGATGGTGCATCAGGTAGTCCAGCACGCGGAATTCATGCGAGGTCAGTGCCACCGGCTTGCCGTCGACGGTGACCTTGCCTGCGCGCGGATTCATGCGCACTGGGCCGCATTGCAGCTCCGGCGCCGGCATGCCATGCGCGCGCCGGATCAGCGCGCGGATGCGCGCGAGCAGCTCTTCCATGCGGAATGGTTTGGCCAGGTAGTCGTCGGCGCCGGCATCGATGCCTTCGACCTTCTCGGTCCAGCTGTCGCGCGCGGTCAGGATCAGCACCGGCACGCTGACCTGCGCGGCGCGCCAGCGGCGCAGCACCGAAAGGCCGTCCAGCCGCGGCAGGCCCAGGTCCAGGATGACGGCGTCGTAGGGCTCCTGCTCGCCCAGGTGGCAGGCATCCAGGCCGTCCGCGGCCACGTCGACGGCATAGCCGGCGTCGGCCAGGCTGGCACGGACCTGGGCGGCGAGGGCGGCTTCGTCTTCGACCAGCAAGATGCGCATCGGGGGTTTCCTGTCGGTCAGGGTTTGCGGCGGGCGTTTTCCAGCCCACGCCCCTTCGCCTTGAGCAGGGCGGCCGTGCGTGCATCGTACTCGAGCTTGGCCACCGAACCACCCGGCAACAGCAGCTTGACCTCGTATTGCCAGATGCCGTCGTCGCGGTCCAGCTCAACGCCGATGACGTCGCCCTCGTACTGGCGCGACACCGTTTCCAGGATGCGCGACAGCGGCAGGATTTCGCCGGACTGCACGGCCGCGCGGGCGCGGTCGGCGTCCTTGTCGGCGTGCGCGGCCGGCATCGCCGCCAGCGCCAGCAGCGCCGCGGCGACCAGCATGCGGGGGTGCAGGAGGGCCGGGAATTTGAACTTCATGGCCCGGAGTTTGCATCAGATTGCCTGAATGCGGGCTGAACGCAGCCCTCGTGGCCAGGCCGCAAACGGTAGCGCCGCGGCTCGCGCATCGCTGCGCGCGCCGGCACCGAAGCGTCTGCCGCGAACGCCAAAACGGGGGGACGTAGGCCGTATTCGCGTTTCCACTGAGGCAAAGCCGCGACAAAACCCGGGGTTTTCACGGGGTTTTACGTTTCGCCTGCACGAAAACCCCTTGACTTACGGTACTTTCCGCTATGATTCAGTGGGCATCGAGAAGACGATTGCGCAACGCTGAGAAGCAATGCGAAACATCTGCCGACACCCATCTGTTCAACTTACGAATATCGATATGGCGACCAAAGCGAAACCGACCGCGAAGACCGCAACCAAGCCCGCTGCCAAGAAGGCCGCGGCAACCAAGGCACCCGTGAAGGCTGCCGCCAAGAAGGCCACGCCGGCCAAGAAGGCTGCTCCTGCCGCTGCGCCCGTTGCGCGCCCGCTGAAGGACACCTTCAACAAGTCGAGCCTGGTCGCTCACCTGGTAGCCCAGACCCAACTGGAAGCCAAGGCCGTGAAGACGGTGCTGGCCCATCTGGAAACCACCATCATCGGCGCGCTGAACAAGAAGGGCGCTGGCGAGTTCACGCTGCCCGGCCTGCTGAAGGTCACGGCGCAGCAAGTGCCGGCCAAGAAGAAGCGTTTCGGCAAGGACCCGTTCACCGGTGAAGAGCGTTGGTTCCCGGCCAAGCCGGCCAGCGTCAAGGTCAAGGTCCGTCCGCTGAAGAAGCTGAAGGACGCCGCAGCCTGATCTGCGCCACGTTGTCCTGACAAGAAAGGAGCCGCTTGCCGGCTCCTTTTTTATTGCGCGAGCGCAATACGTGCCGCGCGCTCCTGCATTTTCAGCCGCCGGCGACAGACCGGCGCGGGGGAGACACGATGCCGAGTCTGCAAAGCCAGCTGTGGCGGATCGCCTTGCGGCTGGTGCGCCGCAAGCAGCGGTTTGCCAGCGCCCAGGCGCTCCATGATGAAATCCGGCGGCGCCGTATTGTTGGGCGCGCCTATCCGTCCCGGCGCCTGCGTGCGCGGCAAGCGGTCAGCGAGGAGCGGATCGCCGGGATGGAGGTCTACACCGTGCAGCCCAGGAACGGGCCTGCGCACGGTAAACCCCGTCATGTCCTTTACCTGCACGGCGGCGGCTATGTTTTCGATATCGTCAGCCAGCACTGGAATTTCATCGGCAAGCTGGTGGACGCGCTGGGCTGCGCGGTGACCGTGCCGGTCTATCCGCTGGCGCCTGAACATACCCACCGCGACGTGTTCGCGGCCATGGTGCCGCTGTGGCAGGTGCTGCAGCAGCGCTATCCGGGCGCAGACCTGACCGTCATGGGCGATTCCGCTGGCGGCGGCATGGCACTGGCGCTGGCACAGGTGCTGCGTGACAGCGGCCAACCGCTGCCGCAGCGCCTGGTGTTGCTGTCGCCGTTCCTGGATGCCACCGGCGACAATCCCGGCATCGATGCCCTGGAGCCGTTCGACCCGATGCTGTCACGCCCCGGGGGCATTGAATGCGGGCGCGTCTATGCCGGCGCGGATCCTGTCACCTTGCCACAGGTCAGTCCCATGCACGGCGTGTTGCGCGGGCTGCCGCCCACCACGTTGTTTATCGGGACCCATGACATCCTGCTGCCCGACTGCAGGAAGTTCCGCCAGATGGCCGGCGAGCAAGGCTTGCCGCTTCGGTATCACGAGGGCGAGGGAATGTTCCACGTGTGGATGCTGCTGCCGATGCCGGAAGCGGACGCGGCGTTTGCCGAGATTGTGCGGTCAGTGCTGGCCGACGACGCACATGGCACGGAGGGCAGGGACGGGCTGGCGCCTGTGCGCGCTGCCGTTGCCCCGCAGGAGGTAACCGACCCAGGTTGATGCCGGCCGCCCGGTGATTCATGCCAGGCTGGCCGCAACCGGATCCGACTGGAGCAAGTTTAACCTGCGTCAAATGGACAGGACGGGCGCCCCCCTAGAATCGGTCAGGTCATGGGTGCGGGGGCGCTCCCCATGACAGAGCTTCCGGAATCTTCCTGAAGCTTCCGCCCGCGGCCGCAATGGCCGCGGGTTTTTTATTTGGCGGCGACCATCCGGCCCGCCAACTCAGGCCACCACCTGCTTGGCATAGGTTGCCCGCGCCATCTCGCAGACCTCTACCGAGACCTGCACGTCCTGGCCGGTGCCCGAGCCGGCGCGCACCGCTTCGGCGATCACGTCGCAGACGGCCTGCGCCAGCGCCTGGCGCACGGCGGTGTCGCGGCCGTCCAGGATCGACAGGCGCGCGTGGACAAAGGCCCGCTCGACCGCGTCCACACCCTGGCGGTAAGTCGACAGCGTGATGCAGCGCGACTTGATGTCCGCCTCCTGGAACTGTCCGGAGGCCAGCAGGGCGGCATTGGCTTCATCCAGCAACTCTTCCTGCGAGCAGTTCAGGCGGGTGTTTTCGGTGAGTTCGATGACGAGGTGAGGCATGGCGGCGTCCTGACTGTGTTCCGGTGAAACCGAGCATGATACGGGATCGCCGGCACGTGGCGGGCGCAGCAATGCAAACGGGGCGCCTTGGAGCGCCCCGTCGGGATGTGCTGCTGGTGCGGATCAGGCGTGGACGGGCGTGCGCTCGCGTGCCGGTGCCAGCGCGTTGCCGAAGCGGGCCGGATTCTCCCGGGCGAGTTGCTGCAGCTGGGCCAGCTTGGCCTTCAGGCCGGCATCCAGTTTCGGTGCGGGCATCACCGTGGACGGGCAGGCCACCCCCAGGATGCCGAGCGCCTGCTGGAAGTTCTCCAGGGTCAGCCCGGCAGCCGGGTCAACGGTCACGAGGTGCTCGCGCATGGCCTCGGGCATCGACTCCGGGGCGGCGCACGAAATGATCACGTAGTGGACCGGCTTGGCGCCCTGGGCGAAATAGGCTTCGATTTCCGCACCATGGCCGCCTGCGGCCGGCGGGGTCATGGCTTCGACCTGCAGGTCCAGCTGCTGCAGGATTGCCGCGGGCGTGCCGCGGCGCCAGGCGTCGGACACCACCACGCGGGCGCCGGCCACGCCGAACAACCTGCGTACGAACCCCAGCGCGACAGGATCAAAGAACCGGACGTCGCGCAGCGTGCCCGAATCCGGAATGCCGCCGAGGCGGGTGCGGGAGCGGTCGGAATACAGGACGCCGGGTACGTCCAGCATGATGAGTCGTTCAGCCATGGTTTCCTGTGCGGGTGACAGTTCAGTTGGTGTGAACCAAGATTACTCGCCACGGGCAGGCTGACACGTAACCGGCACCAGTTCAGTTGCAACAGATCTGTAACTTTATCGGGGTAGACGTAAATGCCGGTTACGTCGCCATGACAAATGTTTCGCCCAGACACATCTGCCCGTTACAAAGATGACACGCACTAGAAGCGGAAGCGGGCCACATCGTCGGCCAGTGCCGCTGCCTGCTGGTCCAGCCGGGCTGCCTGGCTGGCCAGGTCATCGACCAGCGCCGCGTTCTGCTGGGCGGTCTGGCGCAACTGCGATAAGGATTGTCCGGCGGCCTGCACGCTGCCGGCCTGCTCGTCGGCAAGCGTGCGCAAGGTCTCGGCCAGCGCATGGCTGTGCCCGACGGTAGCCGCGATGCGGTCCATTGCCGCCACCACGCTGGCGCTCAGGCGCGCGCCTTGCTCGATCTCGTGGGTAGCGGTGCCGACGATGCCGCCGATCTCGCGCGCCGCATCGGCGCTGCGCTGGGCCAGCGCGCGCACTTCTTGCGCGACCACCGCAAAGCCGCGGCCGGCGGGGCCGGCGCGGGCCGCTTCCACGGCGGCATTCAGCGCCAGGATATTGGTCTGGAAGGCGATGCCCTGGATCACGCCGACGATCTCGGCGATATGGCGCGAGTGGCCGTGCAGCGTATCCATCGCGCCGCGCATCTGCTGCACCACGGCAGCGCCGGCATCGGTGGCGGCGCGTGCCTGGCTGGCCATCTGGCTCGATTCGGTGGCCTGGGCGTGCGCGTCGGCCACGCGTGCGGCCAGTGCCTGCATGCTGCCGGTGGTGGCATCGAGCGCGCTGGCCTGCCGCTGGGTGCGCGCCGACAAGGCGTGGTTGTCTTCGGCGATCTGCTGGCCGGCCGCGGTGATCTCCTGGGCGCTGGCCTGGATACGGGCCAGCACGCCGGCAAGCTGGTCGCGCATGCCGGCCATGTGGTGCAGCATGCTGCTGTGGTCCGACGGGCGCAGGGCGATGGTGGCGGTCAGGTCGCCGGCGGCTATGCGGCGAGCGATCTCGGCGGCGTCGCGCGGCTCGCCGCCAAGTTCGGCACGCAGGCTGCGCGCCGCGATCCACGCCAGCGCGGCGGCCGCCAGCAGGCTGGCGCCGAGCAGGGCGGCCATCCATGCCTGCGCGCGCAGCTGGCTGGCCGCCACGCTGGCCACCGTGGCGGCGGCCTTTTGTTCCTGCTGCTGGCGCACGGCTTCCACCTGCCGGCTGAGGGATTGCAGCTGTTCAGTAACGAAGTGGCCGTCGACCGAGACCGCGCTGTCGAATTGCAGCGAGTCCAGCGGCTGCTTGCGCAGCAGCGCCACGTAGGCCTGCACCAGCTCGCCGGTGCGCTGGCGTTCGCGCAGCAGCGGCGCGGCCTGTGCCGCTGCGGCCTGGCGTACGCCGGCCAGCGCAGCATCGAGCTGCGACAGGCTGCGCGCGACGTCGGCGGCGGCATCGTCGCGCTCGGTGCTGCTAGTGGCCATGGTCAGCGCCAGTTGGGCACGGCCAAGGGTGGCCAGTGCCGACTGCGCGCGCTCGGCCGAGATGGCACCGTGCATGTCGTGCTGGTACAGGGTGTCGGTGCGCGCCTTGATCGACACCAGGTTGGCGATCCCCGTCAACCCGACCGCGGCACCGAACAAGTACACCAGGGCAAAGGCGCCGCACAGGCGCGCCACCAGCGGCAGGCGGCCCAGTCGTACGGAAAACCGCGTGAACAGCCGAGCGGGGGCAGCTGCCCGGCTGCGGCCGGGCAGGCGTGTCTTGATGACTTGCAACACGGAGAAGACTCCAAACGGGCGTGCTGGCTCCAGAAGGATGCACGGCCCGGGCTTGACCCGAATTGCCGCGCGCGCTGTCCTCTGTCCGGGACGGTCGCAGGCGGCGCACGGATGGTCGGTCATCAACGTGACGCCGGCGTGACATGGGATGAGGATTTTTGTCATCACGCTGTCATATCCATGTCATGCAATGTCGCTCGCCCTCTTGCTCTATCCCCGGATTTCCCGCCATGACAGGCCTGCCTGCCGCCACGCCTTTGCACGACCGCGCACCTGTCGCAGCTGGTACCCCCATCGCGGCGGCGCTCGCGCATGCGCGGCTGCCGCCGCTGCATGCGGTATTCCAGCCGATCGTGCAGGCGGACAATGCCGAGATCCTCGGCTACGAGGCGCTGATCCGGGGCCCGGCTGGCTCGCCCTGGGCGAGCCCGGACGCGTTGTTCCGGCTGGCGCAGGGCGTTGCCGCGACCATGGCGCTGGAGATCCACGCGGCGCGCACCGCGCTGGCCGCCTGGCGTAGCCTGGACCTGCCCGGCAAGCTCTTCCTCAATTTCAGCCCCATGACGTTGCGGCACCTGCTGGCCGAGCGCGGGCGGCTGATGGCGGCGCTGCTGGAGGCCGGCATTGCGCCGTCGCGCCTGGTGATCGAAATCACCGAACAGACCCCGATCGGCGATGCCGCCAGCTTTGCCCAGGCGATGGCGGTGCTGCGCGAGCTTGGCATGCAGTACGCGCTGGATGATTTCGGCACCGGGCATGCCAACCTCGACCTGCTTGCGCACCTGTCGCCGCAGTTCGTCAAGATCGACAAATCGCTGGTGCGGGGCATTGCGTCCTGTTCGCGGCGGCTGGAGATCCTGCGCGCGCTGCTGCGCGTGATGAGCGCCTTTGGCGGGCGCGTGATCGCCGAAGGCATCGAGGACGAAGACGAGCTCGCCGTGATCCGCGACCTGGGCGTGGCCGGCGCCCAGGGCTACTACGTGGGCCGGCCCTCGGCGCGGCCGGCCGCGCAGGCGCCGCAGCACGTGCACCAGACGCTGGCTTCGAGGCATATCGCCGTGTTTCCGCAAATGGTGCGCTCAGGCTGGTCGGGCATCACCGCCGGGCGCCTGCTGCGGCCTGCGCCGACGGTGTCGCCTGCCACCAGCAACGATGCGGTGCTGCGCGTCTTCCAGGACCAGCCCGACCTGCAGGCCGTGGCCGTCGTCAATGACGAAGGCCGGCCGCTGGCGATCATCAGCCGCCAGGCCTTTATTGACCGCTACGCGGCGCCGTTCCATCGCGAGCTGTATGGCAAGAAGGCCTGCATCGCCATGGCCAACCGCGAGCCGGCCTGCTTTGACCATCGCGCCAGCCTGGAGGAGATGGCGCAGATCCTGTCCGGCGAGAACACGCGCTCGCTTGCCGATGGTTTCGTGATTACCGAACAGGGCCGCTATATCGGCCTGGGCACCGGCGCTGACCTGATCCGGGCCATCACCGAAGTACGCATGGAGGCGGCGCGCTACGCCAATCCGCTGACCTTCCTGCCCGGCAATATCCCGCTGAACCAGCATATCGAGCGCCTGATCGAAGCCGCCAGCGAGTTCCGCGCATGCTATGTCGACCTGAACCACTTCAAGCCCTTCAACGACAAGTATGGCTACTGGAAGGGCGATGAAATGCTCAAGGGCGCGGCCGCCATCCTGGCCGAGGCCTGTGATCCCGCACGCGATTTTCTCGGCCACGTGGGCGGCGACGACTTCCTGGTGCTGTACCAGAGCAGCGACTGGGCCGCGCGCCTGCAAGCTGCGATCCGGCGCTTCAACGACGCGGCGCGCGCCATGTATTCGCCCGCCGATCGCAGCGCCGGCGGCATGCATGGCGAAGACCGCCACGGGCGGCCGGTCTTCTTTGCGCCAGTGTCGATGGCGGTTGGCGTGGTGTGTGTGAGCGGCGAGGGCGTGGCGGGCCTGCAGCGGCTGGGCAGCCAGCATATCGGCGCCGCGGCGGCGGCGGCCAAGCGCGAGGCCAAGCGCTCGGCAACCGGCATGGCCGTGCTGGATTTCCTGTCGCTGGCCGCGACGCTGTCGGTCTAGCGGTCCGGCTGCCTGCGCCTGGTGACCCGGCGGTCCGCCGCGGGCAGCCTGGGCGCGGCGCCCCCTTCCAGTACGTCGAGCCGGTAGCCGTGCGCGTAGACGACGGTGATGACGATGCCGTTGGCGATGCCGATGCGCAGGGTCTTGCGCAGGCGCGAGATCAGTCCCGCCAGTGCCCGCGACAGCGGCGCCAGTTCATGCCGCCACACGGCTTGCTGGATGCGGTCGCAGGACAGGACCCTGCCGACATTGGAAAACAACAGCATGGCCAGGTCGAATTCCTTCGGCGTCATTTCGATGCGCTCGTCGCGCAGCGTGGCAAAGCGGCCCACGCTGTTGAGCTGGTAGGGGCCCACGCGCACCACCAGGCCCTGGCGCAGGCGCTCGCCGGTCACCCGGCGGCGCAGCGCCGTGATGCGTGCCATCAGCACGCGCACATTGAGCGGGCGGCACACGTAGTCATCAGCGCCGGCATCGAGTGCATCGATGAGGCCGTCTTCACTGCTGTCGGCCGCAAGCATGATGATGGGTACATCGCGTGAGCGCGCACAGCGCACGGCACGGATAACGTCGATGGCCGGCAGGTCTGGCAATTCATCATCGATCAGCAGCATGTCGAACGGTACCTGGCTGACACCGTGGATCAGGTCGCGGCCCGTTTCAAACACGTTGCAACGATAACCGGAACGTGCCAGCAGTTCCGGCACCGGCCGGAGTTGGGGCGACTTGCCCATGAGCAGCGCAATATTCATCGATGGCGAAATACGAGAGCCGTGGCAGGGACGGCCGGACCGCGGCAGGGCTGGAGCCGGACAGCGAGGGAACGAAGGCAGGCGCCAGGCGTGCGCGCAGCACTACCGTTCGCATGCAGCAAGCGTACAAAAAGTGTGGTCCACAGGACAATCAGACATTTCTGAGATTTCTGCTGTTTTTTGATGGTGCTCGCGTTGGTCGCGTGACGAGCGTTTGTCGGCGGGGCCGATGGCGATATGGAAAGTTGTCCACAGCTCCTGTGGACAAGCCAGTGCGCAGTGGCCGGACTGCGGCCTGGCACCGTGGTGCTGTCGGCGTGCCAAAAAAGAAGGCAGCGCGCGGGCACTATGGGCGCCGTGCTGTCAACATTCGGGCAGGGTGTGCCAAAATAGCGCGCATCGCGTTCCGGTCCGGGGACTCAAGCCCACCGATGCTGCAGAGCCCGAGTGTCATCGCCATCATCGTCCTGTGCTTTCACGTCGTCGGCGTGGTGGCTGCCCTGCATGCCGTCATGACGGTGCGCACCGCGCCCGGCGCGATCGCGTGGGCGGGGTCGCTGCTGATGATGCCGTACTTCACGCTGGTGCCCTACCTGATCTTCGGGCGCAGCACCTTCGCCGGCTATGTCGACGCCCGGCGCTTCAATGACGACCACCTGCGCGAGCTGCGCCACGGCATGACCCCGCGCGAGCGCGAGGCGCGCAGCGCCTGCGTGGTCCATGCGCCGGCGCAGGCCTGCATGCGTGCACTGCCCCGGCTGACCGGCATGCCGTGCCTGGCCAACAATGACGTGCGCTTGCTGGTCAACGGCGAGCAGACCTTCGAGGCGATCTTTGCCGCGATCGCGCGGGCCAGCCAGGTGCTGATCGTGCAGTTCTTCATCGTGCATGACGACGCGCTGGGCCAGCGCCTGCAGGCGCTACTGTGCGAGCGCGCGCGGGCCGGCGTCAAGGTGTACTTCCTGTTCGACCGCATCGGCTGCCACGCGCTGCCGCGCCGCTACGTGCGCACGCTGGCCGAGGCCGGCGTCGATGCGCGGGCGTTCTCCACGCACCGCGGCTTTGTCAACCGGTTCCAGCTCAATTTTCGCAACCATCGCAAGCTGGTGATCGTCGATGGCAGCGAGGCCTTTGTCGGTGGCCACAACGTCGGCGTCGAATACCTGGGCGAACGCCCGCCACTGGCGCCGTGGCGCGACACCCATATTGCACTGCGCGGCAGCGCCGTGCTGGACCTGCAGATGGCCTTTGCCGAAGACTGGTTCTGGGCCGCGCGCGAGGTGCCGCACCTGCTGATGCCGCCGCCAGAAGTGGGCGGGCGCATGACCTGCCAGGTGGTGCCGTCAGGCCCTGCCGACGCGCAGGAGACCTGTTCGCTGTTCTTTGTCGAGGCCATCCAGGCGGCGCGCCACCGGCTGTGGATCACGTCGCCGTATTTCGTGCCCGACGAGGCGGTGTTTGCGGTGCTGCGGCTGGCCGTGCTGCGCGGCGTGGATGTGCGCATCCTGATTCCGGCGCGGCCCGATCACCTGGTGGTCTATGCCGCCTCCACCATCTATGCGTACCAGGCCGTGTCCGCGGGCATCAAGCTGTATCGCTACCAGCCGGGCTTCCTGCACCAGAAGGTCATCCTGATCGACGACGAAGCCGCGGCCGTCGGCACGGCCAACCTGGACAACCGCTCGTTCCGGCTCAACTTCGAGCTGATGGTGATGACTGCCGACAAGGGCTTTGCCGCGAGCGTGGCCACCATGCTCAAAGCCGACTTCGCCCAGGCCCAGCGCGTCGGGCTGAACGAGTTCCTCGATGCGCCGGCGCCGCTGCGCGTGGCGATGCACGTCGCCAAGCTGTTTGCGCCCATCCTCTGAAGCCCGCTTCCGGTCCGCTGGTTCCTGCAATCCTCAATGCAACAGACTTGTTGCGGCCTGATTGTGTACACTGTTCACTATAAGCGTATGCACATCATGAACCGTTATCCATATTCAAGGGGAGCCGCATGACCCGGGCTGTCCCCGCGCCTCCGGCGCGCGCCACCTACCGCCACGGCGACCTGCGCCGCGCGCTGCTGGAAGCAGGCATCGACCTGGCACGCGAGGGTGGCCCCGACGCCATCGTGCTGCGCGAGGCCACACGCCGTGCCGGCGTGGTGCCCAATGCCGCGTACCGGCACTTCGCCAGCCGGCAGGACCTGCTGCAGGCAGTGCGGGCCTCGGCCTTGTCGTCGCTTGCCATTGCCATGGAAGGTGAAATCGGCGGGCTGCGCCCGGGCCGTGGAGCCGCTGCGCATGCGCGTGCCTGCCTGCGTGCGGTCGGCACCGGCTACCTGCGCTTTGCGCTGGCCGAGACCGGACTGTTCCGCACCGCGTTTTCGATGCCGGATGAAGTGGAAGATGATGCCGATCCGGCCAAGGCAGGCAACAGCGGCCTCAATCCGTTCCAGCTGCTGGGCGCGGCGCTGGACAAACTGGTGGAAGCCGGCGTGCTGCCGCCCGAGCGCCGGCCGGGTGCGGAGTACCTGGCGTGGTCGGCCGTGCATGGCTTGGCCATCCTGCTGATCGACGGCCCGCTGCGCAGCCGCGCCAGGGAGCAGGCAGAGATCCTCGGGCAGCGCCTGCTCGACATGGTCGAGAAGGGCCTCTAGCGCCTGCAGCAGGATCACGGCGAAAAAAATGCCACGATGGCGAGAACCATCGTGGCAGTGTAAGGAACCAGGAAGGGGGTCAACCTGGCTCTGTCGGGGCACCCGCGGGCCGGGTGCAAGAGGACTGTATTCCGTTGCTTCTCATCTGAATATCGGACATTTCTTAAATATCGCCCTGAATTGTCTCGATCTACGCACGTCGATTGCCGCGCGCTATCAGGGCGCGTCCGCATTTCGAGGAATTGCGCGGCCTGCAGAACAGTCTAACTGGCTGTCAGGCAGCCGAACGCCGGCGCCACGGTGAGGAGCGGATCATGCGATATGGATTGGGAGCGGCCCTCTGCGTGGCAGTGCTGGCTGGCTGCGTCGCCTATCCCTATGCAGGCGACTCTTACTATCCGGCTTATCCGGCTTATCCGGTTTCCTCTGCCTACTATGACGGTTACCCGGCGCCGGCGTACTACCCGTACTACCGTCCTTGGCCGGGCTACGGTGGTTTCTACGGCAGCTTTACCTATATCCACGGCGGCAGCTACGGCAGGCATGGCGGGCATCACTGGCATGGCGGTGGTGGCCGTGGGCACGGCGGCTGGCATGGGGGCGGGCGCGGCGGCAGGGGGCGATGAGCCTGCGTCGCCGTGATGGCAATGCGGCCTGCACGGGACTACCATCGGCTCATGGATGCCAACGGAGCCCCATCGCCATGACCAAGCCCGCAACGCAGAAGCACCAGACGCCAGCCTCCCGTGAACAACAGCGCAAGGATGAACTGATCGAGCGCGAACTGGACGAGGGGCTGAAAGAGACATTCCCGGCGAGCGACCCGGTGGCAGTCGATACCCATGCGCCGCGCAAACCCAGGCCGGAACCGAAACCGGCGAAGTAGGCGGGCAGGCTATGCCGCGGCGCGCGCAACGCGCCCGCGCGGTCCGGCGTGCTATGGCAACTGGCGCAGCTGCCCGATCACCGACATCAGCCGTCCGTGCGCCACGATGACGCCGGACTCGTCCTGCAGGGCTTCCTGGTAACGCTTGCGAAAGGCCGGGTCAGAACCGTCGCTGAACAGTCTTTCCGCTGCGCGTCCGACTGCACGGCAGGTTTCGTCGTGGTGTTCCTTGGCCTCCAGCTCTTCGTCGATCTCGATGATCAGGCGCGACAGCGGGTCAAGCCAGCGGAAGTAGTTGTCTTCAGTCACCAGTTGCACAAACAGGCCTGCAGGAATCGGGCCGTTCAGGCGCTCATACTGGGTCCTGTCATAGCCGATGACTTCCTTGTGAACCTGCAGCAAGGCAGCCCGCAGGGCTTTCAGCCCCGAGCGCCGGGTTTCCTGGGTGGCGAGGAATTGTTCGTTGGGCATCCCCATCTCCGCGTTTCTACTTGTTCCGGTCCAGGCAGGCGGTGCGCAATTGCATCCCATGGGCCGCCGCATCGTGCCAGTGGCGATTGCCTGCCGGATTCTCCGGGCGCGGCCGGCCATGCCTGGCACTGTGCGGCGCGCTGCCAGTATAGGCACCCCCCGCAGCCCGAGCCAGCGCTGCCAGCTAGCGAAATACCCGTATTTGCGCCGGCTGCGCGGCATGATTGGCGCCAGTTGCAAGCCGCCCTCAGTCGCCTCCGGCGGATTGCGGCGCTTGCGCCAGCAGGTCGGCAGCACGCGAGCGCCGTGCGTCCGCGGCGCGGAAGTAACGCACTACCGTCGACACGCTTGCGTGGCCGGTCATGGCCATGGTCTCGGCCAGTGGCACCTGTTGCGCAGCAGCCTCGGTGACAAAGCCCGAGCGCAGTGAATGCGCTGAGTAGTCGCCCTCCAGTCCCGCCAATGCGCAGCGCGTCTTGACGATGCGGCTGACCGCCGCATCGGACAAACCTTCTCCCACATGCCCGCCGCGGCGGATGCGGCGAAACAGCGGCCCGCTGTTGATGCCGGCGGCAGCAAGCCATGCCTCCAGCGCCTGGCCGGCGGCACCGGTGACGGGCTTGGCGGTATCGGCGCGCTCGTTGCCTGACTGGTTGGTCTTGGACCAGCCCAGTGCATAGACGAAATCACCGGGGCCGAGCCGGGTGAGGTGGCCGAGGGTCGCGCGCGCGACTTCAGAGCGGCGGCGCCCGCCACTGGCCCAGGCAAACAGCAGCAGCGCGCGGTCGCGCAAGCCGCGCAGCGAGTCATCGCAGGTATCGAGCAGGCGCAGCAGCGGATCGCGGGACAGCGCCGCCTTGCGCGCCTGGCGCTGTCCGCGGCGCGCATAGGCGCGCCGGATGCCAGCCATCAGTTCGCGCACCGCAGCTTCGGCGCAAGGGTTGGGCAAGGCCTGCAGGCGGTGGGCCTTGGCCAGTACCGCCAGCCGGTGCGTCAGCGTGGACAGCGCGGGCGGGCCGGGTCGTGCCTTGTATCCGTCATCGACCAGCGCCTGGTCGATGACCGCGGGCATCTCGCAGACAGGGCCTTGCGGCGTCTGTCGCGTGGCGTGGTCGACGATGAACTGGATGACGACGGCAGGCGCGAGCGGGAGCTGCACAGGTTGTCGGTAGCGCAGGACATACCAGGCAGACCAGTAGCGCAGTGCGGACCGGTAGCTTGCCACCGTGTTTCGGGATTCGCCTTCGCGGCGCAAGGCATTGGCCGCTTGCTCGGCAAGGGGATCCAGTTCGGACGGGCGAAGCGGCGCCGGTAGTTCGACATCGGATGCAATCGGTGGAAAGTAGGCTTCGTGGGCTTCTCGGATTTTTATCATATTAAATATGATGTATGCTGTAATATATCATACGAAATAGACAAATAACAGCCGATAAGTCTCCATTATCGAACCTTATTTGCCTTCCTCAAAGACTTTTGCCGGATCCCATCATGGAAACCCTCCGCAGCCGTGGCATTACCCGAGACGACGTCTGGCAGGCCGCCGACAGCCTGCTCAAGGCCGGCCAGCGGCCCACCATCGAACGCATCCGCCTGCACCTGGGGCGGGGCTCGCCCAATACGGTCAGCCCGCACCTGGATGCCTGGTTTGGGGCGCTGGGTGGACGTATCCAGGATCCACAGGGCTTTGCGCCCGCACCCGGATGCCCGGAGCCAGTCACGGAGGCAGCGCGCTACCTGTGGGAAGCGGCGCTGCAGGTGGCCAAGGCTTCGGCCGAGGCCGCGCTGGTGCAGCGTGAGGCGGCGCTGGCCGAGGCCCGGGCGGCTCTGGACCAGGAGCGCGAAGCCCTGGAGCAGGAGCGCCAGGTCATGCAGGCCCGACTGGAAGGGGCCGAGGCGGCAATGGCGGAACTGACACGTGCCCGCGACGTCGCCACGGAGCGCGCCGCGCGCGCTGAAGCCGCAGCCACCGCCCTGCAGCATCAGGGGGAGACAATGCGCGCAGAGTCGGCCGCGGCTCTGTTGGCACACAACGCGATGCAGCAGGATTTCGCCGCGCAGCGGGCGGCGTGGGACCAGGAGCGGGAAACCATGACCCAGCGCGCCGCCGCCAATGAGCGTCGTATGGCGCTGGAGCTGGACGCGGCGCGTGTGGCGGCCAAGGAGACCCAGAAGCTGCTGGAAGCCGAGCGCAAGGCGGCCGTTGAGCGGCTGACGCGTGCCGCCGAGGCCGCGTCGCGGCAGGGCAGCGAGATGACCCGCCTTGGCCAGGCGCTCGCCGTTCTGGAAGAACGGGTGCGGCAGCGGGAGAGCCTGCTGGCCGAGTATCGCGACCAGGCGGGTGCCGCAACCACGGCCACCGCTGGCCCCGTCAGTCCGGCCGTCCGCCGCACACGGCCTGCCCGCGCTGCACTGGCTGCCGGCAAGGGCAGCCGGCGATACACGCGAGGCTTATAATGTGCCTGGCAGAGCAACCACCCACGGATGCATGGCGGGTGCGCAGGCGGCTTTTGTCAATTGAGCTATACTGAATGCTCATTTGATGGGGGCTGCCATGCCGCTCACACTCACTCCCGACGGCCGTTATCCGCTGGCTCATGAACGCCCGGCTCCGCCCGAGCTGAGCGTCAACAACTACGTCGCCGTCTATGAGGCCAGCCTGTCGACGCAAGGCGCCATGTCGGTCATCCGCGCGATTCGTGAAGGCGTGCCGGCTTCAGACCTGACCCGCCTGGCCGAATCCATGGGCACCACCAAGGAGCAGCTAATCAAGACACTGGACTTGCCGCGCGCCACCGTGGACCGCAAGGCGCGGGCGCACCAGAACCTGTCGAGCGAGCAGAGCGAGCGTGTGCTGGGCATGGCGCGGCTGGTCGGGCAGGTCCAGGCGCTGGTGGAAAGTTCGGGCGATCCGCGCGGGTTCAGCGCGGCACAGTGGGTGGCGCAGTGGCTGGAGCAGCCGTCGCCGGCGCTGGGCGGGCGCCGCCCCGCTGAGCTGATGGATACGCTCGCCGGCCAGCGCATCGTTTCCGACCTGGTGGCCAGGATGCAGAGCGGGGCGTACGCGTGAGGCCAGCCTGGCGGATCGCGACCGACACCCCAGACTACACTGCGGACGATGCCAGCGGCGCCGGCGCCAAGGCTACCGGCGGGCGCTGGAACCGGCAGGGCACGCCCTTGATCTATGCGGCGTCCAGCATCGCGCTGGCTTGCCTGGAAACGCTGGTCCACCTGGGCGCGGGCGGGCTGCCGCTGAACCGCTACCTGGTCCGGATCGACATCCCCGACGAGCTATGGGCGGCCGCGCAGCAACTGAGCGCGGACACCGCCCCCGTTGGCTGGGATGCCATTCCCGCCGGCAAGACCAGCCTCGACACCGGCGAAGCCTGGACCGCCGCGGGCACCAGCGCCTTGTTGCTGGTGCCTTCCATCGTCATTCCCGAAGAGCACAACGTGCTGGTCAACCCGGCACACCCCGACGCCGCGCGGCTGGCCTACGTCAAGCTGCGCCGCTGGCAGTACGACGCGCGCCTGGTCTGAGGCTCAGGCGGTGGCGCCGGCGCGCAGCATGTGCTTCTGGATCTTGCCGCTGGTGGTCTTGGGCAATGCATCCAGGAAGTGATAGCGGCGCGGGCGCTTGTACGCTGCCAGCCGGTCGCCCTGCAGCAGGAAGGCGTCGAGCTGCGCCGCGCTGACCGGTGCGTCGCCGTGTGTCACCACATAGGCGCCGACGACCTGGCCCCAGGTCGGATCGGGTTCGCCCAGCACCGCTACTTCCAGCACGGCCGGGTGCTCGATCAGCGCGTCTTCCACCTCGCGCGGATAGACGTTCTCCGCGCCGGAATTGATCATGTAGTCGATACGGTCGCGGATCCACAGGTAGCCGTCCGCATCCAGGCTGCCGAGGTCCCCGGTGTGGTACCAGCCGTGCGCGAGCGCGCGCGCATTGGCTTCCGGGCGGTTCAGGTAGCCCTGCATCATGCAGGGGCCACGCACCAGCACTTCGCCGACTTCACCGGGCGCGCACGGCTGCATGGGGTCGGTCGGCTCGCCGTCGTCGCGCAGCCTGGCCACCACCAGGTCATGGCCGAGCGCGGGCAGGCCTGCCGAGCCGGCGTGGCTCAACTGCTCATGCGGGTAAAGCACCGACATGCACGGGCCCATTTCCGTGGTGCCGTACACCTGCACCAGCCCGGCGCCGACCTTGCGGTCCCATTCGCGGATCAGGTGCGGCGCCATCGACGCGCCGCCGTATTCCACCAGCCGCAATGAAGACACGTCGCGTTTTTCGGCATCCGGATGGTTCAGCAGCATGCCCACCATGGTCGGCGCGGCAAAGAAATGCGTGACGCGCTCGCTTTCCACCAGTCGCCAGGCCTCGCCCGCGTCGAAGCGGCGCTGCAGCACCTGCGTGGCGCCAAGCTGCAGCCGCGGCAGGAAGCTGGTGTGCAGCTCGGCGGTATGGTTCAGCGGCGCCACCGACAGGCCTACGTCCTCGCGCGACAGCGTCATGGCCTGGTGCATCATCGCGTTGTGCTGCAGCTTGCTGCGATGGGTGTGCACCACGCCCTTGGGGCGGCCGGTGGTGCCGCTCGTGTACATCAGGATGCAGGGGTCGTCTTCGTGGACCGTCACCGCGGGCAGCGTGGCCGGCTGGCCCACAACCAGCGTGTCGAGCCGATGTGTGGCAAAGGCGGGCGCGGCATCGGGGTCGGCATAGATGCGCAGCGCGGTGACGGGGGCCAGTTCGGCCGCCTTCTCGACGACGCCCGCGCCTTCCTGCTCGAACAGCACTGCCTTGGCACCGCCATCGTTCAGGATGTATGCCAGTTCCTGCGCAGCCAGGCGGTAGTTGACCGGGTTGTAGACCGCGCCGATGCGCGCCGTGGCCAGCAGCGTGAAGACGAAGGCCGGAGTGTTATAGAGGAAGGCCGCGACTACGTCGCCCTTGCCGATCCCCAGCGACTGCAGTGCGTGCGCGTGGCGGTCGACCTCGGCATCGAGCTCCGCGTATGTCCACGCGCGTCGCCCGGCGCCAATGCCGCTGACCAGCGCGGTCTTGCGGGGCAGGTAGCGCGCGGGCCAGGAGAGGGTGTCGCCAAGGGTGATGCCGCGGGTCAAGGTTGTGCTCCGGTCATGGTCCGCCGCCGGCTTGCCGGCAGGCGGTTGTTGTCTTGTAAGCCGGACAATATAGAGCGGCGGGTGGGGCACATGGAAATAACGTTTTGCTCTTTCCTTATGCCGGAGCGGCGGTCACGCGATAAGGCTCTTGCGTGATACTGTATATTCATACAGTTACCGCCGCGCCCCGTTTCCTGTGTCCGCCGTCCCGCCACCCATTCCAGCCCCGCCTGCCATGCCAGCCGCACCGGCCTACGTGGTGGCCGTGCGCGCGCTGTGCGAATTCACCGCCAAGGCGGGCGACCTGGACCTGCGCTTCGTGCCGACGCCATCGGCGCAGGAGGGCGTGGCCGGGCATGCGGTAGTAACCAGCCGGCGCGGGGAGGCCTACCAGGCCGAAGTGGCGCTTGCCGCCGATTTCGGGCCCTTGCGTGTGCGCGGCCGTGCCGACGGCTACGATCCCGTCGCCAACCGGCTCGAAGAAATCAAGACCGTGCGCGGCGATGCCGCGGTGCCGGACAACCACCGCCACCTGCACTGGGCGCAGGCCAAGGTCTATGGCTGCCTGCTATGCCGCAAGCTGGGGCTCCCCGGGCTGGAGATCGCGGTGGTCTATTTCGACATCATCAGCCAGCGCGAGCACCCGGTTGCGGAGCACTTCACTGCGCAGGCGCTTGAAGCCTTCTTCGTGCAGACCTGCGAGCAGTTCCTACACTGGGCGCAGGCGGAACTGGCCCACCGGCAGGCACGCGATGGCGCGCTGGCGCAGCTGGCCTTTCCGCACCAGGGTTTTCGCCCGGGCCAGCGGGAACTGGCGCAGGCGGTCTACAACGCCAACCGCGCGGGCCGCCACCTGCTGGCGCAGGCGCCCACCGGCATCGGCAAGTCGGTCGGCACATTGTTCCCGGTGCTCAAGGCCATGCCGGGGCAGGGCATCGACAAGGTGTACTTCCTGTCGGCCCGCTCCACCGGGCGCGGGGTGGCGCTGCACGCGGCCAATGCGCTGCGCGGCCACGGCGCGCAGCCGCTGCATGTGCTGGAGCTGGTGGCCCGCGACAAGGCCTGCGAGCATCCGGAGCTGGCCTGCCACGGCGAGTCCTGCCCGCTGGCGCGCGGCTTCTATGACCGCCTGCCGGCAGCACGCGAAGCGGCGCGCGGCGTGCCGGTGCGCGACCACGCCGCGGTGCGCACGCTGGCACTGGCACACGGGATCTGCCCTTACTACCTGTCGCAGGAGCTGGTGCGCTGGAGCGACGTGGTGGTGGCCGACTACAACTACTACTTCGACCGCAGCGCGTTGCTGTATGCGCTGACCGCGGCCAATGGCTGGCGCGCCAGCGTGCTGGTGGACGAGGCCCACAACCTGGTCGAGCGTGGCCGCGCCATGTACACCGCCGAACTCGACCCCCAATCGCTGCGCGAGGTGCGCCGCGGCGCGCCGGCCGTCGTGCGCAAGCCATTGGCGCGGCTGGCCCGGCAATGGAGCGCGCTGGCGCGCCAGGGCGACGACGCCTATGAAGTCCTGCCCGAAGTGCCCGCCGCCTTCCGCCGCGCGCTGGACGAATGCTGCGCGGCGGCACTGACGCATATGACGGAGCATCCAGGCGCGCAGGATCCGGCGCTGCAGCGATTCTATTTCGATGGGCTGCATTTTGGACGCCTGGCCGAGCAGCTCGACGCGCATTCGCTGTTCGATATCCAGCGCGTGCCGCGCAGCGGCCGCGGCCACCATGCGCGGCTGTGCCTGCGCAATGTCATCCCGGCTCCGTTCCTGCGCCCGCGCTTTGCAGCCGCGCATTCGGTCACGCTGTTCTCAGCGACCCTCGACCCCGCCGCCTACTACCTCGATACGCTGGGTTTGCCGGCCGATTGCGCGCGGGTGCAAGTGCCATCGCCGTTCCGCGCCGAGCAACTGTCGGTGCGGATTGCAGCGCGCATCTCCACCCGCTATGTGCGGCGCGAACAATCGCTGCCGGCCATCGTCGCGCTGATGGCCGGCCAGTTCCGCGCGCGGCGCGGCAACTACCTGGCGTTCTTCAGCAGCCACGAGTACCTGCAGCAAGCCGTGGCCCGCTTTGCCCAGTCTCACCCCGATATTCCGCATTGGGTGCAGTCGCGGGGCATGGACGAAGCCGCGCAGGCGGCGTTCCTGGGTACGTTTGCGGAAGGCGGCGAGGGCATCGGCTTTGCGGTGCTCGGCGGCGCCTTTGCCGAAGGCGTGGACCTGCCCGGCGAGCGCCTGATCGGCGCCTTCGTTGCCACCCTGGGGCTGCCCCGGTTCAACGCGGTCAACGAGCAGTTCCGCGCGCGCATGCAGCAGGCGTTCGGGCGGGGCTATGCCTATGCCTACCTGTATCCCGGACTGCGCAAGGTGGTGCAGGCGGCGGGCCGGGTCATCCGCACGCAGCAGGACCAGGGCGTGGTCTACCTGATCGACGACCGCTTTGCCGCGGCCGAGGTGCGCGAACTGCTGCCGGCATGGTGGGAAATCGCCACGGCGGCGTAGAAATTACACAGCCGGGCCGGTCTGGGGCATCCTCTTTGCGCGGAGCCTGCCCGGAGTCGCCGCTGGAACGAATCTGGCAGGCATGCGGATACCATCAGCCAGCTATCGCGAAAGGATCAGATCCATGCCCATGACCCAGCAATACGCGGCCACCGAGCCGACCCGCACGGAAGTGGATGCGCTGCCGGGCGCCACCGTGCTGGAATTCGGCGCGCCGTGGTGCGGCTACTGCCAGCGCGCCCAGCCGGCGCTGGCCGAGGCCTTTGCCGTGCATCCGGCATTGCGCCATCTCAAGATCGAGGACGGCAGCGGGCGCCGGCTTGGCCGGTCGTTTCACATCAAGCTGTGGCCGACGCTGGTGTTCCTGCGCGACGGGCAGGAAGTGGCGCGGCTGGTGCGCCCGACCGAGTCCGAGCCGATCCGCGAGGCCATGCGCCGCATTGCCTAGCCCGGCCGCGCGCTGCCTTACTTGGCGAACACCTGGCTCAGGTCGCCAAAGGCCTTGAACTCCAGCGCATTGCCCGAAGGGTCCAGGAAGAACATGGTGGCCTGTTCGCCCACCTGGCCCTTGAAGCGCACATGCGGCTCGATCACGAACTGCGTGCCCGCCGCGCGCAGCCGCTCGGCCAGGGCCTCCCATTCGGCCATCGGCAGGATCGCGCCGAAGTGCCGCACCGGCACGTCGTCGCCATCGACGGCACTGGTGGCGCGGTGTCCGCACTCCTCGGGCGACAGGTGCGCCACCACCTGGTGGCCATAGAAATTGAAGTCCACCCAGGCCTCGGAACTGCGCCCTTCGGGGCAACCAAGCAAGTCGCCATAGAAGCGCCTCGCCTCGGCCAGGTCGCGCACGGGGAAAGCCAGGTGGAACAGGGGAATAGAGGAAGTCGCGCTCATGCGGGGGCCTTTATCGGGGGTCGTTATGCGGGCAGGCGTTGGCCTGCGCGTTGATTGTAGCCAGCACAACCCGTAATATGAAGCGAATCATTTTTGCCCTGAGCATCAGACTTTTCGATAGATGATCCGCTACTTCCAGACCTTCCTGGTGGCCGCCGAAACCGGCTCGTTCTCCGCCGCCGCGGCGCGGCTGGCGCTGACGCAGTCGGCCGTCAGCACGCAGATCCGGCGGCTGGAAGAGGACCTGGACTGCGTACTCTTCGATCGCACCGGCAAGTCGGTCGCGCTCAGCGAAGCCGGGCGCCGGCTGGTGCCGGAAGCGCGGCGCTTTGTCGAGCTCTATGCCGCGATGAAGGAGCGCGCCGGCCCGCATGCCGACGCCGCGCCGGTGGAGCTGGGCGCGGTGTCGACGGTCCAGGCCACCTTGCTGGCCGATGCGATGCGGCATTTCCGGGGGCGGTTTCCGGACTCGCACGTCAACGTGGTGCCGGGCATGTCCACCCAGCTGCTGACGCAGGTGGATGCGCGCGAGCTGGACATCGCCGTGCTGATCCGGCCGCGGCTGGGCTTTCCGCCGGACCTCAAGTGGGTGCCGCTGGTGCGCGAAGGCTTTGTCGGCATCGGGCCCGCCGGTGCGCCTGCAGACCTGCGCGCGTTGCTGGAGACGCTTCCGTTCATTCGCTACAACCGCCACAGCACCGGCGGGCAGCTGGTGGACGGCTACCTGAAGCGGCAGCGGCTATGGGTCAGGGAAGGGATGGAGCTGGATGAGCCGGCCGTGATCCTGCAGATGGTGGCAGCGGGCCTGGGTTGCGCCATCATCCCGTCCGAACTGGTGCCGTTGCAGCAGTCCGCGGGCGTGGTGCAGGCGCCATTGCCGGGCGGGCCGCTCTATCGCGACGTGGGCGTGCTGGTGCGCGAATCGGCACTGCGCCGCGCGCCGGTGGCGGCGCTGATCGATGCCTTTGTTGCTGCCAGCGCACGCTGGCAGCCTGCCGTGGTGTAAGGCGCGATACTCAGCGGCTGCCGGGCAGGACCAACGTGACCAGCACCGAGGCATCGGAGATGGCGGTCACGTCGTAGCGCACGCTCGGCCCCAGGTAGAGCAGGTCGCCCTGGTGCAGCTGGCGCTCGGCGCCGTCCACCCGCACGCGCACCTCGCCCTCCAGGCATTGCACGGTCATCGGGCCATCAACCGCATGGGGCGGCACATGCTTGCCCGCCTTCAGCACCAGCCGCATCACTTCCAGCGGGCCTTCCTTGAACAGGGCCTGGGTGGCGGTCTGGTCCAGCCGTGTGCGCAGTGGCAGCACGCTGGCGATCTGTCCGGATTCAAGATGGGGAAGGGACATGCGCGGCTCCTCGCTCTTCTGGTGGGGTGGCTTGTCAGGCACGGCCGGCGCCTGGCGGCGGCACGCCTTCTCAATCTAGCACCCGAGCGCGCATCTCAGAAGCGCTCAGCGTGATGTAACCGGCGAAGTCGCGGATGCGGCGACTTCCGCTTGTGCGCAAGGCGTGGCATTGCGGGCTTGTGCGGTGCGCTCGGCAGCAGTCCTGGCAGCGGCGCGGCCGCGCTCGATCACAGCCCAGTCAGGACCGGCGGCCGCGGGAAAAGACGCGGCCAGGGCGCCAAGGCCGAGCAGCGCGAACAGGATGGTTTTCATGAGGGGGGCTTCAGGGAGGTACGGGAAAAGAGACGGGGCCTTGCGCCCCGTCGACACGCCACGGCGGCTGCCGTGGCGCGGGCAGGCGCCGGTCAGGCGGCAGCCGATACGCGTGAGCCGCCATGGGCCGGCGGTGCCGACACGCCGCTGCGGTCCATGCCTGCCACTTCCATGCCGGCGGCAGCGCGGTTGGCGCCGTCGGTGAACGGGTCGCGCCGGTCGTTGACGCGGGCGCCATCGGTGAAGGGGTCGCGCTTGCCATTGACGTGCGCACCGTCGATAAGCGGGTCGCGCTTGCCGTTGTGCAGGTTGTAGCCGTAGCGGTCGGCGGCGACGCCGCGGTCGTTCAGGCCTTGCGCCATGGCAGGGCTGGCCAGTGCGGCGGCACCGAGGGCTGCAATCGAGAGGGTCGTGGCAAGAAGGGCTTTGAGAGCGTTTTTATGCATGTCTGCTGTTTTTGGGTGGGTGGACGGCATGGCCCGCGAAGGGCCGCGCGGGGATGGCGGATCTGCCTCCCGCGCCGTCCGGGTTCGCCTTTTGGGCGGTGCGGTCGCGTGGGAAACGCGCGGCACGGGACGAAGTTTAGCCAGGCCGATGCATTCCTGTGATGATTTAAATGTCGAAAGATCAGTCGTTTTTTTCATCGAGAGTCGAATGGGCGGCAGCCACCTTGCGGCCGGCCTGCCACCCCCCGCCGAGCGCGAGGAACAGGTCGACCTGGCGCGCGGCGACATGGCCTTCGGACGCAGCCAGTGCGGCCCCCGCATCGGCCAGCGTGCGCTCGGCGTCCAGGTGCGCCAGGTACGGGATGCGCCCCGCCTGCTGCAGGCGGCGCTGCAGCCGCGCAGCTTCTGCGGCCTGTTCGCGCGCCGCGTGCAGGGCGTCGTGCCGTTCCAGTTCGCGCGTGTAGGCCGACAACGCCGTTTCGGTTTCCTGCAATGCGCGCAGCACCGCGCCATCAAAGCGCGCCAGGGCGGCGTCGGCCGCGGCTTCATGCCCGTGGATGCGATGGCGCACGCCGTTGGTCGGCAGCGACCAGCTCAGCAGCGGCCCCACGCTCCAGCGCGCCGTCGGGCCGCTGCCAAGGTGGCTCAGCACGCCGGTCAGCCCGGCGCTGGCGCCGATGCGGATCGATGGATACAGGTCCGCCGTGGCTACGCCGATGCGAGCGGTGGCCGCGGCCAGTTCGCGCTCCGCCTGGCGGATATCGGGCCGGCGCCGGAGCAGCGCTGCGCCGTCACCCACTGGCAGCGGCACGCGCAGCGTGGGTTCGGCATGGCAGTCCACCTCGGCCTCTGGCAGTGCCGCAGGCGGCTTGCCCAGCAGCAGCGCCAGCCGGTGGCGTGCGGCGCTACGCGCGGCTTCCAGCGTTGGCAAGGCAGCGCGCAGCGCTTCGGTGCGGGCACGCTCGCGCGCTATGTCGGCGGGTTCGCCGCGGCCGGCGCCGACCAGGCGGCTGGTGGCGTCCAGCGTGCGTTGCTGTACCGCGAGCTGCTGCGTGGCGGCGGCCAGTTCATGCGTGGCGGCGCAGCCCTGCACGTAGGCGCGCACCGTCTGCGCCGCCACTGTGACGCGCACCATGTCGAGCGTGGCCTCGCTGGCTTCGGCGCCGGCCAGCGCGGCCTCGTCGGCGCGGGCCAGCTTGCCGAAAAAATCGATCAGGTAGGACACGCCGAAACCGAAGTCGCCCAGGTTGAATACCGGTGGCCTGGTGGTCTGCAGGAAGCTCTCGCCCGACAGCTGCGCGCGCGAAGCGCTGGCGCTGGCGCCGCCCTGCGGCAGGTTCTCGGACTCCACCTCGTGCAGGAGGGCCACCGCGCGGCGCAGGTTGGCGCTGGCGGCGCGGATGTCGGTGTTGGCGGCCAGCGCCTCTTCGACCAGCCGGTTGAGCCGCGCGTCGTCATACAGCCGCCACCAGTCGTCGGGCACGGGCGCGATGGCCACGCCGTGCGCTTCGGCGCCCTGAAGCGGGCCGTTGGCGGCGGCCGCGCGCACCGCCGCATGATCCGGCACGCGATAGTCCGGGCCCACGGTGGTGCAGGCGCACAGGCAGGCCGCGGCGCACGCCAGCCAGGGATGGCGCCGCTTCACGACCGGGGCCCCGTGCGGCGGCCG
Organism: Cupriavidus sp. FW306-01-F10A; assembly: GCF_058782785.1. Classification (NCBI taxonomy): domain Bacteria; kingdom Pseudomonadati; phylum Pseudomonadota; class Betaproteobacteria; order Burkholderiales; family Burkholderiaceae; genus Cupriavidus; species Cupriavidus sp. FW306-01-F10A. The sequence continues at coordinate 243,935 of NZ_JBYSYA010000001.1, forward strand.
GCGTCATCGTCGCGCCGGGCTTCGTGAACGGCCACAGTCGCGGTGCGGCCGGACACCAGGCGCACATCCGCGGGCACGTCCTCCAGCACGATGCGCACCGGCACGCGCTGTGCCAGCCGCACCCAGTTGAAGGTCGGGTTGACGTTGGGCAGCAGGTTCGAGCCCGCGCTGCGGTCGCGGTCCTCGATGCCGGCGGCGATGCTCTGCACGTGCCCGCGCAGGCGCCGGGGCTCGCCCATGATATGCACGTCGACCGGGCTGCCGATGCGGATCCGGTGCAGCTTGGTTTCCTCGAAATAGCCTTCCACGTGGAAGGACCCGGCATCGACGATCGACAGCACCGGGCGGCCGGTCGAGACATAGTCGCCCAGGCGCGGCAGCCGATCGTTGAGGTAGCCCGCCACCGGGCTGCGCACGCTGGTGCGCTCCAGGTTCAGCCGGGCCAGCCGCAGCGCGGCTTCGGCCAGCGCCAGCGCGGCTTCGCCTTGCTCTACGCGGGCACGCCCCTGTTCCGCGACTTCGGCGGCAACCAGGCCGTCGAGATTGCGGTTGCGCGCGGCTTCGCGCCGCGCCTGCGCCAGCGCGGCGCGCTGCGTCGCTACCGCGGCCAGCGCCTGCTGCAGGGCCAGCGCGTAGCGGTCGCGGTCGATCTCGAACAGGACTTCGCCTTGCTGCACATGCTGGTTGTCGCGCGCCAGCACGCGTGTGACCAGCCCGGACACATCGGGCGCCACCTGGATGATGTCGGCACGCACATGGCCGTCGCGGGTCCATGGTGCGGCCGTGTAGTAGTCCCACAGGTGGCGCAGCACCAGCAGGGCGGCAATGGCTGCCAGCAGCGTTGGCAGCAAGGGAAGCAGGGGGCGGAGTCGGAAGGTCATGACGGCAGTCCCGGCACCGCGACAAAGACTGCGGCCACGGCGCCAAGGACGATCACATAAAGGGAAAGGTTGAACAGCGAGCGGTGCCAGATATGCCGGTAGCAGCCCAGCGCGGCCAGCGCCATGCGGATCGCGGTAGTGACGGCGAAGGCCAGCACCATCAGCACCAGCACGCCTGGCACGAACACGCCATAGAGGTCGATTTCACTGAGCATTCGGCGGCAGCGGAGAGTTGGGGAGGTCAGCGGGACAGGGCAGCCGCCGGGCCAGGCAGCAGCGTGACCTGCAGCACCACCAGCGCGCCGAGCGTGCCGCGGTAGTCAGGGCGGCCACCTGCGGGCAACGCGGCCACGCTGGCGATGGCATCGGCCACCCAGGCGGCCAGCCCCGCCGGAGCCGGCACGGCATGGCCCGCGCGCAGCCGCGCGCGGAAATGCCTTGCCACCGCGGCCAGCACGCGGCGCACCGGCTTGCGTGCCGCGGGCGGCAAGGCCGGCAGCGCCTTCTGCAGCGCCAGCGCGCAGTAGCCGACTTGCAGCGCGTGGAAGCCGTCGGAAGACAAGGGATCGCCGGCAGCCCCCAACCGCGGCACCAGCTGGCCGAGCCGGTCCAGCATGCGCGCGCCCAGCCGCGCATCGCCATCGGCCGCGCGCAGCGTGGCGGCCTGGGCCAGGTCCCGCCAGCTGGCGCGCACCAGCCGGTGCGCCGCCGCGCGCGCGCCGAACGGGCGTACCGCCATCGACCACAGCGGCGCGAACAGCATTGCCGCGGCGCTGGCCAGGCAGGTATTGAAGGTGCCGAGGAAATCCGCATCGAACACGGCCTGCACGTTGGCGAACGAGGCCGTGTTGACCGACAGCAGCATCGCAATCAGCTGGAAGCCGGGCCGCGCAATCAACAGGCCAATGCCGAGATAGGGCAGCGCCAGCATCGCGGCCAGCGCTTCAAAGGTGTGCGCGTGCGGCACCACCAGGAACAGGTAGCCGCACGACACCAGCAGGCAGATCGTGCTCCAGCGCAGGAAGGCACCGGCCATGCGGCGCGGCTCGTCGATGGCCGCAAAGAAGCAGCAGGCGATCGATGCCACCGCGACCGCGCCGGCGCCGTCCTCCCAGCCCGAGAAGATCCACAGCAGCCCCGCGCAGAATACGGCCAGGCCGCTCGACACGGCGCCGAACAGCAGCATGCCGTGGTCGTGGTGATGGCCTGCAGCGTCCGGGGCCGCGTTGCCGCGCAGCGGCGGCGCGCCGGCGCTGCGGTCGCCTATGCCTTGCTGCAGGGCGTGGCATTCAGCGTACAAGGTGCCCAGGCGCTGCAACTGGTCCGCCGCCGTGGCGGCAAGGCCGGCTTGCCAGTCGACCTCGCCCGCGCGGCCATCGGCAGGCCACCTGCGCGTGGCGACTGGAGGCGGCGTGGCAGCATCGGTCGCCAGCCAGGCGGTCGTCGCCGCCATGGCCTCGCGCAGTGACAACGGGATGCCGTCCGGATGGCCGCGCAGCGCCTGCAGCACGTTTTCCAGCGACGACAGCAGCGGCATCAGCATGGTCATGCGCTGGCGCAGCGCGCGGGCATGGCGCAGCGTGTGGCTGCCCTCGGTGTCATAGGCCAGCTGGCTGACCAGCTGGTCCAGCGCCAGGATGTCGGCGGCGAGCCGGTGGCGGCTGTCGTCGGCGCGCGGGCTGCCGGTGAGGATGTCCGATGCCCAGGCCGCCGCGTCGGCCAGCCAGGTGGCTGCGCGGGACCGCAGCGCGGGCGCCACCTTGGCCGGGAAGACGACCGAGCCCACCAGCCCGGCGCAGACGATGCCGATCACGATTTCCTCGATCCGGGCCACGGCAATATCGAAGATCTGCGCCGGCGCGCTGACGGCCGGCAGCGCGACGATCGGCAGGGTGTAGGCCGCCAGCAGGTACACATAGCTGCGCGGCGTGCGCTGCAGCAGCGACAGGTACACCAGCACGGTGATCCACAGCGCGATCGCACCCATCAGCACGATCGGCATGTTGACCAGTTGCGGCACCGTGGCCACCGCGGCGGTGGCGCCCAGCATCGTGCCGGCCACGCGGTAGGCCGCCTTGGAACGGGTGGCGCCGGTCAGGGGATGGGAAACAAAGTGCACCGTCGCCATGGCCCAGTAAGGCCGAGGCAGGCCTAGCGCCAGCGCGATATAGAGCGCCAGCATCGCGGCGGCGAATGCCTTCAGCGAGAACAGCCACTGTCGTGCATTCGGCCAGCTAGCCATGGAGCGGGGTCTTCAGGAAGCGTTGAGGGCACGCCGCGGCCTGCCGCTCCACGCTTCATTTGGCGGCGCGGTTGGGCGGGGGCGATGTGTGAAAGCGAAGTGTAGCCAAATCTTTCGCATTCCATTCATGATTTAATATTGGTCTTTCCATTCCCTTTGTTCATGGGTGGCGAAACTGGCCTGCCGGCAGCCCGCCGTCCCTCAGCACCATGCCCATCGATATTCGCGCGCTGCGCTATTTCGTCGAGACTGCCCGGCTGCGCAGCTTTACCCAGGCCGCGGCCTCGCTGTTTGTCACCCAGTCGACCATCAGCAAGATGGTCAAGCAGCTGGAGGACGAGGTCGGCCAGCCGCTGCTGATCCGTGAAGGCAAGAGCGTGCGGCTGACCGACGTGGGCCGCGTGGTCTACGAGCGCGGGCAGGAGGCGCTGGGCGTGGTGCACCGGCTCACGCTGGAGGTGTCCGACCTGTCCTCGCTGGGCCGGGGGAAGCTGACCGTGGGGATCCCGCCGATGGTCAACCTGTTCTTTTCACCGGCGGTGAGCGCGTTCCGGCAGCGCTATCCCAACCTGTCGCTGACGCTGGACGAGCACGGCGGCCAGGTGGTGGAGCAGCTGGTGGCAAGCGGCGAGCTGGAGGTCGGCGCCACGGTGCTGCCGGGCGACAGCGGCCTGGCGCTGGAAACGCGCCAGTTCGGCCGCTACCCGATCTGGGCCGTGGGGCCGCGCAAGGCCGCCTGGGCGCGCGGGCGCACCGTCACGCTGGCGGCGCTGCGCGATGAGCCGCTGGTGATGCTGACCGATGACTTCTCGCTGACGCGCATGCTGCGGCAGGCATTTCTGGAGGCACGCATCGAGCCGCGCGTGGTGGCGCACAGCGGGCACTGGGATTTCCTGGCATCGATGGCGGCGGCGGGGCTGGGCACTACCTTCCTGCCGCAGCCGCTGGCTGAGCGCCTGCAGGGCCAGGACGCACTGGCCATGGCGCGGCTGACCGCGCCGGCAATGGACTGGACCATGGCGCATATCTGGTCGCCGGGACGCTACCTGTCGCATGCGGCGCGGGCATGGCTGGCGGTTTGCGAAGAGGTGCTGGGGGGCGGAAAGGGATCTTGAACCGGCGCGCTTGCGGCGGCCTCACTTCTTCAGGCACTGGTCCGGCGGGATATCGAGCAAGACCAGCGATTTCTGCCCGGCTACGTAGTGGTAGCGCAGCCTGACCCCCAGCTTGCCGAGCACCGGCACATCCGGGTTGCGGCAGATGCCGCGCTCCAGGATAGGCTTGGCCGTCGCCATGAACTCGCGGGTATCGTCGCGCGCCGCATCCACTCCCGAAACCTTCAGCTGGAATTCGACGATCTTGCCCGGACGCGTCATGCAGCCGTCGAAGCGGGTGGTGTCGTCCAGGTCGACCGGACCGGCGCGCATCAGCTCCTGGCAGGCCATGCGCAGCTCACGGTCGACATCGCCCGCGGTCAGGCGGGTCACGCCGTTCATGCCCGTAGGCTTGCCGCGCACCGTGCCCAGCAGCAGCGTGGCCAGCCCGGACAGTTGCGGGGACGGCGCAGGCGCGGCGGCCACGGTGGCGGAAACGGCAAGTGGCCCGGCCAGCAGGGACAGGCCCAGGCACACAGCGGCATTGCGCAAAGGATGGTGATCGGGGACGGCGGGGGCAGCGGGGGCAGGGCGCATGACGCAACGGGAACAGGATTGCTTGGGGTTCGCGCTGCTACTTTAGCCTTGGCGCCTTGCCGCCGTTGTCAGGCGTTGTCCTACGGCGCAACGGTGGCTTGCCCTGGCGGCCGCGGCATGCCAGTGAAGGGGAGCGTAGAATTCGGGTTCCCAAGACCTGATCGAAGTCCGAGTCCCGCCATGTCCGTGCAGATCCGCCCAGAGTCGCCGTCCGACGCCGACGCCATCGCCCGGCTGACCACCGCCGCCTTCCTGACGGCGCCGCATACCAGCCACACCGAGGCGTTCGTGGTCAATGCGCTGCGCCGCGCCGGCCAGCTGACGGTGTCGCTGGTGGCACAGGCAGGCGATGAGCTGGTGGGACACGTGGCGATTTCGCCGGTTACGGTCTCATCCGGCGCGACCGGCTGGTACGGACTGGGCCCGATCTCGGTGGCGCCGGACCTGCAGGGGCAGGGCATCGGCTCGCAACTGATGCGCGCGTCGCTGGACCAGCTGCGCCGCCTTGGCGCCGCCGGCTGCGTGGTGCTGGGCGATCCCGGCTACTACGGCCGCTTCGGCTTTGCCGTTCGGCCCGGGCTGGTGCTGGACGGCGTGCCGCCCGAGTACTTCCAGGCACTGGCGTTCGACGGCGGCTATCCGGCGGGCAGCGTGCAATACCACGACGCCTTCAACGCCACCGCCTGACGGGCGGGCGCTCAGAGCTCCAGCACCAGGCGGCCGCCGCCGCAGGCGCGCGAGCAGCACGCCATCATGCGCTGGTTGGCCTCGCGCTCGCTGCGCGTGAGCACCACGTCGCGATGGTCGACCTGGCCGGCCAGCACGCGCACCTCGCAGGACCCGCACAGGCCTTCCTCGCAATCGCTCTGCACGTCGATATTGGCGCCGCGCAGCGCGCTCAGCAGGGTCTGGCCGGCCGGGACTTCCATGACCAGGCCGGAGTCCTTCAGCTCGACGGTGAACGGCAGTTCCTTCGACGCATCCAGCGTGCCCAGCTTCGATACGAAGTGCTCCACGCGCAGCGCATCTTCCGGCCACGCCGCGCAGCACCCGGCCAGCGCATCCAGCATGCGCTGCGGGCCGCAGGCGTAGATCTGGGTGCGCGGGTCCGGCCGCGCCAGCAGCTTGCCGAAGTCGGCGCGCTGGCCTTCATCGCTGGCATGGATGTGCAGCCGTGCACCGTGCAGGGCCTGCAGTTCATCCAGCATCGCCATGGCCTGGCGCGAACGGCCGCAGTAGTGGAATTCGTAGTCGATGCCAAGCGCACGGGCGCGCCGCGCCATCGCGCTGACCGGCGTGATGCCGATACCGCCGGCGATAAAGATGGCGCGCCCGCAGCTTTCATCGAAGCGGAAGTGGTTGCGCGGCCCGCGGATGCGCAGGCGGTCGCCGGCCTGGACGCTGCCATGCACCCAGGCCGAGCCGCCGCGGCTGTCGGGGTCGCGCAGCACGGCAATCTCAAGCGCCGCGGCGTCGTCCGGATCGCCGCACAGCGAATATTGGCGCGACAGCCCGGTATCGCCGCATTCCACGTCGATATGCGAGCCCGGGGCCCAGCGCGGCAGTGGCTTGCCGTCAGGCGCCGCCAGCCGCAGCCGGACCACGCCGTCGGCGGCGGGCGTGACGCGCTCGACCACCACCGTGCGGGCGATGGTGTGCGCGGACGGCTCGCCGATGCGCACCGGCTGGTGCACCTCGAGCAGGGCCGGGTCGCGGCGCTCGGGGTTCTGCGCGGGGTTCCATTCCACCAGCAGGTGCTCGGGGCCGCGGAACGAGGTGTTGGGCACGTAGGTGAAGGTCTGCCCGGCCAGGCGCATATGCGGCAGCCGGCGTGTCAGTTCCTCCAGGAAGACCTGCATCTCCATGCGCGCCAGGTTCTTGCCCATGCACTGGTGCGAGCCGTAGCCAAAGGTCAGCTGCTCGCTGGCGTTGTCGCGGCGGATGTCGAACAGGTCGGCATCGGCAAAATGGCGCTCGTCATGGTTGGCCGAGGACGTGACGATCAGCAGCTTGCTGCCCGCCGGCAGGCGGATGCCGCCGACCTCGGCGTCGCGCGTCACCAGCCGCCGCCATGCGGCGACGGAGCCGTTGTGGCGCAGGCATTCTTCCACCGCGTTGGGGATCAGCGATGGATCGTCGCAGATCTCGCGCCATGCATCCGGATGCTGCAGCAGCAGCTTGATGGCATTGGCCGAGGCATTGGCGGTGGTCTCGTGCGCAGCGACGATGCCGGCCATCATCATCGAATGCAGGTAGGAGTCGGTGACGACATCGGGTAGTTCTTTCTGCTTGCGCAGGCCGTACTGCATCCAGCCCGGGCCGGACGGGTCCTCGCGCATCTTGTCCAGGATGCGGCCCGCCAGCTGCCAGAAGTTGCCCACGGCATGCGCCACCGCCACCTGTTCCTCCGGCTTTGGCCGGCCCCAGGTGTTGACGGTATGGGCGATGGAGTACTGGCGCAGCAGGTCCATGTCCTCTTCGGGCACGCCCAGGAAATGCAGGGCCACGGTCAGCGGCACTTCCCACAGCATCTGGTCGACCAGGTCGGCGCGGCCATCGTCGATAAAGCGGTCGACATACTCGCGTGCCAGGCGGCGCACCAGTGGCTCATGGTGCGCCAGTTCCGCGGGCGTGAAGGGCGCCATCAGCGCGCGCCGGCGCGGCATGTGGGCGGGCTCGTCCTCGTTGACCAGCGTGCGGTTCATGGCATAGCCATAGGAGGCCAGCACGGCATTGGCCTCGTCGCCGGTGGGCGTGATCTTCTCCAGCGCGATCGACGGGCTGAAGGTCAGGTTGTCACGGAAGATCGCCTTGATGTCTTGATAGCGCGTGACCACCCAGTAGCCCAGCCTGGGGCTGTAGAACACCGGCTCCTGCTCGCGCGACCAGCGCACGTATTCGGGCGGGTCCTGCTGGTAGCCGTCGCCGAAGGGATCGAATTGCGCCGCGTTGTGGCTGACCGGGCAGCCGTTGGGCGCGGTCAAGGCGCTGTGGTCGATCGGGCAGCCGCTGCGCGCGGCGCTGGGGGAGGGGTTGGCCATACTGCGTACTCCTGGCGAAAAACAGGGCCGTCCGGTCAGGGCCGGACGGCCATTCGGTGTTGCGGCCGGGCTCAGTTGTCCAGCGTGATCTTCAGGTCGCGGATCAGCTTGGTCCAGCGGGTGGACTCGCTGCGCAGCAGCTCGCTGAACTGAGCCGGCGAGTTGCCGACCGGCTCCACGCCGAAGTCCACCAGCCGCTTGTTGACAGCGGGCTCGCGGATTGCCGCGACCACATCCTTGTTCAGCGTGTTGACCACCTCCGGCGGCGTGCCGGCCGGCACCACCATGCCCACCAGCGCGGCAGCTTCCACGCGCGGGTAGCCCAGTTCGGCAAAGGTCGGCACGTCGGGCAGCTGCGGCAGCCGGGTGGCATTGGCCACCGCCAGCGGCCGGACCTTGCCGCCCTTGATAAAGCCGGCGCCGGCGGCGTAGTCCACCATCATCGCCACCACCTGCCCGGCGGCCACGTCCGACAGCGCCGGCGCGGCGCCGCGGTAGGGGGCATGCGTCATCGACAGGCCGGCTTCCACCTTCAGCAGCTCCATCGCCAGGTGGTGCGGGCTGCCCGCGCCGGCCGAGCCGTAGTTGATGCCGCCCTGGGTGGCCTTGGTCTGGGCGATGAATTCCTTGGCGCTCTTGACCGGGCTGGTCGCGCCCACCACCAGGATCATCGGGAAGCGGCCCAGCAGCGTCACCGGAGCCAGGTCCTTGCCAGGGTTGTAGGAGAGCGATTTGTACAGCACCGGGTTGAACACCAGCGTGCCGTTGTCAGCCGACAGCACGGTATAGCCGTCGGCGGCCGAGCGCGCCGTCTCGGCCGCGCCGATGGCGGTATTGCCGCCCGGCTTGTTGTCCACCACCACCGGCTGGCCGACCTTGGCCGACAGCCCCTGGCCGATGGTGCGCGCCAGGAAGTCCGAGCCGCCGCCGGCGGCGTAGGGGACGATCCAGCGGATCGGCTTGGCAGGGTAGGCGTCGGCGGCGTGCGCGGGGGCGGCGGCCAGCATCGGCAGGGCCAGCGCGCCAATGGCCAGGCGCTTGAAGTTGAGGCGGGGCATGGGGGCTTGTCTCCTTGTTGGTCAGCCCGGTGTACGGCACCGGTGTTTCTATTTTGCGTAAATCATATACGCATTGCGTAATGATTGAATGCGGGTTAACCTTGAACTGTCCTGCGGCGGCCGCATGGCTTGATCCGCCTTCCATGTGATGACCGCTCACCGTTTGCCGGATCTTCCCGCCATGCCCCGACCGAAAGCTGCCCAACCTCCGATCGAACCCGCCGACGCGCCCCGCACGCGCGAACGCCGCCAGCGCGTGCAATCGGCGGTCACCGGCATGGCCGTGCTCAAGGGACTGGCCCGGCTGGGCGGACGCGCCAGCCTGACCGCGCTGGCCGCGCATATCGACGAAAGCCCGGCCAAGGTGCACCGCTACCTGGTCAGCCTGGTGGAAGAGGGGCTGGTGGCGCAGGAGACGGGCACGCAGCAATACCACCTGGGCTTCGAGGCGCTGCAGATCGGCATGGCGGCGATGCGCCAGGCCGACCCGATCCGGCTGGCCGAAGCCTCGTTGGTACGCCTGCGTGAAGCGCTGGAGGTGACCTGCTTTGTCGCGGTGATGGGCAACAAGGGGCCGACCATCATGCGCTTTGAGGAACCGGGTTTGCCGGTGACGGTGAACGTGCGCGCGGGCTCGGTGATGCCATTGCTGTGGTCGGCCACCGGGCGCGTGTTCCTGGGCCTGCTCGATGAAAAGCGCGTGCATGCCCAGGCCGAGGAGGAACTGGCCGCGGCAAGTCCGGCGCGGCTGGCGCTGCTCGATGGCAAAGACCCCATCGGCGCGCTGCGCCGCGCGGTGCAGGCCGACGACTGCGCCTGGGTGCGCGACACCAACCTGACCGGCATCAGCGCCGTGGCGGCGCCGGTGCGCGACTACACCGGGCGCGTCTGCGCGGTGCTGACGGCGCTGGGCGCCACCGGCGGCTTTGATCCCGCCATCGACGGGCCCATCGGCAGCGCCGTGCGGCGCGAGGCGCGCGCGGTCAGCACGGCGTTGGGGTTCAACCCCGGGGCCTGATCCGATCGCTCAGCCGGTGAAGCCGCCATCGGCCAGCAGCGAACGGCCGTAGCCAGCGCTACTGTGTTGCCGGACTGACCGGCGCTGGCTCGTCCAAGCGCTGATCGAGATTGCGCTCGATTTCCTGTTCAAATCAGCAGTCTGGCGGAGGCGCAGCGGAATTTTACGAATCCCGGCCAATCCTCCTTATGCCACCTCGCGCAGCGCGGTTTCGCGCAGCAAGGCGGCATCGCCAACGTGCCGCACCGACGGATACCCCGCCGCAAACACCAGCCGCCCGCCAGACCAGGTATGCGTGACCATCGGCTGGCCTGCCACGCCGGACACGGCGATCACGTCCGCGCGCAGCCCCGGCGCCAGGCGCCCGCGGTCGTCCAGCAGGCAGGCGTCGGCCGGATTGGCGGTGACCAGCGCCAGCGCCTGGTTCAGCGGCAGGTCGGCCAGGCGCGCGGCGGCATACGCGGCGGCGATCAGCGTGGACGGCTGGTAGTCCGAGCACAGGATGGTGCCCACGCCGGCGTGAATGGCGTCGATGGCGCGCATCGAGCCGCTCTGGCTCTTGCCGCGCAGCACGTTGGGCGCGCCCAGGATGGTCGGCAGCGCCTGGGCGCACGCGGCTTGCGCGGTTTCCAGGTTGATCGGGAACTCGCTCATGCGCACGCCCAGCGCGCGCATGGCGGCGATGCGCTGCGGAGAATCGTCGTCATGGCTGGCGGTGGGGATGCCCAGCGCATGCGCGCCGGCCACCAGCCGGTTGACGCGCTCATGCGCGCCTTCCAGCGCGGCGGCCTTCTTGTCGGCCGCATCGGCGGCTTGCTCGCGGCTCATGCCGTGGTTGCCCATCATGTAGGCCAGGTAGGCATCCATGGTCTTGAACTGGCCCTGGCCCGGCGAGTGGTCCATCACGGACAGCAGGTCGACCACGCCCTCGGCCATCAGCGCTTCCAGCACCGGCACGGCGCTGGAATCGGTGACTTCGTAGCGGCAATGGATGCGGTTGTCGACCAGGCTGTGGCGGCGATACGCGGCCAGGGTGCGCACCAGCGTGGCCGCGGTGTCGACATTGCGCACGCCGAACTGGTTGCCCGCGAACGACAGCGCGTGGTACGGCGTGGTGATGCCGGCCGCGGCGTTGCGGCGGTCCACCTGGGCCACGGCAAAGTCCAGCGGGAACAGCACGCTGGCGCGCGGTTCGACTTCCTTCTCGATGGCGTCGCAATGCACGTCGACCAGGCCCGGCATCACCGTGTGGCCATGCAGGTCGATCACGGCGGCATGGGCGGGGACCGCTGCGGGTGCCGGTTCGATGGCGGCGATGCGGCCATCCTCGATCAGCAGCGCGCTGTCGTGCAGCACGCGGTCCGGCAGCACCAGGGTGGCGTGCGTCAGGTAGGTAGCAGACATGTCCGGCTCCGTTCTGGGATCAAATCAGGCGAGGGCGCTAGCGGGTTGCAGCGGCAGCAGGCGCGTGGCCACGGCATCGCGCACGGCTTCATCGTGGAAGATGCCGATCAGCGCGCGGCCTTCGGCCAGGGCCTCGCGGATCAGCTCGACCACCACGGCGCGGTTGTCGGCGTCCAGCGAGGCGGTGGGCTCGTCCAGCAGCAGGATCGGATGGCCGCCGATCAGGCCGCGCGCGATGTTCACGCGCTGCTGCTCGCCGCCGGAGAAGGTGGCCGGCGGCAGGTCCCACAGCCGGCGCGGCAGGTTCAGCCGTGCCAGCAGTTCTGCCGCGCGGGCACGGGCTTCCTCATGGCTGGCGCCGCGCTGCTGCAGCGGATCGGCCACCACGTCGAGCGCGCCGACGCGCGGAATCGCGCGCAGGAACTGGCTGACATAGCCGATCACGTCGCGGCGCAGCTTCAGCACGCGTTGTTCGGGGGCGTGGGTCAGCTCGACCCACGGCTCGTCTTCGGCGCTGGTATCGCGCAGGCGGATGCTGCCTTCGGTGGCCAGGTAGTTGCCGTACAGGCAGCGCAGCAGCGTGCTCTTGCCGGTGCCCGAGGGCCCGGACAGCACCAGGCATTCGCCGCGGGCGGCATCGAAATCCATCGCGCGCAGCACCGGCAGGCGGATGCCGCCCTGGTTGTGCAGCGTAAACATCTTGCCGAGGGCGCGAACCTCGACCAGTTTCTGTGGGTGGTGTTCTGCGTGCATCGTCGTCAGCCCTGCAGGATGGAAGAGACCAGCAACTGCGTATACGGGTGCTGCGGGTCATCGAGGATCTGGTCGGTCAGGCCTTGCTCCACCACGCGGCCGCCTTGCATGACCAGTGTGCGGTGCGCCAGCAGGCGCGCCACGGCCAGGTCGTGCGTGACCAGCACGGCGGCGAGGCCAAGGTCCGCCACCAGGCGGCGCAGCAGGTCTAGCAGGCGGGCCTGCACCGACACGTCAAGCGATGCGGTGGGCTCGTCCATGAACACCAGGCGCGGGTGCGTGACCAGGTTGCGCGCGATCTGCAAACGCTGCTGCATGCCGCCGGAGAAGGTGCCGGGCACGTCGTCCAGCCGGGCCAGGTCGATCTCCATCTTCTCGAGCCAGGTGGCGGCGACTTCGCGCAGGTTGCCGTAGTGGCGCTCGCCCACGGCCATCAGGCGCTCGGCGATATTGGCGCCGGCGCTGACCTGCATGCGCAGGCCGTCGCGCGCATGCTGGCGTACGAAGCCCCAGTCGGTGCGGGCCAGCAGCCGCAAGCGCGCGCTGGACAGCGTGGCCAGGTCGGTCAGGCCGGACTCGCGCATGTCGTAGCTGACGCTGCCGCGCTGTGCCGGCGCCTGCATCGACAAGGCCTGCAGCAGCGTGCTCTTGCCGGAGCCCGATTCGCCCACCACGCACAGCACCTCGCCCGGGTACAGGTCGAAGCTGACGTCATGGCAGCCGTGCAGGCCGTCCCAGGTGCGCGTCAGGCCGCGCACCGACAGCAGCGGGGTGGCGCTCATCGGGCACCTCCGGCAGCGGCCTTGACGGCCTGGGCCGCCTGGCGGTCGGCGCAGTATTCGGTGTCGGAGCACACGAACAGGCGCGTGCCGGCGTCGTCGGTGATGATCTCGTCCAGGTAGCTGTCGGTGGCGCCGCACTGGGCGCAGCAGCTGGACCACTTTTCCACCGTGAAGGGATGGTCGGCGAAGTCCAGGCTCTTGACCGCGGTGTACGGCGGCACGGCATAGACGCGCTTCTCGCGCCCGGCGCCGAACAGCATCAGCGCGGGGCTGCGGTCGAGCTTGGGATTGTCGAACTTGGGGATCGGCGACGGCCGCATCATGTAGCGCTGGTTGACGATCACGGGGTAGTCGTAGGTGGTGGCGATATGGCCGTGATGGGCGATGTCCTCATACAGCTTGACGTGCATTGCGCCGTACTCGGCCAGTGCATGCATGGTGCGGGTCTCGCCCTCGCTCGGCTCCAGCCAGCGCAGCGGCTCGGGGATGGGCACCTGGAACACCAGGGTCTGGCCCGCGCGCAACGGCGTTTCCGGAATCCGGTGACGGGTCTGGATGATGCTGGCCTCGGCGGTGCGCTCGGTGGTCTGCACGCCGGTGACGCGGCCGAAGAAGCGGCGGATATTGATGGCGTTGGTGGTGTCGTCCGAGCCCTGGTCGATCACCTTGAGCACGTCATCCTTGCCGATGATGGCGGCCGTCACCTGGATGCCGCCCGTGCCCCAGCCGTAGGGCAGCGGCATTTCGCGGCTGCCGAAGGGCACCTGGTAGCCGGGAATCGCCACGGCCTTGAGCAGCGCGCGGCGCAGCATGCGCTTGGTCGACTCGTCCAGGTAGCCGAAGTTGTAGTGGTCGTCGCGGGCAATGCCCGTGGCCATGGTGGTGTCGGGGGTGGTCATGCCAGCGTCTCCTCTTGCGGCTGCGGTTGCGCCTGCACGGTAGCGGTCACGGCGCCATCCTGTTCCGCGCGCAGCCGGCGCAGCAGTTCCAGGTTGGCCTGGAAGTCCACGTAGTGGGGCAGCTTCAGGTGCTGCACGAAGCCGGAGGCCTCGACGTTGTCGCTGTGATACAGCATGAATTCGATATCGTTGGCCGGGGCGTCGGCGGCCTCGCCCAGTTCTTCGGCGCGCATGGCGCGGTCGGCCAGCGCCATCGACATGGCCTTGCGCTCGTTGTAGCCGAACACCAGCCCGTAGCCGCGCGTGAAACGCGGGGCTTCGTCGGCATTGCCGGCGAACTGGCTCACCATCTGGCATTCGGTCAGCTCGATCTCGCCGATGGTGACGGCGAAGCCAAGCTCTTCCACGAACAGTTCGACCTCGGCCGCGCCATAGCGGATTTCGGCCGCGAACGGGTGCGAGTTGCCGTAGCCGCGCTGGGTGGAATAGCCCATCGACAGCAGGAAGCCTTCATCGGCGCGCGCCAGGTTCTGCAGGCGCGCGGCGCGGCTGGCGGGGAAGGTCAGCGGCTCGCGCGTCAGGTCGGGCGGCGCGGGGTCGCCCGCGGGGATCTGGTCGGCTTCGACCAGTTCATCCGCTTCCAGCAGGCCGGTCACGCGCGGCATGCTCGCGGCGAGCGGTTCGGGCGAGGGCGGCAGCGGCTCGGGGTCGCGGCCGGCTTCGAGCGTGAAATCCAGCAGGCGCTGGGTGTAGTCGTAGGTCGGCCCCAGCACTTGGCCGCCCGGCACGTCCTTGAACGTGGACGAGATCCGGCGCTGCAGGCGCATCGAACCCGTATCCACCGGCTGGGTATAGCCAAAGCGCGCCAGTGTTGTGCGATAGGCGCGCAGCAGGAAGATCGCCTCGATCTGGTCGCCGGCGGCCTGTTTCAGGGCCAGCGCGGCCAGGTGCGGATCGTACAGCGAGCCCTCGGCCATCACGCGCGACACCGCCAGCGGCATCTGTTCGCGGATCTGCGCCAGCGTGAGTTCCGGCACCGCGGTATCGCCGCGGCGATAGGCATCGAGCATCCGGTAGGAATTGAGGATGGCGCGCTCGCCACCTTTGACGGCTACGTACATGTCAGTCCTCCACCAGCGTGGTGCGCGTCAGGGCGCAGAATCGGTCGCCGCTGGCCAGCAGCAGGTCCACGCCGAGCGGGAAGCCGGCGTTGTTGGCGCGCCAGCCGGCGCGGAAGTCCGCGGGCAGCCCGGCCACGCGCAGCACCTGCGTGGTTTCGATGCCGGGGCCGCGCAGCGTGAGGGTGTCGCCAGCGGCAAGCGAGGCCACCTCCACCAGCAGCGTGGCCGAGCGGTCGGGGAAGGCCGGGTCGCCTTGCGCGCAATCCGCCAGTGCCGGCACGGCATAGCCGGCGGGCACGCAGACAAAGGCGGCGGCGCGGAGATCGTCGGTCAGCGGGCAGCCGCAATGGAAGCGCAGGAACGCGCGCGCCGCGGCCGGCACGCCGGCAGGCAGCCAGACCGGGGTATCGGGATCGGCCAGCGTCAGCAGCAGCGCGGCCAGCGCGGGCGACAGGCCGTCGGGCAGGCCGCTGGCCACGGGCAGCGTCTGCAGCCGGCCCGGATGGGCAAACGCCTGCAGCGCGGCGCGGAAGACCAGCTGGGCGTCGTCGACCGGGTTGTTGAAACCCGGCAGCAGCGAGGCGGCCGGGGTGGACAGGATCGGTTGCATGGCAGTCATCTCAGTCCTCTCCCCGGACCATGGTGAAGAATTCGACGCGGGTCTGGGCGGCGGTGGCCGCTGCGTGTGCGGCGCGCTGCGCCTGCGTGCTTGCCAGCGGCGCCAGCACGAGCTCCTGCACGCGCTGGCGCCAGGCCGGGCGCTGCAGCAGCGCGTCCAGCACCGCGGCCTGTTCGGCGTGGCGGGCGCTGCGGCCCTGGATATAGGCCACGCCTGCAGCGGCCCCGGCAGCGCCGTCTTCGAGCACGACCGCGCAGCGCGTGACCGTGATTTCCCCCAGGTTGAACTGGGCACCGGTACCGCCTGCGCGGGCCCGGACCATGGCCATGCCGGACTCCGGCTTGCGCAGCAGCCGGTAGGCCGGCAGCGCTTGCGCCTGGCCAAGCCGCTGGTAAGCGCCGTCGAGCGCGTCGGTGGGCGCCGTCGCCAGGATCCGGAGCCAGGCGGCGCGGGCGGCATGGGCCTGCGCGGTTTCGCTTTGCATCATCACCCCTATACGTCTATACGTTTAGATGTCACTGCTTGAACACGCAGCTACTAGACCACAGGCAGATGAACGTTTCATGACGGGGGCGGGGCATTGCTCGGGCACCCCGCCATGGCGGCGCGGTTGAGGCACAATCGCATGGCAATGGTGAACGCTTGATGACAAGAGGGCAGCGCGAGATGTCTGATCGAGAAGTGGAACGGGGTTCCGGCGTGGCGGTATGGCGCCAGATTGGCGAGGCGCTGGCGGACGACATCCGCAAGAAGCTGTACCTGCCCGGCGAGCAGCTGCCCCCTGAGCCTGAACTGGCCACGCGCTTCGCGGTCAACCGCCACACCATCCGCCGCGCCATGGGCGAGCTGGAGCTGAGCGGCCTGGTGCGGATCGAGCAGGGCCGCGGCACTTTCGTGCAGGAGCATGCGATCGACTACGCGATCGGGCGCCGCACGCGCTTCTCGCAAAACCTGGCCGCGCAGGGCATGCGCGGGCATACCGAGATCATCGACAGCCAGGTGGTGCGCGCGCCGGAAGTGGCAAAGCAACTGGGCCTTGCGCGCACGGCCGAGATCCTGCACGTGCAGATGATCGGCAAGGCCGAAGAGCGCACCATCGACGTTGCCGAGCACTACTTCGACCTCAAGCGCTTCCCGGGCATCGACGAGGTGCTGCGCGCCAGGCAATCGGTGTCGCGCGCGCTCGCGCATTTCGGCATTGCCGACTACACGCGCAAGTGGTCGCGCATCACGGCGGCCATGCCCAGCGCCCCGGTGGCGCGCCTGCTGAACCAGCCGAAGACGCGCCCGGTGCTGCAGGTTGAGGCGCTGAACGTCGATATCGACGGGGCGCCGGTGCAGTACAGCGTGGTGCGGTTTGCCGGGGACTGGGTGCAGCTGACGGTTTCCGACGGTGACTGAGGCGGGGCGCCGCGGCATTGGTCTAGACATCCGGCTGTCATCTGCCTGCGCTAAGGTGTCTGCGGTCCAGACCACAAAACCAGCACAGTCGCCGCCGCCGGGCGTCAGGCGCCGCTGGTAACCTTGCCGCATGACCTTGCCAGCGCACCGTTACGCCATCTACCTGGCGCCCTCAGATCCATTCCGCACGTTTGGCAGCCAGTGGCTCGGCCGCGACGCCGATACCGGCGCCGCGCTGTCCGCGCCGGCGGGCATGACGGCGCCGCCCGCCGAATGGGTCCAGGCCCCGGCGCACTACGGCCTGCATGCCACGCTGAAGCCGCCGTTCCGGCTTGTGCAGGGCAGCAACGGGCCGATGCTCGACGCCGCCGCACGGGACTTCGCGCGTAGCCGCGAGGCATTCGACGCACCGCTGGCGCTGCGTGCGCTGCGGGGTTTTGTGGCGTGGTGCCTGGCCGATGGCGGATCGCCACCGATGCAGGCGCTGGCCGATGCGTGCGTACTGGCATTCGAGCGCTTCCGCGCGCCGCCCACGGCCGAAGAACTCGGCCGGCGCAAACCGGACCAGTTGACCGATGAAGAGCGCCGCATGCTCGACAAATGGGGCTACCCGTATGTGTTCGGCACCTTCGTCTTCCATATCACGCTGACCGGCATGCTTGACGCTGCCAGCCAGCGCGCCGCCCTCGAGCGCCTGGGGGCCGCGAGCGGCAAGCTGCTGCAGGCGCCGCTTCATGTGGACGGGATCAGCGTATTCGTGCAGCCGGCGCCGGGCGACGACTTTATCGTTGCCCGCCACTACGGTTTCAACGGCAGCACCACCGACGGCGCCGGCGCGGCGTACCTGGACGCATGAACGCACATGGCGCGGCCGACGGACACGGCCTGTTCTACCTGATGGGGCCGTCCGGCAGCGGCAAGGACTCGCTGCTGCGCGCGCTGCGCGAGCGCCTCGGGCCGGACCACCGCATCGTCATCGCGCATCGCTATATCACCCGCGAGGCCGATGCCAACGAGGCCTCCGTTGCGCTGACCACGGATGAATTCCGGCGCCGCCAGGCGCTCGGCTGCCTGGCGCTGGACTGGCACAGCCACGGGCTGCATTACGGCATCGGCATCGAGATCGAGCAGTGGCTGGCCAGGGGCCTGACGGTGATCGTCAATGGCTCGCGCGAGTACCTGCCGCAAGCCGTGGCGCGCTACCCGAAGCTGTGCGCCGTGCATGTGCGCGTGCGGCCGGAGGTGCTGGCCACGCGGCTGCGCCAGCGTGGCCGCGAGTCGGAAGAAGCGATTGCCCGGCGCCTGGCGCGCGCGACGCAGGCCTTCACCGTGCCGGCAGGGTGCCGCCTGGTCGAGTTCGACAATAGCGGCGCCCTGGAAACCGCGGCGGAAGCGTTCGCGCGGCTGGTTGGGGCTACCTCCGATAGCGCAACGTTGAGCTGATAAACCCGTGCCGAAGCGAGGCCTCCGGCACGGCCTTGCCATCAGAGTTCAATGCTGAAACTGATGCCGTGCTCGGTGAACCCGAGCCGGCGATAGAACTGGTGGGCCTGCAGGCGCCGCGCGTTGGACGACAGCGCCAGCTTGGCCGCCCCGGCCTCGCGGGCCAGGCGCATCGCTTCGCGCATCATCGCCTTGCCGACGCCCATGCCGCGCGCGGACGGCGTCACCACCACGGCCTCGACAATCGCCTCGGGACGCCCGTCGTGAACCATCACGGGAAATACCAGCAGGCTGAAGGTGCCCAGCGGCACCTCGTCCTCGTCCACCATCATGTAGCAGCGGTAGTCCGGATAGCGGCGCATGGTCGCGTAGCGCTCGCGCATGGTGGCCAGCGGCAGCGGCGCTTCATCGTCCATCGCGGCCAGCAGCGCGGACAGGTGCCTCAGTTCCGCGTCGGAACCGCGCACTTCACGCAGGGTAAGCACGGCTTCAGCGATGGTGTTCATGCGCCAGTCCGCGCGCAACGCGCGGCCATGTCCAGGTAGTGCGCCAGCCGCGGCGTGGCCAGGCCGACCACCTTGGCCAGGTCGTCGTAGCGGCGCAGCCGCACCGCGGCAGCGGCGTGGCGGCTGGCGGTGAACGCTTCGGCCTGTGCGGCGCCGAACGGTCCGCCTTGCAGCGCCAGGCTTTGCGCTGAAGCCGGTGACAAGGTGGCGAAGTACGCCGGATCGGCCGCGCACAGATAGCGCTTGGCCGCTACGTGCAGCCGCACGGGTTCTGTCACTTCGTCACCGAACAGTTCTGCCAGCGCATCGGCTGCGGCCTCCTGGTGGCGCATGTCGGTGGTGGTGCTTTCGGCCAGCAGCAGGTGGCCAACGTCGTGGAGCAGGGCCGCGACGATCAGCGGCTCGGGCTCGCCGGCCTGCTCGGCCAGTTGCGCGCATTGCAGCGCGTGCGCGGTCTGGCTGATGGCTTCGCCGCCGTACCAGGCGTTGCCATGGTCGGCAAACAGCGTTTCGATGCGGGACAGGTTCAGCATGATGTCAGACCAGTACCTTGCGGATTTGCGCGGAGATGATGTCGATGGCCGAGACGAACAGGATGATGATGATCATCACGGCACAGGTCTGCCCGTACTGGAAGCTGCGGATGATCTCCCACAGCACGGTGCCGATGCCGCCGGCGCCGACGATGCCCACCACCGAGGCCGAGCGCACGTTGGACTCGAAGCGGTACAGCGCGAACGACAGCCACAGCGGCAGCACCTGCGGGATCACGCCGTAGACGATCTCCTCGATCGGGCCGGCGCCGGTGGCGCGCACGCCTTCCACCGGGCGCGGGTCGATGGCCTCGACGGCTTCGGCGAACAGCTTGGCCAGCACGCCGGTGGTGTGGATCCAGATCGCCAGCACGCCGGCAAACGGGCCCAGGCCGACCGCCACGATGAACAGCATGGCGAACACCATCTCATTGATGGCGCGGCAAGCGTCCATGATGCGGCGTGCGGGCTGGTAGGCCCACGCCGGGACGATATTGGCCGAGCACAGCAGGCCCAGCGGCACCGCCATCACCACGGCCAGGGCGGTGCCCCACAGCGCGATCTGCACGGTGACGAGCATCTCGTCCAGGTAGTGCCGCCAGTCGCGGAAGTCGGGCGGGAAGAAATCGGCGGCAAATTTCGCCATATTGTCCGAGTCGCGCAGCAGGTCCAGCGGGCGCATGTCGGCCCCCTGCCAGGACAGGGCGAGCATGGCCAGCAGGACTGCCCAGGTCAGCATCACGGCAAGGGAAGTGCGCGGCGGGCGCACGTTGCTTCGGGGCGTGGGAGGCAGGCCGGGCCTGGCGGTGACAGTCATGGGGCAATCCGGAATCAAGCGGGGGAACGAAAGCGATGCGGGGCCGGCGGCGGGGGGCCGCCGGCCTCGTCGGGGTGGGCTTATTGCGTGCTGGTGGCGTTGCCGGCGGCCTTGTCCAGCTCGGCCAGGCGGCGGGTCACCTCGGCCAGCCGCTTTTCCTTGTCGGCAGCGGCCAGGGTGGTGTCCGATTCGATCTTCGCCTTCTCGCGGGCCAGTTCGATCTGGCGGATCGGCACCAGCTGCGCATCGCTGGCGCTGCGGAAGCCCTGGTAGGTCAGGGTGGCCAGCACCTGCTTTTCACGCGCGGCGTCTGCGCCCTTGCCGTAGTTGACGAAGAAGGCCTGGATCTTCTTCTTCACCTCCGGCGGCAGGTCCTTGCGATAGACCATCGGATCGGCCGGGATCAGCGGCGACTTCCACAGCACCCGCACCTGGTCATAGGCGTTCTTGCCGGTGTTGATGCGATAGCGCTCCATGTTCTCGGTGTTGTTCACCGCCACATCGACCTGCTTGTTCAGCACCGACAGCAGGTTGGTCTCGTGGTTGCCGATGCGCACGGCCTTGAACAGCGTCTTGGGCTCGACCTTGTTGGCGGTCCACAGGTAGAAGCCCGGCACGGCCGTGCCCGAGGTGGAGTTGGGGTCGCCGGCGCCGTAGCTGAGGTCCTTGCCGCGCTTGATCACGTCTTCGACGCTCTTCAGGTCGCTGTCCTTGTTGACGATCAGCACCGACCAGTAGCCCGGGTTGCCGTCCTTGTCGATCACCGAGGCAAAGACCTCGCCGTTGGCACGGTCCACGGCCTCCATGGCCGACTTGTTGCCGAACCAGGCGATCTGCACCTTGTTGAAGCGCATGCCCTCGATGATGCCGGCGTAGTCGGACGCAAAGAAGGGCTTGACGGGTACCCCCAGCGTCTTGCTGAGATCGTCGATCAGCGGCTGCCAGGCGGACTTCAGGTTCGACGACGATTCGGTCGAGATAAAGCCGATGTTCAGGCTCTTGGCATCCTGCGCGAAGGCGGGCAGGGCGACCACGCCCGAAGCCACGACGGCGAGAAAGGTTCTGCGAAGCATGGACAACTCCGGTGGGAAGCGGTTTTGGGATAAAGCGGTCTGGACAGGCGGCCGTTCAGGCGGCCGCCAGGTTCATCGTGACCATCGCCGGTGCCGGCATGGCCGCAGTGGATACGTCTTCGTCGGGCACGGAATCGAGCAGCAGCTCGTCGGCTTCGGTGCCGTAGAGATCGCGCAGCATGCCGGGCGTGAGCGCGGCTGAGGGGCCGTCATAGACCACCTTGCCGTGGCGCAGCGCCACCACGCGGGGGCAGTAGCGCATCGCCACGTCCACCTGGTGCAGCGACACCAGCACCGCGACCTTGCGCGTGCGGTTGATCTGCCTGAGCAGCGACATCACCCGGCGCGACGATTCCGGGTCGAGCGAGGCGATCGGCTCGTCGGCCAGGATCACGCTGGCGTTCTGCACCAGCGTGCGGGCGATGGCGGCGCGCTGCTGCTGGCCGCCCGACAGCGTCGAGGCCCGTTGAAACGCATAGTCGTCTATACCAACTTGCGCAAGCGCATCGAGCCCGCCCTGGACTTCATCGGCCTTGAAGATGCGCAGCAGGCTGCGCCACCTGGGCACGCGGGCCAGCATGCCGACCAGCACGTTGGTGATGACCGGAAGACGGCCCACCAGGTTGAACTGCTGGAACACAAACCCGATCTCGCCACGCACCTTGCGCACGTTGCGGGCCAGGCGGCCGTTGCGCTGCACATGGCGGCCGTTGACGAGGATTTCGCCGGCGCCGGCATCGCCCGTGATGAATCCGGCCACGTGGCGCAACAGCGTGGACTTGCCCGATCCCGATGCACCCAGCAGGGCGACCATCTCGCCTGGCGCGATGTGCAGCGTGACATCGTCAAGCGCCTTGCGGTCCGCGCGGAACGATTTGGAAAGCCCGCGGACTTCAATTGCGTGCGTCATGTCGACTCCCTGACGTGAATGACCTGCGCATTCTGGCCGGGGCGGATGACAGAACGATGACTTGAGCGGAAGGTGGCTGAAACCGGGTGGCAGCGCCGGCGGCCATGCTGGCCGCCGGCGCCGGTGGGTCAGGTGCGCGTGATCGAGACGCCGCCATCCACCAGCGACGCCGTGCCGGTGACGAAAGCCGAATCGTCCGATGCCAGGTACAGCACCGAGCGCGCCAGTTCTTCCGGCGTGGCCACGCGCTTGAGCGCATGCAGGTTGGTGATGAACGCCTGTGATTCCGCGGTGTCGTTCATGGTGCGATACATGTCCGTGTCCACGGCGCCCGGCAGGATCGCATTGACGCGGATGCCCTGCGGCCCATACTCGGCCGCAAGCGCCTGCGTCAGGCCGATCAGGCCGGACTTGCTTGCCGCATACGCGGCCACGCCGGGAAAGGCGACGGTGTAGCCAACGAAGGTCGATGTGAAGATCACCGAACCGCCGCCGTCCTTCAGCATCTGTGCAAGCTGGTGCTTGGCGCCGAGGAATGCGCCGGTGAGATTGATGGCAAGGGTGTCGTTCCAGCCCTCCGCCGAAACCCCGGTGCTGGGCCCGCCCTCGCCGAGCGTGCCGGCGTTGTTGAAGGCGATATCCAGGCGGCCATAGCGCTCGACCGCCAGCGCCACCAGCGCGCTGGCGTAGTCCTCGCGCCGCACATCGCCGGCGAGCGCCACCGCGTCGCCGCCGGCGTCACGGATCTGCGCCACCAGGCTGTCCAGTTCGGACTGGCGGCGCGCACCGACTACCACCCTGGCGCCCTCGGCGGCAAACAGCAAGGCCGTGGCGCGGCCAATGCCGGCACTGGCGCCGGTAATGATGGCAACTTTTCCTGACAAACGTCCCATGATCGATCTCCGGTCTGGCGCGCGGGGCAACTTGCTGGTCCCCGGCGCCGGTTTTGCGGGTAGGGCAGCAGGAACCGTCCCGCTGCCTCGTGAAACCAGTATCGGCACCGCGCGCGGTTCGCACTAGACTGAAGACCGCGGAACAACTTTCCGGATATGCCGAACAATGTTCAAGCTAGAGGGTGTCGCCAGCTTTGTCGCCGTGGTGGAGGCAGGCTCCATCAGCGAGGCCGCGAGGCGGCTCAACTTGTCCAAGTCCGTTGTCAGCGAACGCCTGGCCGAGCTTGAAAAGGCGATTGGTGCCAACCTGCTGCGCCGGACCACGCGGCGGCTGTCGCTGACCGAGGACGGCGCCGCCTTTCTGGAGCGGGCCACGCGCATCCTGCATGAAGTGGAGGCGGCGGCAACCGATGTTGCCGAGCGGCGCGGCACCCTGGCGGGGTCGTTGCGGATTTCCGCGCCGGTCACATTTGGCCGGATGCACCTGGGGCCTGCCATCTATCCGTTCCTGGCCCGGCATCCGGAACTGGAGCTGAGCCTGGACCTGGACGACCGCCGCGTGGACGCGGCCACCGACAGCTATGACGCCGTGGTGCGGCACGGCCCGCTGGAGAGCTCGCGCCTGGTGGCATGGGAGCTTGCCCCCAGCCACCGCCTCCTGGTCGCATCCCCGGATTACCTGGCGCAGATGGGCACGCCGGCAACGCTGGCGGAGCTGCAGCAGCACCGTGGCATCTTCTACGCCAACCGCGGCGCGGCTGACTGGCGCCTGCACGGCCCCGACGGCACCGAAATCGCCCGTGCCGCCGTTGCGCTGCGCGTCAACAACGGCGACATGATGCGCGATGCCGCCATCGCGGGGGTCGGTATCGCGTTGTTGCCGACCTTTATTGCCGGTGATGCCATCCGGCAGGGGGCGCTGGCCGTGATCGAGGTCGGCCTGCGGGCCGAGCCGGAATCCATCTATATCGCCCACCCGGAAGGCCGGCGGGTGTCGGCGCGGCTGCGCGCGTTTGCGGAGTGCGTGCGCACGGCCATCGGCAGTCCGCCGTA
This sequence comes from Cupriavidus sp. FW306-01-F10A, assembly GCF_058782785.1. Classification (NCBI taxonomy): domain Bacteria; kingdom Pseudomonadati; phylum Pseudomonadota; class Betaproteobacteria; order Burkholderiales; family Burkholderiaceae; genus Cupriavidus; species Cupriavidus sp. FW306-01-F10A. The sequence continues at coordinate 268,073 of NZ_JBYSYA010000001.1, forward strand.
CTGGGACGCATGGGCGCAGGCACGCGGGGAGGGCGCGGGAACCTGATGCCGGCTGCTGGCCGGATTCCACGATCGCCATGTGGCAGCCCTGCAAGCCTGGAGGATTGCCGCCCGCGCCGCGCGGCCTGTATTCTAGTGCTGTGCCCGGCGCCCCGTTTCCGCAAGGAGGCAGGGCGCCATGCACTTCACATCGAGCCGGCCATACAGGAACCCCATGCAGGAACCCGAACTGGATGAAATCAATATCCGGATCCTCGAGGCGTTGCAGCGCGACGCCAGCCTGACCAACGTCGAGCTGGCCGCGCGCGTCAACCTCTCGCCGTCGCCCTGCCTGGCGCGCGTGCGCGCGCTGGAGCAGCGCGGGATCATCCGGCAGCGCGTGACGCTGCTCGATCCGCAGAAGCTTGGCCTCAACGTCAACGTCTTTATCCACGTGTCGCTGGAGCGGCAGGCGCGCGAGGGGCTGGATGCCTTCGAACGCGCCGTGCGCGCGCTGCCCAACGTGATGGAGTGCTACTTGATGACGGGCGACGCCGACTACCTGATCCGCGCCGTGGTGGCCGACGTCCAGGCCGTGGAGCGGCTGATCGTCGACGAGATCACGCGCATCCCCGGCGTCGCCAACATCCGCAGCAGCTTCGCACTCAAGCAAGTGATGTACGACACAGCCTTGCCGCTGCGCAATCCTCGCTAGCCTGGCGTTCGGCGTGGGATATGCCGCAGCCTCGGCATTTTCGAGTGGTTTTTATGGTGAGCGGCAGTGGATTGTGCTGCCACCTGCCGGATAGGCAGTCAACTTCAGCACCTCATGCGGGAGGGCACTCCATAGAATGGGACAAAACCCATTGGAGACTTCCCCATGACCGACCTTGCCTCCCCACACGCCCGCCTGCTCGCCCAGGCCACGCCCGGCGGTGACGACGATCCGCAGGAGACGCGCGAATGGCTGGACGCGCTGGAGGCAGTGGTGGCGCAATGCGGGCAGGAGCGCGCGCGCTTCCTGCTCGGCCGGCTGCTCGATGCCGCCCCCGCGCTGGGTGTGTCGACCACGGCGCAGAGCAACACGCCTTACCTGAACACCATCCCGGTCGAGCGCCAGCCGCCTTATCCGGGGGATCTGGCGATGGAAGAGCGCATCACCGGCATCGTGCGCTGGAATGCCCTTGCCATGGTGGTGCGCGCCAACCAGGCCTACGGTGAGCTGGGCGGGCATATCTCCAGCTATGCCTCGGCGGCGGACCTGTTCGAGGTCGGCTTCAACCACTTCTTCCAGGGCGCCGATGCCGGCAACGGCGGCGACCTGGTCTACTTCCAGCCGCACTCGGCCCCGGGCGTGTACGCGCGCGCCTTCCTGGAAGGGCGCCTGTCCGAAGCCCAGCTCGACAACTTCCGCCGCGAGGCGGGCGGGCAGGGCCTGTGCTCGTACCCGCACCCCTGGCTGATGCCGGACTTCTGGCAATTCCCGACCGGCTCGATGGGGCTGGGCCCGATCCAGTCGGTCTACCAGGCGCGCTTCATGCGATACCTGGAGCACCGGGGGCTGCAGGCCACTTCGGGCCGGCACGTGTGGGGCGTGTTCGGCGACGGCGAGATGGACGAGCCCGAATCGATCGCCGCACTGCCGCTGGCAGCGCGCGAGAAGCTCGACAACCTGACCTTTGTCATCAACTGCAACCTGCAGCGCCTGGACGGTCCGGTGCGCGGCAATGGCCAGATCGTGCAGGAGCTGGAAGCGCTGTTCCGCGGCGCGGGCTGGAACGTGATCAAGGTGCTGTGGGGCAGCGCCTGGGACCCGATCTTCGCGCGCGATCACTCCGGCGCGTTGCTGCGCGCCTTCGCCTCGACCATGGACGGCCAGTTCCAGACCTACAAGGCCAAGGACGGCCACTACGGGCGCGAGCATTTCTTCGGCCAGAACGAAGCGCTGAAGGCGCTGGTCGCGCATATGACGCCGGATGAGGTGGCGGCGCTGAACCGCGGCGGGCATGACCTGCGCAAGCTCCATGCGGCCTTTGCCGCGGCACGCGCGCACAAGGGCCAGCCCACGGTGATCCTGGCCAAGACCATCAAGGGCTATGGCATGGGCAATGCCGGCCAGGCGCAGAACACCACGCACCAGCAGAAGAAGCTCGACATCGAGGCGCTGAAGGCATTCCGCAGCCGCTTCGGCCTGGAGCTGTCCGACGAGGACCTGGAATCGATGCGCTTCTATCGCCCGGCCGAGGACAGCGCTGAGCTGCGCTACCTGCGCAAACGCCGCCAGGCGCTGGGCGGCTACCTGCCGGCGCGCCGGCGCCAGGCCGACGCCGTGGCGGTGCCGCCGCTGGCGCAATACGGCCAGTTCGCGGTGGACGCCGGCCAGAAGGAAATGTCGACCACCATGGCGATGGTGCGCATGCTGACCGGCCTGCTCAAGGACAAGACGCTCGGCCCGCGCGTGGTGCCCATCGTCGCCGACGAGGCGCGCACCTTCGGCATGGCCAGCCTGTTCCGCCAGGTCGGGATCTATTCATCGCAGGGCCAGCTGTACGAGCCCGAGGACGCCGGCTCGATGCTGTACTACCGCGAGGACATCCGCGGCCAGATCCTGGAAGAGGGCATCACCGAGGCCGGTGCGATGTCGTCGTGGATTGCCGCGGGCACCGCCTACAGCAACCATGGCACGGCCATGCTGCCGCTCTATATCTACTACTCGATGTTCGGCTTCCAGCGCATCGGCGACCTGATCTGGGCCGCCGGCGACCAGCGTGCGCGCGGCTTCCTGGTGGGCGCGACGGCCGGCCGCACCACGCTCTCCGGCGAAGGGCTGCAGCACCAGGACGGCACCAGCCACATCATTGCCGCCACCATCCCCAACTGCCGCGCCTATGACCCGGCCTATGCCTATGAACTGGCAGTGATCGTCGACGCGGGCATGCGCGCGATGATGGAGCGCCAGGAGGACGTGTTCTACTACCTGACCGTGATGAACGAGAACTACGCCCAGCCGTCGATGCCGGCGGGCGTGGAGCGCGACATCGTGCGCGGCATGTACCGGCTTGCGCAGGTGGAAGGCGGCGGGCGCGCCAGGGTGCGGCTGCTCGGCAGCGGCACCATCCTGCGCGAGGTGGAAGCCGCGGCGCGGATGCTGGCCGAGGACTGGCAGGTCGACAGCGAGGTGTTCAGCGTCACCAGCTTCTCCGAGCTGGAGCGCGAGGCGCGCGAGACCGTGCGCCAGCGCCTGCATCATCCGCAGGACAGCATCGCCCCCAGCCATGTGGAAGCGCTGCTGGCCGGCGACGCCCCGGTGGTGGCGGCCACCGACTACGTGCGCGCCTACCCGCAACTGATTGCGCCCTATGTGCCGGCTCCCTTCACGGTCCTGGGCACCGACGGCTATGGCCGCAGTGACAACCGGCCGTCGCTGCGCCGCTTCTTCGAGGTCGATCGCGCCTATGTCTGCGTGGCGGCGCTGCGCGCGCTCGCGGTGCAGGGCGCGGTGCCGGCCTCGGTGGTGGCCGAGGCGATCACGCGCTACGGCATCGACACGGAAAAGCCTGCGCCGTCCGCGCTCTGATATCGCCCGCTTCGCCCTGCAGGCCCGGCGGGGCGATTCGGTGCGGGACTCCACATGCTCCGGCTGCGGCTGTTAAGCTTTGCCCTTCTGCAGCCGCTCCAGTTGCGCGCCCATGCCACCACGGGCGCGCACCGCCATGGTCCGGCGCCGCCCCCCAGCATGATCGCCAAGCGCCGGATATGAAACGGATTCCTGTTGCCCGCATCGCCACCATCGTCATGGCCTGCAGCCTCTTCGCAGCCAATGCCAGTGCCGCCGACAGTGTCGGCCAGCGCCAGATAGAACGCGCTGTCAACGATGCCATCCGCCCCCTGATGGCGGCGCACGGCGTCCCCGGCATGGCCGTTGCCGTCACGGCCGGCGGCAAGCGCTATGTTTTCAACTACGGCGTCGCGGCGAAGGAAGGCGGGCGCAAGGTCGACGGCGACACGCTCTTCGAGATCGGCTCGGTCAGCAAGACCTTCACCGCGACGCTCGCATCCTACGGCCAGGCCCGCGGCACCCTGTCCCTGGCCGACCCTGCCGGTAAATACCTGCCGGCGCTTGCGGGAAGCAGCCTGGGCGCGACCAGCCTGCTCGATCTTGGCACCTATGCCGCCGGCGGCCTGCCGCTGCAGTTTCCGGATGCGGTCACCGATACCAGGACGATGGTCGATTATTTCCGGGGCTGGCGCCCCAGATATGCCGCCGGCACCCATCGCCAGTATTCGAATCCCAGCATCGGCTTGTTCGGCTACCTGGCTGCCAGCAGCATGGGCCAGCCCTTCGATGACCTGATGGAGAAGACGCTGTTCCCGGCGCTCGGCCTGGCCCACACCTACATCAGGGTGCCGAAAGCGCGCATGGGCGACTACGCCTATGGCTATTCGAAAGACGGCAAGCCGGTGCGCGTGACGCCCGGCGTGCTCGATGCCGAAGCCTACGGCGTGAAGACCACCGCGGCCGACATGATCCGCTTTGTCGAAGCCAACATCGACAGCGCCGGCCTGGACGACAAGCTGCGGCGTGCCATTGCCGGGACGCACACCGGATACTTCAAGGTCGGCGACATGGTGCAGGGGCTGGGCTGGGAAATGTACGCCTGGCCTACCCGGGTCGACAGCGTGCTGGCCGGCAGTTCACCGCAGGTCGTGTTCGAGGCGAACCAGGTGAAGCGGCTGGAGCCGCCGTTGTCATCGCCCGCCGATGTGCTGGTCAACAAGACCGGCTCCACCAATGGCTTTGGCGCCTACGTGGTCTTTGTGCCGGCGAAGCGGATTGGCATCGTGATGCTGGCGAACAAGAATTTCCCGGTGCCGGAGCGGGTGAAGGCAGCGTTTCGGATACTGGCGGTACTGGATGGTGTGCCGGGAGGGGCGGATACACGGTAAGGGGAGGGTGGGGCTGCGTCACGCATCGCAGGCCTGTCCAGCGGCTGGTCCGCAAAAAATCCGGCTTTCCATGGAATAGTCCACGCCTCCCATGTGTATACGCAGGTAACCCCCGGCCGCCGGCTAACGCCAGGCCCGGAAGAAAGGAGACCCTGCAATGCAACGGAGAACCCCAAGCAATGGCGTCTGCACTGCGGCACGCATCATGCCGGCGCTGTTCCTATGGGCTGCAAGCTTTGCCGCGCCAGCCCAGGAAGCCCACCACCATCACCAAACCACCGCGGGGCAGGCACCGCCGCCCTTTGTCGCCAGCACCGCAAAGCCATTCTCCGGCCTGATGGGTGACGCCATGGCCGTGATGGATCACGGCATGGCGCAGGCAGCCATGAACGGCATCCCCGACCACGACTTTGTCACCATGATGATCCCGCACCACCAGGGCGCGATCGACATGGCCAAGGCGCTGCTGCTGTATGGCAAGGACCCGGAGCTGCGCAATCTTGCCCAGGCCATCATCACCGAGCAGCAAAACGAGATCCGCCTCATGCAAGCCTGGCTCCAGCGCAGCCAGGCCAGGGCGCCTGCCGCCAATCCTCGCTAACCGGCGGACCTGCACCGCCCGAATCAGGACCGAACCATGAAAAGACATGCCCTTATCCTTGCCATGGCCGCGCCTCTGGCAATCGCCGCGCCGCAGCCACAGGATCGCGTTTACACCGCCGACCAGAACAGCAACACCGTTTCAGTGATCAATCCGGCGAGCAACACCCTGCTTGGGCAGATCCGCCTTGGCAACGCGCGGCCGGACGTGCTGTCTCCGCTTTACAAGGGCGAGCTCAATGTCCACGGCCTTGGCTTCTCGCCCGACCATCGGACCCTGATCGCGATCTCGAACGGATCGAATTCCGTCGCGTTCATCGATACGGCAACCAACAAGGTCAAGGGCATTGCCTATATCGGGCGCTCGCCGCATGAGGGCTTCTTTACCGCGGATGGAAAAGAGGTGTGGGTAGTCGTGCGCGGCGAGGACTATATCTCCGTCATCGATCCGGTGACGTTCCGCGAGACCCGCCGCATCCAGACCACGGCAGGGCCGGGCATGGTGCTGTTCCATCCTGCCGGCAAGCTCGCCTTCGTGGTGTCCAGCTTCAACCCCGTGGTGGATGTCATCGATGTCAGGGCACACAAGGTGGTCAAGCGGCTCAGTGTCACCAGCCCGTTCTCACCGTTCCTGCAGTTCACGCCGGACTTCCGCGAGGTGTGGATGACGCACAAGGACGTGGGCAAGGTCACCCGCATCGACACCGAAAAACTGGAAGTGAAGGGCGTCTTCGACTCCGGCTTCATCACCAATCACCTTGCCTTTGCCAGGACCGCGCGTGGCACGTTCGCCTATGTGACAGTGGGCGGCGAAAACGTGGTCAAGGTATTCACCACCGAGGCCGAACCGCGGCTGGTCGCGACCATTCCGGTCGGCGCGCTGCCGCACGGCATCTGGGCTGCCGATGACGGTTCACGCATCTATGTCGGCCTGGAAAACGGCGACGCCGTCGACGTGATCGACACCGCAACCAACCAGGTCACGACCCGCGAGCCGGTTGGCCAGGCCCCGCAGGCGCTGGTCTATGTCTCCAACGCCGTGCCAGGCGGCGACGGGACCGCCAACCTTGTGCAGAGAGCGAACAGCGATCCGGTCAACATCGCCCTTAAGCCGGTCCGTGGCGATGCCAAGGGCTTTGTGGTCGCGCGCAATCTCGGTGTTGTCGACGCGCTGGAAGTATCCCTGTTCAAGCTGAAGCCGCAAACCACCTACAGCGTCTATGTCGCAGGACAGGCCGCGCCCGTGGCAAGCTTCCGCACCAATGCGGCCGGCATGGCCAACGGCACCGCCATTGGCCCGCTGCGCGAAGTCGTGACGACGCTCTCGCCAAAGAGCGCCGCCCCAGCCAAGCTGATCGTCATGGAGGGCGACGCGGCGGCGGATCCGGCTACGGCGGTGTTGGTGAGCGCGCCGTGAGCTGAGCCTGGCGACCTGGGTAAGCGGATGCCCGGCTAGAGCGCCAGCATCCATCCGCCCAGCGCCGTGCCGGCCACCACCAGCACGGGGGATACACGGCCGTAGACGAGCAGGCCGAAGGCCGCCAGTGCCAGGCCGAAATCCGCCTTCGAGTGAATCGCGCTGGTCCATACCGGGTCGTACAGCGCGGCGGCCAGTACGCCAACGACGGCTGCATTGATGCCACCCATCGCGCTCTGCACCCCATCGCGCTGGCGCAGGCTTTCCCAGAACGGCAATGCGCCGGCCACCAGCAGGAACGCCGGCGCAAAGATCGCGAGAAGCAGCACCAGCGCGCCCACCCATCCACCCAGTGGCGCGGGCGAGAGCGCCCCGAGGTACGCGGCAAAGGTGAACAGGGGGCCCGGAACGGCTTGTGCCGCGCCGTAGCCCGCCAGGAATGCATCATTGCCGACCCAGCCAGGGGGCACCACGCCAGCCTGCAGCAGCGGCAGTACGACATGGCCACCCCCGAAAACCAGCGCTCCGGCCTGGTAGAAGACAGACACGGCGGACATCGTCATCGAACCAGTCATTGCGGCAAGGGCCGGGAGCAGCACCAGCAGCACGCCGAACAGCGCGAGCAGCAAAGCGCCGACCCGGCGACTCACACCGTAGTTGAGATGCTGGGCAGGAGGCAGATGGTTCAACTGCAAGGTCCAGCGCGCAACCAGGCCACCCAGCACAATGGCAGCAACCTGGCCCACCGCACTTGGCACCGCGAGAACCAGAAGCGCGGCCACGACCGCGATGCCGGCGCGCAGCCGGTCCGGACACAGCGACCTGGCCATGCCCCATACCGCCTGTGCGACAACCGCCACGGCCGCCACCTTCAGGCCGTGGACTGCCCCGGAATCCGCAACGCCGGACCAGCGCGCAACGCCAAAGGCAAACAGGACAAGTGCAATCGCAGAGGGCAGGGTAAAGCCCACCCAGGCGGCCAGCGCGCCAAGCCAGCCCGCCCGCTGCAGCCCCAGCGCCATGCCAACCTGGCTGCTGGCTGGCCCCGGCAGGAATTGACACAGCGCGACCAGGTCCGAGTAGCTCTTGTCATCGAGCCAGCGGCGGCGCTCCACGAACTCGGCGCGGAAGTAACCGAGGTGCGCGATCGGGCCGCCGAACGAAGTCAGGCCAAGTTTCAGGAACGCCCGAAGGACCTCTGGAGCCGTGCCACGTGTGGTTGCGTCAGCGGCGCGGTTTGTGTCCTGGGCGGGGTTGGGGGGCATCGGCGATTTTCTCGGTTAAGGCTTCGTCGACCGGTTCCGCGAGCCGTGGGCGCAAAGCCCCCAGCGCCTGACGGCCCTTGTCCGTGGCGACGTAATACGGCTGGAGACTACCTTAGGGGTGGCGTGCTGTCGATCGCACATCTTGCCTGCTGATGTGACCGCCTTCTACGTCACTCGCGCCCTGAAACCCCGCGCCTCCCAATGGCGGTTCCCTGGCTGGGCTCAAGGCCGTACAGGTTACCTGGGTCAACTCGGACATTTTCGACTCGGACATTTGAATCGGGCTGACCATAGATACAACTTTGCCGCTACAGATTAGTTTCGCATAATAAGTGTTATGTTAAATTTACCAACAGATGGTGACGGCCTTGGCACCAAGCGTGAACCTATGTACAAGACTCTCACCCAGAATGCTGAAACGCGCCTTCCCGATGCGTACGGCACCGGACTGACTTGAGAATCCGTCACAACTATCCTCTGGGTAGGTAACACAAGCGGCGTACGGCGACGTCAAGGCGGATATCAAGAGGCTGAGCAACAGAATCAGGAGACACCCATGCTGGAGACGATGCTGGATCAGTTCCCTCCGCTGGAACAGGAAGCTTTCCGCGAGACCTGTCTGCGTAACGGGGTCGCACCCGACGGATTTACCGTGACAGCCGTTGAAGACGCTGCAGGCGCCGCGCCGGCACGCAGGCGCACCGTCTCGGTAGGCTTCGGGAGGGAAATCCGCCAATACAACGGAAACTTGGGGGCGCAATGGACTGTCGATTTCGAGGACGACCTGAGATCGCGTGTGTTCGGCTGAGCTTTGCCTCTCTGCATCGCCGTTGCGCCCGGTACGTCAGCGGACCGACTACTTACGCCTGTGGGGACAACATTTTCGACACAGGCAATCAGGTCGGCAAGTAGCGCCAGCGGCGCGGCGCTATCGGGCCGCGCAATGCTTCATACCTCGAGCACTGGCGCGAAAGAAGCGCCGCGGCCAGATCAACCCCAATCACACAGGCCCATCATGGACTTCATTACCAGCGCCGGCCCGCTAATCTCGTTGATCGCCGGCATCCTTATTCTTGTCATTCCGCGGCTGCTTAACTATATCGTCGCCATTTACCTCATCGTCATCGGCCTGCTCGGACTGTTTGGCGGGCACCTGCGCTGAGCGAAGCCGGGGAACGGCAGCCATAAGGCGGAAGGCTATGCGTGCATCTAGAGGCGGGCACTAAAGCAAAAGCCCCGCGCGGATGGATCCGGCGGGGCTTGGGCGAATGTGGTTGCGGGGGCAGGACTTGAACCTGCGACCTTCGGGTTATGAGCCCGACGAGCTGCCAACTGCTCCACCCCGCGGGGCGAAATATACGCGGGTTGGCAGCACTTGGATACCCCTTCCCCCAAAAAAACTGTGCAGAATGCCGGGCAGCCTTCTCGGGCCGGCCGCTTTTGGCATTGGCTCCCGGAAGCTCGCTCTTGCTGGAATCTCGCTACAAGGGAGATCTACCTTTGCCAAGGCGTGTCCTGGCGCGTTGCCACGGCCGCGGTCCAGGTTGCAGGACCGATACCGCTGCCCCCTGCCCTCCGGCGTTCTGCGTTCAGAATCCAACATTCTCCCGCCCCTTGAGCTTCAGCAAGGTACGCGCCTCCTCCGGCGTGGCAACCTCCAGCGAAAGCGCTTCAATCACACTGCGCACGCGCAGGACCTGCGCGGCATTGCTGTCGGCCAGTTTCCCGGGGCCGTCCCACAGCGAGTCCTCCAGCCCGACGCGTACGTTGCCACCCATCGCCGCGGAAATTGCCGCCAGCGGCATCTGGCTGCGGCCGGCGCCCAGCACCGACCAGACGTAGTCCTTGCCGAACGGCCGGTCCGCCGTGCGGCGCATATGCATCAAGTCCTCCACATGCGCGCCGATGCCGCCGCGCAGCCCGAATACGGACTGGATCAGCAGCGGCGGCTTCAGCAGCGCGCGATCGAGAAAATGGGCGGCCGTGTACAGGTGCCCGATGTCGTAGCATTCGGTCTCGAAGCGCGTCTGGTTCTCGCTGCAGGACTGAAGGATGTAGGCGATATCCTTGAAGGTGTTCCTGAAGATGCCGTCATAGCTTTGCGCAAGATGAGGCCGTTCCCAGTCGTGTCGGAATTCCTTGAAGCGGTCCAGCAATTCGTACAGTCCGAAGTTCATCGAGCCCATATTGAGCGAGGCGACTTCGGGGCGCAATTGCAGTGCGGGCTGCAGCCGCTCCTGCACGCTCATCGACGGCGCACCGCCGGTTGTCAGGTTGATGACCACGTCCGATGCCGCCTTGATGGCTGGCGCGAACTGGCGGAACAGCGCCGGGTCCTGCGACGGGCGCCCGTCCGCGGGATTCCGCGCGTGCAGGTGGACGATGGCGGCACCGGCCCGCGCGGCGTCGATCGCGCTCGCCGCGATGTCATAGGGCGTAACCGGCAGGTGGGGTGACATGGACGGGGTGTGGATCGAACCGGTGATGGCGCAGGTGATGATGACTTTGTTCATGGTGTTTCTGCTTTCGGTGATGGCATCGCACGGATGCCGTTGTCGCTACCGGCTGGCATCGCCGTCCCACTCCTTGCGTGCCCGGTCCCGTCTGGCAAAGCCCGCCTGCGCCTGCCGTTCGCGCACGTGGCCGTAGCCGCGCACGCTGGCCGGCCAGCCAAGCAAGGCCAGCAAGCGTTCGGTCGGCCACTGCGCCGCGGCTTGGCCGAGCAGGTCAAGGTCTGCCTCATAGGCCGCCAGCACGCGGCGATTGAGCTGTGCTTCGGCGCCCCGCGCGAACGGATCGAGCCGGCTGCCGCGCAGGAAGCGCGCACCGGCCAGCAGGCGGAACGCGGGCCGGATCCACGCTCCGACGGCGGTCTTGCCGATCTTCCCGGTCACCTTGTCCAGCTTGCCGAAGGGACCGCCCGCGAGATGGAAGCTGACCTTGAAGTCGCCGTCGAAACCGTCGCGCAGGGACTGCATGAACGCCGGGCGTGAATACAGGCGCGCCACTTCATACTCGTCCTTGACCGCCAGCACGCGGTAGTACTGCGTTGCCACCTGCCGCAGCAGCGCCTGCGCATCGCTGCGGCCCGCCAGCACCCGGCGCAGTGCCTCGATCCGAGTGCGGTAGCGTGTGGCCAGTGCCGCGTTCTGGTAGTCGGCGAGGCGCCGGGCCCGGTCGTCGATCAGTTCGCCCAGCGGACCGTCAGCCTTCTTCGGGAACTGGACCACCTGCGCCGGCGCCAGCAGGCGCCGCACTGCGGCGTGGTCGTGCGCCAGCCATCGGCCCAGCGCGAATGCCTTGTGGTTGGTGCCGGTCGCCACGCCGTTGAGTTCGATGGCTTTCTCCATCGCCGCGCGCCGCACCGGGATCACGCCCTTCTGCCAGGCATAGCCGAGTAGCAGCATGTTCGAGAGGATGGCGTCGCCAAGGAGCTGCTGTGCGAGCGCCGCCACATCGACGAACTCGGCGCGCACTCCCAGCGCCCCGCTCAACCGCTGCCTCAGGCCTGCCTCATCCGCCGACCAGTCCGGCTGGCTGGTGAAGTCGCTGGTGGGCACGATCCCAGTGTTGACGAAGGCGCGCGCCTGTCCCGGCCGCAGTCGGGACAGCGCGTCCGCGCCCGCGGCGACGATCAGGTCGCATCCCAGCAGGACATCGGCCTCCGCATTGCCGATGCGCGCTGCGTGCAGCAGTTCCGCGCGCGGCGCAATGCGGATGTGGGAGCCGACCGCACCATACTTCTGCGAGAGCCCGGTGACGTCGAGCGAGCTGCCGGCCTTGCCGTCCAGGTGCGCGGCCATGGTCAGCACGGCGCCAATGGTGACGACACCGGTGCCGCCGATGCCCGCCACCAGGATTGCCGTCGGCGCGAAATCGCCCGGGATCTCAACGTCGGGCAGCGCGGGAATCGTCAGCTCGCCGTCCTTGCCGCCCTGTGGCCGGCGCGGCCTGGCGCCATCGAGCGTGACAAAGCTGGGGCAGAAGCCGCGCACGCACGACAGGTCCTTGTTGCACGAAGACTGGTTGATCTGCCGCTTGCGGCCCAGCGGCGTCTCCAGCGGTTCGATCGCGAGGCATCCGGACTGTTCGCCGCAATCGCCGCAGCCCTCGCAGACTTCCGGGTCGATATAGGTACGGACCTGCGGGTCGGGCAGCTTGCCGCGCTTGCGCAGGCGCCGCGCCTCGGTGGCACACGCCTGGTCGTAGACCAGCACCGACAGCCCGGCATGTTCGCGCAGCCCGCGCTGTACGGTCTCCAGCTGCGCGCGGTCGTACACCGGCACGCCCAGCGCCGCGCGCCTTGGCCCGTCGTAGGTGGTCACGTCATCGGTGACCACCACGATCTTGCCGATCCCTTCCGCCCGCAGCTGGGCCACTGCCTTGTCCACGCTCAAGTCGCCGTCCACGGGCTGGCCGCCAGTCATGGAGACAAAGCCGTTGAAGAGCAGCTTGTAGGTCATGCGCAGATTGGCCGCCTGCGCCTGGCGGATAGCCAGGTAGCCGGAATGGAAGTAGGTGCCGTCGCCCATATTGGCAAAGACGTGGGGTTCGCGCGTGAACGGCGCCTGCCCCATCCACATCACCCCCTCTCCACCCATATGCGAAGCCGTGTGGGTCTTGGCCGGGTCGTTCAGCATGGCAATCGTATGGCAGCCGATGCCGGCCAGCGCCCGGCTGCCGTCCGGCAGCCGGGTCGACGTGTTGTGCGGACAGCCCGCGCAAAAGCTGGGGCGGCGCAGCGGCGCGCCCTGCCCCGCCTCGCACGGGACCGGGGCATTCGCGTCCGGCGCGGGCGGCAGGCCCAACAGCTCGCGGATCGCTTCGGCGACCTGGAGCACCGTCAACTCGTTGCAGATCGGCAGCACCGGCGTGCCGCGCGACGCCGACCATTCGGTCGCGCCGTCGAACTTGCCACGCACCACCGGTGGCCGCGCGAGGCGCGCATCGAACAGGATGGACTTCAGTTGTGACTCAAGCAGCGGCCGCTTCTCCTCGATCACCAGGATGGTATCGAGACCTTGCGCAAAGGCGCGCACGATCTCGTCGTCGAGCGGCCACACCATGCCGATCTTGAGGATGCGCAGCGCGGCGCCGTGCGGGCCGTCGGCATCGATCCCCAGCCGCTGCAAGGCCTGCATGGTGTCGGCATACGACTTGCCAGCGGTGACAATGCCCACCGTCGCTGCCGGTGCGGCCCATGTCAGGCGGTTGAGCCCAGCCGCCCTGGCAAACTGCACGGCCGCCGGCAGCTTGTGCGCGTACAGGCGCTCCTCCGCGGCCGGCGCCATCTCGAAGGCGCGGATATGCAAAGGCCCGTTGGCGGTGGGCAAGTCGCCGACCGGTGCCTGCCGGCCCACGTCGACCTCGGCGGCGGACTCCACCACATCGGTCACCAGCTTCATCCCCACCCAGCAGCCGCTGTGGCGCGACATCTCGATGCCGCGCAGGCCGAAGTCGATGATGTCCTGGACGTTGGCCGGATACAGCACCGGGATACCTGCCGCGATCAGCGAAAAATCCGACTGGTGCGCGGTGGTGGAGGACTTGGCGCTATGGTCGTCGCCCGCCAGCACCAGTACGCCGCCGGCGGCGCTGGTGCCGGCGAGGTTGCCGTGCTTGAACGGGTCGCCGCTGCGGTCCACACCCGGTCCCTTGCCGTACCAGATGCCGAACACGCCGTCCACGGTTGCCCCTGGGAAGGTGCCGACATACTGCGTGCCCCAGACCGCGGTGGCGGCCAGGTCCTCGTTCACGCCGGGCTGGAAACGGATGTTGGCCGCCTGCAGCAGCGGCGCGATCCGCCACAGCTCCATATCGAGCCGGCCCAGCGGCGAGCCGCGGTATCCGGAGATAAAGCCACCGGTATTCCTACCCAGGGCACCATCGATACGGCGCTGGTCCAGCGCGATACGCACGATGGCCTGGTTCCCCGTGAGAAAGACCTTGCCGGCCAGCTGCTCGAAGCGGTCGTCCAGCCGTGGCGACTGCAACGCCGATGGCTCCGTGCGTGCGTTCATGCCTGAGCGCCCGTGATGACGCGGTTACCGCTGTGGTACAGAGAAAGACAAGCCTGCATCGAATGTACTCCGTGATGAATGAACCGATAGGTCAGATAGGTGCCGAAGACAGTCAGAAGCGTTGCGTGTACTGCACGCCGATGCTCTGCTGCCGCGTGGCCAGGGACTCCTGGCCCGCCACGGTGGGACTGCCTGCAAGCTGCGTGGCAACGGCCGATGCCAGGGTCGAACTGCCGGCGGTGGTGTGCCCCGGAGACAAGGAGTAGAAGACCAACCACTTGCTGTTGGGCCCGGTCGCGTAGCCAAGCCCGATGGTGTAGTGCCGGCGGAAGGTGGCGGGCGCGGTGACGTTGTTCGCCGTGTCCGCGTCCGCATAGGCCGCGCTGTTGAACGACACGCCGCCCGAGACATTGAGGACCGGCGTCACCTGGTAGCGCACGCCGACCTTGAACACGTTCATGTCCTTCCAGCCATTGCCCGGCCCGCCACTGCTGCCGCGCAAGGCGGTGCCATCAAAGGATGGGTTGCCCAGGCCGGAGGTGCCCGAGTAGTTGATGCGCTGGTAGTCGAAGAGAAAGGAAAGATCCTGCGTGGGTGACCACTGCAAGCCCAGCAACATGTTCTCAGGGATATCCAGCCGGCCCTGGTCCGCCAGCAGACCCTCATACTCCTTGAGCCGTCCCATCCGGATACGGGGCGAGTAGGCGGCACCGAAAGCCAGCGCGTCGCTGGCGCGCCAGTACGCTCCCACGCGCACGCCCACGCCGAACGAGGACGCACTGCCCTGGTTGGTCAGGTGGTCTGGTGCCGCCGACTGCGGCGCCAGTGCCTGCAGGCCCTCGGCGCTGAACAACTGGCCGGTCAGCAGCACCGAGAAGCCGACGGAGACGCTCGGGGAGACCCGCGCCGACACCGTCGGCGCGATCGTCAGCTGCTGGATCGTGGTGCTGGCCCTGCCGCTGCCGCACAGCAGGTTGCCGCGATAGGTGGTGCCGGCGCCCGCCGGCGGCGGCGCCAGGCAGGTCGTGGTGCCATCCGGGAAGTAGGTGCCTGCGCCATTGCTGTAGCCGACGATGCTGAGCGACAAGTCGGGCGTGACCATCTTGCTCACCGCGATGTCGGCAAGCGGCACCCAGCGGCTTGCGCTGGCCGTGTACGTGTC
Organism: Cupriavidus sp. FW306-01-F10A; assembly: GCF_058782785.1. Taxonomy (NCBI): domain Bacteria; kingdom Pseudomonadati; phylum Pseudomonadota; class Betaproteobacteria; order Burkholderiales; family Burkholderiaceae; genus Cupriavidus; species Cupriavidus sp. FW306-01-F10A. The sequence goes on from NZ_JBYSYA010000001.1 coordinate 283,463, forward strand.
GAGCACCCCGCTCAGCGGCGGCGGCAATCCCGCGGCGCGGCTCATGCTGGTGCGGCCGTTGGTTGCGATCAGGTTGCCCTCGAAGCTGTTGCCAGCCCACACCGTGGTGGCTGGGTTGCTGGCACCGCCGAACGCGTCGCGGGTCGACGCCGCGGCCGCACCTGCCACGCCACGCGCTTCGGCACCGTAGCCGATCTGGAAGTAGCCGTTGTCGGCGAGGCCAAGCACTGGACGCACGGCTAGCGCGGATAGGACCATCCACTGTTTCGGGTTCACTGCTGTCTCCGATGTCATTGTTATTGGCGCGGGAAGCTCTGGGGCCGCCTCGCGTGGGGGCTGAGGTACGGCTAATGGCCGGTGATCGAGTTGGTCAGGACGCCCAGCCCGGCGATCTCCACATCAACGCGGTCGCCGTCCTCCAGGAAGCGCCATTGCTCGATGCCGGCGCAGTTCGGCACGCAGCCGGTGGCGAGCAGCTCGCCGCCGTGCAGCGTCTCGTTGGACGACGCGTAGCTGACGATGCGGTCGATGCGATGGGTCATCCCCGCAGTGCTGCCCTGCCCGCGCACTTCACCGTTGACGCGCACGGTGACATCGAGCGCGTGTGGATCGGCGATCTCGTCGGCGGTGACGATCCAGGCGCCGAGGCTATTGCTGCCGTCGAAGTCCTTGCCCTTGGCCGGGCCGGCACTCGGGCGGGCGCGCATTTCTTTCATCAGCTGCGCGCGTTCGGAGAAATCGTTGAAGATCACGTAGCCGAAGATGTGCGACATCGCCGCCGAGCGGTCGATGTTCTTGCCGGGGCGGCCAATCACGACAGCAAGTTCGGCCTCGTAGTCGAGCTTGCTGCCGGGATCGGGCCGGGCCACCTTGCTGCCGTGGCCGGACAGATTGAGACGCGCCCCTTTGTAGTACATCGGCGTTTCGTAGAAGGCCTTCGGCACCCTGCCCGCACCCAGCGCCCGCATCAGCAGGCCTGTGGCCGGGCTGACGCCATGGGCCATGACCTGCCCGTAGGCATTGCGCAGATGCTGCTCGTAGACGCTGAAGCAACGGATCTGCGGCGGACGGTAAGGGAGCTGGAGCTGAATCGAGCGCAGCGCGTACACCTGGTGCGCGCCGTCCCGGGTGCGGTCTTCCAGCAACGCCCGCAAGGCCGGCAGCGTGTCATGCTGATGCTCGATGAGCGCCAGCAGGCAGGCAAAGCGCGCGTCACCCGCGAAGGTCGCGGTCACATCGAGTAGCCGGCCGTCGGCCAGGCCCAGCCCGACATGGCCCTTCACCTGAGCGGCGGAAAATGTGCACAATCTCACCGGCTCTCCCCTTTCAGCGCAGGGTCAGGAACTGGCGGCTGGTCACCGCGCCGGGCTGCTTCAGGCTGGCTTCCGGCGCGCCAGCCTTGTAGCGTTCGAGCAGATGCTCCGGATCGAACTCGACTCCGACCGCGTTCTCCGCGAAGGCCCCCGAGCGCAGCCACACTTCCAGCGCCTCCGGCGTCTCGAAGTTGTCCACCTGCAGTTCCGCCTGGATGCCGTCGGGGTCGCGGTAGTACAGCGAGGTCGTCGGTCCGTGGTTGATGCACCATACCGGGCGAACGTCATGGCCCTTGAGCCGCTCATAGGTGTGGAGCAGGTCGCCCAGCGAGCTGTAGGTGAAGGCCACGTGGTCCAGGCCCGTGCTCTCGCGCCGGCGGGGCGAGAAGTTCGCGGCATTGATCAGCGCCAGGCGGTGATGCTCCTCGTCAAACGACAGGAAGCAGAGCAAGGCATTGCGATACATCACGCGGGCGCCCAGCACGATGCTCCACCAGTGGATCGTTTCGTCAAACCGGCGCGTGGCCAGCACGATATGCGCGAGCTTTTGCGGCGGGCGTGCGTCCGGGTCTGGGCAGGGGATAGGGAACTGGTCCATGCTGTCGCTCATTGCATCTCCTTGATAGGGTGTGCCGCGCTCGTGGCGCGGGTCGTGCTGGATTGGGAAACCATGCGCGCCATCACCGCCTGCAGCGCCGCGCCGGGATCGGCGCACTGGCGGCGGCTGCGCCAGGCCACGATGCCGTCGCCGCGCAGCAGCAGCGCGCCGGACACATCGATCTGCAAGGCTTCGGCAAACGCCGGCGCACCGATGCGGAACTGCGCATCGTCGCCGGTGCCGACCTGCGGACACGCCACGTCGATGCCCCAGGCGTCGCGCAGTTGCGCCAGCGCTGCCTGCCAGCGCACGCGCTCCTGCTCGTGGACCAGCAGCGTCATAGGCGCACGCCGGGCGAGGTCGCGCGTCGACAGCGATGCGCCGTCTGTCTCACTCCACAGATGGGGAACCAGCGCGCCGGGGCTGGTCTCCGGCCAGTAGTCGGTGCCCGCGTGAGGCGATTTCGCTTGCGGATGGGGCTCGCGGCAGAGGAAGCCCGTCGCATGCGCATAGCCAAGATCGGTGCCCAGCGTCACGAACACTTCCCGCTGCCGGTCGATCGCCCTGCGCACGCGGGCGCGGATATCGGCCCCTGCCTGGCCAGGGTCGACGAGCCGGCCCAGCGGCTTCAGGCCGGCGCCGGTCGCGGCCCGGAACAGCTTGCGCGCGGCAGGCCTGGGCAGCAGCCGGACCCAGCGGGACCGGGACAGCGCGGACAAGGTCTGGAAACCGTCCGGATCCACGCCGGTGGCGCGCAACACCTGGTCGGCCAGGTCGCTCAGTTGCTGCGTACGGCTGGCATGCGCCTGGGCGCTCGCCGCTCTCTCGTCGGCATAGCTGGACAACAGCGCCTGAGCAAGGTCGTCGGGCACAAAGCTGCCCAGCAGGATCTGCAGCCGCCACGCCAGGCTCGCCGCGTCCTCGATACCGTGGTTCATGCCGAAGCCGCCGATGGCGGAGAAGCCCGCTGCGGCGTCGCCAAGCAGCAGCACGCGCCTGACCCGGGTCACTTCCGCACGGCGCAGCGCCATGGTCCAGGGGCGGACGGACTGCACCCTGACCTCAACGCTGTCGTCGCCGATCGCGGCCTGCACCAGCGACAGCGCCTGCGCGGCCGGCATCCCGCCGGCGGGCTCGAGCGCAGGCAGCACCGCGGTCGTCAGCACCCAGTCCTGTTCATCGGCGGTGTGGGCGGTAAGCGTGCCCACCACCCTGGGATTGAAGATCCAGTACAAGGGGCTTGGCCGCGCTACGGTCAGCTTGGCCAACTGCGCGCGGAAATGGATTTGCGCCACCGCCTGCAGCGGCGTCTGGACAGATGGCACGCCCAGCAGGCGCCGCACCGTGCTCTGCGCGCCATCGGCACCGGCCACGAAACGCGCGCTGCGCCGCACGCTGAGGCCGCTGCGAAGTTCGCGCAGCGTCAACGTGCAGGCATGCTGATCCTGCGACAGCGACTCCAGTTCGTAGCCAGGCAGGAACTCGATCAGCGCGTTGCGTGCCACGCGCTCCCGCAGGATCGGGTCGGTCACGTTCTGGGACAAGTGCAATGGGCGGCAAGGGCCGCTACCCAGCAGGCTGGCGGTATGCGCGGGGTCATTCCCGAGCGGCACGCAGCGGCCCAGGTCGGCCCCCGCCAGCGACGTGCACCAGGTGATGTAGCGCAGCTTGAGCGGTGGCGAACTGATCTCGCGCAGCTGCTCGGCAAGTTCGACATCGATGGCGCGGATCACCTCCATCGCGCGGGCGGACCAGACGTGTCCGCGCGGATGCGTATCCGCATCGCCCTGACGCTCGACCAGCACGCTGCGGATGCCGCGGCTGGCCAGGAGCAAGGCCAGCACGGAGCCGGCCGTGCCCGCGCCGATGATCGCCACGGGAATCGGGACCGGAACGGAATGCCCATCCTGGCGCGGCGGCGCGGCTTCGGAATCGTGTGTCACTGGTGAACCTTCGCAAGTGTGTTGAAAGGTGGCCGCGTTGCGGCGAGGGGCGACGGCACGGGAGCCTGAAGCACCCGGCAGAGGGCAGCGAGCACGTCCTCCGCCTGCACATCGGTGGCCGATGCATGGCGCCAGGCAATATGGCCATCCGGACGCACCAGGATGACGCCGTCCGGCAGGCCCCGGTTCCATAGGGACAGTTGCTGCTTGTCGGCGCAATGGATGACTGCGCCAATGTCCACGCCGTGCACCGGCAGGCCGCCAAGCCGCTGGCTCGCACCCGCGGCAAGCCCGGCGCATGCCTTGCCATGCCGCCCGAAGCCCGCGAGCAGGAAGTGCCCGTTGCCAAGCAGGTCATGCGAAGTGGCGGACGCGCCGGAAGCGTCCTGCAGCCGGAAGTGCGGCAGGCGCGCGCCCGGGGTGAACGACTGCGCCACCTCCAGTACGGAACTTGTCGCCATTGGAGGCCCCGAGGGCATCGCCTCACTGCCGCAGACAGCCGCGCTCCGGTACACGTAGCCCAGGTCAAGCCCGAGCGTGTTGAAATGCTCCATCTGCGCTTCAGCAGCCTGTTGCACGTTGCGCTGGATGGCCGCGAACCGCGGCGTTGCCGCCAGTTGCACGCGCCGGGTGCGCGCGTCGACGGGCGCCACCAGCATCCGCTTGACGGCGGACCGCAGCGCAGCGGGCAGCGCGCGGGCCGGTGCGCTGGCGCGCAATCGCGCCAGCGTCGGCAACTTGTCGTCATCGAGACCCAGGGCCGCGGTGACCTCTCGCATCTTCCAGTGATTTGCCACGCTGACGCCGCAGTTCCTCTCGGCCACCGGCTTGCGCTCGTCACCATAGGTATCTAGCAGCCCCGGGCCCGCCCTGCCCCGGATGACGTTGGCCAGCTTCCATGCCAGGTTGTGCGCGTCGGCAGCGCCTGTGTTCAACCCGAGTCCGCCAGTGGGCGGAAAGCGATGCGCGGCATCGCCCACGAGGAAGGTGCGCTGCTTGCGATAGGACGCGGCGATGTGCGCCTGCATCGTCCAGTTCGACAGCGACGTGATGCGCAAAGGCATGTGGCGATCCCCGAGCGCGGTCCGAAGCAGGCGCTCGCAGCGCGCCAGGGGGAAGTCCGCCGGCGATTCATGCTGCGGAAAATACGGCGTCATGAACACCGAGTAGCGCGCCGAATCGTGGACGATAAACGTGCCGGGCGCCGCGGCCGACAGGACCCAGAAGAGGATCGACGGACTGTCCTTGACCAGATGGCGGATATCCGCCTCGAAGTTGATGGTGATGAGATGTGCCAGGTTGGTCTCGCCAACCATGGGCAGCTCCAGGCTGCGCCGTACCGGACTACCGGCACCGTCGGCCGCGATCAGCCATTCGCTGCGCACGCGGTACACCGCGCCAGTCGCGGCCTCGCGCACGGACGACACGACGCAATGCTCGTTGTGCTCCGCGCCCTGCCAGGCATGGCCGAAGCGCGCCTGGCAGCGAACCCGGCGCGACACCTGGGCGAACAGCAGCCGCTCCAGATGATGCTGGGGAATGTTCGCGGTGCGCTTGCCGCTGGCGGCCGCCATGCCGGCAAGATAGCCGGGGCTGCCGATATCGATGCGGGCCAGGTCGCCCTCGGCAAGGTTGCGCCGCCACGTCACGAAGCGTGCATCGCCGCTATGGGTCGTGATACCGGCCAGCGCCTCGTCGGTGACGCCGATGCCGGCCAGGATTTCCTGCGTCCGGGTGTTGATGACATGCGCCTGCGGCGCGAGATGCAGGTCATCACGACGCTCGACCAGCAGCGATTCAATGCCCTGGTCCGCCAGCAGCGCTGCCATCAGCATGCCCACCGGGCCAGCGCCCACGATTAATACCGGAACTTCCACCACGCGCATCCTGCCCCCAATGTTGCTCGCCGCCTCAATGGCCGCCCTGGAACGCAAATTTATATAAGTATAAGTCAAGCTCACACTAGTATTTATACTTATATAAGGACGTCGGGCGAGCGCGCGACCGGACGGCCCGGCAAAGCCGCCGCCCCCGGATGGGCTGGAGGTCAGGTGCCATGTGGGAGAATGGCGACATCGCTACCGTGTGTGAAACGCGTCCCAAACCACCATGACAACTGTTGAGAGCCGACGCTCGCGGACTCCTGCCCGAAAGCGCGCCACCGAAGCCTCCGCCGCCCCGACACCAGTCGCCCGCGCCGCCGAGGTGCCGGGGCGTCAGCGCCTGATCGACGCCGCCGAAATCGAGTTCACGCAAAAGGGATTCGACGGGGCGTCAGTACTGTCGATCGCAAACCGCGCGGGCGTAAAGCAACCGCTGCTGAACTACCATTTCGGCAGCAAGGAAGGGCTCTGGCGCGCGGTAGTGGAGAACGCGTACACGGGATTGCTGGCCGCGTCCAGGCAGGCAGCGGCTGCCCTCGACCGCTCCGACCCGCTCGCCCGCCTGCAGGCAGCGCTAAGGGCCTTCGCGGTGAGCAATGTCCTGCATCCGGCGGCGCACTCCCTGGTCCTGATGGAAGTCGCGCAGGATGGTCCAAGGCTGGACTGGCTGGTGGACAACTATATGAAGCCGTTTCACGACGAGCTCGATGCGCTGATCGCGGAGTGCCATGCCGCGCAACTACTCAAGCCTTACCCACCGGAACGGGCCAGCGTCACGATGACGGCCATGCTTACGGCCGTGCAGTCAGCCACGCATTTGCTGAAGCGCCTCTATGGCGTCGGGCCCATGACACCCGCCCAGGCGGAACAGCACGCGGAACAGGTCATCGATGTCCTGATGAATGGCATGGCCGCCCGCAGGCCCGGCCGACGGCGGGCGGCAGACCCGGTCTAGTTCTGGTCAGCGCAAGGCTGCAGCGGCGTGCGCAACCAGGGGTCGCTTCAGAAAACGGAAAAAAATTGCACGCTAAGCGATCGCGAGCCCACCGCCAGGCGCCAACCACTGAGCCCATGCGGTGACGAAGGCCGGATCCGTAGAATTCGGAGATACTGCAATCTCTTCACTTCCGAGCCACCCGCGGTCGCTGCGGAGGCACAGGCCCTGGCGCGCTCCTTCCACTGCCGGCTACCGCGTCGAGCCGTCCTTTGCGAGCCTGTCCGCGTAAATCCGCGCGTAGGTGTCTGGCGGGGAACCGGGAGGCCCCATGCTGATCAGTTTGATGGGCTTGACCGGCCATGCCTGTTGTGCGTTGGCGGCGTGCCATGGCAGGGGCCAGCGGCCGCAAATGCACCAGCGGTGCGGGCGAGGAACGTTCGACGCGTCGTGCTCATGGTGCCACCGGTCAGCGTGTTGCGGGAATGACGGGCAGAAGCAGGAATGACGGATACTTCCCGCCCGTGTGAACGGTGGTCTGACCGGCGAATCGTTCAGACCTGCGGTCCTCGGGGTGATCGTGCAGCAGCACCGACGAGCCGCGCATCGACTTGCCATAGATCTGCGGGTAGGGTCCAGGCAGGTCGTGCTCGAAGTCCGAGCTGCCGACAGTCAACACCAGCCGGTAGCCCTTCGGGAACACGAAGCACATTGGCCAGATCTCGACCTGCAACTCGTAGGTCTCGTTCGGTTCTAGAAGTTGGATCTCCTGATGCGTGTGCACGGGCTGATACGGCCTAGAGGCTTGAGGATTCAGCTTCCGGTGCGACGCTCTAAGCCAGCCTTGCCCGAGAGGTGCGTTGGGTTCAACCGCCCCCAAGATCAGGTGCTCCTTGCCGTCGGGAGTGAAAGCCCGCAGCGTCAGGAACAGGTCCGCATCCCGGCCTGTCGTGGAGATCCAGAGCGTGGCAGCCAGCGGACCGGTCACCTCGGTGTCGCGCTCGAACGGTGCAGTGCAGAAGCTCACCTTGCCTGCCATGCCGTCAAACGAGAGGCGCGAAACTGTCCCGGTTGGCTTCGATCGCAGGGTCTGTGCGCTAGCGTCCAGGTACATGGGCGTCCAGACGGTGCGCGCCAACGGCCATTCATACTCGTCGCGCTCCACGAAACGATCCACGTGGCGCACCTGCATCTTGATGGGCGGTTGCCGGTCCCAGCCGTTGTCCTCGCCCCTCAAAAAGTGATCGAAGAACCGCTTCTGTAGCGCTACGCCGTAGTCCGTATAGAACTCCGTCCAATGCTCGAGCCCGTGCAATTCGAGCCATTTCTGCTTCGAGCCGGCCCCCAGGTAGCCTTGGACATTGCCGCGCAGGTGCAGGCCATGGCCACCCCAGTTGCCGCAGGAAAGGACCGGTACCTCGATCGCACCCAGGTCCGCACGGCGGCCGTCGAAGTAACTATCCGTGATGAGCTCCGCGCTCAACTGCGTCGCGTTGATATCGACGCGATTGGCGAGCAATTCTTCGTCGCTGAGCTCTGCCGGTCCGGAGATCGGCAACCCGCTGTTGGGGTTCACACCCGCGCGCAGCCCCAGACCGTGCTGCACGGCTTCCACCTGCTTCGGATACCAGGCCACCATGAACGTGTTGAGGATGCCGCCGTGCCGGCAGGCGTCGCGATAGTAGTCGGAGAACCCCTCGAACGGGCAGATCGCGGCCAGATGCGGAGGACGTTTCGCCGCCACCAGCCATTGGGTGGCGCCGTAGTAGGAAACGCCGGCGAGGCCGACCTTGCCGTTGCTCCACGGTTGTTTCGCTGCCCATTCAATGCACTCGTAGAAGTCCTGCGCCTCGCGCGGGGAGAAGCAATCGATGACGCCCGGCGAGCGGCCAGCGCCGCGCGAGTCCACGCGAATGCAGATGTAACCCAACGGCACCCATCTCTCCGGATCCGCGGTTTCCCAGTTCGCGTACTTGCCGCTGCTGCCCTTCAGAATTTCCGGGTGCTTAGTCGCGAGTGATTGCCATTGTGCGGGGAATCCCACCTGGAATGGCAGACCCTTGGCGTACGGTCCGTAGGACATCAATATGGGGTAGCGTCCTTCCTCTTTCGGGCGAAAAACGTCGGCCCGAACTACCAAACCATCGTCCATGGGGATTTCAACGTCCCAATCGATTTGCATGTCTGTCTCCTGATCGGTTTATCTTGTACCGCGGCTAAAACTTGTGGCGCATGCCAAGCGCAAAGCTGATGCCACTTCCCTTTCCGGTGACCTTGTCGAACATCGCCACAGCGTACGCGTCCGTGCGCTTTAACAGGGCATAGCCATAACCCACCGCAAGTCCGTCGGAAGTGGCGCGCGCCGGTATGGGTAAGAGACCGTCAGGCAGGCACAGGGGCCGGCAGCACGGTCGCATTGTTGACGCCGAAGCCGATCCGAGCGTAGTTCTGGCGCTCACACCAGCCGCGGAATACGACGGTGTCGCCGTCCTCAAGGAAGCCGCGTTGTTCGCCGTTGCCGATGTCTACCGGTTGCGTCCCGGATACTGTGAGTTCGATCAGCGCGCCGGCCTCGCCCGGCGAGGCACCCGAGATCGTGCCGCTGCCCAGTAGGTCGCCGCTCTGAAGATTGCAACCTCCCATGGCGTGGTGAGCAATCATCTGGCTCAGCGTCCAGTACTGGTGGCGAAAGTTGGTACGGGTCAGCGTGCGTGGTTGCCGGCCCTGTGCCAACTGACGCGCGCTGAGTATCGAAACCTCTAGTTGGATGTCAAAGGCGCCGGCTGCGTCATTCTCCGCCGAACGAAGGTAGTCAAGCGGCTGTGGGCGCTCTGGGTCGCGTGTCCAGCTTGCGCGGTAAGGCAGCAGTGCTTCGAGCGTGACGATCCAGGGCGATAGTGTGGTTGCGAAGTTTTTAGCGAGAAACGGCCCGAGCGGTTGCATTTCCCAGGTCTGGATGTCGCGCGCGGACCAATCGTTGAGCAGGCATAGGCCGAAGATGTGCTGCTGTGCCTTTGCCAGCGGGATAGGCGTGCCACGTTCATTGCCGATGCCAATCACCGCGCCCACTTCCAGTTCGTAGTCGAGACGCTGGCACGGTCCATACACAGGTACTCCGCCCGGATCAGGGCGGTACTGCCCCATCGGTCGGTAGACCTGCTGGCCACTGACCCCGATGGAAGACACGCGGCCGTGATACGCGATCGGCAGCCAGTCAAAGTTGGGGTTCACCTCCAGCCCGAACTGGCGACAGCAGTTCACGGCGTGGTCGAGCGAAGTATAGAAATCCGTGTAGTCGCCGATGCGTACCGGGACCGCAAACTCGGCGGCCGCCTGTGGCACCAGCGTTTCGCGTACTTGACGCTCATGCACACCTTCTGCCGCCAGCAGCGCAAAGATTCCGTGGCGCAATGCCCGCCAGGCGCTCGGACCCAAGTCCAGCAGTGCATTTAGCGTCGGCGCTGCGGCGGCCCGCGTGGCCTCGGCGGCCAGGTCTTGCAGGCAGCCTGTGCCATGCAATGCTGCCAGGTCGACGATCTGGTCGCCGATCGCTACGCCGCCACGCCAGGCCGCGCCGCTGCCAAGCCGACGGAATATGCAGAGCGGAAGATTCTGCAGCGGAAAATCGCAGCCTGCAGCATTGGCGGAGTCCAGCCAGCTATGCCGGGAGGCATCATGGGTGTGGTTCAGTTCCATGGTGGTATCAGGCGGCATTCAGGGCATCGTCGAAGATGGCAACGGCGCGGGTCCAGCCGGCCGAGGCCCCGCGAATCTTGTGCGGGAAGCAGGAGATGTAGAAGCCATGCGGCGGCAGCGCCTCTAGGTTGTGCAGCTTCTCCAGATGGCAGTAACCGATGTTGCGGCCCGCCTTGTGGCCTTCCCAGATCAGCGAGGCGTCCTGTGTCTGGGCATACTTGGTGGCCGTGTGCACAAACGGCGCGTCCCAACTCCACGCGTCGGTACCGGTCAGCCGCACACCACGTTCGAGCAGGTACATGGTGGCGTCGAACCCCATGCCGCAGCCGGACGAGACGTAGTCAGGCTGGCCGTAGCGCTTGCCCGCACGCGTGTTGACCACCACGATGTCCAGCGGCTTGAGCACGTGCCCGATTCGGGCGAGTTCGGCCTCGACATCGTCGGCGGTGACCACATAACCGTCGTCCAGCCCGGTGAAGTCGAGCTTCACGCCCGGCTGGAAGCACCACTCCAGCGGCACCTCGTCAATGGTGATGGCGCGCTCGCGCTGCCCCAATGACTCATTCATGGTGCTGTGGAAGTGATAGGGAGCATCCAGGTGGGTGCCATTGTGCGTATTGAGCTGGACGCGCTCGATCGCCCAGCCTTCGCTGTCCGGCAGGTCGGACGGCCTCAGCCCCGGGAAAAAAGCCGTGACCTGCTCGGCGGTGGAGCGGTGCGACAGGTATTCGATCTGAGGGCCATAACCGGGAGGGTCGGAGACGACATCGTTTTCCAGGTAGATCGAGAGATCGACGAAGCGTCGAGTCATGGTGGAAGGTCCTCTGTGGAGATGCGTAAAAAGGGGGAGTTGCGGACTCAGCCGGCATCCAGCGACGGTGCGGTGCGCGGCGCGTTGGTCGCGCACGCACCGGCTTCAGGCCCGGCGGTGGGGCGCGGCAACAGCGCTACGACGGCAGCGGACAGCAGGGAAGCCGCCGCACAGCGCGATGCCGGGAGCAAAGCCGAACGCCGTCGCCGCCGAGCCCAGTGCCAGCGGAGCGAAGGCGAAGATCGGCCCCAGCACAAGCAGCGTGGCATGGTCCGTGACGAGAGCGTAGAGCGGCAGTAAGTTTGGGGGGCATGATGGATCTCCTGATTTGGCGCCCCTGTCCGAAGCAGGTGACGCTCACGCTTTTCCCTGACTGTACGATCGTGCAGTGGTAAGCCATGAGGACTGTACGCTCGTACAGTCAAACGCTACAGTAGGGTAAACGCGGGTGTGAGGTTCGCTACAATGGCGCATCTATTGGAGGCAGCATGGAAGGCAAGGAAGCGCGAAAGTCAGCGGTCGGGGCACGGGCCATGGCGCGAGAAGAAGCTCAGGGGCTGCCGATCCCGGAAGCGAGCAAGCGCGAACGCGTGCTCGATGCAGCGGAGCGCCTCTTCGCCGAGGGCGGCTTCGACGGCGTGTCGATGCGTGATATCGCAGCAGCCGCGGAGGTTGGCTTGCCGCTGATCGTTTACCACTTCGAGACCAAGCGAAATCTGTACCGCGCGCTGTTCGACCGGCGCAAGACGCTGTTCGAGGCCCGGCTGGCGGCCCTGCGCCAACCACTCACCGCTGGCGAGGACTCGGTGGAGCACATCGTGCGTGCATTCGTGGAGCCGGTAATGCGGATTCAGGACACTGAGGCCGGCATTGCCTATGCCAAGCTCGTCGCACGCGAGGCCTCTGATCCAAGAGAAGCCGAGCGCGGTATTGTTGCCGACTATTTCGACCCGCTCGCCATGGAATTCGTCAAGGCAATCCGCAAGGCTCTGCCAGGCAACAGCACCAGATATGCCCATTGGGCCTATCTGTTTGCCGTGGGAGCGCTGGTGATGAGCGTGTTCGACAGCCGTATCGAGCGTATCTCCGGCGGCAAGTTCAAGGCCGGCGACGTGGGTCACAAGTCCGAGTACCTGGTAACTTTCATCGCAGCGGGCATTCGCGCCGGGGCCGACCGGACGTCATCTAGGCGTTCCAGAGAATCATCCTTATGATGCGATTCGCCTGGAGTACAGATGTGTTCGGGGCTGGAGAAAACGTAGCTTCGCCACGATCTCTAGGCCTATCGCGGTGACTTGGCCAGCCATCTCCGGGAAGCGCTCGCCCAGCAGGCCTGCAGCCGGCATCCTCCTGACGCGCTCAGGCTGTTTGTCCGCGAGTGGGCGGGGCCACCGGTGGGACTAACGAAGCCTTCTGTCGTCGTTGCGCGCAACCCCGCTGATGCAATACAAGCGAATTTGTCCAACCGTGACCGGGGGCAGCACTCGCCCGATGTCTTCGCGCTCCCAGCCGCGGATTGATGTGGTCGATGATGGCGACCATATCGTCGGCATGCGGGTGTTGCCGCAGGAGGAAGGCGACGTCTATGCAATCCTGCATCTGTCGAATGGCGACAAGCAGAACCTTACCCACGGCGAGTTCACCGCCATTACGGAGGAAGAGCCGCGCCCGCCGGCGCGGCTGCCGCAGAAACCACTGGCCGAAGAGCGTTGCTGCCGCGCTGCCCTGCCCCCGGGATCAATGCTGACTTGCCCCCGCAGCGCCGATCCCGGTCATCGCACGCACGAACTGCGCACCATAGCGCTGGCGCTCGGTGCCGGCCCGGGCGGAGCGGTCCAGCACCGACGCCAGCCAGGCGCCGGCGAAGGCCAGCGTCATCGAGAACAGCGCCGGGTTGGCATACGGGAAGATCGGCTTGTCATGATGCAGGATCCCCACCCAGACCGTCGGGCCCAGCACCAGCAGTGCCACCGCTGACACCAGCCCGGCCAGGCTGCCCGCCACGGCGCCGCGCGTGGTCAGGCCTTTCCAGAACATCGACAGGAACAGCACCGGGAAGTTGACGGAGGCCGCGATCGCCAGCACCAGGCCGGACAGGAAGGCGATGTTCTGCTTCTCGAACATCACGCCCAGCACCATGGCCAGCACGCCGATCACCAGGGTGGCCGCCTTGGACACCCGGATCTCGTCCTTCTCGTTGGCCTGCCCGCGGCGGAACACGTTGGCGTACAGGTCATGCGAGACCGCGGAAGCACCCGACAGGGCCAGGCCCGCCACCACCGCGAGGATGGTCGCGAACGCCACCGCTGAGATAAAGCCCAGGAAGAGATCGCCGCCGATCGCGTGCGACAGGTGCACCGCCACCATATTGCTGCCGCCGATGATCTTGCCGGCCGCGTCGCGGTAGGCCGGATCCGCGCCCACCATCACGATCGCACCGAAGCCCACCACCAGGATCAGCACGTAGAAGTAGCCGATGAAGCCGGTGGCGTAGAGCACGGACTTGCGCGCCTCGCGGGCGTCGGCCACGGTGAAGAAGCGCATCAGGATGTGCGGCAGGCCCGCGGTGCCGAACATCATGCCCACCCCCAGCGAAATCGCATCGATGGGATTGGACACCAGCCCGCCCGGCGACAGGATCGCCAGCCCCTTGTCATGCACCTTGGCCGCGCCGGCGAACATGGCTTCCGGGCTGAAGCCGAAGTACGCCAGCACCATCACGGCCATGAACGTCACGCCGCCCAGCAGCAGCGCGGCCTTGATGATCTGCACCCAGGTGGTGGCGAGCATGCCGCCGAACATCACATACAGCACCATCAGCAGGCCGACGATCACCACGGCGGACTCATAGCTGGTGCCGAACAGCAGCTCGATCAGTTTGCCGGCGCCGACCATCTGCGCCACCAGGTACATGATCACCACCGTCAGCGTGCCGCAGGCGGCGGTGATCCGCACCGGCTTCTGCGCCAGCCGGTATGACACTACGTCGGCAAAGGTATAGCGGCCAAGGTTGCGCAGCCGTTCGGCGACGATGAACAGGATGATCGGCCAGCCCGCCACCACGCCCAGCGCGTAGATCAGCCCGTCATAGCCCTTGTCGAACATCATCGCGGAGATGCCGAGGAAGGAGGCAGCCGAGACCATGTCGCCGGCGATGGCCAGGCCGTTCTGGAAGCCGCTCAGCCCGCCCCCGGCGGCATAGAAGTCGGATGCCGAGCGCGTGCGGCGCGCGGCCCAGCGGGTAATGCCGAGCGTGAACAGCACGAACAGCAGGAACATCACGATGGCGCTCCAGTTCAGCGGCCGCGGCGCGGCATCGCCCTGGATGGCGGGTGCCGCCGCGGCAGCCATGCTGGCAAGCCCGAGCAGGGCCGCGCACAGGTAACGGTTGGCGGGCTTCATGCCAGGCACTCCTTGCGCACGCGTTCGTTGAGCGGATCCAGGTCGCGGTTGGCCCGGTACACGTAGATCCCGGTCAGCAGCACGGCCGCGACGATCACCGCCACGCCGACGGGAATGCCCACGGTCATCACACCCGCGCCAAGCGGTGTGCCGAGCGTGGCCGGCGAGAACGCCAGCAGCAGGATAAAGCCGAAGTAGATCGCCAGCATGACCAGCGTCAGCGACCAGCCCAGGCGGGTGCGCCCGTTGGTCAGCCGGATGAAATCGGGGTGGTTCTGGATGGTTTCCAGTTGTCGCGCGTCCATGGTGGTCTCCTTTGGCGCAGGGGGGCGCGGCGCCTCTGGGTGGGCGCCATCGTTGGGTGGTTCGTTGAGACTTGAACTCTTCCGGCGGTGTGCTCCCTCTCCCCGCACGGGGAGAGGGAGCACACATGCAGCGGCTTGTCAGTTCATGCGATACGTTCAGATCGCCCCGACCGGCTGCTCGTGCGTGACCTTCGGCCGCATGTCAAGCACGCGCCGCGCCTTGCCGACAGTGGTGCGCTCGATGCCGTCTGCATCCACTACCTGCACGCGCGTGGTCACGCCCACGTAGGTTTTGATCTGGTCCTTCAGCTCGCGCTCCAGCGTCGCGCGGTCGTCGGCGCAGAGGGTGGCCGATGGTCCGGGCCGCGCCTCAACGCGCACTTCCAGTTTGTCCAGGTGGCCGTCTCGGGTCACCACCAGCTGGTACTGCGGCGCCAGCGCCGGGGTCTTCAGGATCAGCTCCTCGATCTGCGACGGGAATACATTGACGCCGCGGATGATCAGCATGTCGTCCGAGCGGCCGGTGATCTTGCCGATGCGGCGCATCGAACGCGAGGTGGGCGGCAGCAGGCGCGTCAGGTCGCGCGTGCGGTAGCGGATCACCGGCAGCGCTTCCTTGGTGAGCGAGGTGAACACCAGTTCGCCCTCTTCGCCATCCGGCAGCACCTCGCCGGTCACCGGGTCGATGATCTCGGCGTAGAAGTGGTCTTCCCAGATCACCGGACCGTCCTTGCTCTCGATGCATTCGCAAGCGACACCCGGGCCCATGACTTCAGACAGGCCGTAGATGTCCACCGCGTCGATGCCGGCACGTGCCTCGATCTCCGCGCGCATCGCATCCGTCCACGGCTCGGCGCCGAAGATGCCCACCTTGAGCGAGCTTTCCGACGGATCCATGCCCTGGCGCTCCATCTCCTCGATCAGGTTCAGCATGTACGACGGCGTCACCATGATGATGTTGGGCTCGAACTCGCGGATCAGCTGTACCTGTTTCTCGGTCTGTCCGCCGGACATGGGGATCACCGTGCAGCCGGCCTTCTCGGCGCCGTAGTGGGCACCCAGGCCGCCCGTGAACAGGCCATAGCCATAGCTGACATGGACCAGGTCGCCGGCGCGGCCGCCGGCGGCGCGGATGGAGCGCGCCACCACGCTGGCCCAGGTATCGATATCCTTCGCGGTATAGCCGACCACGGTCGGCTTGCCCGTGGTGCCGCTCGACGCATGCACGCGCGCCACCTTCTCGCGCGGCACCGCGAACATGCCGAAGGGGTAGTTGTCGCGCAGGTCCTGCTTGGTCAGGAACGGGAACTTCGACAGGTCCGACAGCGACTGCAGGTCGTCCGGATGCACCCCGGCCGCATGGAAGGCCTTGCGGTAGTGCGGCACGTTGTCGTAGGCATGGCGCACGCTCCATTTCAGCCGTTCCAGCTGCAGCGCCTGCAGTTCGTCGCGGCTGGCGCGCTCGATCGGCTCCAGCTCGTTGGGGTTGGGGATGCGTTGAACCATTGTCTACTCCATCATCGTTATGATTGCGCCGCATTTCTATTGGGGGCCGGCGCCGGGTGCTGCGACTGCTAGCTAGTGCATCAGATATGGGAACGGCTCTGCACCACGCGGAAGCGGTTGGCGACGAAAGCCGCATCCGACAGCGAGGCATTGGCTGCCGGGTTGGCGCCGGTGGCATGGAAGTCGCTGAACGCGGCCGACTGGTTGACGAACACGCCACCGGTCAGGTTCAGCGACAGGGCCACGCCCGCGTCCTCGGCGGCTTCGCGGATGCCCTCGGACACGCCGGCATCGGTGGTGTAGGCCGACAACGTCAGTGCGCCATGCTCCTTCGCGCCGCGGTGCGCCAGCGCGATGCTGTGCGCGGTGTTGTCGGTGGCGACGATGAACGAGATCGGGCCGAACAATTCCTGCATGATCTTGCCCTCGTCGCTGGCGTCCACCTTGAGCACCAGCGGCGTGCGGATGCGCGCGCCGGGGAACTCCGGGTGCTCCAGCACGCGGCTGTCGGCGACGATCTCGCCCAGTGCGCGCGACGATTCGATGCGCTGCACCACCCCGTCGTTCTGGATCGCGCCGAGCAGCTCCACCGCCTTGGCTGCATCGCTGGTGAGCCTGGCCACGCCTTCCCCGATCGCCGCGGCCACCTGGTCGAAGCCGAGGTGCCCTTCCGGCGTGTCGATGCCGTCCTTCGGCACGTAGATGTTCTGCGGTGCCGTGCACATCTGGCCCGAGTACAGCGCCAGCGAGAACGCGATATTGCGCACCATGCCCTTGAAATCGCTGGTGGAGTCGATCACGATCTGGTTGACGCCGGCCTTCTCGGTATAGACCTGGGCCTGGTGCGCATTGCGCTCCAGCCATTGGCCATTGGCGCTGCTGCCGGTGAAGTCGATCAGGCGCACTTCGGGGCGCAGTGCCAGCGTCGAGGCCATGCGCTCGCTCGGGTCGTTGGCCACCAGCGTGACCAGGTTGGGATCGAAGCCGGCTTCCTGCAGCACCTCGCGCGCCACCTCGACGGTGATCGCCAGCGGCAGGATCGCGCCCGGGTGCGGCTTGACCACCACCGCGTTGCCGGTCGCCAGGCTGGCGAACAGGCCGGGATAACCGTTCCAGGTCGGGAAGGTGCAGCAGCCGATCACCAGGCCCACGCCGCGCGGCACCACGCTGTAGCGCTTCTCCATGCGCAGCGGCTCGTTCTTGCCCTGCGGCTTCTCCCAGATCGCCTGCTTCGGGATGCGGCGCATCTCGTCCCAGGCGTAGGCCACCGCTTCCAGCCCGCGGTCCTGCGCGTGCGGGCCGCCGGCCTGGAAGGCCATCATGAAGGCCTGGCCGGTGGTGTGCATCACCGCGTAGGCAATCTCGAAACTGCGGCGGTTCAGGCGCTGCAGGATTTCCAGCGAAACGCCGACCCAGGCTTCCGGCCCGGCCTTGCGCCAGGCGGGCATGCCTTCGGCCACGCCGGCGAAGAGCTGGTCGAGGTCGGGCTTCGGATAGGTGATGCCCAGTTCTGCGCCATAGGGCGAGACTTCCTTGCCGGCCTGGCCGACGGTGCCCGGCTGCGACAGCGCGAACGGGCGGTTCAGGCGGGCCTCGAACGCAGCCTTGCCGTCGGCGTTGGCGGTTTCGCCGTAGACCCTGGGGCTCGGCATTTCGGTGAACGGGCTCCAGTAGCCGCGCTCGGCAATGGCTTGGGTGGCTTGTTCCAGCAGCGCCTGGTGGCGTTCAAAAAACAGATGGGACACGGCTTGCTCCGGGGGCAGAATGGTTTGTGTATGGGTCGGGACAGCAGCAGGAAATGCTTCAGGTTTCCTGGTCGAAGTCGATCACCAGCTTGTCGCTGACGGCGTAGCTCTGGCAGCTGAGGATGAAGCCGCGCGCGACTTCGTAGTCCTCCAGCGCAAAGTTGACGTCCATGTCGACCTCGCCTTCGATGCGCTTGCAGCGGCAGGTCGAGCAGACCCCGCCCTTGCATGAGTAAGGCAGCTCGATGCCTTGCGCCAGCGCGGCATCCAGCACCGTCTCCTTGTTCTTCTCCAGCGTGAAGGAGCGCGTGCGGCCGTCCTGGATCACCGTGACCTCGCACTGCTGCTGACCCACCTGCTTGTGTGCATGCGCCGCCGGGCGGGCCGCGGGGATGCTGGTGGCAAACAGCTCGCGCTTGATGCGGGCCTTGTCCACGCCGTTGTCGAGCAGCGCCTGCGACACCTCTTCCATCATCGAATGCGGGCCGCAGATAAAGGCGATGTCGATGTCCTGCGGCTTGACCCAGTGCTTGAGCAAGGCATTGACCTTCTCGCCGTCGATGCGGCCGTTGAAGAGGTCGATCTCCAGTTGCTCGCGGCTGAGCACGAACACCAGGTTGAAGCGCTGCAGGTAGGTGTCCTTCAGGTCTTCCAGCTCTTCCTTGAACAGCACCGAAGACGAGGCGCGGTTGCCGTAGAACAGCGTGAAGCGGCTCTGGGGCTCGGCTTCCAGCGTGGTCTTGATGATCGACAGCATCGGCGT
Source organism: Cupriavidus sp. FW306-01-F10A (assembly GCF_058782785.1). Taxonomy (NCBI): domain Bacteria; kingdom Pseudomonadati; phylum Pseudomonadota; class Betaproteobacteria; order Burkholderiales; family Burkholderiaceae; genus Cupriavidus; species Cupriavidus sp. FW306-01-F10A. The sequence goes on from NZ_JBYSYA010000001.1 coordinate 302,362, forward strand.
GATGCCGCTGCCGGCGGCGAAGGCCACGTAGTGTCTCGCCTGCGTGGCAGACAGCGGCACGTGGAAGTGGCCGGATGGCGGCATCACCTCCAGCTTCATGCCGGGCTGCAGTTGTTCGTTGGCCCAGTTGGAGAACAGGCCGCCGTCGACGCGCTTGATCGCGACGCGCAGCTGTGCGTCCTGCACCGCCGAGCAGATCGAGTACGAGCGGCGCACGTCCTCGCCGCCGATGCCGGTGCGCAGCGTCAGGTGCTGGCCCTGGATGTAGCGGTAGGTGTCGGCCAGTTCATCCGGCACGGCAAAGGTCACGGCCACGGCATCGCGGGTTTCGCGGGTGACCGAGGCCACGGTCAGTTCATGGAATTTGCTCATCTCACTACCCCGGTCAGGCTCAGTGCGCCTTGAAGTAATCGAAGGGTTCCTTGCAGTCGCCGCAGCGGTACAGGGCCTTGCAGGCGGTCGAGCCGAACTGGCTCACCAGCCGCGTGTGCCGCGAGCCGCAGTGCGGGCACGCCACCACCAGCGCCGGCGCCGCCCTGCGGCTGATGCCGCTGATGTCGATCACCTGCTGGGCCGGCGGCGCAATGCCGTAGCCGCCCAGGCTGGCCTTGCCGCGCGGCGTCATCCAGTCGGTGGTCCAGGCCGGCGCCAGTTGCGTGCGCACGCGCACGCTGGCGATGCCCTGCGCGGCCAGCGTGCGCTCGATCTCCTCCCGGATCACCGTCATGGCCGGGCAGCCGGAGTACGTCGGGGTGATGGTGACGACGCAGGCGTCGTCCTCCCATGCCACGCCGCGCACGATGCCGAGGTCCACCACGGAGATCACCGGGATCTCGGGATCGGGCACGGTATCGAGCCAGGTCCAGACCTGCCCGATGGCCGGGCGTGCGATCGCTTGCGCAGTCATGGCGTTCACCAGCTGGCGCCCGGATAGGCGCGCTGCAGGAACTGCATTTCGGCCAGCAGGTAGCCGAGGTGTTCGGTATGGCGGCCGTGGCGGCCGCCGCTCTGCGACCACGTGCCGGCAGGCAGCTGCAGCGTGGCCTCTTCCAGCACCGCGGCCACGTGGCGCTGCCACGGTTCGGCCAGTGAGGCGGGGTCGGGCACCACGCCGGCCTGCACCAGCGCGGCGTCGCCCGCGTCGGACTCGAACAGCTCACCGCTGAACATCCACAGGTCGTCGAACGCATCCTGCATGCGGCGGTGGCTCTCTTCGCTGCCGTCGCCCAGGCGCACCACCAGGTCGGCACTGCGGCGCACGTGGTAGGTCACTTCCTTGAGCGACTTGGCGGCGATCTCGGCGATGCGGGCATCGGTCGAGCGCTGCAGCCCGTCGAGCAGGAAGTAGTGCCAGGTGTCGAACAGGAACTGCCGTGCCAGCGTATCGGCATAGCTGCCGTTGGGCTGCTCCACCAGCAGCGGGTTGCGGAACTGGTGCGCGTCGCGCAGGTAGGCCAGCTGGTCGGCGCTGCGGCCGGCGCCCTCCACTTCCGCGGCGTAGCCCAGCCACAGCCGGGTCTGGCCGATCAGGTCGAGCGCGACATTGGTCAGTGCGATGTCCTCTTCCAGCGCGGGGCCGCGGCCGCACCATTCCGACAGGCGCTGGCCGAGGACCAGCGTGGAGTCGCCGAGGCGCAGCAGGTATTCGAGCTTGTGGTTGTCCATCATGCGGGCCGTATCAGATGTGCTTGACGGCTTCCGGCATCGGGAAGAACGTCGGGTGGCGGTAGACCTTGCTGTTGGCCGGCTCGAACAGCGGGCCCTTGTCGCCGGGGCTGCTGGCGACCACATCGCCGGCCTTCACCACCCAGACGCTGACGCCCTCGTTGCGGCGCGTATAGACGTCACGCGCGTTGTTGATCGCCATTTCGCCGTCCGGCGCGTGCAGGCTGCCCACGTGCTTGTGGGCCAGGCCGTGCTGGCTGCGGATAAAGATCTCCCAAAGCGGCCACTCTTTCATGGCAACCTCCTGTGTCATTGCGTTGGATGGATGGCGGCGCCGCGCGCCGCGGTGTCAGGCGGCGGCGCGCTGCGCCTGCTTGTCGGCGTGGGTCACCAGGGCGTCGCGGAACCACGCGCCCTCTTCCCAGGCCTTGACGCGGCTGCGCAGGCGGTCGCGGTTGCAGGGGCCGTTGCCCTGGATGACGTTGTAGAACTCGGACCAGTCGATCTCGCCGAAGTCATAGTGGCCGCGCTCCTCGTTCCACTTCAGCTCGGGATCCGGAATGGTCAGGCCCAGGTACTCGGCCTGCGGCACGGTCTGGTCGACCATCTTCTGGCGCAGCTCGTCATTGGAGAACAGCTTGATGCGCCATTGCATGGATTGCGCGCTGTTGGGCGAATCGCCGTCGGACGGGCCGAACATCATCAGCGCCGGCCACCACCAGCGGTTGAGCGCGTCCTGCGCCATCTGCTTCTGCTCGGGGGTGCCGTTGCACAGCGACAGCAGGATGTCGTAGCCCTGGCGCTGGTGGAACGACTCTTCCTTGCACACGCGCACCATGGCGCGCGCATAGGGCCCGAACGAGCAGCGGCACAGCGGCACCTGGTTGATGATGGCCGAGCCGTCGACCAGCCAGCCGATCATGCCGATATCGGCCCAGCTCAGCGTCGGGTAGTTGAAGATGCTGGAATACTTGGCCTTGCCGGTGTGCAGGTCGCCCAGCATCTGGTCGCGCGACACGCCCAGGGTTTCGGCCGCGCTGTAGAGATACAGGCCATGGCCGGCCTCATCCTGGATCTTGGCCAGCAAGACTGCCTTGCGCTCCAGCGTCGGCGCGCGGGTGACCCAGTTGCCTTCCGGCAGCTGGCCCACGATTTCCGAATGCGCATGCTGCGAGATCTGGCGGACCAGGGTCTTGCGATAGGCCTCGGGCATCCAGTCCTTGGCCTCGATCTTGATCCCGGCATCGACGCGCGCCTGGAACTCACGCTCCTGCGGCTCCATTTCTTCCATGGCGCGAAGCCTCGTCGCTCCTGTCTCCACCAGCTGTGCGTACATCCTTTGCTCCGCTCTTGGTTGCTCTGAATCGGGGTCTTGACCTGCATCAACATCGTCAGTTGCAACGGATGGTAGTGATACAATTTGATTCAATCAATCTGCATTTGTGTATCACTTCAGGGAGCAGGCCGATGGCGACGCCAGGCACCGATCCGGTTTCTCCCCGCGTGGCGCGGCTGGCACGCGGGCTGAAGCTGGGCGCCAATTCCATGCTGGTGACCTTGTTCGGCGATGTGGTGGCGCCGCGGCCCCAGGCAATCTGGCTGGGCAGCCTGATCCGGCTGGCGGCGCCGTTCGGCATCAATGACCGGCTGGTGCGCACCGCCACCTTCCGCCTGACCGCCGACGACTGGCTGGCCGCGACCAGGATCGGGCGGCGCAGCTACTACGGGCTGTCAGAAGCCGGTTTGCAGCGTGTACTGCACGCCGGCAAGCGCATCTACGCGGGTGAGGCATCCGAATGGGACGGCCGCTGGACCTTGGTGATGGTGCGCGGTGACGTACGCGCCACGGTCCGGCAGAAGCTGAAGCGGGAATTGCTGTGGGAGGGCTTCGGCGCCATCGCGCCAGGGGTGATGGCCCACCCCAATGCGGACCTCGCCTCGCTGCGCGAAATCGTCCAGGCCGCACGCGCGCAGGACGATGTGGCGGTGATGGAGGCAAGCAGCCTTGACGCGTTTTCCATCCGGCCGCTGCAGGCGCTGATGCACCAGACCTTCAAGCTCGGCGACGTGGCCGCTGCCTGGCAGGCGCTGCTGCGCCGCTTTACGCCGCTGGCCGGAGAGGCCGCCGGGCTTGCTCCGGCCGATGCCTTCTTCGTGCGGACGCTGCTGGTGCACGAATACCGGCGCGTGCTGCTGCGCGATCCCAACCTGCCCGAGGCGATGCTGCCGCAAGACTGGCCCGGCCGCACCGCGCGCGGCTTGTGCCACACCCTGTATGGGGCGCTGCTCGACGCCAGCGAAGACTACCTGCACCGCGTGGTGGAAGTAGTGGACGGTTCGCTGCAGGATGCCAACCGGAGCCTGCGCCTGCGCTTTGGGGCCGGCGCGCAGGCGGCCAACGGCAATTAACCGGGCAACCGGGTAATCCCGGCTGCGCAACTGCGCAAATGGCTTGCGCCGGGTTTCGCGCAGAATGAACTCGCCAGCTTCAGGAAGTTGCGTGGACAGCTGGTCATGATCCTCACGAGTGGCTTCCGTGTGCGTCCGCCCAGGCCCGATTTCGCGTTCTTTGCAGAATCCGGATAACGGCAAGGATGCTCCCGCACCGATACTCACTCCAACGTTCATGACTCAGCCCGCAGCCTTCCGATGCCAGCCATTTTCCGCCCTCTTTCCTTCCGTCCGCCGAAATCCCGCGCCATCGGTCTTGCCCTGGTACTGGGCCGCACGGTTGTCAGGGTCGCGCCCTGTTCGAGGGAGTGCCACTGACGGCGTGACGCCTTGAAGTTCTTGGCCGATCCATTGGTGGCCACGCCGAAAAATGCAAATCTTTGTCAAGAATCATCGAATTTAGGAATCGTCCCATAGTATTTGCGCTTTTGTCGGGGTAGCGTCTTCGGCTACCCCGCGCCTTGTCGTTGGCTGAAGCGTCGCTGTGCGCGGACCTGGTGACTTTCACTGGAGCATCGCCCATGCACACTTTTCCACCGACTATTTCCTTTAAGACACGACGATATGGCATCGTGGCCGCCTTGCTGGCCGGCTTCGCGCTGGCGCTCGCCGGCTGCGCCAGCTACGGCGACTGGCTCGAAGATGCCAAGCCGAAATCAAAATTGATCGCGGGTGACGCCCAATCCCTGAACTACACCCCGTACTACATTCACTCCTTCAACGTGACGGGGCCAAATGGTGTTGGCGGCGGTGGCTCCAATATCCTCCCCGCTTACCCGGACGGTCGTCCGTCCTCGGGTGGTGTGCGCTGCTGCATTAGTTTCCCACGCCAATGGCAGCCAGAGCTACGCGTCACCGTGCGCTGGCTGATGGATAAAGTCCAGGACGGCAAGACCCCGGGCTACTGGTACAAGGCCGAGAACGTGCGCATCGCGCAATACGATGGCTCCCAGACCGGCGGAGCTTACGCGATATTCCTGCCAAGTGACCGCGTCCGGCTCTTGATCATCGATGGGACGACCAGCCCACGTGAAAAATTACCTGACGACAGCCCCTTCATTGCTCAAGGCGTGCGCGACGACGAGTGGAATCTCAAGTACCGCCGTGGAGGTCTGCAATGAGCGTGGTGCAATGGCCTGAACACATGCCGGAAGGCGGGCGACTGGCGCAGGGCAAGGACGCCTGGACCTGGGGCCGGGGCAATGTATGCGATCCGCTTGCCGGGTGTACCCAGACCCTGCACATCAGCCTGTTCTTCGACGGCACCAACAACAACGACGACGAAGACAACACAAAATGGCGGGATTCGCTCTCCAAGACCCACACTAATGTGGCACGTTTGTTCAGCGTGTCAAAGCACCTGCCTGATGACGGGTTGTTTTCCTACTACGTAGCGGGTGTCGGTACGCCCTTTCCAAAGCTCGGCGAGTTGGACTACTCCCAGGACGGCAAGGCCACCGCTGCGGGCTTCGACCAGCGCTGCGTCTGGGGCATGATTCGCGTGCTCAATGCCGTGCACTACGCGATCACGCGAGATGACAAGAGGCCGTTTGTTCTTGACGAGGAAGCCAAGGCCATCTGCGATGCCGCTGCCAAGCGGTAATCCGTCCAAGCTGATGGACAAGATCCGCATCCTGGGGATCACGCACAGCAACCGCTTCGACGATGGCCCGCAAAGCCGGATGGTCAGGCAGATCTGGATCAACGTGTTCGGCTTCTCACGCGGCGCTGCGTGTGCACGCGTCTTTGTGAACAAGCTGCTCAAAGAATGGGGGCCTGGCGGCCAGCTCAGCGAGCAGACCGGACGGCGGGCCTTGCCCTACCAGGTCAACTTCCTGGGGCTCTTTGATACGGTGGCCTCCGTCGGCCTCCCGGACTCAACCCGCTCGGTCGTCAACTGGGACCGGTTTGCAGGGCACTCGGGATTTACGAAGGATGGCGGCCTGAATGTGGCAGGCACCGACAAGGTCCGGGCCTGCGCGCATTTCTACTCGATCCACGAGCAGCGCATGAGTTTTCCGCTCGACACCATCCGGATCAAGGAGAACTACCCCGAGACGTTACGCCGCTGGGAAATCGGTTATCCCGGTGTGCACTCCGATGTGGGCGGTGGCTACGGTCCCAACGAGCAAGGCAAGGCCCGCGATGGCGACAGCAGCAAGCTCAGCCAAATTCCGCTGCATGACATGTATATCGCAGCCCTCAGGCAGGGCGTGCCGCTCATGCTGGAGGATGCCATTGCGAAGCGCGATGATCTGCGGGCAAATTTCGCAATCCACCCGGCAACCGTGGCGGCTTTCAACGAATGGCGTCGCAGCCTGTACGCGGTCTCCACCGTGGAAGAGGCACTGCGGTTCGGGATGGGCCAGATGCTGAGCTGGCGCACCCTGCGGGCCCAGGTCGGCACCGGGCAGTATGTGACCGAGCGTACGTTCTACCACGCCGCCCCGGAGGACGCCAAGACACCGCGCAAGATCACCCTCGATGTCAAGAAGGCCGAACGCGATGATCCGGAATGCCAGCGCCTGAAGGCCGAGATCTCCCGACTTCAGCAGGAGCGGTCCGAAGCTCGCAATCCGCGCGACTACCCCGCCAACCACCGGGACGTCATGGAACTCTCCGCAGCGATCCTGGAGAAAAAGGTCTTGTTGCAGCGTCGACGGGAGGTCTTGTATGGCGAGCAGGCCGGCAAGGACGAACCAGCCCGGCCAGGGGAAGGCGCCGATGAGATCGTGACCAACGACCGCAGCGACCTGCGCGAGGGGGCCGAACAGATGCGCTTGCTGCTTGGCGTCCTGTATCCGGATCAGTTGGCAAGGTGGCAGGTGGACAAGCAGGAGTTTGTCTCACATCCTGGGGAGAATCGGCCCCAGCGGCCCCCAGTGCTATCCGTCAAGCACGACCAGTCTGGAGCAGACACGCCCCGTGTCACACTGACCAGCAGCGGCTTTATCTTCCATGCGACACGGACTTCGCTCGTGCAATCCTGGAATCCGGATGACGATTTGATGGCCGCTCCGGATGCAGGGGTGGTGAGCTTTCTGCGACTGCACACGTCCCCGGAAGCCGTGGCCCGTCTGGACAAGGCGGTCATCGCCCTCTATGACGACCACGTGCACGACAGCAAGATTTGGTTCCGCATCCCGTTCTTTAACGAATATGCGCCGGGCGGCTACGGCTGGCCCCGCGTGATCTTTACCGGAAACGATGACCGTAAGCCCTATCTGGCACTGGCGCCAGCGGCAAACCAGGCCGAGGAAAGCGTCGTCGGGAACTTCGCGATCGCATGATCTTGCAAGAACTTCCGGCGATCTCACGCTGGCGTTAGTCCCTGGCAGGTGCGAGAGCCGACCGTCAATTGACGGTCGGCTCTCGCGGCCCGGGTACACTTGGCCAGCAAGGCATTGCAGACAATTTAAGCGGCCGGTGCAGCATCACATGTCGATGAGTGACGTGATTAGTTTCACCGCTAGACAGATAACCGAAGGGGAATGGGCGCTGGTACGCGCGATTGCCGACGGCCTGGAATGGTCCTCGGCTGGTCCGAACCTGCGGCCCAGCGGCTCCGGTTCCTGCTCGACTTTGGTTATGCGACAGGCTTGCGCGCATGCAGCCAGGGTGCCGCCCCCAGGCCGGCACTCCCTTGCCATCAATCGCTTGCGCGTTATCACCCGTCCTTGAACAGGAAGCTGTAGGCGTTCAGTGCCGGTACCCCACCCAGGTGTGCGAAGAGGACTCTCGATCCTTGCGGAAACTCGCCGCGACGGACCATGTCGATCATGCCCTGCATGGACTTGCCCTCATAGACCGGGTCGGTCATCATGCCCTCCAGCCTGGCGCTGAGGCGGATGGCTTCCAGGGTGCCCGCCGAAGGCAGGCCGTATTCGGGGCCGCCATAGCGGGTGTCCAGCACCACGTCCGCTTCAGTGATGTCGCGGCCGAGGCCGACCAGCTCCGCGGTATGGCGTGCGATGCGCAGGATCTGCGCGCGCGTCGGTTCCGGCCTGGCCGATGCATCGATGCCGATGACCCGGTCCGCGCGGCCGTCGGCAGCGAATCCCACCACCATGCCTGCCTGCGTGCTGCCGGTGACCGAGCAGACGACGATGTAGTCGAAGCTGAAGCCGAGTCCGGCTTCCTGTGCCCGGACTTCCTCGGCGAACCCTACGTAGCCGAGGCCGCCGAGCGGATGCTCCGAGCAGCCTGCCGGAATCGGGTAGGGCTTGCCGCCCGCCTTGCGCACGCTCTCCATGGCATCTTCCCAGCTGGGACGAATGCCGATGTCGAAGCCTTCGCTGACCAGGCGCACGTCGGCCCCCATGATGCGCGACATCTGGATGTTGCCCACGCGGTCATAGACCGCGTCGGAGTAGTTGACCCAGTTCTCCTGCACCAGCACGCACTTCAGCCCCAGGTGGGCCGCGATGGCGGCAACCTGGCGCGTGTGGTTCGACTGGATCCCGCCGATCGAGACCAGCGTATCGGCGCCCTGCGCCAGCACGTCGGGAATGACGTATTCGAGCTTGCGCGTCTTGTTGCCGCCAAAGGCAAGGCCGCTGTTGCAGTCGTCGCGCTTGGCATAGAGCTCGACCTTGCCACCCAGGCTTTCGCTCAGCCGCGATAGCGGATGGATCGGCGTCGGGCCGAAGGTCAGGGAATGACGCGGAAATTGCTTCAGGTTCATGACTGGCTCCAGGTTGTGGCGGGCATGCGGGCGCGCGGCAGCCGCAAAGCCCGGCATTCGCACGGACGCTGCGCGACGCCGTACCTGGAATCATCATAAGAAAGCTGAGACGAAAGGTGCTTGCAAAGATCTGCGACTTCTTGCACGATAAAAAGCCTGGAAGCATCACGAAATTCTCTTTATTCCGTAGAAATGGCAACATCCAGAATAAAATTTCGTACAAAATCCGAGACCTCCGCCCAGCCCGCGCCGGTGCTGGATCGCACGGACAAGGCCATCCTGCGCGCCTTGCAGCGCGATGCGTCCATCTCCAACCTGGCCCTGGCGGGCAAGGTCAGCCTCAGCCCGCCCGCATGCCTGCGCCGCGTGGAACGCCTGAAAGCGGATGGCCTGATCCGCGGCGTCGTGGCGCTGCTGAACCCGGCTCCCCTGGACGCGGGCATGCTGGTCATCATCGGGGTCGTGCTGGACCGGTCTACGCCCGAGTCGTTCGCCGCCTTTGAGAAGGCGGCGCAGAAGGTATCAGGCTGTATGGAGTGCCATGAAGTCACCGGCGAGTTCGACTACATCATGATGCTCAGGACCAAGGACAGCGAGAGCTTCAACCGCCTCCACGCGGAGCAGTTGCTCTACCTGCCGGGCGTGCGGCAGATTCGCTCGTTCATGGTGCTCAAGCAGGTGCTGTCGACGACGCAGTTTCCGATCTGAAGGTCGGCCTGGATCCGGCTGCGCGGACGAAGAGAGGAGACAGGGAGGGGAATTTTGGGGCTTGGGGCGAAGCGGAACCCCCGGCGCCGTTGCTGCCGGGGTTCCATCCGGCCAGCCCCTTGAGCGTTGGGGCTGGCGCGCCGTCCATCGCTCAGAATGAGCGCGGCAGGCCCAGGACGTGTTCGGCGACGAAAGAGTAGATCAGGTTGGTGGAGATCGGTGCCACCTGGTACAGCCGCGTTTCGCGGAACTTGCGCTCCACGTCGTATTCGCAGGCAAAGCCGAAGCCGCCGTGGAACTGCAGGCAGGCGTTGCCGGCCTCCCAGCTGGCCTTGGCTGCCAGGTACTTGGCCATGTTGGCCTGGGCCCCCATGGGCTCGTGCTTGTCAAACAGTTCGCAGGCTTTCCAGCGCATCAGATTCGCCGCTTCCAGCTCGATAAAGGTCTCGGCGATCGGGAACTGCACGCCCTGGTTCTGGCCGATGGGGCGGCCGAAGACCTCGCGTTCCTTGACATACTTGGTCACGCGGTCGATGAACCAATAGCCGTCGCCGATGCACTCGGCCGCGATCAGCGTGCGCTCGGCGTTCAGGCCGTCGAGGATGTACTTGAAGCCCTTGCCCTCTTCACCGATCAGGTTTTCCTCGGGGATTTCCAGGTCCTCGAAGAACAGTTCATTGGTCTCGTGGTTGACCATGTTGGGGATCGGGCGCACGGTCAGGCCCTTCTTCTGCGCTTCATGCAGGTCCACCATGAAGATGGACATCCCCTCGCTCTTCTTCGTCACCTCGGCCAGTGGCGTGGTGCGCGCCAGCAGGATCATGAAGTCGCTGTGCTGGACGCGGCTGATCCAGACCTTCTGGCCGTTGATGACGTAGCGTCCGTCCTTCTTGACCGCCGAGGTCTTGATCTTGGTGGTGTCCGTGCCAGTGGTGGGCTCGGTCACGCCCATGGACTGCAGGCGCCATTCCCCCGAGGCAATCTTCGGCAGGTACTTTTCCTTCTGCGCCCTGGAGCCGTGCCGCAGCAGCGTGCCCATGTTGTACATCTGGCCGTGGCAGGCGCCGGAGTTGCCGCCGCAGCGGTTGATCTCTTCCATGATGACCGAGGCTTCGGTCAGGCCCAGGCCGGAACCGCCGTACTCCTGCGGGATCAGGGCCGCCAGCCAGCCCGCCGCGGTCAGCGCATTGACGAAGGCCTCGGGATAGGCGCGCTGCTCGTCCACCTTGCGGAAGTACTCATCGGGAAACTCGGCGCAAAGCGCGCGGATGGCGTCGCGGATTTCTTGGAAGTTGTTCGATTGGGTCTGTTCGATCATGGCGCTTGGCTTGCGTTCGGTCTCTGGCGGACGGCCGCCTCCTTGTGATGACCGCAATGTTCGCGGCGTTCGGCCGCGTGGACAATCAGCCTTTCCGAAAGCGCGCCTTCCACCGCGGTTAAGTCCCGGCGACGGCCAGGTCCTTTCGCTTTCGCCAAAGTCCGCCATTGGCATTGTCAAATAGCGCAAACCACGCTTTGGGAACATGCTCCGGGCTATCCGGCGCATGCGCCGACTGACCGCTGCCCCGTGGACATGCACACCCTCGCCTCCCGCCTGCAAGCCCTGATCCGCCCCGGAGACCATATCTGGTGGGGGCAAGCGACCGCCGAGCCGCTGACGCTGACGCGCGCACTGGTGGAACACCGCCACGCCATCGCCCAGGGCGGACGCCTCAGTGTCTTTGTCGGCATCGGGCAGTCAGACACGCTGCAGCCGGCCCAGGCGGATGTGCTCGACTTCTTCGGCTACGCCGCCAGCGGCCCGCACCGGCAACTGGCCAGGGCCGGCGTGCTGGACATCGTGCCCAGCCACTATTCGCACCTGCCCGGGCTGATCCGCGACGGCACGCTGCGGGCGGACGTGGCGCTGGTGCAGGTCTCGCCCGCCGACGAGCAGGGGCGCCACAGCCTGGGGCTGGTGCATGAATACCTTCCCGCGGCGCTCGACCGCGCCCGCGTCATCATCGCCGAGGTGAACCCGGAGGTGCCGTGGACCCACGGCAGCCGCTACCTGAGCGCGGACGATATCGACCTGCAGGTCGAAGCGCTGCACCCGCCCATCAGCCTTGACCGCAGCGCGCCCGGCCCGGCCGAACAGGCCATCGCCCGCCACATCGCCGGCTGGGTGGAGGATGGCGCCACCCTGCAGATGGGCATCGGCAACCTGCCTGAGGCCGTGGTCGCTGCGCTGAATGGCCACCGCGACCTGGGGCTGCACAGCGGCGCGATCGGCGACGGCATTGCGGCGCTGGCCGAAGCCGGGGTGCTGACCAACGCACGCAAGAGCATCGATACGGGGGTAGGCATCGCCGGCATCCTGATGGGCAGCGAACGGCTGCGGCGCTGGGCCCACCGCAATCCGCAGCTGCAACTGCGCGAGACCGCCTATACCCATCACCCCGAGGTGCTGGCCAGCGTCGACAAGCTGACCGCCATCAACTCCGCCATCGAGGTCGACCTCACCGGCCAGGTGAACGCCGAAGTCGCCGGCGGCGTCTATGTCGGCGCCGTCGGCGGTGCCGTGGACTTCCTGCGCGGTGCCGCGCGCAGCCGCGGCGGCTTGCCCATCGTCGCGCTGCCGGCGACCGCCAAGGGCGCGAGCCGCATCGTGGCGCAGTTGTCCGGCCCGGTCAGCACGCCCCGCTCGGATGCGGGCCTGATCGTCACCGAGCACGGCGTGGCCGACCTGCGCGGCCAGACGCTGTCGCAGCGCGTGCGCCGCATGCTGGACATTGCCGCCCCCGAACACCGCGCAGACCTGGAACGCCAGGCCCACGCCCTGCTGCGCCAGTGCGGCGCGGTCTTCGTGGCCCTTCCCGGGCACACGCTGGCCAACTGACTTACTTGCTCATCCCAACACAGAGTTCCAAGGAGACTTCCATGCGCAGAGCTGCAATCGTCACTCCCCTCCGCACGCCCGTCGGCACCTTCGGCGGCAGCCTGCGCCCGGTGCCCGTGGAGGAACTGGCCGCCACCGCCGTGCGCGCCGTGGTGGAACGCAGCGGCATCGATCCCGCGCGTATCGATGACGTGGTCTTTGCCCAGTCCTACGCCAACAGCGAAGTGCCCTGCGTCGGCCGCTGGGCCGCGCTGCAGGCCGGCCTGCCGGTCGAGGTGCCGGGCATGCAACTGGACCGCCGCTGCGGCGGCGGCCTGCAGGCCATCGTCACGGCCTCGATGATGGTGCAGAGCGGCGCCGCCGACGTGGTGATCGCGGGCGGCGTCGAGAGCATGAGCAATATCGAGTACTACACCACCGACATGCGCTGGGGCGCGCGCTCGGGCAATGTGCGCTTCTTCGACCGCCTCGACCGCGGCCGTGAACGCTCCCAGCCGGTCGAGCGCTTCGGCAAGATCTCCGGGATGATCGAGACGGCCGAGAACCTGGCGCGCGACTACGGCATCAGCCGCGAGGCGGCCGATGTCTTCGCCGCCCGCAGCCACGCACGCGCCGCGGCAGCCTGGGAGGCCGGCCGCTTCGATGCCGAAGTCGTTCCCGTGCAGGTGCCCCAGCGCAAGGGCGATCCGGTGCGGTTCGCGCGCGACGAAGGTTTCCGCCCCGAAACCACGCGTGAAAGCCTGGGCAAGCTGCGCACGCTGATGCCGAACGGTACCGTCACCGCCGGCAACGCCAGCCAGCAGAACGACGCCTCGGCCGCCTGCCTGATCGTGGCCGAAGACAAGCTGGCCGAACTGGGCCTCACCCCCATGGCCTCGCTGGTGGGCTGGGCGGCGGCCGGCTGCGAGCCCTCGCACATGGGCATCGGCCCGGTGCCCGCGGTGAAGAAGCTGCTGGCGCGCCTGAACCTGACGCTGGACCAGATGGACCTGGTCGAGCTGAACGAAGCCTTCGCCTGCCAGGTGCTGGCCGTGCTCAAGGGCTGGGAATGGCATGACCAGGATGCGATCGAGCAGAAGCTCAACGTGAACGGCTCGGGCATCTCGCTAGGCCATCCGATCGGCGCCACCGGCGTGCGCATCCTGGCCACGCTGCTGCACGAACTGCAGCGCCGCGGCGGCCGCTATGGCCTGGAGACCATGTGCATCGGCGGCGGCCAGGGTATTGCCGCGGTCTTCGAACGCTACTGAGTAAGCCCACTTCATTCACCATACAGCCCCCGCGCGCGACGGCGGGGGCTGCGCCCGCCTTTTGCCTTTTGCTTTTCGGCTTTTGCCTTCGGCACTTTGCTTTACGTAGGAGAAGTATCTTGATTTCCACCTCACGCCGCCACGCCATGCTGGCCGCCCTGGCCCTGTGCGGCGCAACCCTGGCCACTCCCCCTGCCTCGGCGCAGCCCAACGGCCAGCCGGTGCGCCTCGTGGTCGGCTACGCCGCCGGCGGCCCCGCCGATCAGGCCGCGCGCCTGTTCGCGGTGGCGTTGGGCAAGGCGCTCAGCGCCAACGTCATCGTCGACAACAAGCCCGGCGCCAATGCCACGCTGGCCGGCTATGAAGTGGTCCGCGCCAAGCCCGATGGCGCCACACTGTGGTTCGCCGCCAGCGCGGCGCTGACGGTCGCGCCCAACATCATGAAGAGCCTGCCGTACGACCCGGCGAAGGACCTCGCCCCGGTGGCACCGGTGGCGCGCTACTACAACATGCTGGTGGCCAACGTCAAGGAGCCGTTCAAGGGCACCCAGGACCTGGTTGCCTACGCCAAGGCGCATCCCGGCAAGCTTAGCTACGGCTCCTCGGGCGTGGGCAGCTCCAACCATGTCGCCATGGCCCTGTTCGCCCGGCAGGCGCAGGTCGAGCTGAACCATATTCCCTACAAGGGCAATGCCCCGGCCATGACCGATACCATCGGCGGCCAGATCGACGTGATGTTCGACATCATCAGCACCGCCAGCGGCTATGTGCAGAGCGGCAAGGTCAAGCCCATCGCCGTGGGCTCGCCCAAGCGCAGCGCATCGCTGCCCGGCGTGCCCACCTTCCGCGAATCCGGGATTGCCGGCCTCAAGGACTATGAAGCCGGCGGCTGGTACGCCATCTACGCCCCCAAGGGCGTGACCTCCGAGCAGACCCAGAAGCTGGCCGCGGCAGTGCGGCAGGCCGTGGAAGATGCGGAACTCAGGAAGCGCTATGCCGAGCTGGGCTACGAACAGTGGAGCGGCACCACGCAGGACGTCGTGAACACCGCCGCGCGCGAGCGCACGCAGTGGGCCAGCGTGCTCAAGGGCGTGACGCTGGACTGATGGCCCCGCCTCGAACCGACACCGACCCGACACCCAGGAAGAACTGACATGATCCGCGATAACGAAACCCTCGAAGCCCTGCTCGACAGCGTGCGCCGCTTTGTGCGCGAGCGCCTGGTTCCCGCCGAGGCGCTGGTCGCCGAGACCGACGAAATCCCGCAGGACATCGTGCAGGACATGCGCGAGATGGGCCTGTTCGGCATGACCATCCCCGAGCGCTTTGGCGGCCTGGAGCTGACCATGGAAGAGGAAGCGCGCGTGGTCATGGAGCTGTGCCAGACCTCGCCGGCCTTCCGCTCGCTGCTGGGCACCACTGTGGGCATCGGCTCGCAGGGCATCCTGATGGACGGCACGCCTGAGCAGCAGGCCGCGTGGCTGCCCCGCCTGGCCACCGGCGAGATCCTGGCCTCGTTTGCCCTGACCGAACCGGAAGCCGGCTCGGACGCCGGCTCGCTGCGCACCACCGCGGTCAGGGATGGCGACCACTACGTGGTCAACGGCACCAAGCGCTTTATCACCAATGCGCCGCAGGCCGGCATGTTCACGCTGATGGCGCGTACCAACCCTGAGATCAAGGGCTCGGCCGGCGTCTCGGCATTTATCGTCGATGCCAGGACGCCGGGCATCAGCTTCGGCAAGCGCGACGTGAAGATGGGGCAGAAAGGCGCGCACACCTGCGACGTGATCTTCGACAACGTGCGCGTGCCGGCCGAGAACCTGATCGGCCTGAAGGAAGGACAGGGCTTCAAGACGGCGATGAAGGTGCTCGACAAGGGCCGGCTGCACATTGCGGCGGTCAGCGTCGGGGTGGCCAGGCGCGTGCTGCGCGACGCGCTGAACTACGCGCTGGAGCGCCAGCAGTTCGGCCAGCCGATCTGCGAGTTCCAGTTGATCCAGGCCATGCTGGCCGACAGCCAGGCCGAGCTCTATGCTGCCGAATGCATGGTGATCGACGCCGCGCGCCGCCGCGACGAAGGCAGGAACGTCTCCACCGAGGCCTCATGCTGCAAGATGTTCGCCACCGAGATGGTGGGCCGCGTGGCGGACCGCGCGGTACAGATTCTCGGCGGTTCCGGCTATATTTCCGAGTTCGGCATCGAGCGCTTCTACCGCGATGTGCGCCTGTTCCGCCTGTATGAGGGCACCACGCAGATCCAGCAGGTCATCATCGCGCGCAACATGATCCGTGAAGCCCGCGGCGCGTAAGCACCGCGCCCCGCGCCAATACGCCTGACCCATGCCCGCGCGCAACGCTGCCCGTCCCCAGGACGGGCAGCCTGCCTTGAGACCGCCTGACCTGACATGACAGATTCCACCGCTACGCCGGCCGCTGGCCTTCCTCCCCCCTCCCCCCGCACCGGCGCCCTGAGCCACCTGCGCGTGCTCGATCTCTCGCGCGTGCTGGCCGGACCGTGGTCCACCCAGAACCTGGCGGACATGGGCGCCGACGTGATCAAGATCGAAAAACCCGGCGAAGGCGACGATACACGCCACTGGGGGCCCCCTTTCCTCGCCGACGAGGCCGGCGCGCCGACCCGGCAGGCCTGCTATTTCACCGCCGCCAACCGCAACAAGCGCTCGGTCACCGTGGACATGGCCACGCCCGAGGGGCAGGAGCTGATCCGCGAGCTGGCCCGGCAGAGCGATGTGGTGGTGGAGAACTTCAAGACCGGCGGCCTCAAGCGCTACGGGCTGGACTATGACAGCCTGAGCGCGCTCAACCCGCGCCTGATCTACTGCTCGGTCACGGGCTTTGGCCACACCGGTCCCTACGCGGCGCGGCCCGGCTACGACCTGCTGATCCAGGCCATGAGCGGCCTGATGAGCATCACCGGCCACGCCGACGGCGAGCCCGGCGGCGGCCCGATGAAGGTAGGCGTGGCCGTGATCGACCTGTTCACCGGCATGTACGCCACCACCGCGATCCTGAGCGCGCTGGAAGCACGCCACTTCACCGGCCGCGGCCAGCATATCGACATCGCCCTGCTGGATGTGGCGATGGCGGTGCTGGCCAACCAGGGCGCGGGCTTCCTGAACGCCGGCGACGTGCCCCGGCGCCAGGGCAATATCCACCCCAGCGTGGTGCCCTACCAGGACTTCCCGACCGCCGACGGCAATATGCTGCTGGCCATCGGCAACGACGGGCAGTTCGCACGCTTCTGCGACGCCGCGGGCGTGGACTGGGCGCGCGACGAGCGCTATGCCACCAACACCGGCCGCGTCAACAACCGCAAGACGCTGATCGCGATGATGATGGAGCTCACGCGCACCCGCTCCACGGCGCAATGGGTCGCGCTGCTGGAAGCCAATTCCGTGCCTTGCGGCCCCATCAACAATATCGCCCAGGCCCACGCCGACCCCCATGTGCAGCACCGTGGCCTGCGCGTCGAGCAAGAGCGCTATCCGGGAGCCCAGCCGCCCGCCGGCGAGCCCGCGAACCACGTGGTCACCACGGCCAGCCCGCTGCGCCTGTCGGAGACGCCCCCGACGCTGCGCTACGCCCCGCCCGCGCTGGGCCAGCACACCGACGAGGTGCTGCGCGACTACCTGAAGCTGAGCCCGCAGCAACTGGAAGCACTGCGCGCCAGGCGCGTGGTGTAAGCGGCCAGGGGGCTTTCGGCAGACAAGAAATCCGCCTTTGCCGATTACCGATTGCACCGTGCAACGGGCGCACATACACTGGCGCCGTTCGGCTGGCCCCCGCCTTGCCGAACGGTTTTTCCAGCACAAGGACTCCCGCGAGATGCCACCGGACCGAGACACCCCACCACGGATCAGCGACATCCCTCGCCGCTGGGCCGCCGAGACCCCCGGCCATGTGGCCGTCTTCGAAGAAGGCCGGACCACCACCTACGCGCAGCTGTGGGCGGGCATCGAGGATGCGCAGCGCTACCTGCAAGCGCAGGGCGTGGGCACCGGCGATCGGGTGCTGATCACGGCCGAGAACTGCCTGGCGGTGATCACGCTGGTGTTCGCCTTGTCGGAACTGGGCGCGTGGCCGGTCATCGTCAACGCCCGCCTGTCGGAGCGGGAAATCGAGGTGATCCGCGCCCACTGCCAGCCGAGCCTGATGCTGTTCACCCACGCGGTGTCGCCCGATGCCCTGCGGCACGGCGTGCGCTACCGGGCCAGGGAGATTGTCCCGGCCGGCCTCGGCCCGCTGATGGCGGGCGCTGTCGACGAGGCCGGCGAGCGCGAGCCTGAAGCGCTCGCGCGTGACGTCGCCGCGTTGATCTACACCTCCGGCACCACCGGACAGCCCAAGGGCGTGATGGTCACTCACCGGGGCCTGCTGCACTTTGCGCGCGTCACGGTCGAGTCGCGCCGCATGCAGGCAGACGACTGCGCCTATGCGGTCATGCCGATGTCGCATGTGTTCGGACTCGGGACGCTGCTGGTCTCGACCCTGCAGGCCGGTGCCAGCCTGTACCTGAGCGCGCGCTTCAATGCCGCGGACGTCACCGCCGCGATCCGGCAGGGTGCGATCACGCTGCTGCAGGGCGTGCCGACGATGTTCAACCGCATCCTCGCCCATGTGCGGGCAACGGGAACGCCCCTGCAGCCGTCGCCGCGGCTGCGCTATCTCTACACCGGCGGCGGGCCGCTTGATCCGACGCTCAAGCACGACGTCGAGGCGATGTTCGGCCAGCCGCTGCACCACGGCTACGGCATGACCGAATATGCGGGGTCGCTGTTCGTGACCCGCATGGACCGGCCGCGCACCGATTGCTCGGCGGGCGAGATCGTCGAAGGCGCAGAACTGCGGGTAGTCGGGCCGGAGGGCAAGCCGGTGCCGCAGGGGGAACCCGGCGAGCTATGGATCAGGGGGCCCGGCGTGATGCGCGGCTACTACCGCGCACCGGACCTGAGCGCCGAGGCCCTGCGGCCCGACGGCTGGCTCAATACCGGCGACATCGGCCGGCTGGACCCCGACGGCGCGCTGTTCATCGTCGGCCGCACCAAGGACCTGATCATCCGCTCGGGCTTCAATGTCTACCCGATCGAAGTCGAATCGGTCATCAACACGCATCCGTCCGTGCGCGTATCGGCCGTCATCGGGCAGCCGACCGCGGACGGCAACGAGGAAGTGATCGCCTTCGTCGAGATCAGGGATGGCGAGAAATTCGACGCGCAGTCGCTGCACGACTACCTGGTCGACCGCCTGTCGCCGTACAAGCGCCCGGAGCGGATCCTGCGCGTGGCCTCGATCCCCACCACGGCCAGCGGCAAGCTGCTCAAGCACCAGCTGCGGCAGATGTTGGCGGACAAGGCCTAGTCCGCCGGCGCCCTCAGTCCTGGCGCCCGAGGCCGTCCTCGACCAGCAGGTCCACCAGCTTGCGCGCGAACAGCGGCAAGGCGCTGAGGTCGGCCACGCATATCTGCAGCTTGCGCTCGGCCCATTCATCGTTGAGCTGGACGATGCGCAGCGCCATCGTCTTCGCATGGCGGCTGGCGGTAGTCTCCGGCAACACGCCGACGCCGACATTGGCCTCGATCATCCGGCAGGCGGTCTCGAAATTGCTGACCTGCACGCGCCAGCGCAGCGTGCGCTGCAGGTCGGTCGCGGCCCGCAACAGGAAATTGTGGATCGCGCTGGCCTCGGGCAGGCCGATGAAGTCGTAGTCCAGCGTATCGATGAAATCCACGCTGCCGCGCTCGGCCAGCGGATGGCTCAGCGCGGTGGCCAGCACCAGGCGGTCGCGCCGGTACGGCATCACCTCCAGCCCTTCCGTGCGCACGTTGCCGGCAATGATGCCGATATCCACCATGCCCTCCTGCACCGCGCGCACGATATCCGGGCTCAGGCGCTCGTGCATGTCGATGGTCACGTCCGGATGGCTGACGAGGTAACTGCGCAGCACCGCCGGCAGGAACTCGCTCATCGCGGTGGTGTTGGCGAACACGCGCACATGGCCTTTCACGCCCGCCGCATATTCCTGCAGATCGCCGCTCAGTTGCTCCAGCTGGCGCAGCACGCGGCGCGCGTGGGCGAGCAGGGTCTCCCCCGCCCCGGTCACCTTCACGCCCTGGCTGCTGCGGCTCAGCAGCTTGACGCCGACGTGTTCCTCGAGGTTCTTGATGCGCGTGCTGGCCGCGGCCAGCGACAGGTGCGAGCGTTGCGCACCGCCGGTCAGGCTCTGGGCCTCCGCAATATGCGTGAACAGTTTCAGGTCGACCAGATCAAAGCGCATGACATCATTCCGCAGCGTAAGGGCGGATTATCTCGCAAAGCGCGGCGCTCAGTACACTCTGGCGGGCGCAATTCGCAGGGGCCGCCACCCTGGCATCCGGGACCTGATCCCGGAAGCTTGCGAACGTCAGGTAGATTCTTGGGAACGAGTCAGGCGACCGAGCGCTGCCGCCGCGCTGCGCGCGCCACCGCCAACCGGCTGGCAGCTTCCATCGATAAGCCGAAGCGGTCGTAGAAAGCGCAGTCCAGATCACTGCTGGCTGGCCAGCCGACGCGCCGCCGGGCATCGCCAATGCCGGCATCACCGGCCATGACCTCGAACAGCAACCGCATCAGCCGTTGCGTGCGGCACAGCTCGGTGAGCGCCGTGCCCTGAGAAAACAGCATGCGGCGCAGCTGTGCCGTGGACATGCCCAGCCGTTCCGCGATAAACGCAGCATTCCAGGCGTAATGGGGTTGCAGGAAAACCCGCTTGCAGATGCGGTGGTGCAGGCATTCCTGCCGCGCCGCGGGGATCATGCGCTGGATTTCGAGGGTGCACGCGGCCGGCTGAGCGCTGCTGCCATCCAGGTGCAGCGCAAAGGTTTCAAACGGTTCGATGGTGAGCTGCTGGCCCGGCAGCAGCAGACGCTCATAGCCGCGGCGCCTGAGCACCAGCCTGCCGTGGGCCGCAGAGACCGCCAGCGGGAAGGCCAGCAACAGCCGCTGCAGGCTGACGTGCATGTGGGACTGCAGATGGACGTGCATGGTGGCTCGGGATGCGGACAGGATCAGACTGCATGATCGCCGCTAACCGGATTGCCCGCCTCTGCCATTTCCGAATGCACCGTTCACCGCCACCCCGTGGCCGTTCGTGTACGATGGACTCCCGCACTGCCGGGGTGCTTGCACCCTCTCCGGTCTGTACACCCATGAGGGGAGAGGGAGAACATCTTGCTTAGGCTAGTTCGGGCGGATTTGGCGCACCCAAAACCGTTGGCAATCTGTCTGGGTGCTCCCCCCGCTTGGGGGAGAGATCACCGCACGCAGGCCATGCCGACTTGCTCGAAGATCACGCGGTGAACGGCAGGCTGCGATGCCGCTTGCCGGTGAGCGCCGCGACGGCATTAGCCAGTGCCGGTGCGATCGGCGGCACCGCGGTCTCGCCAATGCCGGTCGGCGGATCGGCCGACGACACGATGTGCACCGCGATCTGCGGCGGCGTGTCCGCATGCGTGGCCAGCCGGTAATCGTTCCAGTTGCCTTGCTGGACCACGCCATCCTTCAGCGTGATCTGCGCTCCGGGCAGCGTGGTACCCAGCCCCATCATCATGCCGCCCTGGACCTGCGCCTCGACCGTGCGCGGATTGATCGGCATGTTGCAGTGGACGGCCGCGGTGACCCGGTGCACCACCGGCTGGTTGCCACGCATCGAGGCCTCGACGATGTAGGCGACCACGGTGTCGAACGATTCATGCACCGCCACGCCCCAGGCACGCCCGGCCGCGAGGCGCCGCTTGCCGTAGCCCGAGCGCTCGACCGCCAGGTCCAGCGCCGCCAGGTGACGCTTGTGCTCACGCAGCAGCGTGCGGCGGTACGCCACCGGATCGATCCCGCCGGCGCGCGCCAGTTCATCGACCAGGGTCTCCATCACATAGGCCGTGTGCGTGTGCCCCACCGAGCGCCACCACAGCACCGGCACGTTGACCTTGGGATGATGGATCTCGAGCGCGATCGGGAACGGATAAGGGCTGTCGCTCACGCCCTCGACCATGGTCGAGTCGACCCCGTTCTTCACGGTGAAGGACTCGAACGGAGTGCCGCTGGTGATGGACTGGCCGACGATCACGTGCTTCCAGGCCAGCACCTTGCCCTTGCCGTCGTGGCCGATCTCAACGCGGTGCAGGTGCATCGGGCGGTAGTAGCCGCCGCGCACGTCGTCTTCGCGTGTCCAGATCATCTTGATCGGCTCGCGCCGGCCCGCCGCATGGCGCGCCTTGGCCACCTGCGCGGCCTCGAACAGGTAGTCGGAGGTGGGCACGGCACGCCGGCCGAAGCCGCCGCCGGCCATCATGGTGTTGAATGTCACCTGTTCCGGCTTCAGACCGAGCACGGCTGCGACGTTGGCCTGGTCGACGGTCTGGAACTGCGAGCCGGCCCACACTGTGCATTGGTTGCCGCGGAAGTCGATGGTGCAGTTGAGCGGCTCCATCGGCGTGTGCGCCAGGTAGGGGAAGACATACTCGGCGGTGAGCTTGTGTGGCGCGGTGGCAAGCGCCGAAGTGTCCGCCGCCTTGGCCTGCACGCCGGGCCGGGCCGCCAGCTCGCGGTAGCGCGCCAGCAGCGCATCGCTGTCCGGCTTCTCGACGCCGCTGGTGTCCCATTCCACCTGCAGCACCTCGCGCGCCGTGCGCGCGGGCCAGAAGCCATTGGCCACGATCGCCAACCCGGTCGCGCCGCCGGCCAGCGGCACCTGGTAGACCTCTTCCACGCCGGCGATGGCCCTGGCACGCGCGGGGTCGAAGCGCGCGACCATGGCGCCGAACACGGGCGGATGCACCATGACCACGGTGCGCGTGCCGGGCAGCGCCGTGTCGATGCCGAACTGCTGCCTGCCGGTGGACTTGTCGCGCGCATCGAGCCGGCCGGTGGGCTTGCCGATCAGCCTGAACTGCTGCGGCGACTTCAGCTGCACGCTCGCCGGCACCGGCTCGGCCAGCGCTGCGGCAGCCAGCTCGCCGTATGTGGCCCGGCGGCCGTCGGGCGCGGTCACCACGCCGGCCTCGGCCTTCAGCTGCCCGGCCGGCACCCCGAAGCGCCCGGCGGCCGCCCCGAGCAGCATGGCGCGCATGCGCGCGCCGACCTCGCGATACTGCGTCCACGAGTTCTTCATGCTGGTCGAGCCGCCGACCATCTGGATATGGAACACCGGGTCCTTATAGGCCTCGCCGGCCGGGGCCAGCTGGCAGCGCACCTTGCTCCAGTCCGCGTCCAGTTCCTCGGCCACCAGCATCGGCAGTGCCGTCTGCACGCCCTGCCCGAACTCAAGCTTGCCGATCGTGACCATCACCGTGCCGTCGGCATCGATACTGACGAAGGCCGATGGCTGCACCGGCGCCTTGGGCTGCGCCGCCGCCTCCGTCTGCGCGCCAAGCGGAACGGCACAGAGCGCGAAGCCCGAGCCGAAGCTCAGTTTCAGGAAGGTCCGCCGGTCGATGCCGCCGCTTGCCTGCTGCATGAGTCTCATGGCATCTCCTCAGCCGATCGCCTTGGCTGCATCCTTGACCGCGGCATGGATGCGCGCATAGGTGCCGCAGCGGCACAGGTTGGCGCTCATGGCCCGTTCGATGTCGGCATCGGTCGGGCGTTGGTTGACCTTGAGCAGCGCCACCGCCGACATCACCTGGCCGCTCTGGCAATAGCCGCACTGCGTGACGTCGTTGCGCACCCAGGCCTCTTCGACCGCGCGCCCGACCCGGTCCTCGCCGATGCCCTCGATGGTGGTGAGCTGCCGGCCGGCGATGGAGGACACCGGCGTCACGCACGCGCGGCGCTGCTGGCCATCGACATGTACCGTGCATGCGCCGCATACCGCGATGCCGCAGCCGAACTTGGTGCCGGTCAGCCCCAGCGTGTCGCGCAGTACCCACAGCACCGGCGTGTCGCCGGGCACGTCGACCTGCTGGGTCTTGCCGTTCAGTTGAAAGGAAATCATGGCTGGCTCCCGTTGCTGGTGCCCTTCGTCTGGGTCAAGGCGCCTGATCCGGCGATGGCGCGCAGGTTCTTCAGCAAGGCTTCATCGGCGGCGGCGCGTGTAGGCCCCGCAGAGGTGCGCAACGGCTCGCGCGTATCGCATGGCGCGCCATTGCGTATCCACTGGCGCACCTGCTCGTCGAACGCGGGCTTGTCCAGCGGCGGCAATTCACGCCCCGGCCCCGGCTGCCAGCCCCAAGCCACCAGGTGGTCGGTCACCATGTGTTCTTCGAGCATTGCCAGCGAACGGCCGCCATTGGTCCTGGTGTCGCGGAAGACCTTGCATAGCGCCGGCCCGGACAGGCCCAGCCATGACATCTTCATCTTCGCCGGCGGCATGTGCCAGCCTGGCTGGCCATTGGTATCCAGCCCGGGCGGCGCATGCGCGAGCGGGCTGTTCTGGGTGCCATGGCAGGTGGCGCATTGCAGCGGCGGCACGCCCTTGCCGTCAGTGCCTCGCTGCACCGGTGGAAAATGCACACGTTTCGCATCGCCCTGCAGCGGGCCGTCCGGCACGTGGCAATTCAGGCAGCGGGCATGCAGCAGCACACGCTCGATCTGCGCGAAGGCCTGCAGCCCGACGTTGCGGTCTGGCGTGCCGGACACCTGGGTGGGCTGGAAGGATCCGCCGGGACCGGCAGCAAAGGCAAGCACCGGAAGCGTCAGCACAGACCCCGCCAAATGCTGGCGAAGAGCGGCGGCGAGAGGGTTGCGGGCGTCATGCTTCATGGGGCCTCCTCCTTCACCGTCGTCGGCGTGCTAGATCGTTGTAGTGCCTGATGCGATCCCTGGCAAGACGAAACGGCAGGAGAGGCTCCAGGCGCCCGGATCGGCAAGCAGCACTTTTGCGGGATGGTCACCAGGGCTGCAATGTCGCAATGAAGTTCTATGATGCAGAATCATGCAGACGAAGCGCACTGCCGATCGAAGGCATGGCGCGCTCCGATCAAACGGCCTGTGATGCATATGGACCAAGATTCGCGACAAGACGCCTCTGATGGATCGGTGATGTTCGCGGACGTCTGCGACAGCACCAGGCTCTACGAGCAGGCCGGCGATGCGGTGGCGCTTGGCGCAATCCGCCAGTGCCTGGCGCTGATGAAGTCCCACTCCGCGGCCGCGCAAGGCCGGGTCGTCAAGACCATCGGTGACGAAATCATGGTGCTGTTTCCCGCCGCGGAGAATGCGATGCGGGCGGCACTGGACATGCAGGAGGCCGTCGCCGGGCTGCCGCCGATCATAGGCGCTCCGCTGGCGATCCATATCGGCTTTCACCATGGCCCGATCCTGTCGGACGAATCCGGCGACCTGTTCGGCGACACCGTCAACCTTGCCGCCCGACTGGCCAGCCTGGCTTCGCGGGGCCAGATCATCACCAGCAAGAACGCGGTGGAGCAGCTCTCAGCAGGGCTGCGCCAGATGACACGCTACCTGTATCCGATACAGGTACGCGGCAAGCACCAGGTGATCGAGCTGTACGAAGCGATCTGGCAGCAGAGCATCGACCTGACCCTGGTGGCCCCGGTGGATCTTGCATTGGCCCGCTCGGCACTGCTTTCGCTACGATATCGGGAAACCGTCTTCGAAATGAACACTGCCTCACCGCCTGTCACCATCGGCCGGGACACGACCATGAGCATCGTTGTCACGGACCGGCAGGTTTCGAGATTCCAGGCCACGGTGGAGCCGCGCGGCGGCCGCTTTGTCCTGATCGACAGAAGTTCGAACGGCACCCACGTGAAGATCGATGGCGAAGGCGCGCTGATCCTGCGCCGTGACGAAATCACGCTCAGGGGTCATGGCTGGATTACCTTTGCCCAGCCAAAAGAATGCATCGACGAGGGTATCGAGTTCTTTGTCGACGAGAAGTGATGCCGGCAGGAAGAAAGCCGCACGGCCGCAACCCATCCGGAGCAGGTCGCGGCCGCGCGTGGCTGCTTACCCTCCCAGTTCCTGGAAGGCGTGACCGTTGGCTTCCAGACCCTTCAACATGCCGGGTGGCAGTGCGCTCTCAGGAACCGTCCCTTCAAGTTGCCACTCCTTTGCGTCGGCGAGGTCCTGAAGTCCTTCGCCCTTGCGCACATAGAGCCCCAGCGTCGGTTTCAGCAGATTGATGTAAAAGTCGTACTCCTGCATTTGCGAACCTCCCACGAAAATCGTGATTGCCCTGGCTCTTGCGCTCAAGCGCTGGAGTCTCCTGCTGCGACGGTGCTGTCCGCCTTCCTGGGTGCAGCGCCCTTGGCCGTCGCTTTACCTGCCTTCGGCTTCTTGACGGCTTCCATCCTTCTGAAGACTACGGCTTCGCTTGCCTTGTCGTAGCCAAGCTCGACGCTGTCGCCTGATTTCAGCTTGTCACCGAGAATCTCCTTGGCCAGCCCGGTCTCGACCGACTGGCGGATCTGCCGCCGCAGCTCCCGCGCACCGAACTCAGGCTGGTATCCCGCCTCCACCAGGTGCTCGACCAGCTCATCGTCGGGCTTGACCGTGATGTCCTGCGCGGCGGCGGTGCGCACCACGCGCTCCAGCTGGATCTGCACGATCGCGCGGATGTTGTCGCGCGACAGCGCATGGAACACGATGATGTCGTCGATACGGTTCAGGAACTCGGGTCGGAAGTGTCCTTTCAGCACCTTCATCAGCGCCTCGCGCAAGTCCTTCTCAGGCATGCGCTTGTCCTCGGGCTGCTCCAGGTTGTCCATGATGATCGGCGCGCCCAGGTTGCTGGTGGCGATGATGACGGTGTTGCTGAAGTCCACCACGCGGCCCTTGCCGTCGGTCAAGCGGCCGTCGTCGAAGACCTGCAGCAGCACGTTGTTCACGTCCGGGTGGGCCTTCTCGATTTCATCCAGCAGGATCACGCTATAGGGCTTGCGCCGCACGCGCTCGGTCAGCTGCCCGCCTTCATCGTAGCCGACATAGCCCGGGGGCGCACCGATCAGCCGGGCCACCGCATGGCGCTCCATGTACTCGGACATGTCAATGCGGATGATGGCCTGCTCGTCGCCGAACACGGTTTCCGCCAGCGCCTTGGCCAGCTCGGTCTTGCCGACGCCGGTCGGCCCGAGGAAGAGGAAGGTCGCGATCGGGCGGTTGGCCTGCCCCAGGCCCGCACGCGACAGGCGCACCGCATCGCTGACCGCGACCACCGCGTCGTCCTGCCCCACCACCCGCTCGCGCAGCCGCGCTTCCATTTTCAGCAGCTTCTGGCGCTCTTCCTGGGTCAGGTCGGTCACCGGGATGCCGGTCAGGCGCGACACCACTTCGGCAATGGCCGCAACCGTCACCTCCAGGGTCTCCGATCCGGTCTTGCGCTGCCAGGCCTCGGTCAGCTCATCAAGCCGCTTCTGCTTGTCGGTGATGCGGTCCTCGAAGCCCTTGGCCTCGTCAAAGCGCTTGCGCGACGACGCATAGTCCTGCTCGCGCTTGAGCTGGGCGATCTCGGCCTCCAGTTCCTGGATATCGGCGGGACGCGAGGTGGCGCCGATGCGCACGCGCGCCGCGGCCTGGTCGATCAGGTCGATGGCCTTGTCCGGCAGGAAGCGCGCGGTGATATAGCGGTCCGACAGTTCCGCCGCGGCCACAAAGGCATCGTCGGCAAAGGTGACCTGGTGGTGCACCTCAAGCTTGTCGCGCAGGCCGCGCAGGATGACGATGGTCTGCTCGACGGTTGGCTCCGGCACCAGCACCGGCTGGAAGCGCCGCTCCAGCGCCGCGTCTTTCTCGATGTACTTCTGGTATTCGTTCAGCGTGGTGGCGCCGATCAGGCTCAGTTCGCCGCGTGCCAGCGCGGGCTTGAGCACGTTGGCGATATCGAGCCCGCCCTCGCCGCCGCCCTGCCCCGCGCCGACGATGGTGTGCAGTTCATCGATAAACAGGATCAGTTCGTCGTTCTTGGCGGTCACCTCGTCAATCAGCTGCTTGGCACGCTCCTCGAACTCGCCGCGGTATTTGGCCCCGGCCACCATCGAATTGATATTCACCTCGACCAGGCGCTTGCCACGCAGCACCTCCGGCACGTCGCCATTGACGATGCGCTGCGCCAGCCCTTCCACGATCGCGGTCTTGCCCACGCCCGGCTCGCCGATCAGCACCGGGTTGTTCTTCTTGCGCCGCGCCAGCACCTCGATCGTGCTCTCGATCTCCTGCGCTCGGCCCAGCACCGGATCGAGCTTGCCCTGCCGCGCAATCGCGGTCAGGTCGCGCCCGAACTTGTCGAGCGTGGGCGTGCCGGTGGGCGTATCGACGCGGCCATCCTCGGCGCCCTTGCCGACCACCTTCACCACCTTCTGGCGCAGTGCCTCGGGGGTGACGCCATACTTCTTGAGCAGCGTCCCGGCGATGCTTTCCGGGACCGAGGCCAGGCCGATCAGCAGGTGCTCGGGGCCAACGTAGGAATGCCCGAGGTCGCGCGAGGCCTGGAAGGCATACTGGAAGGCTTTCTTCAGCCGCGGCGAGATCGTCATCCGGTCGATGGCCGCGTCAGGCCCGGCGGCTCCGGTCTGCGCGTGCTCGTCGATATAGCCCTTGATGTCCTGCGGCGAGAGCTTGAGTTCCTTGATCAGCGCCGTGCAGACATCGGTATCGGCGAGCACGTAGAGAAGGTGCTCGGTGTCGAGCTCATTGCGCCGCAGCTCGTGCGCCTTCTCCGCGGCACGCTGCAGCAGTTCCATGGTCTGCTCGCTGAAGGCATCGGTGGGATCGACGGATTCGCGCGGGACTTCGGTGGAGAATCCGGGATGCTCGTCGTCATTCATCCCGCCTCCCATCCCCCGGAAGAAGCGGGACAGGCCGCCCCCACCCAGCAGGGAATCGAACGGGTTGAGCATGTCCTGGTGGCGCAGCAGCTGCCGGTAGTCGTAGTCGCAGATCGACATGGTCTTGCGCTCGCCGTCCTGAACCACGGTCACCCGCGCCACGGCGGGACGTGCGTTGCAGATTTCGCAAAGGGTCGGCATGATGGACTTTCCTCCACAGGTAGGTCGCATTGCTTCAACAGAGGGCCGTTGCGCGCGCTCAGGGCCGCGCGCAACGGCGCTGGAAAGCGGGCATGAGCCGTGCTTACGTGATGGTGGGCTGGCCTGCCATTACGTCACCTCCGAACGCACCACGCGCACGGGCACTGACTTGTAGGACGGGGTGCCGCTGTCCTCGTCGATGTAGTCGAGCGGCACCAGCCTGTTTGCTTCGGGATAGTAGGCAGCGACGGAGCCGGGTGCAATTTCGTACTCGATCGCAGTGATCTTCTCGAAACGCAGCTGCCGGCCCGCTGCGATGGTCTCGATGTCGACCAGGTCGCCATGCTCCAGGCCGCGCGCGGCCAGGTCGGCCGGGTTCATGAACAGCACGTCGCGCCGCCCGAACACGCCCCGGTAGCGGTCGTCCATGGCATAGATGGTGGTGTTGTACTGGTCATGGCTGCGGATGGTCACCAGCCGCAGGACATCGTCGGCAAGGACTTGCTTGTCTTCGTGCAGCCCCTTGAACACGTAGAACTCGGCCTTGCCCGACGGCGTTTCCCATTTGCGCTCGGTTGGCGGCAAGGGCATGCGGAATCCGCCAGGGACCCGCACGCGCGTGTTGAAGTCCTCAAAGCCGGGCACCGTCTTCTCGATCAGATCGCGGATCCTGTCGTAGTCGGCAACCAGTTCCAGCCATGGCACCTTGCTGTCAGGCAGGGTCGCGGTGGCAATGCCCGCCACGATGGCCGGCTCGGAGCGCAGGAACTCGGACGCCGGCCCGAGCTTGCCGGCCGAGGCATGCACCATCGACATCGAATCCTCCACCGTCACCGATTGCGGCCCGGTCTCCTGCACATCCAGTTCGGTGCGGCCCAGGCAAGGCAGCACATAGGTCTCCCTGGCCACCAGCAGGTGCGTACGGTTGAGCTTGGTCCCGACATGCACGCTCAGGTCGAGCTTGCCCATGGCGGGGAAGCACTGCTCGGGATCGGGCAAGGCGACCGCGAAATTCCCGCCCAGGCAGAACAGTGCCCTGGACTTGCCATCGATCATCGCCTGCATCGCGTTGACGGCATCGTGCCCGTGTCCGGCAGGCGGGCTGAAGCCGAAGGTGTCCTCGATCCGCTGCAGGAAACCGGCGGACGGCTTCTCGGTAATGCCGACAGTGCGGTTCCCCTGGACATTGGAGTGGCCGCGCAACGGGCAGATGCCGGCGCCGGGCTTGCCGAAGTTGCCGCGCAGCATCAGCAGGTCGCACAGCAGGCGCACATTGGCCGTGCCTTCGTTGTGCTGGGTCACGCCCATGCCGTAGGTGACGATGGTGGCATTCGACTTGGCATAGGCCGCCGCCACCAGTTCCAGGTCCGCACGGGTCAGCCCACTGGTCTTTTCAATATCCGCCCATTCGGTCGACCGCAGATCGTCGGCCAGCCCCTCGAAGCCCTCGGTGTGGACCGCGATGAAGTCGTGGTCCAGCACATTGCCCTGGCGGGCTTCCAGGTCCAGCAGCGCCTTCATCACCCCCTTGATGGCGGCGGCGTCGCCACCGGCGCGGACCAGGAAGTAGGACGACGCAATCCGGGTGGAACCATAGGTGGCCATCTCCACCATGTTCTGCGGGTCGGCAAAGCGCTCGAGCGCCCGTTCGCGCAGCGGGTTGAACACCAGGATCGGCACCTTGCGGCGCGACGCCTCATGCAGCGTCCCCATCATGCGCGGGTGGTTGGTGCCCGGGTTGTGGCCGATCGAAATGATCAGCTCGCAGGTGTCAAAGTCTTCCAGCGACACCGTGCCCTTGCCGATGCCGATCGAGCGCGGCAAGCCCACGCTGGTGGGCTCGTGGCACATGTTCGAGCAGTCGGGGAAGTTGTTCGTGCCATACTCGCGCGCGAACAGCTGGTACAGGTAGGCGGCTTCGTTGGAAGCCCGGCCCGAGGTATAGAACTCGACCTGGTCGGGCGATAGCCCGCGCAGGATTTCGCCGATGCGGGCGAACGCAGCCTCCCACTCCACCGCGCGGAAGGTGTCGGTGGCGCGGTCGTAGACCAGCGGATGCGTCAGCCGGCCAAAGTCTTCGAGCTCATAGTCGGTCCGGTTCAACAGCGACGACACCGTATTGGCTGCAAAGAACTCGGGAGGCACCCGTTTGGTGGTTGCCTCCCACGTCACGGCCTTGGCGCCGTTCTCGCAGAACTGGAAGGTCGACCGGTGCTCCTTGTCGGGCCATGCGCAGCCGGGGCAATCGAAGCCGTCGGGCTGGTTGGTCCGCATCAGCGTGATCGGCGCCCTGACGGTATCCATCTGCGTGCGGATCGCCGTGGCGGTTGCCTTCAGCGCCCCCCAGCCGCCGGCGGGACCGTCGTACTTCCTGATACCGGGCACTTCGCGTCGATTGGCCATGTTTGCTCCTTGTGCCGCGCCAGGTTGCTGGTGACGGCGTTGGGGTTAGTCACGCGAACAACTCCTGCTGCCGGTTTGCTCCCCTCGCCCGCTTGCGGGAGAGGGGAGCGTGTGCCTGGGCTCGTGGTGCTGCAGATGCGCCTTCAGGAATAGAGCTTCGCCACCCGCTCCAGCGGCACCGGCTTGATCCGCGAGGCCTGCCCTGCGCAGCCGAAGGCCTCGAAGCGCAGCTTGACCACGCTTCTCGCCCCTTTCTTGGCCGCCAGCAGCGCCTTGCGCGGATCGAACTCGCTACGGTCGTCGGACAAGGACTTGCGGATCGCCCCGGTCATGGCCAGGCGGATGTCCGTGTCGATATTCACCTTGCGCACCCCCATCTTGATGCCGCGCAGGATCTCCTCGACCGGCACGCCGTAGGTCTCCTTGATGTCGCCGCCGTACTGGCGGATGATCTCCAGCCATTCCTGCGGCACCGAACTCGAGCCGTGCATCACCAGGTGGGTGTCAGGAATCTGCTCGTGGATCTCGCGGATGCGGTCCATCGCCAGGATGTCCCCGGTGGGCTTGCGCGAGAACTTGTAGGCGCCGTGGCTGGTGCCGATGGCGATCGCCAGCGCATCCACGCCGGTGCGGGCGACGAAGTCGCGCGCCTGGGCCGGGTCGGTCAGCATCATGTCGTGCGACAGCGTGCCCGCCGCGCCCACGCCGTCCTCTTCGCCGGCCTGGCCGGTTTCGAGCGAGCCCAGGCAGCCCAGTTCACCCTCCACCGACACGCCGATCGCATGCGCCATCTCGCATACGCGCCGCGTGACGTCGACGTTGTAGTCGTAGTCGGAGGGGGTCTTCATGTCTTCGCGCAGCGAGCCATCCATCATCACGCTGGTGAAGCCGGAGCGGATCGAGGCCTGGCAGATCGCCGGGCTGGAGCCGTGGTCCTGGTGCAGCACGATGGGGATGTCCGGATGGGTCTCGGCCGCGGCCAGCACCATATGGCGCAGGTAAGCCTCGCCGGCGTACTTGCGCGCGCCGGCCGAGGCCTGCAGGATGACCGGGCTGTCGGTTTCCTGGGCCGCTTCCATGATGGCGTGGATCTGTTCCAGGTTGTTGACGTTGAAGGCCGGCACGCCGTAGCCGAACTCTCCCGCGTGGTCCAGCAGCTGGCGCAAGGAAATGAGTGCCATGATGAAGCTCCTTTACTGATTGCAGAATCGGTGAGGTCGGGTTCAGGCAGCGGCGCGCTGTGCCAGCACGGCCAGCGCGGGCAGCGTCTTGCCCTCCAGGAATTCCAGGAACGCGCCCCCGCCCGTGGAGATATAGCCCACGCGATCGGCGATGCGGTACTTGGCAATCGCGGCCAGCGTGTCGCCGCCGCCGGCGATCGAGAACGCCTTCGATTCGGCGATGGCCTGGGCCAGCACCCTGGTGCCGTTGCCGAACTGGTCGAACTCGAACACGCCCACCGGACCGTTCCAGACGATGGTGCCGGCGGCCTTCAGTTGCTCGGCCAGCATCGCTGCCGTCTTCGGGCCGATGTCCAGGATCATGTCATCGTCGGCCACGTCCTTGACGTCCTTCACGGTAGCCTCGGCGGTGGCGCTGAACTCCTTGGCGCACACCACGTCGACCGGGATCGGCACCGAGGCGCCGCGGGCAGCCATGATGTCGATGATGGCTCTGGCATCGGCCAGCAGGTCAGGCTCTGCCAGCGACTTGCCGATCTTCAGGCCGGCGGCCAGCATGAAGGTATTGGCAATGCCGCCGCCGACGATCAGGTTGTCGACCTTGTCGGCCAGCGACTTCAGGATGGTCAGCTTGGTCGAGACCTTGGAGCCGGCCACGATCGCCACCAGCGGGCGCGCCGGCTGGCCCAGCGCCTTGCCCAGCGCATCGATCTCGGCGGCCAGCAGCGGGCCGGCGCAGGCAATGGGGGCGTATCTGGCGATGCCATGCGTGGTCGCCTCGGCGCGGTGGGCGGTGCCGAACGCGTCGTTGACGTATACATCGCACAGCGCCGCCATCTTCTGCGCCAGATCGTCGCTGTTCTTCTTCTCGCCCGTGTTCATGCGGCAGTTTTCCAGCAGCACCACCTGCCCGGGCGGTACCTGGAAACCGCCCTCGGTCCAGCCGGACAAGAGCGGCACCTGGCGGCCCAGCAGTTCAGACAGGCGGCGGCCCACCGGCGCCAGGCTGTGGCGCGGGTCGGGCGCTCCCTCCTGCGGCCGGCCCAGGTGCGAGGTGACCATCACCGCGGCGCCCGCCTGCAGGCAGGCCGCGATGGCAGGCACGGAAGCACGGATGCGGGTATCGTCGGTGATAGCACCCGCTGCATCCTGCGGGACGTTGAGGTCGGCGCGGATAAAGACCCGCTTGCCAGCCAGTCCACCGGCTGCAAGCAGTGCGGCCAGCGTGTGCGGCGCCGCCGCGGGTTTCGGTTGCGGGTTCGTAGCATGGGATAGGCTCATCATGGCAACCTGCTAGCGTGCGTGGGCCAGCGCCACCGCGGTGTCCAGCATGCGGTTGGAGAAGCCCCATTCGTTGTCATACCAGGCCGACACCTTGACCAGGGTGCCGTTGACCTTGGTCAGGGTGGCGTCGAAGGTGGACGACGCAGGGTTGTGGTTGAAGTCCACCGAGACCAGCGGCGCGGTGTTGTAGTCCAGGATGCCCTTGAGCTCGCCTTCGGCGGCTGCCTTCAGGATGCCGTTCACTTCCTCGACGGTGGTCGGCCGCGCCGCCACGAAGGACAGGTCGACCAGCGACACATTGATGGTCGGCACGCGCACGGCAAAGCCGTCCAGCCGGCCGTCCAGCTCAGGCATCACCAGCCCGACCGCGGCGGCGGCGCCGGTCTTGGTCGGGATCATCGACATGGTGGCCGAGCGCGCCCGGCGCAGGTCTTCGTGGTAGACGTCGGTCAGCACCTGGTCGTTGGTATAGGAGTGCACGGTGGTCATCAGGCCGTTCACCACGCCCAGCTTCTCGTGCAGCGGCTTGACCAGCGGCGCCAGGCAGTTGGTGGTGCACGAGGCGTTGGAGATCACCGTGTCGGTCGCCTTCAGCACGCCGTGATTGACGCCGTAGACGATGGTGGCGTCCACGTCCTTGCCGCCGGGGGCGGAGATGATCACCTTCTTCGCGCCGCCCTTCAGGTGGGCCGATGCCTTTTCCTTGCTGGTGAAGAGCCCGGTGCATTCCATCACCACGTCCACGCCCAGCTCGCCCCACGGCAGCTCGGCCGGGTTGCGCTGCGCCAGCACGCGGATGCGGTCGCCGTTGACGCGGAAGGCATCGCCGTCGACCGAGACCTCGCCCGGGAAGCGCCCATGGACTGTGTCGTACTGGGTCAGGTGCGCATTGGTGGCCGCGTTGCCGAGGTCGTTGATGGCGACGATCTCGATATCGTGCCGCTTGCCGCCTTCATAGTGGGCGCGCAGCACATTACGGCCGATGCGTCCGTAGCCGTTGATGGCAACCTTGATAGTCATGCTGTCTCCTTTACTTGTCTTGGTATCCTTGCCGGTCGCGCTGGCGCGCCGGCGCAACATCAGGCGGCTGGGGCCAGCCGCGCCGGCGTCAGCAGCG
The DNA here is from genome assembly GCF_058782785.1 of Cupriavidus sp. FW306-01-F10A. Lineage (NCBI taxonomy): Bacteria > Pseudomonadati > Pseudomonadota > Betaproteobacteria > Burkholderiales > Burkholderiaceae > Cupriavidus > Cupriavidus sp. FW306-01-F10A. Next base: position 336,967 of record NZ_JBYSYA010000001.1, read on the forward strand.
CCGGCAACGCCTCCAGCGAATCGAGCAACGCGTCGGCGCCCAGCGCCGCGGGTCCGCCGGGGCCGGCGTAGCCATAGCGCACCAGGCAGACCGGGATGCCGGCCGCGCGCGCCGCCGCCACGTCCACCGCCGAATCCCCCACCAGCACGCCCTGCGCCGGATCGACGTCGAGCAGGTTGCAGGCGTGGCGCAGCGGTTCGGGGTCCGGTTTCATCTGCGCGATCGAGTCGCCCGCCACCAGCACTTCCAGGTACTGCGACAACCCGGTCAGCGCCAGCAGCGGCACGGCCAGCGCGCGCGGCTTGTTGGTGACGCAGGCAAGCCGGTAGCCTTGCCGCCTGAGCACCTCCAGTCCTGCCGCCACGCCCGGAAACACCGATCCGAGGCGGCCATTGGTCTCGGCATAGTGGCGGTGGAACATCGCCACGGCTTCGGCAGCCTCAACCTGCGCTGCAAGCCCTCCGGTCTCGAGCACGCGCCGCACCAGGTTGGGCACGCCGCGGCCGATGAAGCCGGCCACGGTGTCGAACGGCAATGCCGGGGTGCCGAGGTCGGCCAGCATGCGGTTGGCGGCCTCGACAATGTCGGGCGCGCTGTCGACCAGCGTGCCGTCCAGGTCGATCAGCACCGCGGTGCAGGGCATGGATACGGTAGTCATCACGCTTCCTCCAGCAGCACGCGCGCGGCCGCCGCGACATGCGCCGGGGTCAGGCCGAAGTGCTGGTACAGCGCCTCGGCCGGCGCGGATTCGCCGAAGGTGTCGATGCCCAGCGCCAGGCCCTGCTCGCCCACCACGCCGCGCCAGAACCAGGTGCCGCCCGCCTCCACGCTGACGCGCGGCAGGCCTGGTGGCAGCACGGTGTCGCGGTACGCCACGTCCTGCGCGTAGAACAGCTCCACGCAGGGCATGGACACCACGCGCGCGGCGATGCCGGCATCGGCCAGGTCCAGCGCCGCGCGCATGGCGATTTCCACCTCGGAGCCAGTGGCAATCAGCACCACGCGCGGCGCCGGCACATCGCGCAACACATAGCCGCCGCGCGCAATCTCCGCGCGCTGGGCCGGATTGCGCTCGAACGGCATCAGCGCCTGCCGCGACAGCACCAGGCAGCTCGGGCCATCCTCGCGCCGCAGCGCGGCCAGCCACGCGTACGCGGTCTCGGCGCCGTCGCAGGGACGCCAGACCTGGTTGTTGGGGATCAGCCGCAGGCTGGCGGCATGCTCCACCGGCTGGTGAGTGGGACCGTCCTCGCCGAGTCCGATCGAGTCATGGGTCAGCACGTGGACCACGCGCAGGCGCATCAGCGCCGCCATGCGGATGGCATTGCGCGAATAGTCCGAGAAGGTCATGAAGGTGCCGCCGTAGGGAATCAGCCCCCCATGCAGCGCAACGCCGTTCATCGCGGCGGCCATGCCGAACTCGCGCACGCCGTAGCTCACGTAGTTGCCATGCCCGGCATGGTTGACCCAGACCGACGCCTTGACATTGGTCAGGTTGGACCCGGTCAGGTCGGCCGAGCCGCCCAGCAGCTCGGGCAAGGCGGGCGTGAGCGCCTCCAGGCACAGCTGCGATGCCTTGCGCGTGGCGATCTTGCCTTGCAGCGGCGACGGCGCATCCAGCAATGCCATCAGCTCCGCATCGAAGCCTTCCGGCAGGCGGCCATCGGAACGGCGCAGGAATTCTTCGGCCAGTTCCGGATGTGCCGCGCGATAGCTGGCGAAGCGCGCCTCCCATTCGGCTTCGCGCGCGGCGCCTTGCGCGCGCGCGTCCCAGGCATCGGCCACGTCCTCCGGCACTGTGAAAGGCTCGGCTTCCCAGCCCAGCGCCGTGCGCATGGCGGCGATTTCCGGCGCGCCCAGCGGGGCGCCATGCACATCGTGCCCGCCGGCCTTGGCCGGCGCGCCCTTGCCGATCACGGTGCGGCAGCAGATCAGCGTGGGCCGGTCGCCCTCTGCCTTGGCCTCGTGCAGCGCAGCGTCGATGGCCTGCACATCGTGCCCGTCGACGGCGATCACATGCCAGCCGTAAGCGGCAAAGCGCTTCGGGGTGTCGTCGGCAAACCAGCCGGCGACCTCGCCGTCGATGGAGATGCCGTTGTCGTCGTACAGGCAGATCAGCTTGCCCAGCCTGAGCGTGCCCGCCAGCGAGCAGGCCTCGTGGCTGAGGCCTTCCATCAGGCAGCCATCGCCAAGGAAGACGTAGGTGTGGTGGTCGACGATGTCGAAGCCGGGCCGGTTGAAGGTGGCGGCCAGCAGCTTCTCCGCCAGCGCCATGCCGACGGCATTGGCCAGGCCCTGCCCCAGCGGCCCGGTGGTGGTTTCCACGCCCGGCGTCACGCCAAGCTCCGGATGGCCGGGCGTGGCCGCGTGCAGCTGGCGGAACTGGCGCAGCTGCGACATCGGCAGGTCGTAGCCGGTCAGGTGCAGCAGTGCGTACTGCAGCATGGAGGCATGGCCGTTGGACAGCACGAAGCGGTCACGGTCGGGCCAGGCCGGGTTGGCCGGGTTGTGGCGCAGGTGGCGCCGCCACAGGGCTTCGGCCATCTCGGCCATGCCCATGGGTGCGCCGGGGTGGCCGGACCTGGCCTGCTCCACCGCGTCGGCGGCCAGGAAGCGCAGCGCATTGGCACAGCGCGCTGCGGAGTCGATGCGTTCTGGTGCGTTCATTCAGAAGATCCTCGAGAGTCGGCGTTTCACGGTCGAGCCCTTACAGCGCGGCGCGCTTGCGGCGCTCCATCATGCGCAGCACAAAGGGCGTGAAGATCAGCTGCATGGCCAGTTCCATCTTGCCGCCGGGCACCACGATGGTGTTGGCGCGCGACATGAAGGAGTCGTGGATCATGCTGAGCAGGTACTGGAAGTCGATCCCCTTCGGGTTGGCAAAGCGGATCACCACCATGCTTTCATCGGGCGCGGGGATTTCGCGCGAGATAAAGGGGTTGGACGTATCCACGCACGGCACGCGCTGGAAGTTCACATGCGTGCGCGAGAACTGCGGGCAGATGTAGTTCACGTAGTCCGGCATGCGGCGCAGGATGGTGTCGGTCACGGCCTCGGTGGAATAGCCGCGCTGCTTCTTGTCGCGCCAGAGCTTCTGGATCCATTCCAGGTTGATGACCGGCACCACGCCGATCAGCAGGTTGGGATACTGGGCGACATTGACCGCGTCGGTGACCACCCCGCCGTGCAGGCCTTCGTAGAACAGCAGGTCGGTATCGGCCGGCAACGGCTCCCACTGGGTGAAGGTGCCGGGTTCCTGCCCGAACGGCGCGGCCTCCTCCGGGCTATGCAGGTAGTGCCGGTGCATGCCCGTGCCGGTTTCGGCGTAGGAGCGGAACAGGCTCTCCAGCTCGGAGAACAGGTTGTTCTCCGCGCCGAAGTGGCTGAAGTTCATATTGTCGGTGCGCTCGGCCTCGGCCATCTTGACCTTCATCTCGGCGCGGTCGTAGCGGTGGAAGCTGTCGCCTTCGATCACCACTGACTTCACGCCTTCGCGGCGGAAGATGTTCTCGAAGGTACGGGTCACCGACGTGGTACCGGCGCCCGAGGAGCCGGTGATGGCGATAATGGGATAACGTTCTGACATGGCCAGGCACCTCAGGCAGACGCGCGGAACAGGCTGCGCTCGTTGAACAGGGGACTCGGAAGGTCGGGATCGGTCTGGTCGGTGTGGTAGCCCTCGATCCGTTCCACTTCATTGCGCGAGCCGAAGATCACGCCGATGCGCTGGTGCAGCGCGCCCGGCGCCACCGACATCAGCGTCTGCCGGCCCGTGCTGGCGCGCCCGCCGGCCTGCTCCATCAGGAAGGCGATCGGATTGGCCTCGTACAGCAGGCGCAGGCGGCCCGGCTTGGCGGGATCCTTGGAGTCGCGCGGGTACATGAAGACGCCGCCACGCATCAGGATGCGGTGCGCCTCGGCCACCATCGACGCGATCCAGCGCATATTGAAATCCTTGCCGCGCGGCCCGCTCTTGCCGGCCATGCACTCGGCGATATAGCGCTGCACCGGCGCTTCCCAGAAGCGGCTGTTCGACGCATTGATGGCAAATTCCTGGGTATCGGCCGGCACCCGCAGGTTGGGGTGCGTCAGGAAGAACTCGCCCAGGTTGGGGTCGAGCGTGAAGCCGTTGACGCCGTTGCCCACGGTCAGCACCAGCATGGTGGTGGGACCGTAGAGCGCGTAGCCTGCCGCCACCTGGGCGCTGCCGGGCTGCAGGAAATCCTGCTCGGTGACGCCGCTTGCACCCTCCGGGGCGCGCAGCACCGAGAAGATGCTGCCCACCGAGACATTGACGTCGATGTTGGACGAGCCGTCGAGCGGATCGAACACCAGCAGGTACTTGCCGCGCGGGTAGTGTTCCGGGATCTGGTAGGGCGCCTCCATCTCCTCCGACGCCATGCCGGCCAGGTACCCGCCCCACTCGTTGACGCGCAGGAAGGTGGTATTGCTCAGCACGTCCAGCTTCTGCTGGATTTCGCCCTGCACGTTGACGGCCCCTGCTTCGCCGGCTTGATTGCTGGCCTTGCCGTGCAAGCCCCCCAGCGCGCCGAAGGCAACCGCGCGCGCAATTTCCTTGCAGGCCATGGCGACGTTGAGGATCAGGCCGTTGAAGCCGCCGCTGGCATCCGGATAGCGGCGGCGTTCCTCGATCAGGAACTGCGTCAGGGTCATCCTTTGGACTTCAGGCATGACAGGTCTCCTATAGATTGGCTATGTGTTCTTGTGTGGTGCCGGTGCGTGCGGGCTACGTGATCGTGGCGGCCTCGCGCAAGCGGTGCAGGATGCTCGAGTAGCCGCCGTCGGCATCGGGCGCGCCGAACACGGCGCTGCCGGCGACGAAGGTGTCGGCGCCCGCGCGCGCGATCGCGGCAATGTTGTCGGCCTTGACGCCGCCGTCGATCTCCAGCCAGACCGGCCGCCCGCCGGCTTCCACCTGCCGGTCGATGCGCGCGCGTGCCTGGCGCACCTTGTCCAGCACGCCCGGAATGAAGGCCTGGCCGCCAAAGCCCGGGTTCACGCTCATCAGCAGCACCAGGTCGAGCTGGTCCAGCGTATGGTCCAGCCAGCCCAGCGGCGTGGCCGGGTTGAGCACCAGGCCGGCCTTGCAGCCGTGGTCGCGGATCAGGCCGATGGTGCGGTCGACATGGCGGCTCGCCTCCGGGTGGAAGCTGATGATGTTGGCGCCGGCCTTGGCAAACAGCGGGATCAGCGCGTCAACCGGTTCCACCATCAGGTGCACGTCGATGGGGATGGAGACCAGCGGCCGGATCGCCTCGCACACCAGCGGGCCGATGGTCAGGTTGGGCACATAGTGGTTGTCCATCACATCGAAGTGCACCAGGTCCGCGCCGCCGGCCTCGATCGCGCACACCTCTTCGCCCAGGCGCGCGAAATCGGCTGACAGGATGGAAGGCGCCAGGCGGATGGCACGCTGGCTGCCATGGCCGGTGTTGGGTTCAGTGGCATGCATGTCAGGTCGCCTCGATCAGGGTGCCGTGGTGCCAGGCGCGCAACGCGGCAAGGTCGGCCCAGCGGTTTGCCGCGCCGGGCACGTGCTGGGGCATGGGCTCGCCGGGATCGCCAAGATGCGGCAGCACCAGCAGCGCGCCCTCGAAGGAGTCCTGCGCGCTGAATGCGGTGGGCGTGACCACGGTGGGGATGCCGGCCGCCCGGGCGGCGCGCAGGCCGTTCGCCGAGTCCTCGACCGCCAGGCAGTCACCGCCTTCCAGGCCGAGCCGCTCCAGCACCGCCAGATAGACATCGGGCGCCGGCTTCTTGATGGGCGTGGTACCGGCGTCGCCAATGGCGGCAAAGCGACGGCGCCAGTCCGCGCCAAGCGGCGCCTGCAGCAGCGCGTCGAGGTTGGCCGGCGTGGTGGTGGTGGCAATCGCGAGCGGCAGCCCGGCCTCGCCGGCCTCGTCGATCAGGCGGGCAATGCCCGGGCGCAGCGGCAGGCCGCCCGCCCCGACGCGCTCGGCATAGTGGCGGGTCTTGATGGCGTGCACGGCGTCGATGGTTTCCTTCACCTTGCAGCCACGGGCCTCTTCCGGGTCGACCATGCGCCAGTAATGCATCAGGCGCTCCTTGCCGCCGGCCACCTTGAGCAGGCGCGTGTAGAGCGGCGCGTCCCAGTACCAGTCCAGGCCGACCTCGGCAAAGGCGGCATTGAAGGCTTGCAGGTGCGCGCTTTCGGTATCGGCCAGCGTGCCGTCGACATCGAAAATCAGGGCTTGCATGGCTTACTCCTTGGCCGGCGTCTGCGCGTCCGGCGCGGCCTTCGAAAACACGCGGCTGGCAAGCAGGTCAGACGCCGTGATGGTGGTCAGGGTATGGTCGTCGACGACCGTGCCGGCATCGTCCAGCAGGCGCGAGGCATGGCGCAGCCGCGCGCGGTCCAGCGCATTGCGCACGCTGCGGGCATTGGCAAAGTGCGGCTGTGCCATGCGCCGGGCCAGGTAGTCGGCAAACACGGCCCGGCTTTCGTCGTCGAAGCGGTATTGCATCTCGGACAGCATCAGGTCGGCAATCTGGCGCAGTTCGTCGAGCTGGTAGTCGGGGAAATCGACATGGTGGGCAACGCGCGAGGACATGCCCGGGTTGGACTCGAAGAAACGGTCCATGCGGTCCTTGTAGCCGGCCAGGATCACCACCAGGTCGTCGCGGTTGTTCTCCATCACCTGCAGCAGGATCTCGATGGCTTCCTGGCCGTAGTCGCGCTCGTTCTCCGGGCGGTAGAGGTAGTAGGCCTCATCGATGAAGAGCACCCCGCCCATGGCCTTCTTCAGGATCTCCTTGGTCTTGGGCGCGGTGTGGCCGATGTACTGGCCGACCAGGTCGTCGCGGGTCACCGCCACCAGGTGGCCGCGGCGCACGTAGCCCAGCTGGTGCAGGATCTGCGCCATGCGCATGGCCACGGTGGTCTTGCCGGTGCCGGGATTGCCGGTGAAGCACATATGCAGGCTGGGCGCACCGGCGCTGAAGCCGCGCGCGGCGCGCAGCTTGTCCACCAGCAGCAAGGCGGCGATATCGCGGATGCGCGCTTTCACCGGCTTCAGCCCGATCAGCTCGCGGTCAAGCTGGGCCAGCAGCTCGGTGATGCCCGAGCTGGCCAGCGACTCGGCCAGCGATCCGGCCGGAGCGGCTGGCGGCTGCAGCGGTGCGGTCGTTTCAGGTGCGGACATGGCAGGCTCCGTGAGGATCATTCGAGCATCCGGCTCGAAAGATTCGAGGCGCAGCTCCCCCGGTGCGCGGCCTTGCGGCGGCGCAACCGTGGGATTGCACAGTCAGGAAATCGCCGGCGGCAGCGCCATGGCGGCGCTGCGCCGGCTCAGCCGGTGCCGCTCAGTAGCGGCTGCCCTCGGGGCGTGCCTGCACGGCGTAGCTCTCGATCGAGTAGCGCATGGTGCGGCCGGGCTCTTCCTGGCGCACCAGGCGGAAGCCGGGCTCGTCCGCAGGACGGTTGACGATGAACGACATCACCACCGACTCCACCGTATGCGTCGAGTCGAAGGCCGTGACGCGGATGTAGTGGTTGGGGAAGGTGCTGCGCGCGTTGTTGATCTCCAGCAGGATGCCGGCGGCATCGCGCAGGTCGAACATCGGCAGGCCGAACATCTCCCAGTAGGTATTGCGCGGATGCGGGTCGTCGGTGTACTCGATGCCGACCGCCCAGCCCTGGTTCAGGCAGTATTCAAGCTGGCTGGTGATCTGCGCGTCGGTGAGGTCGGGCAGGAAGGAGAAAGTGCCTTGAGTAATACGCATGATGTCCTCTCGTTCTTTGGGTTCGCTCGTCGTGCTGTGATGGCGTCTCGCCGGGCTCAGGCCGCCGACGCGGTGGGCGCGAAGTCCGAGGTGTCGGTCGGCGTGTAGTTGAAGCTGATGTCGCCCCAGGTATCGAGCGCAGCCCGCAGCGGTCCGCACCAGCGCGCGGCATCGCGCAGGATCTCCGGCCCTTCGTTGAGGATGTCGCGGCCTTCGTTGCGCGCCAGCACCATCGCTTCGAGCGCAACGCGGTTGGCGGTGGCGCCGGCCTGGATACCCTGCGGGTGGCCGATGGTGCCGCCGCCGAACTGCAGCACCACGTCGTCGCCAAAGAGGTGGATCAGCTGGTGCATCTGGCCGGCGTGGATGCCGCCCGAGGCCACCGGCATCACCTTGCGCAGCGAAGCCCAGTCCTGGTCAAAGAACAGCCCGCGCGACAGGTCGGTATGGGTGTAGGCATCGCGGCAGACGTTGTAGTAGCCCTGCACGGTCAGCGGATCGCCTTCCAGCTTGCCCACCGCGGTGCCGGTGTGCATGTGGTCGACACCGGCCAGGCGCAGCCATTTGGCAATCACGCGGAACGACACGCCGTGGTTCTTCTGCCGGGTGTAGGTGCCATGGCCCGCGCGGTGCAGGTGCAGGATCATGTCGTTCTGGCGGCACCAGTTGCTCATGGACTGGATACAGGTCCAGCCGACGATCAGGTCGATCATGATGATGACCGAGCCCAGCGACTTGGCGAACTCGGCACGCCGGTACATCTCTTCCATGGTGCCGGCGGTCACGTTGAGGTAGCTGCCCTTGACCTCGCCGGTGGCGGCCGAGGCCTTGTTGACCGCGTCCATCACGAACAGGAAGCGGTCGCGCCAGTGCATGAAGGGCTGCGAGTTGATGTTCTCGTCATCCTTCATGAAGTCCAGCCCGCCCTTCAGGCCCTCGTACACCACGCGGCCGTAGTTGCGGCCCGACAGGCCCAGCTTGGGCTTGGTTGTGGCGCCCAGCAGCGGGCGGCCGAACTTGTCCAGGCGCTCGCGCTCGACGATGATGCCGGTGGACGGGCCAGCGAAGGTCTTCACATAGGCCACCGGGAAGCGCATGTCCTCCAGGCGCGCCGCCTTGATCGGCTTGAAGCTGAAGACGTTGCCGATGATCGACGCGGTCAGGTTGGCGATCGAGCCTTCCTCGAACAGCGACAGGTCATAGGCCACGTAGCAGAAGAACTGCTCGGGGTTGTTGGGCACCGGATCGACCCGGTAGGCCTTGGCGCGGTACATGTCGCAGGCGGTCAGGCGGTCGGTCCACACCACCGTCCAGGTGGCGGTGGAGGATTCGCCGGCCACCGCGGCGGCGGCCTCGACCGGATCCACGCCGTCCTGCGGCGTGATGCGGAACAGCGCCAGCAGGTCGGTATCCTTGGGCTCGTAGTCGCCGTCCCAGTACCCCATTTCCTTGTACTTCATGACGCCGGCGTCGTAGCGCTTGCGCGGCTTGGCTTGGACCGATTCAGGTGCGTTCATGCTTGTCTCCTTGCGTGGTTGAGCGTCTTGGCTGCTGCGTTGATGCAAAGATATAAGCCCACCCACATAAGGTAAATTCAGATATTCTTAGCCCCTGTATAAGCAATCCCTTAAGTGCGGATCAAACTGCACATCACGGGACCATCCAAAGCCGCCCCCAACCGCCCATGTCGTCCTTCCTGCGCGCCCTCACCCTTCGCCAGTTGCAGATCTTCGTCACCGTGGCCAGGCACGCCAGCTTCGTGCGCGCGGCCGAGGAACTGCACCTGACCCAGCCTGCGGTCTCGATGCAGGTCAAGCAGCTTGAATCCGTGGTCGGCATGGCGCTGTTCGAGCGGGTCAAGGGGCAGCTCACGCTGACCGAGCCCGGCGACCGCCTGCTGCACCATGCGTCCCGGATCCTCGGCGAGGTCAAGGACGCCGAGGAAGGCTTGCAGGCGGTCAAGGACGTCGAGCAGGGCTCGATCACGATCGGGCTGATCAGCACGTCGAAGTACTTCGCCCCCAAGTTGCTGGCCGGCTTTACGGCTCTACATCCGGGCGTGGATCTGCGCATCGCCGAAGGGAACCGCGAGACGCTGCTGCGGCTATTGCAGGACAACGCCATCGACCTCGCGCTGATGGGCCGCCCGCCGCGCGAACTGGATGCGGTGTCGGAACCCATCGCCGCGCATCCGCACGTGCTGGTGGCCTCGCCGCGGCACCCGCTACACGATGCAAAGGGGTTCGACCTGCAGGAACTGCGTCACGAGACCTTCCTGCTGCGCGAACCGGGTTCCGGCACCCGCACCGTGGCGGAGTACATGTTCCGGGACCACCTGTTCACGCCGGCCAAGGTGATCACCCTGGGCAGCAACGAGACCATCAAGCAGGCCGTGATGGCCGGCATGGGCATCAGCCTGTTGTCGCTGCACACGCTGGGACTGGAGCTGCGCACCGGCGAGATCGCGCTGCTGGACGTGGCCGGCACGCCGATCGAGCGCATCTGGCATGTCGCGCACATGTCCAGCAAGCGCTTGTCGCCGGCCAGCGAGAGCTGCCGCGCCTATCTGCTGGAGCACACGGCGGAGTTTCTGGGGAAGGAATATGGGGGGCTGATGCCGGGGCGGCGGGTGGCGTGAGGTGGTCCCCGCCGGATTTTCCGCATTGCCCTCGAATAACGCCGACGGGACCTCAGGGTAAGCCAGTCGACATTGATGGAGCTATGCGCCAGACCTGAACGTGGCGTTATTCAGGTCTGGCGGCAAGCAATGGCGCTTCAGAACTTCAGATAGCCGTTCAACCAGACCGCCGAAAGCAATCACCAGCTGCGGGCATTGTCCCGGCAGATAACGTCTCGGTCCGGCACTGATCGCTACTCAATCCACCGCTTGATGGCATCGGCCATGACGTTCGCCGAAATTCCATAGCGATCGTGCAATGTGGGCAGCGCCCCGGCATCCAGGAACGCATCCGGCAATCCCACCTGCCGAAACGGCACAGGGATGCCAGCTTGCATCAGCGTCGTCGCGACCGCTTCCCCGAGGCCGCCGATTACGGTGTGATTCTCGGCGACCACCACCAGGCGCCCTTTTCGCCTGGCCTCGCGCAGGATGGTCTCGGTGTCCAGCGGCTTGATCGTCGGCACGTGCAGCACCGCCACGCCGATGCGGTCGGCCTCCAGCGCCCTGGCCACCTCCAGCGCGCGCATGGTCATGATGCCCGACGAGATCACCAGCACTTCGGCGCCGTCGCGCAGCAGCTTGGCCTTGCCCAGCTCGAACTTGTAGTCGTACTCGTCAAGCACGACCGGGACATTGCCGCGCAGCAGGCGCGCGTACACCGGGCCGTTGTGGGCGGCAATGGCCGGCACCATCTGCTCGATGTCGATGGCATCGCACGGGTCGATCACGGTCATGTTGGGCATGGCGCGCATCAGCGCCAGGTCTTCCGCGGCCTGGTGGCTGGGGCCGTAGCCGGTGGTCAGGCCGGGCAACGCGCAGACGATCTTCACGTCGAGGTTGTCCTCGGCGATGGCCTGGTGCATGAAATCATAGGCGCGCCGCGTCGCAAACACTGCATAGGTGGTGACGAAGGGCTGCGCGCCCTCATGGGCGAAGCCGGCGGCGGCGCCCATCAGCAGCTGCTCGGCCATGCCCATCTGGTAATAGCGCTCCGGGAAGGCCTGGGCAAAGAGATGCAAGTCGGTGTATTTGCCCAGGTCGGCCGTCATGCCGATCACGTCCTGCTTGTGCCGGCCCAGTTCTACCAGCGCGTGGCCGAACGGCGCCGATCTGGTCGCCTGTCCTTCCCCGGCGATGGAGGCGATCATCGCCGAGGTCTTCAGCTTCGGCTTGGCGTTGGTGGTTGCGTTGGTCTTGCTCATGCTTGTCTCCCGGCTTCCAGGGCCTGCAGTGCGAGTTGCCATTCGTGGGCATCCACGCGGATAAAGTGGTTCTTCTCGCGCTGTTCGAGAAACGGCACGCCGCATCCCATGCGCGTATCGCAGATGATCATGCGCGGCTGCGCGCCGCGGTGCTCGCGCGCCGCGCGCAAGGCAGCGGCCACGGCGTCGATGTCGTTGCCGTCCACGCGCTGGGTGAACCAGCCGAAGGCTTCCAGCTTGGGGACCAGGGGCTCGAACGCCATGATCTGGGTGGAGGGCCCGTCAGCCTGCTGGTTGTTGACATCGACCACGGCGATCAGGTTGTCCAGCTTCCAGTGGGCGGCGGACAGAATGCCTTCCCAGATCGCACCTTCATCCAGCTCGCCGTCAGAGAACAGGGTGTAGACGAAATTGTCCGAGCCCTTGCGCTTAAGCCCCAGGCAGCGGCCCACCGCAATGGTCAGGCCCTGCCCCAGCGAGCCGCCGGACATCTCCATGCCGGGCGTGTAGCTGGCCATGCCCGACATCGGCAGGCGGCTGTCGTCGCTGCCGTACGTCTCCAGCTCTTCGGCAGGCAGGATGCCGGCTTCCAGCAGCGCTGCGTACAGCGCGATGGCGTAATGGCCGTTGGACAGCAGGAAGCGATCGCGCCCTTCCCATTCGGGGTCTTCGGGGCGGTAGCGCATGGCGTCGAAGTAAGCCACGGCGAGCACGTCGGCGATGTCGAGTGCCTGGCCGATGTAGCCTTGGCCCTGCACTTCGCCCATCAGCAAGGCGTTGCGGCGGATGCGGTAAGCGCGTTCCCGCAAGGACACGGCCTTGTCGGTGGTATGGTGTTGCATGGTGTCTCCTGCAAGCAATGGATCGGAATTCAGGGAAAGGGGTATCAGCGGTTCACGCTCCTGGCCGGGACCAGGAACACCAGCATGGCGCCGAACACCACGGTGGCCGAGATAAACACCAGCCCGGCGGTGGACTTGCCGGTCAGGTCGTTGAGCCAGCCCACGATGGCGGGCGAGAAGAAACCGGCCAGGTTGGCGACGCAGTTGACTGCGGCAATCCCGGCTGCGGCGGACATGCCGCCCAGCAGCGCGGTAGGCAACGCCCAGAACTGCGAGGACGAGGCCAGGATGCCGGCCGCGGCGATGCACAGGCACACCAGCGATGCGCTGACACTGCCCAGCATCGGCAGGATGGCGAACCCGGCGGCGGCAGTGACCATCGGCACGATCAGGTGGAAGCGGCGCTCGCGGCGGCGGTCGGCGCTCATGCCGACCAGCGGCAGCGCCACGATGGCGCACAGGTACGGCAGCGCGGTGTAGATGCCCACCCACAGCGGATCGGCCACGCCGGCCTTGCGAATGATGGTGGGCAGCCAGAAGGTCAGGCCGTACTGGCCCAGCACCACGCAGAAGTAGATCCCGGCCATCAGCCACAGCCGACGGTCGCTCATGAAGGACCGGATCGATATGTGTTCCATCTTCTGCGCGTTGTCGCCTTCGATATTGCGCCTAAGCAGCGCCTTCTCGGCGTCGGTGAGCCAGTGCGCCTGGTCGATGCCGTTGTCCAGATAGAACAGGATGGCCACGCCCAGGAACAGCGACGGCAGCGCCTCGATCAGGAACAGCCATTTCCAGCCGGCCAGGTCGCCCACGCCGTGGAAGGCATGCATGATGTAGCCCGACAGCGGCCCGCCCACGATGCCCGCCAGCGGGATCGCCATGAAGAACAGGGACAAGGCCTTGGCGCGGCGCTCCGACGGGAACCAGTAGGTCATGTACAGGATCACGCCAGGCGCAAAACCGGCTTCGGCCACGCCCAGCAGAAAGCGCAACACGTAGAACTGGGTCGGCGTGGTGACAAAGGCAAAGCAGGCCGAGATCACCGCCCAGGTCAGCATAATGCGCGCCAGCCAGCGCTTGGCACCGACCTTGTGGAGGATGACGTTGCTCGGCACTTCAAAGATGAAATAGCCAAGGAAGAAGATGCCGGCGCCCAGGCCGTAGATGGTCTCGCTGAACCGCAGATCGCTGAGCATCTGCAGCTTGGCAAAGCCGACATTGACCCGGTCCAGGTAGGCGCCCAGGTAGCACAGCATCAGGAACGGGATCAGCCGCTTCACCACCTTGGCGTAGGTGCGGGTCTCGAAGGTGGCGGAATCGGCGTGCAGCGTCGCTTCGCCGCCCATGGGCGAAGCCGCGTATTTGGTCTTCATCGGTTGTCTCCTGCCTGGTGGCGCCGCCCCGCGGTGCACCGGCTGTCAGATGTTCCGCCTCTGCGGGCGGCCTGAATTCAGTCCACTGAATCAGTGAAATCGGTCGGTGCCTGCCATGTCAATGACTAGTGGATCAGCATGCCCCCGTTGACGTCGAGCGTGATGCCGGTCAGGTAGGCGGACATGTCGCTGGCCAGGTACACGCAGGCATTGGCCACGTCGGCGGCATTGCCCAGGCGGCCCAGCGGGATGCCCTTGATGATGCCGGCGCGCATCTCGGGGGTGAGCTTGTCGCCGGTGATATCGGTCTGGATCAGGCCCGGCGTGATCGCGTTGACGCGGATGCCGTCCGGCCCGAACTCGCGTGCCATGGCGCGCGCCAGCCCCAGCACGCCGGCCTTGGCGGCGCTGTAGTGCGGACCGCCGAAGATGCCTCCGCCGCGCTGCGCGGACACCGACGACATGCAGACGATGCTTCCGCGCTTCTGTTCGCGCATCTGCGGCAGCACGGCCTGCGACATGTACAGGGTGCCGCGCAGGTTCACGTCCAGCACGGCGTCGTAGTTGGCGGCCTGGATATCCAGCGTGCGCACTGGCTGGGTGATGCCGGCATTGTTGACGAGCGCATCGATGCGCCCATAGCGCTGCAGCACGGCCTGGACCGCGCGCTCGCAGGCGGCCTTGTCCGTCACATCGCAGGCCAGCCCGAGATGCTGGTCGCCCAGCTCGCCGGCGGCGGCCTGGGCATCTTCCAGGCGGAGGTCCAGGATGACCACGGCGGCGCCCTGGGCGGCGAACGCCTTGGCGGTGGTTTTGCCGATGCCGCGTGGGGAGGCGGCCCCCGTGATGATGACTACATTGTTCTCGACCAGCATCTTTGTCTCCTTTGACATTGGATTTGATGGGTCGAGTTTTGCCCCTGGCGGCGTTCCGATCAACGCGGTCTGCCTCAGGTATTGCTGAGAAATTTTCAGGGAATGGCGGGAGGCGCTTCAGGTCAGGCGCCGCTGGCGGCACTTTCCTGCCCCGCATTGTCGCCTGTGGCCCTCAGCCCGGCGCCGGCAGCTGGCGCTCCATCCAGGCCAGGAAGCGCGCCACGCGCGGCAGGTCGGCGTTCTGCGCGGGATAGACGAGATGGTGACTGCCAACCTCGATGGCATGGGAGTCGTCGAACACGGGTACAAGGGAACCCTTACCGATCAGAACCGACGCCAGCAGCGTGCTTTCCAGCGCCACCCCAAGCCCCAGTGCCGCTGTCTCGAGCGACATATACGAGCGGTCGAAGGTGAAATCGAACGTCTTGTGGGCGGCCGGGATGCCGAATCTGGCAAACCATTGCTGCCATTGGACCAGCGGGGTCTCCGAATAGATGAGGCGGTGCGCGAGCAAATCGGCCGGTGACGTTATCGGATGCTTTTCAAGGTAGGCCGGCGAGGCGAGCGGCGCTATGGTTTCCCGGCGCAGGGTTTTGACCTGGATATCGCGCCAATGTGCGTAACCGTGGCGGATGTCCACATCGTAGTACCCGCTCGTAAAAGAAACGTCCTCATAGGAGCAGGACAGATTCAACTGGATATCGCCATTGTCTGCCTGGAACGATTCCAGTCGCGGCAACAGCCACATCAGCCCGAAGCTGGGGCTCGAATGGACCCGGAGGATCTCGACGTTCGCCGGGCTGGAAGCACGCTCGGTCGCGCGATTCAGGTCAGCAAGCACACCCGTGATGTCCCTGAGGTACTGCTCACCCACAGGGGTCAGGACCAGTCCACGTCCCTGCCGGAAGAAGAGGGCCTGGCCGAGCGCATCCTCCAGATTGCCGATCTGGTGGCTGACAGCGGATGCCGTCAAGCCCAATTCCTCCGATGCCCGGCTGACGCTCTTTGTTCTGGCAACGCTCTCGAAGGCGATGATTGCCTTCACCGGTGGAATCCGCATGGCTGGGGGAATGGCTGGTGGATCGGGCCAGAATTGCCCAGTCCGATCCCGGTCATGAACATTCGGGAATTCTACTTCGACTCGATGTAGAGGCATCACCGAAACAACGGTGATCGGGCGTTGCAACCTGAAACTCGCTAATGGTGGCCGCATCACGCGGCCAAGTTCACGCGTTTAGGAGCTCGCAATGCAAAAAAACGAACCACGTCGAAACATGAAACCATGCTGGCCGCCAATCCAGCAGACTGCCTCGAATCGCTCGAGCACATCAGCCCCAGCCTTAGTTGCGTCCTGTCCCTGCTGGAAGTGGAAAGCGAACGTTCCGAGGCATGCCACGGCATTCACTGCCTGGTGGTCATGATCAAGTTGAAGCTTGATCGGACTGCTGCGGAGCATTTCCCCTTGGACTGAGGCGGATGTCTGGCGCGGCCGCTACGAGGGCAGCCTTGATGGCGATTGGTCATACTGGAGAATGAAGGATAACCGCGGCTTCGGCTGCGGTTGTTTACTTTGAACGCCTGATACAAGGTTGGGGCTGGCTGGACCGTCGCTTGTCGGTTGCGGATTCAACCGGCCAACCTTGTTATTGCCTTACATCATTGGCAGCTGCCGCACCGACTTGCCGGTGAGCTGGGCGACGGCATGTGCCACGGCCGGCCCGATCGGCGGCACGGCAATTTCACCGACGCCGCTGGGCTCAGCCGTGCTGGGCACGATGTGGGTTTCGATCACCGGTACCTCAGCCATCTTCAGCATCGGATAGTCGGGGAAGTTGCTCTGCACGACCTGCCCGTCCTTGATCTGGACCTGGCCGTACAGCGCCGCAGTCAGCCCGAAGATAATCCCGCTTTCCACCTGCTGCGCAACGATGTCCGGATTCACCACCGTGCCGCAGTCCACGGCGCAGACAACGCGATGCACGCGCGGCTTTCCGTCCTTGAGCGACACCTCTGCCACCTGTGCCACCACCGAGCCGAACGAGTTGTGCAGCGCGAGCCCGCGCGCACGCGGCGCGCCGTCCGCAGCCGGTGCCAGCGGCTGGTTCCAACCTGCCGCCTGCGCTAAGGTGTCGAGCACCTTCAGCTCACGCGGGTGCGCCTTGAGCAAGTCGCGCCGCATCGCTAGCGGATCGAGTCTGGCGGCCGCTGCCACGTCGTTCAGAAAACCTTCCAGGAAGAAGCCGTTGCAGGAGTGACCGACGCTGCGCCAGAATCCGATCGGTACCGGCAAATCGACCACCACGTGCGCAATGTGCTCGTGCTCGATCTCGTATGGCAGGTCGAACAGGCCCTCGGCGGTATAGCGGTCGATGCCGAGCGACGGCGCGCCAAACAGGCGCTCCAGCTCGCCGGCCAGGATCGACTGCCCGGCACTGCGCGAGGCGATGGCCGTCACCCTGCCATTCTCGACGCGCGCCTTCAGCCGTGCGATGGCCTGCGGACGATAGAAGTCGTGGCGAATGTCGTCCTCACGCGACCAGATCACCTGTACCGGGCGGCCCTCGGTCCTGGTGGCGATCGACACGGCCTGGCCGATGAAATCCGACTCCAGTCGCCGTCCGAAGCCGCCGCCAATGAGCGGGATGTCGATATGCACCTGGTCCCGGCTCACACCTGCCGTGCGCGCCGCGACCAGTTGCGCAAGCGTTGCCACCTGGGTGGGCGCCCAGAGTTGCACGCGATCCCTGGTCACCCGCGCCGTGCAGTTGATCGGCTCCATGGCGGCATGCGCCAGGTACGGCACACTGTATTCGGCCTCGACGATGGTTGCGCCGCCCGTCTTGTCAAAGGCCTTCAGGCCATCGCCCATCGAACGGTACGTGAAACCGCCCTTGTCGCTGTCGAGCGCGCTGACGAGCTGCTGCCGGATGCCGGCGGAATCGAGCGTGGCATGCGGCCCGTTGTCCCAGACCGGTTCGAGCGTCGCCAGGGCCTGCCGTGCCTGCCAGTAGTGGTCGGCCACCACGGCCACGCCCGGTGCGCCGCCTGCCGAGCCCTCGAACGGCACGACATAGCGCACGCCGGCCATGGCAAGCGCCGCCTTCGACTGGAAGGTCTTGAGTTTGCCGCCAAACACCGGGCACATGACGACCGCCGCGTACAACATGCCGGGCGGCCGCGCATCGATGGCAAAGCGTGCGCTGCCATCCGTCTTGCTGGCGATGTCGTTGCGCGGTGCAGGCTTGCCAGTCAGCTGGTATTGCGAAGCCGGCTTGAGTGTGACGTTCGATGGCGGCGCAATGTCGCGCGCCTTCCGCGCGACCGCGGAGAAAGGCATCTGCTTGCCGCCCGGGCCAATGAGCTGGCCTTCCCGCACCGTCACCTGTGCCGCCTGCACGCCCCATTCGCGCGCAGCAGCTTCCACCAAGGCGGTGCGCGCGGTCGCGGCGGCCTCGCGCACTGGCTGCCAGCCGTCGGCCACGCTGCTGCTGGCGCCGGTGATGATAAGGCCGATCTCTCGCGCGCTCTTGGCCATGATCCAGTGCAGCGCGCGCGCCCAGGTCTTGTCGGCATCGTCAGGATGCAGCGGCAGCGAGCTGTCGCCCATGGTGACGACATTGCCATAGATTCGTTCAATGGGCGACGACTCGATGCTCACCCTTGCCAGCGGAATATCGAGTTCCTCGGCAGCCAGCATCGACAGCGCGGTGTGGATGCCCTGCCCCATCTCCACTCGCGGCATGGCGAGGATGACATTGTCTTCCGGCGTGATCTTGATCCAGCCGTTCAGGGCAATCTGGCCGGTCGCTTCAGGAAACGCCGCAGGATCGCCAAGCCGGCTGCGAGGGGGCATCACGCCCCAGCCGACCACCAGCGCACCGCCAAGCCCTAGCGCCCCAAGCAGAAACCGGCGCCGTCCGCGGCGCGGGGTGGTTGCCTTGGCGCTCATGCGCGCCCCTCGCGCAGCGCCTTCGCTGCACGCATGATGGCGGTACGCACGCGCGGATACGTGCCGCAGCGGCACAGGTTGGTGATGGCGGCATCGATGTCGGCATCACTCGGGTCTGGCTGTCGGGCCAGCAGGTCCGCCGCCGCCATCAGCATGCCTGACTGGCAGTAGCCGCATTGCGGCACCTGTTCGTCAATCCAGGCCTGCTGCAGCGCGTGGCGCTGGCCCGGCGCGTCGGCCAGCCCTTCGATCGTGGTGATGCGCTTGCCGGCCACCGCCGCGACGGGCAAGACGCAGGACCGCACCGCCGCGCCATCCAGATGCACGGTACACGCGCCGCAAGCCGCGACGCCGCAGCCAAACTTCGTGCCCGTCAGGTTCAAATGGTCCCGCAGCACCCACAGCAAGGGGGTGGCCGGATCGCAATCGACGCTGACCGGCTGGCGGTTGACGTCCAGATTCATGTGTTATCTCCTTGCCCTTACCGAAATTCGTGCTGGCTTGTCACGTATGCCAGGCGCTTTGGCCGCGCTGTGCACAGACCATGCCAGCCAGTGCCTGAGGCAAGCCGATTAACGGCTGGCAGCCAGCACTTTAAGGTTAAACTCAACTTGAAGGTCAAGCATCCAGATGCGGATAGTTCAGATTGGACTCATTCCGATCACCTTGTGGATCCCAACGCGGATACTGAAGGGATCGGGACCGAAGTAGACCGACTCATTGGGAGACACGTGCGCCAGTGGTTCCCGGCGCTGCCCAGCACGTTCCGGCATCAGCTCGCTGCGGGGCGACGGGTCTTGCCCCGAACTGGCACGACGGCCCCTTCTTCGCGGAGGCGGTCCAGCACCCACTTCGTCCTGTCAGAGCACGGCATATCCGCAGGCCGGTTTTCGATGTTTCGGATGGCGGCGAGCAAATGGGTCTTGTTTTGTTTGAGGCGCTTCTGCATGTCCTCGATTTCTGCGACTTTCCGCTTGAGGGCATCCAGTAGCTCATCGTGCTGCCAGTTCCCCGAACCGAGCGGTAGCAGATGGCGGATCTGATCGAGCGAGAACCCCGCGCTCTGCGCGCTGGCGATGATTTCCAGAATCCATACCGCCTCCGGCGGGTAGTCGCGATAGCCATTCGCCTGGCGCTCGACCGCCAGGATCAATCCGGCCGCCTCGTAAAAGCGAATGCGGGAGGCCGTCAGACCGCTGAGCCTAGCCAGTTCTCCAATTCTCATACGGCACCTAAGAAAGCATTGACATTAAGGTTCACTTTAATCCTACAGTGAATCTCGGCCCGGCAAGGCAGGCCGACCTGGCTAGCGTGGTGGCCCCGGCCACATTCCCTCCCCCTCATCTACCTATCTGGAAAGGAGCAGGACTCGACCTCCGCGCAGCAAATATCAGCGCACACATCGCCGATTGCAGGCTTATGCATTACACAGGAGAAGCAAAAATGGCATACGTGACAACAAAGGATGGCGTTGAGATCTTCTACAAGGACTGGGGTCCACGTGACGCACAGGTTATCCTCTTTCATCACGGTTGGCCGCTCAGCGCTGACGACTGGGATGCCCAGATGCTTTTTTTTCTGGCGCACGGCTATCGGGTTGTCGCCCATGACCGTCGCGGCCATGGACGATCCAGCCAGGTCTGGGACGGCCATGACATGGACCACTATGCCGATGATGTTGCGGCAGTCGTAAACCACCTCGGCGTGCAGAAGGCAGTCCATGTCGGGCATTCCACGGGCGGTGGCGAGGTCATTCATTACGTCGCGCGTCATGGGGAGGACCGCGTCGCCAAGGCGGTACTCATCAGCGCCGTTCCGCCGCTGATGGTGAAGACCGAGAGCAATCCGGGAGGTCTCCCCAAGGATGTCTTCGATGGCCTCCAGGCCCAGCTCGCGGCAAATCGTGCACAGTTTTATTACGACATCCCCGCGGGCCCTTTCTACGGCTATAACCGCCCTGACGCGAAACCGTCGGAAGGCGTCATCTGGAATTGGTGGCGGCAGGGAATGATGGGCAGCGCCAAGGCCCACTATGACGGCATCGTCGCCTTCTCGCAGACCGACTTCACCGAAGACCTGAAGAGCGCAACGATTCCCGTTCTGGTGATGCATGGCGACGACGATCAGATTGTCCCTTATGCAAACTCGGGGCTCTTGTCGGCAAAGCTGCTCAGGAACGGCACCCTGAAGACCTATCCGGGTTTCCCACACGGGATGCCAACTTCGAACGCCGAAACGATTAACGCCGAGCTCCTCGCGTTCGTGCGAGGCTAACAGCCACAGGTGCCGGACGAATAGCTTTCTGGCACCTGGCTGTCCCCTCGCGATGCCATTCAGGTCGCTCGAGCGCGCGGCAGTGAAGAAGAAGGAAATCGCAGTCCTGCTCGCCACGTTTTGTGGCGAGCCTTTTTCGTTTAACAGGTCCCGTCAGCGCTAAAAAATGCCACGGACTGCAATTGCCGCCGTTCGGCGTCCATGTCTCGCTGCCATGCATGGCGCCACTCATACATCACCTCACAAAGGGTCTTGACATTAAAGTTGACTTCAACCTTAAAGTCGAACCACGATCAAACGAGGTGACCCCATGAACGTGTTCGACAAGTTGATTCTTCGTAACGGTTCAAGTGTTCCGAACCGAATCGCCAAAGCCGCCATGGAAGAGAACATGGCGGACGCTGACCACGCGCCCTCGGAGGAACTGATGAGCCTGTACAGGGCTTGGGCAGAGGGGGGTGCCGGCCTGCTGATTACGGGCAATGTGATGGTGGACAGCCGTGCCATGACGGGGCCAGGCGGCGTCGTGCTGGAAGACGCCAGGCATCTGGACCGGTTCAAGCGCTGGGCGCAGGTCGGGCGATCCAAGGGAGCGCAGTTCTGGCTGCAGATCAACCATCCCGGCCGCCAGATGCCTGCCAACCTGGGGCAACCCACCTGGGCCCCCTCTGCCGTGCCAATGAACCTGGGCAACATGTCCAAGCACTTCAACACGCCGCAGGCGATGACGCGGGAGGTCATCGAGGACGTGATCCGGCGTTTTGCCTGCACGGCGCAGCTGGGGGAACAAGCGGGTTTCACTGGCGTCGAGATTCACGCGGCGCACGGCTATCTGCTGAGCCAATTTCTCTCGCCTTTGAGCAACCAGAGAACGGATGCGTGGGGTGGCCCGCTGGAGAACCGCGCTCGCCTGCTCTTTGAGATCGTCAAGGCCGTACGCGCCGTGGTTTCGCCCGGCTTCGCGGTTGCTGTCAAGCTGAACTCTGCCGACTTCCAGCGTGGTGGCTTCAGCGAGGATGACGCCCGCCAGGTTGTGAAGATGCTCAACGAGCTGGCCGTTGACCTAGTCGAGTTGTCGGGAGGCAGCTACGAGGCCCCGGCCATGCAGGGTGAAGCCCGCGACGGCCGCACGCTCGCCCGCGAGGCCTACTTTGCAGAGTTCGCTCGCGACCTCCGCGCAGTGGCGAAGATGCCAGTGATGGTCACAGGCGGCATTCGCCGTCGGCCGGTGGCCGAGCAAGTGGTCAAGAGCGGCGTGGACATGGTTGGCATCGGTACTGCACTGGCCATCGACCCCAATCTGCCGCGCGATTGGCGTGCCGGCAAAGACAGTGCGCCTGCGTTGCTCCCGATCCGCTGGAACAACAAGCCGCTGGCCTCGTTGGCCAACATGGCGGCAGTCAAGTTTCAACTGCGCAACCTTAGCCGAGGCAAGGCCACTGATCCCAAGGTCTCACCGCTGCGTGCGCTGATCCTGCAGCAGATGTCCAACGCCTGCCGCGTCCGTCGATACCGGCGCTGGGTGGGGCAGCGCGCCCATGGCTGACCAGACAACTCCGCAAGCTGATGTCGAGACCTTTCGGACCCCGTGCATCCATGAACTCACTGCTGAAGAACTTGCTCACCTTCGCGAAGACGTTCTTGCTAGCGCTTCCCGTGCTGGCGAGAGCAGGGATTTCCGTGACGCCCCGGACCTCAAGCGCCTGGCCGAGGCGATCTACCAGCAGGGAGGCATCGTTTCAGCGGTCTGCCACGGCAATGCAGCACTGGTTCAACTTCAGGGGGCAGATGGCAAGCCGCTCATCAGTGGTCGGCGCGTCACGGGCTTCTCCAACTTCGAGGAACAACTGTCGGGCATTCGGGATCAAGTCCCGTTCTATCTGCAAGACGCCATGGGAGCTGCTGGGGGGAAATACGAGAAGGCGTTTCTGCCCTTCACCTCCCATGTCGTCACCGACGGACGTCTCGTCACGGGGCAGAACCCTCAGTCGAGCAAGGCTGTAGCGAGGCAGGTGCTGGCGCTACTGCAGCCGCAGGCCGAGACTGAAGCCAAGTAGGTTATTCATCCCTACATGCCGCTTTCATGTGAAAAATGAAAATCGCGGAAAACCGCTTGACCTTCAAGTCAAGTTCGACCTTGGGATGCTCCTCAGCATCAATAGCGCCCGACCTGAAAATGGACTCCTGACTCAGCCCTGGAAAATGTTCTGGATAAAGGAAAATCGATTTCCACCACTCGAATGAGAAAAATTTCGCCAGGCAGATGTCTGGGCCCGCAGGCTATTCCAACTTAAACATCAAAGTATCGTCATATGAAAATCAGAAATCTTGCGGCTGCAGCAGGTGTAATCCTGAGCGTCCTCTTGAATCCTTCATGGGCCGATGGCACATCGAAAACTATGCAGACTGAAAGCACAACCATCAACCTCGCAGGACATGAGGTTCCCGTGGTCAGAGGCGGGCTGTATGACCGCTATCGCTCGAATCCTCCGCTTTCCGTCATTCAGCAGGAGGCTCCAGACGTTGACTTGAGCTGGTTCAAGGATCTCAAGAAGGAGAAGGTAGATATTGGCTTTGAATCCTACTCGCCAAACTTCTACTACAAGAACAGCAGGGTGACGGCCATCTTCACCGCCGACTTGGACAAGCTGCGGGAACTGATGCCTGCTCAAGTCCTGGAGAGGGTTCAACCCCTTCAGGTCTGGCCGGGCAGAGGCCTCATCGCACTCACCGCCTACTCGTATGGCTATTGCGACAACGACAGCTACAACGAGATTGGTCTTTCCGTCATCACAAATCGGCCGGGTAGCTCCAATCTTGGACCGCTTACCCTGGTGAGCCAGGCGATGTCGAACGATTTCTGGGGCTACGTACTGAAGCTTCCGGTAAATACCGAACTCGCCAGGGTACGGGGTGTGGTGGGCTACAACCTACCCAAATGGCTGACCGGCATAAACTACCGCGAAACCGACAAATCGGTTGTCGTCGAGATTCTTGACAGCGAAACGGGCAAGGTCGATGTCACCCTTGAAACCAAGAAGCTGGGCGACCTTTCGAGCAAGACCTCCATGGTCACGAACAGCTTTACAAATGTCGATCAGAATGGGCGATTGACTACTGGTTATGCGATTTCCCGTCAGCTTAGTCACACCTCCAGTACAAATGCGGAGTCGGTGAACCTCACGCTTACCGAGGGGAGCTTGTCGACGTACATTAAGGCGCTGAAGCTGGGGAAGATGATGAAATACGAGTACGTGCCAGAATTCCAAAGCGCGCTGTATTCCCCCAAGCCGCTGTGATCCTTCTGTCGTTGAGTCGACGCCGGTAGCCCCAACCGCCCAGGAGGGTTAGCCTCAGTGCGACATGAAGACTGGCAAGCCTGACTGGCGCAGCAGGGCGCGGGTGGTGCCACCCAGCACCAGCTCCCTCAGCCGGGAGCGGCCATAGCCGCCCGCGACCAGCAGGCCGGCCTGAACCTTGGCCGCAAGTTGTGGCAGCACGTGGTCGGGATCGCCCTCTCCGACCAGCAGACTGGCGTGGATGCCATGGCTGAGCAGCCACGCTGTCAGCCGATCCGCGCTGTCACGATAGGCCGCTTTCTCACCGGCAGCGCTGTGCTTGCCAGCACTGACCACCAGGACGGTAACGGCGCTGGCATGCACAAGCCACGGCAGTGCGTCCGCGACCGCGCGCGCGGCCTCCCGGCCGCCGTTCCAGGCGATGGCGACATGGCCGCCAAGTCGCGGGCCGGACGCGCCCGGCACCAGCAGGATGGGCCGGCCTGCATTGAGCATCGCGTACTCCGCGACCCCGGCCAGCAGAGCCGGCACATCGGCCTGCGCCGAGGGCGCTGCGGGCAGGATGAGATCGGCGAAGCGGCCCTCGTCGGCAAGCGCCCAGCCAGACTCGGCTTCGACAACGATGTGCCGGGTGGGAATGGCCGGCGACACTTGCCCGGTCAGCGTTTCGAGTGCGTTCCTGTGAGCCGCAGCCAGCTTGTGTAAATGGTTCGCGGCAAGCACGCCGTATTGCCCGGCTTCTTCGCCCGCCCCACGAAACGGCTCCAGGTGCGTTCCTGTTGCCGTCAGTCCGACCACGCTGCCGCCGGACTTTTCGGCAAGCCGTGCTGCCGTTTCAATGCGTGCGGACCGTGCAGCATCTTCGCTCAGGTCGACAAGGATGGTTCTGAAGTCCATGACGTGATTCCACTCTTTGGTTTGACCTTGCATCATCGTGAAAACAGCACCGGTGCGGTCATTGAGTCAAGCAGCGTACGCGTGACACCGCCCAGCACCAGTTCCCGCATGCGACCGTGTCCGTAGGCACCCATCACAATCAGGTCGGCATCGAAATCCGCCGCGCGCGAAAGGATGAGTTCGCCGATGGTCAGGTCAGCCCCACCAGGACCGTGTTCGATTTCCACGGCGACGCCGTGGCGCTCCAGCACGCGTGCGGCGTGGCCGACCGGGGTGGCGTCGGCTCTTGCCTCCTTGGCCGCGGTCTGTGCGCAAAGAATGCGCGCCTGCGCGCCGGCCATCAGCGGCACGGCGTCGTGAAGCGCCCGCGCCGCCTCGCGGCTGCCATTCCACGCCACGATCACGCGCGTACCCAGCGTTGGAAACGTGCCCGCGCACGGCACCACGAGCGTCGGTCGGCCGGTCTCCAGCAGCAGCGATTCCAGCAGTTGCCGGGCCACCGGCCCTTCGGTATTGCCGGGGTCGTACTGGCCGGCAACGACCAGGCCGGCCTCGCGGGCCTCGCGCAGCACCGATGCCACCGTCCCCTGCTCCGCGGCGCGCCACTCCGCGCGCACCGGCATGGCCTGGGTTGCAGCCAGAAACTGCGCGCGGACGTCTTCCCTGACCTGCTTGCGCCGGGCCAGATCGTCCGCGACATATTGCTGCGCGCCTTCCATGAGGTAGAACCAGGCAGGATCGGGAATGAAACCGGCGTACATGCCGATCAGCCGGCACTGGCTGGCCGCCGCAAGTCGCCCCGCCACTTCGAGCCGCTGCCGTGCCTGCGGATTGCTGTCCAGATGCACCAGGATGCTGTCGTAAGCCATGATCGCCCTCACCCTCAACTACAGACCAGTCTAGGCAGCAAGGCCGAGCGGCGCTTGACCCGGATCAACGGGCCAGCATGCGGCGACATGGCTGAAGTTCGTCCTCATGTGCGGTGGAGGCTACTGCGAACAAAGGTATGAAAACCCGTCAAGCCATGCGGCCATCACATCTGTCTGCGGTCAATTTCTCGCGGCGCCTGCCCCTTCGGGTTGACCTATATCAAGCGCTTATCGAGGCCGGCGCCTACGCTGAATGCAGCGCATCGCAACGTCGAACACACCCTTGCCCTTCAGGAGATCCATCATGTACCAGCGCATCCTGCTCGCCGTCGATGGCAGCCGTTCTTCCGACCTGGCACTGAGCCAGGCCATCATCATCGCCAAGGCAACCGGGGCCGAGGTCAAGGCGTTGTTCGTGGTAGACGACAGCGATGTGTTCTTCGAGGCCAGTTACTTCAACCCCAAGGAACTGGTCGACAACATCACCGCGCACGGCCGCAAGGCGCTGGATGCCGCCTCAGCCAGGCTCAGCGAAGCAGGCGTGCGCAATTCGGTGAAACTGGATGAAAAGCCGGTGGCGCCCGGCCGGATCTCGTTGACCATTGTCACCGAAGCCGATGCGTGGAATGCCGACCTGATCGTGCTTGGCACCCACGGCCGCCGCGGCGTCCGGCGCCTGCTGATGGGCAGCGTGTCGGAAGGCGTGCTTGCCAAGACCAGCAAGCCTGTGCTCCTGATCCGCAGCGAAGTCGAAGGTTAGGCGCGCCATGCCCCACCAAACCATGCGTGCGATGGTCTTCGAGGGCGCAGGCCTGCCGCTGCGCCTCCACCACTTGCCGGTTCCCGAACCGGGGCCCGGCGAACTTCGCATTGCAGTGGGGGCTTGCGGGGTGTGCCGGACCGACCTGCATATCGCCGACGGCGACCTGCGCCATCCCAAGCCGGTGCTCATCCCGGGACATGAAATCGTCGGACGGGTGGATTTGTGCGGCGCCGGTGTCACCGCCTTCAAGCCGGGCGACCGCGTCGGTGTGCCCTGGCTCGGACATAGCTGTGGCCATTGTCGCTACTGCCTGCGTCATCACGAGAATCTTTGCGACGCACCGTTGTTCACCGGCTATACCCGCGATGGCGGCTATGCGGAGTACGTTGTTGCCGACAGCGGCTATTGTTTCCGGATTCCGCCCGGCTACGATGACGAACACGCCGCACCACTACTCTGCGCCGGCCTGATCGGCTACCGGACGCTGCGCATGGCGGGCGCAGCCAGCCATGCGCAGCGCGTCGGCATCTACGGCTTTGGCGCCGCCGCCCACCTGGTGACGCAGATCGCGGTGGCGCAAGGCCGCGAAGTCTACGCCTTCACCCGCACGGGCGACGCAGGCGCCCAGCAACTCGCCTATCAATCCGGCGCGTGCTGGGCCGGCGCGAGCGACCTCGAGTCGCCCGTGCCGCTGGACGCCGCGCTGATTTTCGCCCCGGTGGGCGCGCTGGTGCCCAAGGCGCTGCGCGCCGTGGACAAGGGTGGCATCGTGGTCTGCGGCGGAATTCATATGAGCGATATCCCAAGCATGCCTTACCAGCTGCTTTGGGAAGAAAGGCGCCTGTGTTCCGTAGCCAACCTCACGCGTGCCGACGGCTTCGCGCTGATGGATATCGCCGCCCGGACCCCGCTGCATACGCACACCACCGCGTATCCGCTGGAGCAGGCCAACGAAGCACTGGCCGACCTGCGCGAGGGCCGGCTTACCGGCGCCGTCGTCCTGAAACTCCGTCAATAGATCCCTGGCAGATAGTTCGATGAGCCGTTACCAGACACGTTTTCAGGCACGTGAGCATGCGGGCTCAGAGCTCGCCTGGGCGTTGCGCGCGTATCGGGGAACCGGTGCCCTGGTGCTGGCGATTCCGCGCGGCGGCGTGCCGGTCGGGCGCGTCGTGGCCGACGCACTGGGCGCTGACTTCGACCTGGTGATGGCGCGCAGGATCGTTCCTGGCGTAGCACTGGACGACTCTGGCGCGACATGGTGCACGGACGCAATGGACGCAAGTGGCGGCGCCGACAGCCAGCGTGATGCCCAGTTCGACCAGCTTCGCAGGCAGCGCGCCGTGTATACGCCGGTTCGCAAGCCGGCGGATCCGGGCGGTCGCGTGGTGATCGTCGTGGATGACGGCCTGGTGAGCGGCGCAACGATGTATGCGGCCCTCGCCAGCCTGCGCAAGCGGCACCCTGCCCGGCTCATATGCGCGCTCCCGATCGCCACCCCAGCCGGGCTGGACCGGGTCCGCGCGCTTGCCGACGAAGTCATTTGCCTGGATACCCCGGACCGCATCGAGAACCTCTCGCACTTCTATCATGAGTTCCAGCTGGTCAGCGACGACCGCGTCCGGCAGTTAACAGGGATACCGCCAGCGCAACCCCAGACCCACGCCCGGCCAGGTGCGGTGGCGGGCGTGCCGTCGTTGAGCAAGGCGATGCTGATTCCGTATCAGACCACTCGGCTGCGGGCCATGCTCGAAACGGCGCCGAACCCGGTCGGCGTCGCGGTGATGGTGTATGCCGGTGGCGCGCAACGCCGTGCAGCCCGAAGCCATTACCTGGCACGCAAGCTGCGCGCGAAAGGATTCGCCACCATGCTCGTGGACCTGCAGCCTGACAGCCGCGTCGACGACGCACCGGAATCGGAGGTCGATGAGCTGGTGGCAAGACTGGACCAGACTTTGAGCTTCCTGCGTACCGGGACGCCCTGCGCAAGCTTGCCTGTGGGCCTGCTAAGTACCGGCACCGCAGCGGCGGCAGCCCTGCGCTCGGCCGCGTGCGGCGCGACGCAACTCAGCGCCGTAGCCTGTGTTGCGGGGCGGCTGGATCTCGCGGGCAGCGCAACCCTGCGGCAGCTTGAAATCCCTGCCTTGCTGATCTGTGCCAGCGGCAATCCGAAAGACATCCAGATCAACAATCTTGCATTCGAACAGATGCATTGTCCGCGGCAACTGAGGCTCATCCCGACCAGCGGCCGCGGATTTGAAGACCGCAGGGCCCTGGAAGACATCGCGGCACTCACGATAGGCTGGTTCGAGCGGCACCTTGCGCCCCCGTCTTGTCCCCGGCTGGGTTACGGCGGATGACCTGGCGGGTTGCTCCGGGCTGTGCCTGATGCGTGAGGCTCAGCCTCAAAGACCGGGCAACAATCTCGGGACCAATAACGGTCAGCCCGTCCTTTGGCATGGGGCGAAAGCCGGCGCGGATCTCGATACTGCAGCGCCCTTACTCCACCCGCAGCATCCGCGCCTGTATCGCCGCTGCAAGTTCCATCAGTGGCTTGGCCAGCGCCGCCTCGACAGCACCGGCATCCTGGTGCGTGGATACGCTGACGTTCAGTACATGGACGGCATATTCGTCAAATCGCAATGGTGTTGCCATGGCCACAACCTGAGGCTGCCATGACGCCACGCAGTAGCCTTTCTCATGCACGGAAGACACCGCGGCATCGATTTCGCGTCGCAGCTCCCCCCAGCCGCGGCCGCGGTTCTTGTCGGCCATGGCCCTCATCATCGCGTTGAACGCCTCAGGTGCCAGCGTTGCGAGGTGCGCGCGGCCGAGAGAGGTCAGCGCCATCGGGATGCGCTGCCCGCTCACCACCGTGCGCAGTGACTGGCGCCGGTTGTAGCGGAACGACTCCAGGTAGATCATCTCGTCTCCCTCGGCGACCGCCAGTCCGACATTGATCTTGTGCCGCATGGCAACCTCGGCCATCATCGGCGCCGCGACCCTGAGAACCTGCGAGCCGTCGCGCATGGCATGCGCCATGCTGAGGACCGGCACACCCAGCCGGTAGGCCCGGCACTGCGGGACATACTCGAGCATGCCGGTCTCAATCAGCGACTGCGTCAGGCGGCTGACGGTCGAGCGGGACAAGCCGGTGCGCTCGGCAATCTCGCTGTTGCCGAGCATGGACGCGCCGGCGCGGAAGGCGCGCAGTACGGCAATGCCACGTTCGAGCGAGCGGTTGGGCGTCGCCTTGCCTTGGCCTGGTTTGATCCGTTCGATATTGACGGTGCTGTTTGGCATGACAGGGGATCACTGCGCACCAGTGACCGTTCTGGAAAGCGGCGTCCGGTGCATGCATTTGCTGGGTTGCACCCGCCGCAGGCAATGCTACTCGATGCCGATCTCCTTGTCCTTCACCGCTTGTGTTCGTCATGCCGGTGACCGCGTTGGCGCCGGGGCGCCGCTGCTCAGCCAAACAGGCTGACCACCGGCTCCGTCTCGACGTGCCAGATCTTCTGCGCCAGCCGGCGCGCGCCATCGGCGCCTATCACCGGCGCTGCCAGTTCGATCAGCTTGCCGTCGAGGTCGGCGTCGGACAGCGGGTCCTCCGGATCGCCCTTGCGATTTGGCTGCAAGTAGTCTGCCGTGGCCCCGTCCAGGGTTTCGATCTCAATCCTTGCCGCGCGCTTGCCAGGAAACCAGCCGTCGATTTCAGGGTCGACCTCGACAGTCATGCAGTCCATCAGCCGGCGCGTCTCGCTGTCCCACAACCGTTCCGGCGTGTAGGCCGACAAGCGCACGCTGCCATGCACCAGGGCGGCGGCGACGATGAACTTGAGGCTGAACTTGGCTTCGTTCTCGCTTCTGGGGTCGAGATAGCAGGCGATATCCAGCGCCGGACGATACGTGGCGACGCGGATGCGACGGATCTGGGCGGTGTCGATGCCCAGCTTCGCTTTCAGCGCCAGCGCGCCGTCGATTGCAGCAAAGGTATGGCCGCAGCCAACGTGGTTCTTGAAGGTCAGCCGGCAAATATGGAAGTCTTGCCCAAGCGTCGATGCCAGCCCGTTCCAGTCAGGGCCGTCCGACATCGCGCGCCCCATGCCGGTCTCACCGTCGAGCACATCGAGCGAACCGGTGATGCCGGCGATGGCGGCGCGGGCGGCCAGCAATCCGGCCTCCGCTGCGCGGCCTGCGTGCAGCGGCTTGGACATCGAGTCCATGCGGAACGCCTGCTGCAGCCCGGCTGCGAAAGTCGCCGCGGTCGCCAGCGCGTGGGCAAGCTGCTCCTCGTTCGCGCCATGGATGAACGCCGCGGCGGCCGCAGCGCCGAAGGTGCCGACAGTCGCGGTGCTGTGCCAGAAGCGATAGTGCGCCCGGCCCAGCACGACGCCGATGCGCGTTGAGACCTCATAGCCGACGACGATGCCCTTGAGCAGCGTTTCGCCGCTGGCGCCCGCGTCCTGTGCCGCAGCAATGGCGGCGGCAATGGTGGCGGCGCCTGGGTGATACATGGCATCACGGAAACTATCGTCGATCTCGGCAGCGTGGGCGGCAGCGCCATTGAGCAGCGCCGCGGCGCGCGCCGTGGCGCGTCGCCCCATTGGCAGGGTGGCGTTGCCGCGGCCAAGCTCTTCTTCCAGCACGCGCTGCAGGCGCTGGACCGCATCGGTGCCGATGCCCGGGAACAGCGCCGCATGCCAGTCGACCAGCGCGCGCTTCGCATGATGCAGCACCTCGGCTGGCAGCGGTCCTGCCTTGATGGCGCTGAAGAAAGGCCCAAAGACCTCGGTTGCATTCAAGATAGGTTCTCCTCAGCCGGCCTGCGCCGGCGTGTCGGGGAGCTGCTGCAGCCATGCCTGCAGCAGCCGGTTGACTTGTTGGTGGGCCTCGTACTGGACCCAATGCCCGGCGCCCGGCACCACGCTGACACTGACTTCGGGCGCGTCGGCTGATGCGTGCCGCGAATCGCGGGCGATCCCGGCAATCGATTCGGGCGACATGGTTACATCCGTTTCGCCCCAGATCATCAATACCGGGCCGGGAAAGCGCGCCAGCGCCTGCTGCAATCCGCCCGCACGCGAGATCGACTTGCTATGGAAGCGGGTCGCACGACAGGCACGCGTGTGGATGGCCACGGCTTCGCTGTCGATGGCGGCCGGGTCGGCGAACATGAATGCCGCCAGATTGTCGCGCATCGCCGCGGCAAGCGCGTGCGGATCTTGGCAGCGGCGCCAGTCGACCAGCGCCCGCGTCATGCGGCGCGGACCGCCATGGCCGGCCGGCCCGAGCAACGCCAGGCGACCGGCATCGATATCGCCAAGGCCCGCATGGGTCGCAAGGTGCGCCGCCACCAGCGCGCCGAAGGAAAAGCCCACCAGGTCGACACGGCCAGGCGATAGCTGGGCCAGCGAGCGGGCCAGGACCTCGACGAATCCCGGCAGGTCGGCGCGCGGCGCCGCACCTGAATCGCCAAAACCCGGCATGTCTGGCACCAGTAGCCGGCGGCTCCGGGACAACGGCCCGATATTGCGCATCCAGTGCTGCCAGTTGCCATGGCCGCCATGCAGCAGCACGCTCGCCGGGCCGGCGCCAAAGCTTCGCCAGATGATCTCGCACCCATCGACCGAGGTCACCAGGGCACCGTCGCGCTCGTTGCACATGCCAGGGTCCCGTCAGGGCTTGTCGTTGCCGGCCAGCACCGCCACGCCATCGGCGGCCACCACACCCTGCCCTTCGGGCAGCACGAACACGGGATTCATCTCCGCCTCGGCCAGCCGGTCGCCAAGCGTGGCGACCATGCGCGAGAAGGCGACGATCGCGTCGGCCAGCGCTTCCACATCCGCCTTCGGCCGGCCCCGGAAGCCCTGCAGCAGCCGGGCCGTCTTCAGGCGGCCGATCATCGCCAGCGCGGCGTCGCGGCTCAGTCCGCGCTCGCCAGGCAGCAGCCGCAGCGTGGTATCGCCGAACAGCTCCGCGGTCACGCCGCCCATGCCGAGCAGGATCGCGGTGCCGAGCGCGTCGCGGTGCATACCGAGGATCACTTCGACGCCGCCCTTGACCATTTCCTGCACCAGGAAGCGTTGGGGCGCGATACCCGTGGCCGACTGCACGTCGCTTGCCATTCTTGCCAGCCGCCTTGCCACCTCCGCAGGCGGGACATTGACGGCCACGCCGCCGACATCGCTCTTGTGGGTGATCTCGGCCGACAGGATCTTCAGCACGACATTGCCGCCGAAGGCTTGCGCAGCCGCCATCGCCTCGGCGCCATCGGCAACCACAACCTCCTTCGCAACCGGTACGCCGAAACCGGCGAACAAGGTCTTGGCCGCGGCTTCGTCGATCGAGCCGGTGCCATAGGCGGCGAGATCCGGCAACGGCAGCGTGGGGGTGCCCGCTTCGTCGACCGCACCGAGCTTGCCGGCACGCAGCATCGCGTCGATCGCCACCGTGCACGCCTCCGGCGCGGAAAACGCCGGCACGCCACGGCGATTGAGCAGCGATGCGACTTCCGGCGCATGCGGGCTCACGTACGCAATCACCGGTTTGTCACTATGGGGCAGGCAGTCGCGAATGGCATTGGCCATCAGGTCCGGCATGGCCAGGCTGGACGAGCCTACGATGACTGCGACCGCGTCGTAGCTCGGGCTGTCGAGCAGGATGCGGATCGCTGCGCGGAGCAGGTCGGGCTGCAGCCCGGCCAGGGTCACGTCGATCGGGTTGCGGTCGAGCGCCGCGTGGTCGCCCTTCTGCAGCGCGCGCAGCTTCGCCGCGGTCGCTTCGTCAGGGGCCGGGGTCTCGAAGCCGGCTACGCCCAGGCTGTCGGAGACCAGCGTGCCGGCGCCGCCGGTCGAGGTCAGGATCGCAACACGGTTGCCCGTCAGCTTGCGCCCGGTAGCCAGGGCCGCGGGCATGTCGAGCAGGTCCGAGAAGGTCTGCGCGCGAATCACGCCGACCTGTTCAAAGAGCGCGTCATACATGCGATCCGCACCGGCCAGCGCGCCGGTATGTGACACCGCGGCGCGCGCGCCACTCTCGGAGCGGCCGATCTTGAACGCCACCACCGGCTTGCCGGCGCGCGCCGCCTTCAGCGCCGCACGGCGGAAGGTCTCCGGGTTGCGCACGCTCTCGACATACAGCGCGATCACGCGGGTGGCCTCGTCATCGGCCAGGTAATCGATAAAGTCAGCCAGATCCAGGTCGACTTCATTGCTGGTCGAAACCAGCTTGGACAGGCCGATGCCGCGCGCCGCGGCGCGCGACAGCAAGGCGCCGAGGATGCCGCCGCTTTGCGACACCACGCCAATGCTGCCGGCCGGGAACTGGTCCATCTCCAGCGCGCCGCTGGCCGACAGCGGGATGTTGTCGGTCAGGTTGACCAGGCCGATGGTATTGGGCCCCAGCAGGCGCATGCTGCCGGCCGCCTCGATCAGCTCAGCCTGGCGCCGCGCGCCCTCGGCGCCGGTCTCGGTATAGCCGCTTGCCAGCACGATGGCCGCGCCCGCGCCGCGCGCCGCCAGGTCGCGCACCGCCAGGTGCGCACGCTCGGCGCCCAGCAGCACGATGCCGACGTCCGGCACTTCGGGCAGCGAGGCAATGTCAGGATAGCAAGGCAGCCCGTCGATCGACTCGACCTTGGGGTTGACCGGGTAGATCGCCCCGCTGAACCCATGCTTGCGCAGGTAGGAAACCGGGCGGCCGGCAGTTTTTGCGGGATCGGCGGATGCGCCAATCACGGCAACGCTGCGCGGCGTGACAAGTCGTTGGATGGCATTCATGTGGTCAGGCCTTGCTGGCGGTCTTGTTCAGGAAAGCCAGCACGGAGTCGCGATGCTCGGTGCTGGTGTAGCAGATGCCCTGCGCCTGGCTGCCCTGGGCGAAGACCTGGTCGGCGGGCAGTTCGAAGGACTGGTTCATGATGCTCTTGCCCAGCGCGATCGCGGTAGCCGAGCCCTGGCTCAGTTGCGCCGCCCAGCTCAGCGCATCGTCGATCAGCGCTTCGGGCTTGCTCAGGCGGTCCGCGATGCCGAGGGCCGCGGCCTCCTGCGCCTCGACCTTGCGGCCCGTGAAGACCAGTTCCTTCGCTGCCGACAGCCCTACGCGGCGCGGCAGGAAATACATGCCGCCACCGTCCGGGATCAGGCCCCGGTTGATATAGGACCAGGAGAACGACGCCGCTTCGGACGCCAGCACGAAATCGCAGCACAGCGCGGTATCGGCACCCAGCCCGGCCGCGGCACCGTTGACCGCGGCGATGGTGGGCTTGGGCATGGTGTGGAGCAGTTTCACGGTGTGGTGGACCCGCTGCTGGCGGCTCCAGCCGTTGAAGCCCACTTCGCCGATGGGCGCCTCCATGCGGCGCTGCATGCCGGCCACGTCGCCGCCGGCGCAAAAGCCCTTGCCGTTCCCGGTGAGCACCAGGGCGCGGATCGCCTTGTCCGCCGCCACACGCTCCAGCGCGTCGATGAATTCCGAGCGCATGTCGTCGCTCATGGCATTGCGCTTGTCGGGGCGGTTAAAGGCGAGCAGCGCGATGCCCGATTCGATCTTCAGTTCAATCAGGGAATAGTTGTCCATGGTCCTGTCCGGTACTGTGTGTGCGATCTGTTCTTTTACGAGTGCCGCGCTCAGTCGGCCGTGATGTGGGCATCCTTGATGACCTTGCTCCAGCGCTGGCTCTCGGCCTTGACGTAGCGGCCGAACTCGTCTGGCGTGCCGCCACCGATGGCAAGCCCTTCCTGTTCGGCGCGCTTGCGGAACGCGTCGGTGTGCACGGCCTTCTTCGCCGCGGCGTTCAGCCGCGTGATCACCGCCGGCGGCGTGCCGGCCGGCACGAACAGGCCATACCAGCTATCCGCCACATAATTGGGCACGCCGCTTTCCGCTATCGTCGGAATCTTGCTCAGCGCCGGCGCCTGCGAGCGCTGTGCGGTCGTGACCGCCACCGCCCGAAGCTTGCCGCTCTCCAGGTGCGGCGCGACCGCGGCTGCCGTGGCGAACATCACATCGACCTGCCCGCCGAGCAGGTCCGTGATCGCCGGGCCGGCGCCGCGATAAGGAATGTGGTTCAAGTCGACCCTGGCCATGTTCTTGAACAGCTCGCCGGCCAGGTGCGCCGAAGTGCCGGCACCTTGCGAGGCGTAGTTGAGCTTGCCCGGCTTGGCCTTGGCGGCCGCGATCAGGTCCTGCACGGTCTTGATGGGGCTGTCCGGCTTCACCACCAGCACGTTGGGCGAGCGGCCCACCAGCATGACCGGCGCGAACGCCTTCTCCGTATCGAACGGCAGTTTCTTGTGCAGGCTCGGGTTGACCGCGTGGGCCATCGTCGCCATCACCAGCGTGTAGCCGTCTGGCGCGCTCTTGGCCACCGCATCGGTGCCGATAATGGTGCTGCCGCCCGGCTTGTTATCGACGATGACGGGCTGGCCAAGGTCCTCGCCCATGGTAATGCCCATGGCACGCGCCACCAGGTCCGTGCCGCCGCCGGGGGCGAACGGCACCACCATGCGGATCGGCTTGTCGGGAAAGGCTGCGAGCGCCGGCAAAGGCGCTGTCGCGGCCATGAGGAACGGGATGGCTGCCTTGGCAAGCCGGCGGAACAATCCGGTGCAGAACGGATGCATGCTTTGTCTCCTGGAACGAGTCGGAACGCCGCGGCCATCACACTGCATGCACCGGGCGCGTTTCTTTGTTGGAGACAGCTTAGGCCCAGGCGGGCGATTCCACACCCCCACAATTCCACTGCATGGAATTCATGGGACGCCATCCCGCGCGGTGCCGGGCTGCCAGGCGTAGTGTTCCGCGAGATCGGCCAGACCACTGGCCGTGCCTGCCTGCAGGCCGCGCCATGCCATCTTTGCCATTTCCGACAAAGAAGCGAAGAAGGAGAAGCTATGCGAATCCTGTTTGCGGCCACCGCAGCAGTGGCGATCATGGCGGGTTGTTCGCCCGGCGCAACGCACGGCCGATTGCCGGGCGCAGGGAGTCGGCCGCGATGCGTGCTATACAGCCGAACAGAACCGGCAAGCGGCTATTGGCGCGGCAGCGGAGAAGCAAGCCCTGGAGAACGCGCAGAAGGCGAACGGATTGAAAAGCAAATGAGAAGTGTCGGGCGAAGACTGCTGGTAGCCTATGGCACCCGCTTCCCGAGGCGAAGGGGAACCGCTTAACTGCACCATCGACTTCCGCGGCAACCAATGCACCGTCCGGGCCGGCTCGCAGCTCCAGACCGTCGACCAGGCCAATGTCGCAGCCGTGCTCGGCCTGAAGCCGGAACAGGTGACGGCAGGCGCAATGGCAGGCTGCTATACACACAGCAGTCCACCCTCGCCAACTGGCACCGGGCACGCCCTTGCAGCGTGCCCGGATTGCAGACGCTTACTCGACCGCGATGCCTTTCTCGCGGATCACCTTGCCCCACTTGGCATAGTCCTGCTGGATGCGCTGGCCCATCTGCGCCGGCGCCTGGTAGTTGGCAATGGCACCGGCCTTCAGCAACTTGTCCTGTACATCCTTGTCGGCCAGGATCTTGCCGACCTCGCCCGACACGCGGTCCACCACCTCCTTGGGCGTTCCCGGCGGCGCCAGCAGGCCGCCCCAGGAAACGGCGTCGTAGCCCTTGAAGCCTTGCTCGGCAATGGTCTTGACGTCCGGCAGCATGCTCACGCGCTGCGGCGAGCCGACCGCGATGGCGCGCAGCTTGCCCGCCTGGATGTGCGGCAGCGCGGCGACGAGGTCGGCGTACATGATCGGGACCTGGCCACCGAGGGTGTCGCTGATCGCGGGCACGCCGCCCTTGTAGGGCACGTGCTGCATCTCGAAGCCGCCCATCTGCTTGAGCAGTTCCATGCTCAGGTGGCCGAAGCTGCCCGCGCCGGAGCTGGTGTAGTTGAGCTTGCCCGGCTGTGCCTTGGCCTGTGCGATCAGCTTGGGCAGGTCGGTCACGTTGGGCAGCAGCGTCGGGTTGACCACCACCACGATCGGCAGGTCATAGACGGTGGCCACGGGCGTGAAGTCCTTGGTCGTGTCGTAGCCCGCCTTCTTGTACAGGTGCGGCGCCAGCAGCGTGGGCGTGGCCAGCATCATCAGCGTGTAGCCGTCCGGCGCGCTCTTGGCTACCTGCGCTGCTGCGATGGAACCCGATGCACCGGCGCGGTTCTCCACCACGACGGGCTGCTTCAGGCGCTCGGCCAGCTTCTGGCCGACGATGCGCGACGCAGTATCCGTGGGCCCGCCCGGCGGGAACGGCACGACAAGCTTGATCGGCTTGCTGGGCCAGGATTGCGCGAAAGCGCTGCCGACCAGCAGCGGCACCGCGGCCAGGGCCAGAATGGCACGACGCCGGGAGTGGACCATACGGGTGAAATTTCGAGTGCGCACGATGTTGTTCCAGGTTGAATCAGTGCAAGGGAACCCAAGCCCCCCTTGCCGGGCAGGGCTGCGCGCACGCCCATGAGCGTCCGCGCGGCGCGAATACTCAGGCTTGCTGCGGTGCCTCGGGCAGCGTCAGCACGCCGCGGGCCTGCAGATCCTGCAGTTGCTCATCGCTCATCTGCAGCAGGTTCTGCAGTACCGCCCGCGTGCCCTCGCCCAGCGTCGGCGGCGCGTTGCGGATCGGCAGGCGCTGGCCATCCAGACGATATGGGGGCGCGAACACGTGCGTGCTGCCTGCCACGGGATGGGGCATCTCGCGCAGCAGACCACCCTCGCGGGTCCGTTCGCTGGTCAAAGCCTCGTGCAGTCCCGCCACCTTGCCGCAGGGAATGCCGCAGGCGGTCATGCGCTCGAGCAGCAGGTCGCGCGCAAAGCTGCGGATCAGGCCCGTGATCAGCGGGGTCAGCGTCTCGCGATTCCTGGCGCGCTCCACATTGGTGGCATAGCGCGGGTCCTCGACGATGTCCGGACGCTCGATAACCTGGCGGCAGAACTTGTCGAACTGGCTGTTGTTGCCCACGGCGATGATCAGCGGGCCATCGGCGGCCTCGAACATGCCATAGGGCACGATGGACGGATGGGCATTGCCATAGCGGGCGGGGTCGCGCCCGAGCAGCATGGCGTCCAGGCCGTAGTAGCCGGTGACCATCAGCCCGCAGTCGTACAGCGCCATCTCGATCAGCTGGCCCTTGCCCTTGCGCTCGCGGCGGAACAAGGCAGCCAGCACCGCCTGCGCGGCATACATGCCGGTCATCAGGTCCACCACGGCCACACCGAACTTCAGCGGCGGCGTGTCGGCTTCGCCGTTGAGTGCCATGAGGCCGGCCTCTCCCTGGATCACCAGGTCGTAGCCGGGACGCTTGGCCTCGGGGCCGCTGCTGTTGTAGCCGGAAACCGCGCAGTAGATCAGCTCGGGCTTGATCGCCTTGAGCTGTTCGTAGCCAAGGCCCAGCTTCTCGGCCCCGCCGGTCTTGAAATTGTGGATGACCACGTCGAACTGCGGCAGCAGGTCGTAGACGATCTGCACGCCTTCCTTGCTCTGCAGGTCCAGCGTGATGGACCGCTTGTTGCGGTTCATGCTGTTGTAGTAGGTGGTCTCGGTCTTGCCGATGCGCATGCCCCAGTCGCGCGTGTCGTCGCCGCGGCCGGGGTGTTCCACCTTGATCACCTCTGCGCCGAAATCGGCCAGTACCTGGCCACACAGAGGCCCCGCAAACACGCGCGAGAGGTCGAGTACGCGCACGCCCTCAAGCGGGAAGTCGATGCCTTGGGATTGATCAGGCGTCTGCATTGTTGGTCTCCATGGGCTGTTTCGAGGCACGAGCCGTCTGTGAATAATCGTAGCTTATGTCGGGCTGGCGTCACGCGATGCCGGCAGGGCTGCCACAGCGCAGCACGCTGGATGGCGCGTGCCGGAATCCCGAACGTCGGTACCGGTGATGAAGACCCAGCGCATCGCCGACGACGGGTGCGACAGAAGGAAGCAGAAGCTCTTCCTCGGGCGTGAAAGGTCCCCATCGCGGTCAGCCTAGCATTCTTGCTTGGATAAATGCGCTATACAATCCCTCTTCACATTGACAAAATGTTCAATAAAATTTGACAGTTGATCCTGGGGGCGGGCGAAGCGCAGTGCTCCCCCAGGCATTTGACCCATAACATTGATATTAGACGCGCGCGTCACCTTGCCCTCTTCCGGGATCCGGGCGCCTCGTCACACACCGACAATCATTCGAGGAGATTCCGTTGAAGCCGTCGAGCAAACACATTGTTGCGCTGCTGCTGGCCGTCGCCGGCACCGCCCACGCCGCCTATCCGGAGCGCCCTATCAAGCTGATCGTGCCGTTCCCGCCCGGACAGGCCACTGACATCTTCGCGCGCGCCCTGGCCGAGAGGCTGGGCAAGCAGCTCGGTCAGTCCATCGTGGTGGAAAACCGCGCCGGTGCCGGCGGCAACATCGGCATGGAAATGGCCGCGAAAGCCCCGGCCGACGGCTACACGCTCGTCATGGGCGGCAGCGCGATGGCTATCAACCAGACGCTGTACAAGAAGACCAATTACGATCCGCGTCAGGACTTCGCGCCGATCTCGGGTGTGTTCTCGGTGCCGCTGGTGTTCCTGGCCACGCCACAATCGGGCTTCACGTCATTGCGCGACCTGATCGCCAAGGCCAAGGCCGCACCGGGCAAGTACAGCTATGCCAGCGCTGGCATCGGCGGCACGCAGCACCTGTCTGCCGAGATGCTCAAAGCGCAGACCGGCGTGTTTATCGTGCATATTCCCTACAAGGGCAGCGGCCCCGCGCAGGCGGATTTCCTGGGCAACCAGATTCCGCTGATGGTCGATTCCGTGACCGCGGCCCTGCCGCTGATCCAGACCAACAAGGCCGTGCCGCTTGCTGTAACAACGTCAAAGCGCGTGCCGCAGTTGCGGTCGGTGCCAACCGTGCGTGAGGAAGGCGTACCGGGGTTCGAAGCGCTTGGATGGGCGGTGATGATGGCGCCCGCGGGCACGCCGCCGGCAATCGTCAATCAGCTCAATGCGGAGACGGTGAAGGCACTGCAATCGCCCGAACTGCACAAGTTCATTACGG
This sequence comes from Cupriavidus sp. FW306-01-F10A, assembly GCF_058782785.1. Taxonomy (NCBI): domain Bacteria; kingdom Pseudomonadati; phylum Pseudomonadota; class Betaproteobacteria; order Burkholderiales; family Burkholderiaceae; genus Cupriavidus; species Cupriavidus sp. FW306-01-F10A. The sequence goes on from NZ_JBYSYA010000001.1 coordinate 377,780, forward strand.
ATCGCGGGTCGGAGCCGATGCCGATGACTCCGGTTGAGACGGGGAAGTTTGTGGATAGCGAGATTCGGAAGTGGGCGACAGTCGTGAAGCGGTCTGGCGCAACGGCGGATTGAGGGGGCGAAGTGGTCGCCCATGCGCCATTCCTGGCGTCGCCGCCGGATGCCAGGCCAGCCGGTCGCCGCTTACAGCGGCCCCGGCAGCGTCTTCAGGCCAACCCAGAGCACCACGATGACAACATTGACCGGCACGCAGAGCGCTCCGGGCACGTAGAAGAGTGCTGACAGTGCAGGCGCGGACAGCACCAGCTCCACCATGCTACCCAGCCCGTAGCAGCAGACACCGCACCAGAGCCAGCGCCGCATGTACGTGAGCAGCCAATGTGCGCGCGCCTTGTTGAAATGCCAGGCGAGGGCTCGTTCAGCGCGGTTGCCCTTGCTGGCGTCCCGGTACAGCCAGCCGAAGAAGAAGTAGCGGTACAGCAGGGCGCGAAATGTCAGCTCTTGCGTCATCACTCATCTGGCCTCTGCCAGCCCATGGAGTGCAAAGATCTTCAAGCCCTCGCCGCATGCAGGAATGCCAGCGGCACAGGCCAATCGCCGTTCTGTTCAATATCATTGGTAGAAACGGCCGGCATGGAAGTCAAGCGTGACGCTTCCTGGGGGCATAAGCCGCCCGCGCCGAACCGGACTTTCCCCTATTTGGAGTAATCGGCCGGTCGTGCTACGCTCATCAGCGAGCGATACCCGTCCCGACGTCGTGCCCCGGTGGGGCCGCGCATCTGCAGGGCAATCCGCAGGGCGTTTCGGGCTCATTCTCATCGCTTATCCAAATTAATCTGCATTCGAACCTGAGCGGAATTTCTCCGCTCGTGGAGCCGTGCGCGCGAAAAACCGGCACGGATGACGTCGCGTCGTGACTGGCGACGCGACGTCATTTGTGGTTGGTCATCCTCTTGCGCATGCACCTCAGGGACGTGCCGGACGGGGCATCTCCGTGATCGATCGCGATCCGGGCGCCCCGGGGATACGTGCGCCCAAATGAAGCTGCGGGTCTCGAATGCGATCGCCCCCACCCCTGGCAGCAGGGATGGGCGGAAGAAGAAATGACGATGAGACCACGATGACTTACACCACCAATATCGGACGTCGACAGTTCCTCAAGATCCTTGGCGTTGGATCTGTTGCCGTCTCGGCCTCGGCACTGGGCCTGGGTACAGCCTGGGCGCAGGCGCCTGCCGGCGTGCGCCCCTACAAGCTGCTGCGTGCGAAAGAGACGCGCAACAACTGCACCTATTGCTCGGTCGGGTGCGGCCTGCTGATGTATTCGCTGGGTGACGGCGCCAAAAACGCGAAGCCCCGCATCTTCCACATCGAGGGGGATCCCGATCACCCCGTCAGCCGTGGTTCGCTCTGCCCCAAGGGCGCGGGGCTGCTGGACATCGTCCATTCGAAAAACCGGCTGCAGTATCCGGAATACCGCGCGCCAGGGTCGAAGGAGTGGGTGCGCATCAGTTGGGACGATGCGACCAGGCGCATCGCCCGCCTGCTGAAGGACGACCGCGACAAGAACTTCATCGCGCGCAACGACAAGGGCCAACTGGTGAACCGCTGGCTCAGTTCGGGCATGCTCGCCTCATCCGCGGCGTCCAACGAAACCGGGGTTCTCGACTTCAAGTTTGCCCGCTCGCTCGGCATGCTGGCGCTGGACTGCCAGGCACGCCTGTGCCACGGGCCAACGGTTTCCGCACTGGGGCCGTCCTTCGGCCGCGGCGCGATGACCAACCACTGGGTGGACATCAAGAACGCCAATGTCGTCATCGTCATGGGCGGCAACCCGGCCGAGGCGCATCCGGTCGGCTTCAAGTGGGTGATCGAGGCCAAGATCAGGAACAAGGCCAAGGTCATCGTCATCGATCCGCGCTTCAACCGCACCGCCTCGGTTGCCGACATCTTCTCGCCGATCCGGGCGGGGTCGGACACGGCCTTCCTGATGGGCATGGTCAACTGGCTGCTGCAGCACGACAAGATCCAGCACGACTATGTGCGCGCGTACACCAACGCGTCGCTGATCGTGCGCGAGGATTTCGGCTTCGACGAAGGGTTGTTCTCGGGCTTCGATCCGCAGAAGCTCGTCTACGACAAATCCTCCTGGAACTATGAGCTGGACGCGGCGGGAAATGCGAAACGCGATCCCTCGATGCGCCATCCGCGCTGCGTGCTCAGCCTGCTGAAGCAGCACGTGTCACGCTACACGCCCGAGAAGGTCGAGGAGATCACCGGCGTCCGCAAGGCCGACTTCCTGCAGATCGCCGAGATCGTCGGCTCGTGCTCGGCAAAGGACAAGACCCTGACCTGGCTTTACGCGCTCGGCTGGACGCACCACACCGGCGGCGCGCAGATCATCCGCGGCGCCGCGATGATCCAGCTGCTGCTGGGCAATGTCGGCATGTCCGGCGGCGGAGTCAATGCGCTGCGCGGGCATTCCAACATCCAGGGCTATACCGACCTTGGCCTGCTGTCGGTGCGGCTGCCGGGCTACATGGACCTGCCCACCGACAGGCAGCAGACCCTGAAGCAATACCTGGCCGATGCCACGCCCAAGGCCGTGCTGCCCGATCAGGTGAACTACTGGAAGAACCTGCCCAAGTTCTTCGTCTCACTGCAGAAGAACCTGTTCGGCAAGCATGCCACTGCCGAAAACAACTGGGCCTTTGACCTGCTGCCAAAGTGGGACCGCAGCTACGACATGCTGGCCTATTTCGACCTGATGTACCAGGGCAAGGTCAACGGCTATGTGGTCCAGGGGTTCAACCCGCTGGCGGCGATGCCTGACAAGAACAAGACCTCGGCCGCGCTGTCGAAACTGAAGTTCCTCGTGGTCATCGACCCGCTGGTGACCGAGACCTCCAACTTCTGGCGCAACGAAGGCAAGTTCAACGACGTCAAGACCGAAGAGATCATGACCGAAGTCTTCCGGCTGCCGTCGAGCTGCTTTGCCGAGGAAGACGGGACGGTCGTGAACTCCGGCCGCTGGCTGCAATGGCACTACGCGGGCCAGCAGCCGCCGGGCGAGGCGCGCCATGATCCGGCCATTCTCGGCGGCATCATGATGGAGCTGCGGCGGCTTTACGAGAAGGAAGGCGGCGCCTGCCCGGAGCAGGTGCTGCACATGACCTGGGACGAGGCGACCTATCACGATCCGCACAGCCCGCATCCCGAGGAAATGGCCAAGGAAGCCAACGGCTACGCCTTGGCAGACGTGTTCGACGAGACCGGCAAGAAGATCCTGCGCAAGGGCCAGCTGCTGGATTCGTTCGCGCAACTGCGCGACGACGGCACCACCTCAAGCTATTGCTGGATCTTCGCCGGTTCCTGGACCGAGGCGGGCAACCAGATGGCCAGGCGCGACAACACCGACACGGGCCTGGGCAACACGCCGGGCTGGGCCTGGTCCTGGCCCGCGAACCGCCGCATTCTCTACAACCGCGCCTCGATGGACGAGATGGGAAATCCCTGGGACCCCAAGCGCCAGATCCTGCATTGGAACGGCGAGAAATGGGTCGGCGCTGACGTGCCCGACTTTCCGCTCACTGCGGCGCCCGGCACGCCCGTCGGACCCTTCATCATGCTGCCCGAAGGCGTCGGGCGCCTGTTCTCGGTCGGCGGCATGATCGACGGCCCCTTCCCCGAGCATTACGAGCCGGTTGAAAGCCCGATCGCGAAGAACCCCCTGCACGACAAGGTCACGCACAACCCGACCGCCCGCATCTTCCAGAACGATGCGCAGCGGATGGGCAACCGCACCGAGTTCCCCTATGTCGCCACGACCTATTCCATCACGGAACTGTTCCGCCACTGGACCAAGCACTCGCACCTGAACGCCATGCTCCAGCCCGAGCAATTCGTCGAGATCGGCGAAAAGCTGGCCGCGGACAAGGGCATCGCCCATGGCGACACGGTGAAGATCACGACCAAGCGCGGCCATATCACTGCCAAGGCCGTGGTGACCAAGCGCATGCGCACGCTCCGGGTGGCCGGGCAGGCGGTCGATCAGATCGGCATCCCCTGTCATTGGGGCTTCGAGGGGGCGACCCGCAAGGGCTATCTCGCCAATACGCTTGCGCCCGGTGTCGGCGACGCCAATTCGCAAACGCCGGAATTCAAGGCATTCCTTGTAAACATTGAAAAAGTGGCGGGAGCGCAAGCATGAACTCGCAAAACATCATCCGTAGCTCGGCCTCGTCGGAGCTGACACCCGCCCCCCGCATCCGCGACCATCAGATGGAAGTGGCCAAGCTGATCGACGTGTCGATCTGCATCGGCTGCAAGGCGTGCCAGGTCGCTTGCAACGAATGGAACGACCTGCGCGGCGACGTGCAGGAGAATGTCGGCGTCTACGACAATCCGCGCGACCTGTCGCCCAATACCTGGACCCTGATGCGCTTCACCGAGCATGAGGACCAGGCGGGCAAGCTGGAATGGCTGATCCGCAAGGACGGCTGCATGCATTGCGAGGATCCCGGCTGCCTGAAAGCCTGCCCTGCGCCGGGCGCCATCGTCCAGTATGCCAACGGCATCGTCGACTTCCAGTCCGACCTGTGCATCGGCTGCGGCTATTGCGTCGCTGGCTGCCCCTTCGACGTGCCGCGTATTTCCAAGGTGGACAACAAGGCCTACAAGTGCACGCTGTGCTCGGACCGCGTTTCGGTCGGGCAGGAGCCTGCCTGCGTCAAGACCTGCCCGACCGGCGCCATCGCCTTCGGCTCGAAGGCAGAGATGCAATCCCTTGCCGGCGAGCGCGTGGCCGAGCTGAACGAGCGCGGCTATGCCAGGGCCGGCCTGTATGACCCGGCGGGGGTCGGCGGCACCCACGTGATGTATGTGCTGCAACATGCCGACGACCCGAAGCGTTACGCGGGCTTGCCGAAGGACCCGGAGATCAGCACAGTCGTCTCGGGCTGGAAGGATGGACTGAAACCCGTAGCCGGCTTCGTCGGCGCGGCGGCGGTCGTAGGCATGGCGGCGCATTTCATGGCGGTCGGCCCCAACGCCACCGAAACAGACGACCACGACGCCCCGACTGACGGCGCGGCATAAGCGGAGACCGGAAATGGCGACCAACAACGACAGGATCCTGCGCACGAAATTCGCCGAGCGGCTGTGTCACTGGGCAATCGTGCTCTGCTTCTTCCTTGCGGCGGTTTCGGGAATCTCGTGGTTCTTCCCGACGGTGAGCTGGCTGAGCGGCTTCCTTGGCACGCCGCAGATGGCGCGGCTGCTCCACCCGTTCCTGGGCATCGCGGTGTTCGCGGGGCTTTGCTACATGTTCTGGCGCTTCGTCGGCCACAACATGCCCGCGCGCACCGACGCGATCTGGTTCCGCCGCGCCAGGGAAGTGCTGCTGAACCAGCATGGCGGCGAACCGCTGCAGATCGGCAAGTACAACGCCGGCCAGAAGGTGCTGTTCTGGCTCATCATGGCTTCGATCCTGGCCCTGCTGGTCTCCGGCCTGATCATGTGGCGCGCCTATTTTGCCGAGTATTTCCCGATTCCCGTGCTCCGCCTGGCGATCCTGGCCCATTCCGTCGCGGGGATCGGCCTGATCCTGCTGATCGTGGGCCACATCTATCTGGCGATCTGGGTCCGCGGCTCGATCACCGGCATGGTGACGGGCTACGTCTCGCGCGCCTGGGCCAGGCAACACCATGACCGCTGGTATGGCGAGTTGCAGGCAAAGAAGTCGAAAGCGGCGCAAGCGAAGGGGAACGAGGCATGAACCAGCATCAGACCACGCCGGGAACACTGCCATCGGACGAGGCCTCCCGGCATTTCACGCCGCTGATCCAGCCAGAACTTGCCGGTCTTTACAGCCGCCGCGCCAGGCGCCTGCGCGCGCTGGCCGAAGGGCACGACCTTGCCGATTACCTGCGCCTGGCCGCCCGCGTGGCCGAGGTGCAGGCGTCGCTTGTGCCCGAGACCGGTGGTTCCGGCCCGGCAGACGCCGGGGCCATCCCGCAGGAGGGGCATTGGGGCGCCCTGCTTGATCGGTTGATCGAGCGGCTCGCGCACGATGTTCCCGCCCCGGTCGCCCCGCATCTTGCGGCGCTGCGCGCCCTCCCCGCGGATGCGCGCCTTGGCGCCGCCCAGGCGCTGACCGAGGGCCGCTTTGATGCGGTGCCGGCGGCAATCGCGCCCTTCCTCTGGGCTGCGCTCTCGCTGCAATGTGCCAGCGCCGCGCGGGCGGCGCCCGTGCCCGACAGCGGCCCGGCCGAGCACGCATCCTGCCCGGTCTGCGGCACTGCCCCCGTGGCAAGCCTGATCCTGATCGGCGACCGCCAGGGCATGCGCTATCTGCATTGCGCGCTCTGCGAGAGCCAGTGGCACATGGTGCGGGCGAAATGCACCAACTGCGGCGAAGCCTCGGAGCTTGACTACCTCAGCTTCGACACCGCCGAAGCCACAGTACGCGCCGAAAGCTGCGGCGTGTGCCACGGCTACCTGAAGGTCATCTCACTGGAACGCGACCCGCAGGCCGAGGCCGTGGCCGATGACCTTGCCACCCTGGCCCTGGACGATGCCGTGACGGCGGAGGGCTATCAACGGACCGGGTTCAATCCCTTTGCTCTGCCGGGATGAGGCGTTGCCCGACCTGTCCTGCTGGCGACCAGATTCTTCGCCTACCCGAACGCCCGCACGCCAGTCATCCATTCGTGAAGCACGAATCCGAACAGCACCCAGCCTGCCAGCCCCGCGACCGCCACCATCGCATCGCGCGCAGGTGTCCCGGCCGGGCAGCTGGTTCCTGCTTCCCGGTCCCGCCGGCGCGCTGACACGAAGTCCGCCGCCGCCCACGCCAGGAACGCGCCAAACAGCACCACTGCCGCGAGTGTGCCGTTGGCAAGCAGGTGCCCCAGGGCCCAGGCCTGCACGCCTGCCAGCATCGGATGACCAAGCGCAGCCTTGATGCGGTTGCGAGGCACATAGGCCGCCGCAATCAGCACAAAGGCCGGGATCGCGAGCAATGCGGCAACGTACCGCCCCCACACCGGCGGCGTCCAGACCACCACAGGATCCGCGCTGGCCAGCCCGTAGCCCCAGACAACCAGCGCCAGGCCGGCAATCGAAACCAGGGTGTACAAGCCTTTCCAGCGACGGGGGCCGAGCCTGGCAATCTGCGCGGCGCGCCATGGGTCGGCAACCATGCGTACCGAGTGCGTACCCAGAAAAATGAGCAATCCCAGAACCAGTACCGTCATGCTGATACCTCTTTCTTTAGCGCCCGTCCCACGCCTAAGCTAGTCACATTGCGTTGCAGCGGTCCAGCCTTGACCAGGAGGGTTTCCCATGCTTCAGAACAGTGACGTCGCGGCCAGGATTCCTGCGCAAGACCTCGCACGAGCGAGATCCTTCTATTCGAGCAAGCTCGGTCTTGAACCAGTGGAGGAACGGCCCGGCGGCCTGCGCTACAAGTGCGGCAACAGCTACTTCGTACTTTTCGAGTCGGCTGGCTCGGCCTCTGGCACTCACACACAAATGGCCTGGGAGGTCGATGACCTCCAGGCAACCGTTAGCGAGCTGCGGCAGCTGGGAGTCGTGTTCGAAGAATACGATCTTCCCGGCCTCAAGACCATCAATGGGATCGCCGAGGTCCAGGGGAACTACCCGTCCAAGGGTGGCATAGGCGAGAAAGGTGCCTGGTTCAGAGACAGCGAGGGCAACCTCCTTGCCGTCGGGCAACCGATCAGGTGAGTCGATCGACCTGATGGAACTGTTCCTTCGGACACCGCAGTTCGCGTCGCCCTGAACCCGGAGAAGCAAGATGCCATACGTCACGTCTGACGGTGTTTCGATCCACTACGAGGTCAAGGGCCAGGGCTCGCCCGTGCTTCTCCTGGCGGGGCTTGCGGGAGTGGGCGCATCCTGGGGGCCACAGATCGACCTGTTCGCCGGGCATCACCAGGTGATCGTGCCGGATCACCGAGGCACCGGTCAGTCCGAGCGCACCGCGCGCGACATGACGATTACGCAACACGCGCGGGACATGGCGCGGGTCATCGAGGCGGTCGGGTGCGGGCCGGTCCATGTGGTCGGGTCCTCGACCGGAGGCGCCATCGCGCAGCTGCTGGCAATCAAACACCGCGAGCGATTGCGCAGCGCGACCATTGTCTCTTCGATTGCTCGCGCGGACGCGTTCTACCGCCGCCAGTTCGACATGCGGCGACGCATGCTGACCGATTCCGGCCTGCGCGCGTCCACCGAGGCGAACGCACTATTCCTGTTCGACCCGAAATTCAGTCGCGAGCACCCGGAGCAGGTACAGGCGTGGGTGAATGCGGCATCGGCCGGCACATTCGACCCGGAGATCGGATTTGCCCGGATCGACATGATCGTAGGACACGACGCCTTCGATGATCTTCCATCGATCACGACGCCGACGCTGGTACTGGTGGGCGAGCGCGACTTCTGCGCCCCGCCGCACTTCTCTGCGGAGATTGCAGCGCGGATTCCGGGAGCGGAGTTTGCCACCCTGGACGGTGGTCATTTCATCTTCCTCGAGAAGCCGGTACTACTGCACGACATGTCGAAGCCTTCATTGCCAGGCACGAACGATGATCGGTTCGAGGGCGCGGCGCCAACATGCCATGTCATGGCTCGCCGCCGCCCGCCTCTGCCTGCGCCGGGGCCGCCCCGTCCTCGCGCAGCCAGACAATAAACTCCGCCCCCTGTCCCACCGCGCTCTCCACGGTAATGCGGCCGCCGTAGCGCTCCACCAGCGCATAGCTGATGGATAGCCCCAGGCCCGTCCCCATCTGCTTCTTGGTCGTGAAGAACGGATTGAACAGGTTGGGCAAGTCTTCTTCCCGGATGCCGTGGCCGGTGTCGCGCACATGCAGCGTCACGCCCTGCCCGTCCCAGTCGCGCGTGCCCAGCGTGAGCGTGCCGCCCTCGGGCATGGCGTGGATGGCATTGGTCAGCAGGTTGACCACCACCTGCTGCAACTCGCTGCGGCTGATGCGCACCTGGCGCGTGGCCAGGCAATCCAGCTCGACCCGGATCGACGCGCCCTTCAGCATGTGCTGGACCAGGTCGACGCAGCCGGCCGCCACTTCACTCACGTCCAGGCGCTCGATATTGCCGGCGTAGGCCTCTGGCCGGACAAACTGCAGCAGCCGGCTGGTCAGCAGGTGGATACGCCGCACCTGCTCGTCGATCAGCCTCAACTCGTGCCGGACTGGCTCGGCAGCCGGGCCAAGAATCTCGCGCGCCACGTCCAGGTTGCCCTGGATGACCGCGATCGGATTGTTGATCTCATGTGCCACGCCCGCTGTAAGGTGCCCTGCGACGGCGAGCTTCTCCGACGTGATCAGCTGCTGCCGGGTGGCACGCAGCTCGGCGTTTGCGTCCTCCAGCTCGCGCGTGCGCTCTGCCACCTTGCGATCGAGCGAGTCCGCCCAGTCCCTGAGCTGGTCATTGCGCTGCCGCAGGGCCGACAGCAGCTGGTCGAACTGGCTGGCGAGCTGGCCCAGCTCGTCATCGCTGCGCACCGGGCCCACGCGCGCATCGGTGTCGCCCGCCTTCAGCGCCTGCATGGTGCCGACCATCCGCGCCATCGGCGCGAACACGCGCCTGGCCCAGAACAAGGCCAATAACGACCCCGCCACGCCCAGCAGCAGGAACAGGCCCACCAGCACCCCAAAAGCCAGGTTCTTCACCTGGCCGATGGGCCTGGCAAGATAGCCAACATAGAGCATGCCGATCCGCTCGCCGCGGCTGTCCACGATCGGCTCATAGGCGCTCATGTACCAGTCGCTGACCACGAACGCCAGGTCCAGCCATTTCTCGCCGCGCAGCAGCACCTTGTCGCGCACCTCGCGGGAGACCCGCGTTCCCAGGGCGCGCTCGCCATGGAACAGCCGCACGTTGGTGGCAATGCGCGTGTCGTCCAGGAACAGGGTCGCCGTGCCCTCGCTGCCACGAGGCAGCGATTCCGGCTGGTAGACCAGCGCGTTGATCGTGTCGATGAAGCCGAGGTTGTGGTTCAGCAGCGTGCCGCCATGCAGGATCGCCACCAGCGTTCCCGCCTGGTCAAATACCGGTGCGGCCGCGTGCATCACCATGCCGCGGCTTTCCTGGGTCCTGTCGGTCGGCGCTGCGTTGGCGGTGGGGCGTAGCGCCACCTGTGCGCGTCGGGCAAGCTCGCCGGAAACCGCGGCCAGTTGCGTGGCAGACCATGCGTCGGTGGCGGCGTCCGTGCGGCCGGCGGCGGCGCTGGCCACCACGCGCCAGGCTGCGTAATCCGCCCCTGCCGCGACAGCAGGCGCAGCGGCAAGCAGCCGCCCTTGCGGATCGAGCAACTGCAGGAAATCGAGCCCATGCGTGCGCCGCGCGTCAGCCAGGATCCCGGGCATGGCGCCGCCGCGGCGAAGTCCGTCCACCAGCGCATACGACCTCGCCTCCTGCAGGACACGGTCGCCCACGCCGCCGACCATATGCTCGAAGTACTCGTGGGCGACCAGCAGGTCGCTGTTGACCTTGTAGGCAAGCAAGGCCTGGAACGCGCGATTGCCCCACAACCCCATGATCAGCAGCAGCGCCAGCAGCGCCACCAGCAGGGGCGCGACCACGATGGATACAAGCTTGGCCCGCAGCGAGGCGCGATAGCGGCACAGCAGCGCAGCCGGGCTCAAGGACGCAGGCCCCACTGCAGGCACTTGCGGTCCAGCGTGCGGCGCGAGATGCCAAGCCGGCGCGCCGCTTCCACCCGGTTGCCGCCCTCGGCCGCCAGCACCTGCAGGATGTGCCGCCGCTCCACCGACTCCAGCAGGGTGCCGTCGTCGGCCGGCATGGCTGCATCCTCGCGCTCTTCTTCCGGAAGGTTGGCTTGAGCCGGATCGGCCTGGTGCGCCAGCAGCTCGACCGGGTATTCGCCAAGGATCAGCGCCCGCTCCACCAGGTTGCGCAGTTCGCGCGCATTGCCTGGCCAGTCGTAGCCCTTGAGCACCCGGATCAATGAGGGCGAAAGCGGCACCGCCGGCAGCCCGAGCTGGGCCGACAGCTGCTCCGAGAAATGCTCGGCCAGCGGCACGATGTCTTCCGGCCGCGTGCGCAACGGCGGGATGCCGACGGACACGACGTCGAGCCGGTAGAACAGGTCCTGGCGGAAGCGCCCGGCGGCGACCTCGTTGGCCAGGTTGCGGTTGCAGGCCGCGACGATGCGCACGTCCACGGCAATCTCGCGCTCGGTGCCGAGCGGCCGGATGCGCCGATCCTCGATCACCCGCAACAGCTTGGCCTGCATCGCCAGCGGCAGCTCCGAGATCTCGTCCAGGAACAGCGTGCCGCCGTCGGCATAGAGGAACAGGCCATGGCGCCCGCCAGCCGCGCCGGTGAAGGCACCCTTGGCATGGCCGAACAATTCGCTTTCGATGATCTCGGGCGCCATCGCGCCGCAGTTCAGCGGCACGAACTGGCCCTGCCGTCCGCTCAGGCGATGCAGCTCGCGCGCCACCACTTCCTTGCCGGTGCCGGACTCGCCCGTCACCAGTACCGTCGATGGCATCGGTGCCACCCGCGCCACCAGCGCCACGACCTTCTTCATGGCCTCGGACTCGCCAATGAAGTGCTTGTGGATGGTGTACTTGTCCAGCTCGCGGCGCAGCAGGTAGTTCTCACGCGCGAGCCGGGTCCGGTCGAAGCAGCGCCGGATCGCATTGAGCATCTGGTCGACGCGGAACGGCTTGACGATGAAGTCCGCCGCGCCCGAGCGCAGCGCGGCAATCGCCGTGTCCATGTCGGCGAAGGCCGTCATCAGGATCACGTCGGCGGGGTTGCCGGCCGCGCGCAGTGCCTTGAGCCACTCCATCCCGCTGGCACCGGGCAGCGCCACATCGAGCAGGATCAGGTCGAAATGCCGTTGCTCCAGCAGCGCGGCACCCGCTTCGGCGCTGTCGGCCGTCACCACGCTGCCCACCTTGCCTTCGAGCGCGCGCGACAGGAACGAACGCATGCCGGCCTCGTCGTCCACCACCAGGATCGTGCGACGCTGCCAGTTGTCGGCATCGGGCGGGTTGCTTTGTCTTTCGCTCATCACTTTAGTTGTTGCGGGCCAAGGGAAGAGTCTAGCGACAGTCGGCCACCCGGCTGTATTGGGAATTAAACCGAGCCGGCCGCCGCACATGGACATTTTGGCCCGGGCAAGGGGCCTCCGTCCGGACATTTTGTCCAAGGCTGCGCCCCGGCGCGCGGGGCCGCGCGACGCAATCCATTGACGACAAAGGGATTGCGCCTTGGGCATGGCTTTTGCTGAACCACGCACTCCAGCCCGTCGCATCACGCGCAAAAAGAGGCTGCCACTTCCAGGTAGGAGACACCTTCATGTCATACCCCGCGCAAGCGCAAACGCCCTCGCAGAAGTCCCAGCACGCGTCGCCGTCCCGGCCAGCATCACGCCCGTCGGCCTTCTCCAAGGAGGCCATCATCGCCCGCCCCGGCTTCAACCGCTGGATGGTGCCGCCCGCGGCGCTGGCGGTGCACCTGTGCATCGGCCAGGCCTATGCCTTCTCGGTCTTCAACGAACCGCTGACCCGGATCCTTGGCGTCACGCAGTCCGCGCCGGGCGACTGGCAACTGACCACGCTGGGCTGGGTGTTCTCGCTGGCGATCTTCTTCCTCGGCATCTCTGCCGCCTTTGCCGGCAAGTGGCTGGAGAAGGTCGGGCCGCGGCGCACCATGTTCACTGCGGCGTGCTGCTTCGGCGGCGGCTTCCTGGTGTCGGCGCTGGGCATCTGGCTGCACCAGATCTGGCTGCTCTACCTGGGCTACGGCGTGCTGGGCGGAATCGGGCTGGGGCTGGGCTACGTGTCGCCCGTGTCCACGCTGATCCGCTGGTTCCCCGACCGCCGCGGCATGGCCACCGGCATGGCGATCATGGGCTTCGGCGGCGGCGCGATGATCGGCGCGCCGCTGTCGGTCGCGCTGATGAACACCTTCAAGAGCGCGACCAGCGCGGGCGTGGCACAGACCTTCCTGGTGATGGGCGTGGTCTACTTCATCTCGATGTCGATCGGCGCGCTGGCCATCCGCATCCCGGCCCCGGGCTGGGCGCCCCCGGGCTACGTTCCCACCACCAAGGCCCGCAAGATGGTCACGCACGCCAACGTGCATATCGACCAGGCGCTGAAGACGCCGCAATTCTACCTGCTGTGGGTGATCCTGTTCCTGAACATCACCGCCGGCATCGGCGTGCTGGGCCAGGCTGCGGTGATGATCCAGGAAACCTTCAAGGGCAGCATCACTGCGGCAGCCGCCGCCGGCTTCGTCGGCCTGCTCAGCATCGGCAACATGACGGGGCGCTTCCTGTGGAGCTCCGCCAGCGACTACTTCGGCCGCAAGATCACCTATGCCATCTTCTTCGCCTTCGGCGCCGCGCTGTACATGGCGGTGCCGGCCGTCGGCTCGTCCGGCAACGTGGCCCTGTTCGTGGCCTGCTACTTCCTGATCCTGACCATGTATGGCGGCGGCTTCAGCACCATTCCCGCCTACCTGGCCGACATGTTCGGCACGGCCTACGTCGGCGGCATCCATGGCCGCCTGCTGACCGCCTGGGCCGCCGCCGGCATTGCCGGCCCGGCGCTGGTCAACTACATCCGCGAGCACAAGCTGGCCATGGGTGTGCCCAGGTCAGAGGTCTATGTCGACACCCTGCACATCATGGCCGGCCTGCTGGTGGCGGGGTTCGTCTGCAACCTGCTGATCCGGCCGGTGCATGAGCGCCACCACCTGCGCGAAGCCACCAGCGCAGCCTGAGCGCCACCCCGGCTTCCGATACCAATACACAGGAGACACCACCGTGCAAGACGACCGTACTTTCGGCAAGACGCTGCTGCTGCTCGCGTTCTGGGCATACGTGCTGATCCCGCTGGGCGCGGGGATCTGGTCGACCCTCGGCAAGGCCATGAAGCTGTTCAGCTGAGCGCTCGCGCCGGCCATCCGCTGCGTCCTGATCCATCTTCGCAGCGCACACCCGAGTGCCTCCTGACTGGTGCCGCGGGATCCTGTCGCATGACTGTGATCCCGCGCAATCGCGTCATCTGTACCGGTGGCGCGAAGTGCCTGGCAAGCGCTGCTTCCGGCCTGAAGAACTGAGCTTGAACGGTTCCGCAAGAACTGTATCCCTAGCGGGCAGGCTGTAGTCCTTACGCTTGTCCGTAGTCTCGCGCGACACGCCGTCGTGCCGGCGGCCACCCCACGGAGAGCACATCGATGTACGGACTCACAGCCCTGGAACTCGCTCGAATCCAGTTCGGATTCACGGTTTCCTTCCACATATTATTTCCCGCCATCACGATCGGGCTGGCATGCTTCCTGGCGTTCCTGGAAGCACGCTGGCTCTACACCAAGGACACGGTGTACAGGACCCTGTACCAGTTCTGGATCAAGATCTTCGCGTTGAACTTCGGCATGGGGGTCGTTTCCGGCCTGGTCATGGCCTATGAGTTCGGCACCAACTGGTCTGGCTTCTCGCAGTTTGCGGGGAGCGTCACCGGACCGCTGCTGACCTACGAGGTGCTGACCGCCTTCTTCCTGGAAGCGGGCTTCCTGGGCGTGATGCTGTTCGGCTGGAACCGGGTCGGGCCGGGGCTGCATTACTTCTCGACGGTGATGGTGGCGCTCGGCACCATGATTTCCTCCACCTGGATCCTGGCATCCAACAGCTGGATGCATACGCCGGCCGGCTACGTCATCGTTGCCGGCAAGGTGGTGCCGACCGACTGGCTCGAGGTGATCTTCAACCCGTCGTTCCCCTACCGCCTGGCGCACATGGTGATCGCCGCGCTGCTGTCCACGGCACTGTTCGTGGCGGCATCCTCGGCCTGGCAGCTGCTGCATGGCCGCGCCGTGCCCGCCGCCCGCAAGATGCTGTCGATGGCGCTGTGGATGGTGCTGATCGCTGCGCCGATCCAGGCGGTGGTGGGCGACGCCCACGGCCTCAACACGCTGGAGCACCAGCCCGCCAAGATCGCGGCGATGGAGGGGCACTGGGACACCGCGGCCAAGGATGACAAGGGCGGCTTCCCGCTGATCGTCTTCGGCATCCCCGACATGGAACGCGAGGAAACCCGCTACGCCATCGAGATTCCGCGCCTCGGCAGCCTGATCCTCACGCACAGCCTTGACGGCCAGATCCGCGGCCTGAAGGACTTCCCCAAGGAAGACCGCCCCAATGCCACGGTGCTGTTCTTCACCTTCCGCATCATGGTTGCCCTGGGCGTGGCGATGATCCTGTTCGGCCTGCTGGGCTGGGTGCTGCGCCGCAACGGCGCCCTGTACCGGTCCAAGGCTTTCCTGCGCCTCGCGGTGCTGATGGGCCCCGCCGGCCTGATCGCGCTGCTGGCCGGATGGATGACCACCGAGATCGGCCGCCAGCCGTGGGTGGTCTATGGCCTGCTGCGTACCCATGATGCCGTTTCCGCGCATGCGGCCGGCCCGGTGGCGCTGTCGCTGGCGCTGTTCGTGGTGATCTACTTCGTCTGCTTCGGCGTGGGCATCCGCTACATGCTCAAGCTGGCCAGCGCCGGCCCCGCCCCCGACGCGCACCCGCACGAAGAGCCGTCCTACGGCCCCGGCAGCGTCGTCCCCGCCGCCATCGCCGCGGCTTCCACACCCAACCCGATGGCCCCGCACGGCCAGCGCGAATCCTGAACAGGTGATCAACATGGGTATCAACCTTCCGGTTATCTGGGCCGCCCTGATCTTCTTCGGCGTGATGATGTACGTCATCATGGACGGATTCGATCTTGGCATCGGCATTCTCTTTCCCTTCGTCGGCGACCGTCATGACCGCGACGTCATGATGAACACGGTGGCCCCGGTCTGGGACGGCAACGAAACCTGGCTGGTGTTGGGCGGCGCGGCGCTGCTGGGCGCCTTCCCGCTGGCCTACTCGGTGCTGCTCAGCGCCTTCTACCTGCCGCTGATGTTCATGCTGATGGGGCTGATCTTCCGCGGCGTGGCCTTTGAATTCCGCTTCAAGGCCAGCGACCGCAGCCGCCCATACTGGGATGCCGCGTTCACGTGGGGATCGGTGCTCGCCGCCTTCTTCCAGGGCGTGACACTGGGCGCCTATATCGACGGCATCGCCATGGAAGGCACCACCTTCACCGGCGGCGCGCTCGACTGGCTGGCGCCGTTCCCGATCTTCTGCGGCGTGGGCGTGGTGATCACCTATGCCTTCCTCGGGGTCACCTGGCTCATCATGAAGACCGAGGGCCGCCTGCAATGGACCATGCTGCGCGTGACCAACGTGCTGACCGGCGTGATGCTGGCAATGGTCGCCGCGGTGAGCGTGTGGACGCCGCTGACCCATCCGGAGATCGCGCAACGCTGGTTCGCGCTGCCCAACCTGTTCTTCTTCCTGCCGGTCCCGCTGCTGGTGCTGTTCTCGGCCTTCGGCATCTACCGGTCCCTGCGCAAGCACCCGAACGTGTCGCCGTTCCTGTATGCGCTGCTGATGATCTTCATGGGCTATACCGGGCTTGCCATCAGCATCTGGCCCAATATCATCCCGCCGTCGATCTCGATCTTCGATGCGTCGTCGCCCCCGCAAAGCCAGGGCTTCGCGCTGGTCGGCACCCTGTTCATCGTGCCGATCATCCTGGCCTACACCTCCTGGTCCTATTACGTGTTCCGCGGCAAGGTCAAGCGCGGGGAGGGGTATCACTGATGGCCAGGATCCTGCAATCGCGGCTGGCGGCCCGCCTGGGCTGGCTGCTGGCCCTGTGGCTGGCGGGGGTCGGCACGGTCTTTGTCTGCGCCAGCCTGATGAAGCTGCTGATGCGCGCAGCCGGGCTTGCCAACTGAAGCCATGCCGTCCTCTGGCCCGCTCTCCCGTCCCGCGCTGCCCGCGCGCACCGCCGGCGTGTTCGACACGCTCGCGGCAGCCTGGGCGGGACGCCCCGACCTTGCACCCTGGCTGCATTCGCTGAAGGTGTTCGGCGCGGCGATGCTGGCGCTCTACGTGGCGCTGGCGCTCGGGCTGCCGCGGCCCTACTGGGCCATGGCCACCGTCTACCTGGTGTCCAGCCCGCTGGCCGGCGCCACCTATGCCAAGGGCACCTACCGCGTCTTCGGCACGCTGCTGGGCGCGGTGTGCGCGGTGGCGCTGGTGCCCTGGCTGGTCGACGAGCCGGTGCTGCTGATGGCCGCGATCGCGTGCTGGACCGGCACCCTGCTCTACCTGTCCTTGCTGGAGCCGGCGCCGCGCAACTACATCTGCCTGCTGGCCGCCTATACGCTGCCGATCGTGGCGCTGCCGACGGTCACCAACCCGGCCACGGTCTTCGACGTGGCCCTCACCCGCATCGAGGAAATCGTCATCGGCATCGTCTGCGCCAGCGTGGTCAGCGCGGTGGTGTTTCCCTCGCGCACCACGCCGGCGCTGGCCGCGCGCGCGTCGGCGTGGCTGGACCACGCCTCGCGCTGGATCACCGACGTGCTGGCCGCCGGCGCCAGCGCGGGCCAGCGCCATGACAGCTTCAGCCAGCTGGCCGCCGATATCCTGGCAATGGAAACCCAGCTGGCACAGCTGACCTATGAAGCCGACGGCGCCCTGACCCTGCGGCGCGCACGTGCCCTGCACCAGCGCATGACGGCGCTGCTGCCGCTGGTGCTGGCGCTGGCCGATGCCGCCAGCGCCTTGCGCGGGCATCCGGCAGGCATGCCTGACACCGTCGCGCAGCGCATGCGCGCCACGCTGGCCTGGATCGCCGGCGACGCCAGCGCGTCCCGGCCCCCGCCTTCCTGGTACCCGGCAGGCACCACGCCCGCCGCACCCGCGGACTGGCATGCACGGCTGGTCGCGGCGACCTGCACCTACCTGGATGGACTGGGCGATCTCTGGCAGGACTGCCGCCTGCTGCAGGCCAGCCTGCGCCAGGGCGGAAGCGAGCCCACCGCGCTGCGGTACCGCGTGGAACCCGCCGGGCAGGCCCGGCACCATGACCACGCGCAGCTGGTGTTCCGCGGCGCCACCGCCGGCTCGGCCACCTTCGTCGCGGGCCTGCTGTGGATGGTGTCGGGCTGGGTCGACGGTGCGGTCCCGGTCGGCCTGGCCGCGCTTGCCAGCTGCTTTATCGCCACCACCGCGGAGCCGCGGCTGATGGCCGGCCGCGTGATCGCGTGGAGCATCGGCTGTGCGCTGCTGTCCTGGTATTACCAGTTCGTGGTGCTGCAGCTGGCCCATGACTTCGGCTCGCTGGCCGCCCTGCTGTCCGGGCCGTACCTGGTCATCGGCGCCATGACGACGCAGCCGCGCAATGCGCTGTTCGGCGTGTTGCTGGCGGTCACGGCGGCGTCGTTCCCGGGCCCGCAGCACCTGACCGCGGCCAGTTTCGCCGGCATCTTCAACAGCAGCCTGGCAAGCCTGGCGGCGCTGGTGTTCTCCGCCTTGTGGGCGGTCCTGATGCAGCCCTTCGGCCAGCAGCTGGTGGCCTACCGGCTGGCCAGGGCCAACTGGAACGAGATCGCGCTGGCGGCGCACCCACGCGCGCCGGTCAACAGCGCACGGCTGCGCGGCCGCATGCTGGACCGGCTGCTGCGCCAGTGGCCGCCATTGACCCGCCGCAACAATGCCAGCGGCAGGCAGGCCGGCAGCGCCGTTGCCGACTTCCTGGTCGAATCCGCCGCGCTCGCGCTGCGGCGCGCCCCCGCTGGCGTGCCTGCGCCGCACCGCCGTGCCGTGGAGCGCGTGCTGGCCGGCGTGGCACGCCACTACCGCCAGTGCGCGCGCGCCGGCCATGCCAGCCCGCCCGCTCCGGCACTGGCGGCGCTGATCGACGCGGCCTTCGTGGCGCTGGCCTCGTCGGCGCACGGCAGCCCCCGCACCGCGCTGGCGGCACTGGCCACCCTGCGGCTGGCCCTGTATCCGCCTACCGAAGGAGAGCCCCATGCACGCCACTGAGTTCGACCTGTACGGCGTCTTCGTGCCGGCCACCGTGGTGTGGATGCTGGCCGCGTTCGCGGTAACCGCCGGCGTGCGCGCCGTGCTCGCCCGGATCGGCTTCTACCGCATCGTCTGGCACCGGTCCTTGTTCAATTTCTCGCTCTATATCCTCGTACTGGGCGCGATCGTCGCGCTCGTCTGGCAGGCTCCATCATGATTCGCAAGCTTTCGCTGCTCGGCCCGGTTGCGGTGACCCTGGCGGCCGTGGTCGCCGCGGCGCTGACCGCCTGGCATTTGTGGCAGTACTACACCGAGGCGCCCTGGACCCGCGACGGCCATGTGCGCGCAGAAGTGATCCAGGTCGCGCCGGATGTCTCCGGCCTGGTCACGGCCGTGCTCGTCGGCGACAACGCCCGGGTGCAACGCGGCCAGGTCCTGTTCGTGGTAGACCAGGAGCGCTTCAGCCTGGCCCTGAAACAGGCCCAGGCCGAAGCCGCTTCGGCGCGCGCCGCGCTGGCACTGGGCCGGCGCCAGGCGGCGAACGCGGCCGCCGTGGCTGCCGCGCAGGCGCGCATCGACGAAGCCGATGCCGCGGTGGACGTGTCCAGGCTCAACCTGGCCCGCTGCCGCGTGACCAGCCCGGTCGACGGCCATGCCAGCGACCGCCTGCCGCGCGTCGGCGACTTTGCCACCCGCGGCAGGCCGGCCCTGTCGGTGGTGGCCAGCGGCTCGCAGTACGTGGAAGGCTATTTCGAGGAAACCAAGCTGCCCGCGATCCGCGTCGGCAGCGCCGCCGAAGTACATATCATGGGCCAGCGCACTCCCTTGCGCGGACATGTGCAGAGCATTGCGCCCGGCATCGAGGACCAGGACCGCGCCATCGGACCCAACATGCTTCCCAGCGTCAACCCGACCTTCAACTGGGTGCGCCTGGCGCAGCGCATACCGGTGCGAATCGCACTGGACCAGGTGCCGGCCGGCGTCCATCTGATCGCCGGCCAGACCGCGACGGTGCGCATCCGGGCGCCGCGAGAATGAGGCGCCCGACGCAGCCATACCGGCCCCGCCGCAACTGTTCTGCTTCCGCTCCTGCCGATTTGTACGCCTGCCGGGCGGCCATCGGTCCCTACCATGGACGGCATGGCATGCGCCATGCCCCACCCCATTGCCCCCGGGAGATTCGCCATGCAAGCAGCGCTTGTGCAAGAAATGCCCGCCGCCCGCAGTCCTGAGGCGCCCGCGCCGGACCATGCATCACCCGCCTGCCGGGACCAGCTGGGCCGTCCGCTGCGCGACCTGCGGCTCTCGGTAATCGACCAGTGCAACTTCCGCTGCACCTACTGCATGCCCAAGGAGCGCTTCGGGCGCGACTATCCGTTCCTGTCGCCCGAGCAGCGCCTGTCCGATGCGGAGCTGCTGCGCATCGTGCGCGCCTTTGTCGGCCTGGGCGTCGAGAAGGTGCGCCTGACCGGCGGCGAGCCGCTGCTGCGCAAGGGCATCGAGTCGCTGGTCGAACGCATTGCGGCCATGCGTACCCTGGATGGCCGGCAGGTGGAAGTGGCCATGACCACCAACGGCAGCCTGCTGGCCCGCAAGGCGCGTTCGCTGCGCGACGCGGGCCTGGGCCGGGTCACGGTCAGCCTGGACAGCCTGGATGACCAGATCTTCCGCGCCATGAACGATGTCGATTTCCCGGTCGGGCGCGTGCTGGAGGGCATCGACGCGGCCATCGCGGCGGGCCTGGCACCAGTCAAGGTCAACTGCGTGGTCGAGCGCGGCACCAACGACGCGCAGGTGCTGCCGATGGTCGAACACTTCCGCGGCAGCGACGTCACGCTGCGCTTTATCGAATATATGGATGTGGAAGGCCCGAGCGGCTGGTCACAGTCACGCGTCGTCCCGTCCGACGAGATCCGCGGCATGGTCGAACACGCGCATGCGCTGCTGCCGGTCACCCGGCGCGACGGCGAAACCGCGAGCAACTACCTGCTGGCGGATGGCAGCCTGAAGCTGGGCTTTATCTCCAGCGTTTCGCACCCGTTCTGCGGCGATTGCACCCGCGCACGCGTTTCGGTCGACGGCCGGCTTTACCTGTGCCTGTTCGCCACCAGTTCTGTCGACCTGCGCCAGCACCTGGGTGCCGCGCGCCCCGATGAAGCCGTTGCGGACGCGGTCCGGCAAGCCTGGCAGGCCCGCGGCGACCGCTACTCAGAGCTGCGCGCGGACCGGCTGGCCAGCGGCAAGCGCCAGTACCCGACGGTGCGCATGTCGCTGGTAGGGGGCTGAGCCGCGGGCGCGGCTTTCGGTCACTCAGTCAGGATTCGGGAAAGCCTGCGCGGCAAGCTCCGCGCCGGCTGGCGTCAGGCTCGCGTGACCGCGGCCTTCCTGGTCGATCGCCACGTCCGCCAGTCCGGCGGCTTGCAGCTGCGTCAACACGCGCCGCAGCACGCTCATCGGCAGTTGTGCCCGCTTCGCGATCTTGGCCAGCGACCAGGGGCTGCCGCCACTCTCGCGCCCAGCCTGCCACAAGACCTGGAGCGCCGCGACCATGGCGGGATCGATGTCAGCGTCTTCCATGCTGGTGCTCCTCCTCGCCCGGCTCGCGGCTGCGCGCCAGCAGGTGCTGCGCGATCTTGCCCAGCGTCTGCACGGCGGACTCGATGCCGGGCGACCATTCCCCGCTGTAGTTCAGCCGGATGCAATGGCGGTAAGTGGCCCCGGGCGCAAACATATGCCCGGGCGCAATGGTGATGCGGTGCTCCAGCGCGGCGTGGTACATCTCCATCGCATCGATGCCCTCCGGCAGCTGCACCCACAGCACATAGCCCCCCGCAGGGCGCGACGGGGTGGTGCCGTTCGGGAAGAACCTGCGCACCGCGGCGGCCATGATGTTGGCCTGCTGCGCATAGGCCTTGCGCACCCGCCGCAGGTGGAAGTCGTAGCCGTCGTTCTTCAGGAACTCGGCAATCGCCAGTTGCGGAATGGCGGGCGTGGTCAGCGTGTTGAGGAACTTGAGCCGTTCCACCGCCTCGCGGTAGCGGCCCGGCAGCGCCCAGCCGATCCGGTAGGCATTGGTCAGCGTCTTGGAGAATGAGGAGCAATGCAGCACGATGCCGGCCTTGTCAAACGCCTTCAATGAACTGGGATGGGCCTCGCCGTAATAGAGCTCGCCGTAGACGTCGTTCTCGATGACGGGGATGTCCTTCTCGGTCAGCATGGCCACCAGCGCGCGCTTCTTCTCATCGGGCATCTGGAAGCCGAGCGGGTTCTGGAAATTGGGCATCACCATGCAGGCGGCCACGCCCTTTTCATCGATCAGCCGCGCCAGCTCGCCGAGGTCGATGCCTTCCACCGGATCGGTCGCCACCTCGATGGCGCGCATGCCCAGCCGCTCGATGGCATGGAGCATGGCGTAGAAGGTTGGCGACTCCACTGCGATGGTATCGCCCGGCCTGGCCACCGCCTGCAGGCAGAGGTTGATGGCCTCGGTCGCGCCGATGGTAACGATCACCTCGTTCGGATCGATGGCGTAGCCGTTCTCCAGGTAGCGGCGCGAGATCTGCCGAATCAGCTCGGGGCTGCCGGGCGGCAGGTCGTCGAGCATGGTCCACTTGGCATAGCGGCGCGCGATATTGTTGGCGTACTGGTTGATGCGCTGCCACGGAAACAGCGAAGGGTCCGGATAGGGCGAACCGAGCGGCACGGCATCATCGGAACGGATCGACCGCAGCGTGGAAAGCACCAGCGCGCTGACATCCACCGCCGAGGGCTTGGCACTGGGCCTGGACGGGCGCAACTCGACCACCGGCTCCCCCGGCCGCGCGCGCACGAAATAGCCGGACTGCGGCCGGCTTTCGATGATGCCGCGGCTCTCCAGCAAGACGTAGGCGCGGATCACGGTGGTGATGCTCATGCGGTGGTGCTGGCTGGTTTGCCGCACCGAGGGAATCCGCTCGCCGGGCAGCAGCACACCCTGTTGCACCAATGCCTCGATGTCCGCAGCCAGTTTTTCATATAGTTTCACGCTGCGCTCCCCTTCCCATGTCCCTTGCGCCCGGCCGGTGCCTGGTCCGGCCCTTGCGCCGGGCTGCTGTCAGCTGAGCCAACGATGAAGATCATAGTACGGCAGGGGCAGATTTTGGAGTTGTCCGGCGCATTGGGGTTCGACCCGCACAAAGCCGCTGGCCTGGCCGAGCGCCGACACCGAGGCGGCACCCTGCTGTGCATTGACCTGCACGAAGCTCTCGCGGCCGCCGAGGTTGCCGAGTTCGCCCACGCGCCAGAAGGCATCGCCGCGGTGCGGGCGGGTGCCCGCCAGCGCCGCCCTGACCCGGCCCACCGGCGGGAACAGCTCCGCGCGCCCCTGCAGGCGGCGCAGCAGCGGCGTCACCAGCAGCGCGAAGGTGGCATAGGCTGCTGCCGGATTGCCGGGCAGGCACACCACGGGCTTGCCGCGCAGGCGCCCAACCGTGACCGGCTTGCCGGGCTTCATGTTGACGCCACGGCAAAGCAGCTCGCCGCCCGCCGAAGCCAGCGCCGCCGCCACCAGGTCGCGCTGGCCGACCGAGGCACCGCCGGTGACCAGCACCAGGTCGGCGTCGGCGGCAAGTTCCCGCAGCATGTCGTGCAAGGCGCGCTCGTCGTCCTGCACGTGGCGGTGGCAACTGACCACGGCGCCCATCGACTGCACCAGCGACTCGAGCATCGGGCCATTGACGTCATGCACCTGGTACACGTCACGCGGCTCGTCGTGCGCCGCCACCTCGTCGCCCGAAGTAAGGATGGCCACTTCCACCAGCCGGCAGACCGTGGCCTCCGTCAGTCCCTGCGACGCCAGCGCGGCAATATGCCCCGCATGCAGCAGGGTTCCCGCCGACAGCAGCAGGTCGCCCCGGCGGGCGTCCTCGCCCTTGCGCCGGATATGCTGGCCCGCCACGGGTGCGCGCGCGCAGACGACGCCGCGATAGGTCTCCTCGGCATTCTCCAGCGCGACCACGGCATCGGCGCCGGGCGGAATCACGCCGCCGGTGTAGATGCGGATGGCCTGGCCGGGCAACAGCGGCTGCGGCTGCGTGCCGGCGTAGACGACCTGCTGCAGCGGCAGGCAGGCGTCAGCGCGGCAGTCTGCGCAGCGCACCGCATAGCCATCCATGGCGCTGCGGTCCGCCGCGGGCGTATCCATGACCGCGGCCACGTCGCCGGCCAGCACGCGGCCGGTCAGCAGGCCCAGCCACACGGTTTCGGTCTGCGGCACGGGCTCCGCGCACATCGCGAAGACCGCCTGCGCCTCGTCAAAGTTCAGCATGCTGCGCCTCCGCGGGCGGCGTCCAACGCGGCGCCGGTGTAGTCGACATAACCATCCTTGCGGCAGAAGCTGAGCAGGCGCAGGCCGGCCTGCTCGGCGATGCGTATCGCCAGCGAGGTCGGCGCCGAGATCGTCGCCAGCATCTGGATATTCATGCGCGCCACCTTGCGCACCAGTTCATAGCTGGCGCGGCTGGACAGCAGCACGAAGCCGTCGTCCATCGCCACGCGCTGCATCGCCAGGTGGCCGATCAGCTTGTCCAGGCCGTTGTGGCGGCCCACATCCTCGAACACGTGCAGGATCTCGCCGCCCGCATCACACCAGGCCGCCGCGTGGACACCGCCGGTGGCCTGCATCAGCCGCTGGTGCGACGGCAGCGCCGCGACCGCGCGCTCGATCATCTCGCGCGACGGCGTCAGCCGGGTGGCCGGCTCGGGCATGCGCGCGGGCTCCAGGTCGAGCAGTTCGATGCTCTCGATGCCGCAGACGCCGCAGCCGGTGCGGCCCGCAAGCGCACGCCGGCGGGCCCGCATGGTGGCAAAGGCGTGCTCGCTGATCTCCATCTGCACCTCGGCGCCGTGCTGGTGCACGTGCACTTCCAGGTCGTGGATCTCGGCATTGCGCCCGACGATGCCCTCGGTCAGCGAGAAGCCGACCGCGAACGCCTCCAGGTCCAGCGGCGTGGCCATCATCACGGCGTGCGAGATGCCGTTGTACACCAGCGCCACCGGGAGTTCTTCCGCCACGTTGTCCGTGGCCGGCTGCACCACGCAGTCCTTGTGCCGCACGATGCGGCGCGCTTCATAGCCTGAGTGTTCGACCAGTTCGGTGCATTCCATGGGGGTCTCTTGAAGAAAATTGATGCAGCGCTTGCATGCTGTCGGTTTTCTCCCCTCTCCCGCTGCGCGGGAGAGGGGAGTGTTCGCGAGGGGTAATGGCTAGCGTTCGCGGCGGTGGTGCACGAACGCAGGATCAGCCTGCCACAGCCGCGGGCTGGCGACGGGACGGCGTCAGCAACACCGGCACCGACTTCGACGTGGGCGTGCCGCAGCCATCGCCCGTGCTTTCCAGCGGCACCAGCGGATTGGTCTCGGGGTAGTAGGCCCCCAGGCAGCCTTGCGGGATGTCGTATTCGACCAGCACGAAGTCCTCGACCTGGCGCTGCACGCCGTCGTCCCAGACACTGGTGATGTCGACGTGCTGGCCCGCCTTCAGGCCAAGCCGCGCCAGGTCAGCGGGGCTGATGAAGACCACCCGGCGCAGGCCGAACACGCCGCGGTAGCGGTCGTCCAGGCCGTAGATCGTGGTGTTGTACTGGTCATGCGAGCGCGTCGTCATCATCACCATCAGCTTGTCGCCATACTTCTGGCGGGCCCGGCTGATGGGAGTGTCCTTGTCGATGCGGTTGACCAGGAACTGCGCCTTGCCCGACGGCGTATGCCAGACCCGGTTGCATGCCGCCGGCGTCAGGTGGAACCCGCCCGGCACCGCAACGCGCGCGTTGTAGCTCTCGAAGCCGTCGATCACCTGCTCGATGGCGTCGCGGATGCGGGCGTAGTCCTGCGCATACCAGAGCCAGTCGATCTTCTCCGAGCCCAGCGTGGCGGCTGCCATGCGCGCGACGATGGCAATCTCCGACAACAGGTGCGGCGACGCCGGCGCGTTCATGCCAAACGAGATATGGACCATGCAGACCGAGTCCTCGACCGTCACGCCCTGCGCCACGCCGTCCTGCTGGTCGATCTCGGTGCGGCCCAGCGTCGGCAGGATCAACGACTCCTTGCCGTGCACCAGGTGGCTGCGGTTGAGCTTGGTGGCGATATTCACGGTCAGGTCGCACTGGCGCAGGGCCTCGAAGGTGCGCGGCGTATCCGGCGTGGCAGTGGAGAAATTGCCGCCCAGGCCGACAAAGACCTTGACCTTGCCCTCGAGCATCGCCGAGATGGTATGGACCACGTCATAGCCATGCTTGCGCGGCGGCTCGAAGCCGAAGGCGGCCTGCAGGCGGTCCAGGAATTCCGGCTCGGGCTTCTCTTCGATACCCACCGTGCGGTCGCCCTGCACGTTCGAATGCCCGCGCACCGGCAGCAGCCCGGCGCCGGGGCGGCCGATGTTCCCGCGCATCATCATCAGGTTGGACAGGATCTGCACCGTCGGCACTGAGTGCTTATGCTGCGTCAGGCCCATGCCCCAGCAGGCGATCACGCGCTTGCCCCTGGCGTAGACCTGGGTCAGCGCATCGATATCTTCCTGCGGCACGCCCGACTCGGCGACGATGTCGGCCCAGCTCTCCGCGCGCAGGTCTTCGATGAAGTCGCCGAAGCCGATGGTGTGCTCGCGCACGAAATCCACGTCGATCAGGCGCTCGCGGCCGTGCCGGATGGCCTCTTGGTCGAGTTCGTCCAGGCGCTTGGCCATGCCCTTGATCAAGGCAAAGTCGCCGCCCAGCTTGGGCTGCACGAACATCGAGGCGATCTTGGTGCTGGAGCCGGTCAGCATCTCTACCGGGTGCTGCGGGCTGGTAAAGCGCTCCACCCCGCGTTCGCGCAGCGGGTTGATCGAGACAATGGTGGCGCCGCGCCGCGCGCACTCGCGCAGCTCGCCCAGCATGCGCGGATGGTTGGTGGCCGCGTTGTGGCCGAACAGCAGGATGGTGTCGGCATGCTCGAAGTCATCCAGCACCACGGTGGACTTGCCCACGCCGATGGTCGGCGGCAGGCCCCGGCTGGTGGCCTCGTGGCACATGTTCGAGCAGTCGGGGAAGTTGTTGGTGCCATAGGCACGCACGAACAGCTGGTAGAGGAATGCAGCCTCGTTGCTGGCGCGCCCCGACGTATAGAATGCCGCCTGGTTCGGATCCGGCAGCGCACGCAGGTGGCGCCCGATCAGCGCAAAGGCCTCGTCCCAGGCGATCGCACGGTACTTGTCGGTCTGCGCGTCATAGACCATGGGGTGCGTCAGCCGCCCGTGCTGCTCCAGCTCATAGTCCGTCTGCGCCATCAGCGACGTCACCGTGTGCTGCGCAAAGAACTCGGGGGTCACGCGCATGCTGGTGGACTCGGCGGCCACGGCCTTGACGCCGTTCTCGCAGAACTCGAAGGTGGAGGCGTGCTGCCGGTCCGGCCAGGCACAGCCGGGGCAGTCGAAGCCATCGGCCTGGTTCTGCTTGAACAGCATCTTGTACTTGCCACCGGCAACCTTCTCCTTGATCAGGTTGATGGCAACGTACTTCAGCGCACCCCAGCCGGCGGCGGGGTGGGTGTAGGGGGCGATGTGGCCTTTTTCAGGGGTCGGGGAGCTCATTGGCGTGGTGTCCTGTAACGACGGGGGCGCTGTCCGGCGGCCTGCCAGTGCTGTGACGGGCGGGGACCGGATCGTTGCGGTGTCACCAGATTAGATTTCCCGGGTGCCCCCGGGTACATACAAAGGGGCGCTTGCCCGGGGAGTACAGTTGCTTCAGACCAGCGGGAACGCCTTCACCAGGTGCCGCAGCAAGCTGTCAGCCACCGGGGACAGGTGCCGGCCGGCCCGGGTGATGATGTGGATGCGGCTGTTGTTCAGGATGGGATTGGCCAGCGGCAGCGACACCAGTTGCCTGAACTGCGGCTCCTTCAGCGCCACCGAGCGTGCCGTCATGATGTAGCCCAGCCCCATCGCTGCATATTCCCACAGCACCTTGAACGAGTTGGTGACAAGCATCGGCTTCAGGGTGACGTGCTCGTCCAGTTCCGCCGCCTGGATATGCTTGCGCACACCAAACGATTCCGTCAGCGCCGCTCCCTGGTGCGGCGCCAGGTCCGCCAGCGTCAGCGCGCGGCGTCTGCGCGCCAGCGGATGGTCTTTGCGCACATGCACGCGGATCGGCGACAGCCGTGAATAGTGCGAGCGCAGGCGCACATCGTCGGGCGGCTGAAAGACGAAACCGATATGCGCCAGGTCCTCCAGGATATGCCGGACCGTTTCATCGGTGCCGGCCACCTGGATGCTGCAGCTCACGTCCGGATGCTTGCGCAGGAAGCCCTGCAGCACGGGCTCCAGCACCAGGTCGACGAAGCCTTCGCCAAAGACCAGCTCCACGTGGCCGCGCCGCGCATTCTTCAGGTTGTTGACCTCGGCCAGGAAGGTATCGTTCAGGTCCTGCTGGCGCCGGGCAAACAGCGCCAGCAGGCGCCCGGCATCGGTGGCGACAACACCCCGCCCGCGCCGCTCAAGCAAAGTCAGCCCGGTGTCCTGCTCCAGTTTCGCCACGGCGCGGCTCACCACCGACGGGTCCAGCTCAAGCACCTCGGCCGCGCCGCGCACCGTGCCGGTCTCGATGATCTGCAGCAAGCACAGCGCCCGCTTGCGGTCCAGCACATCTTCCATGTCTTCCTCCTCTGGCTCGCGACGCCGCCTCGGGACGGCAGCGCGGATTTTTTAATGTTGCAAATTATGCAACGTTTCTCCCTCATCATTGTCATGGTTTCGGCAAGCGCCTGCGTGGAGAATGCTGTGGACGACCACGCTCCGATACCGCCATGAACCAGGCCCCGCTTGCCGATCTGCACCAATCCATCCAGACCCTGTCGCCGGAGTTCGTTGAGATCCGCCGAAAGATCCATGCGCACCCCGAACTGGCCTTTGAAGAGCGCCAGACCAGCGACCTGGTCGCCGGGCGGCTGGCGGCATGGGGCTACGAAGTGCATCGCGGCATGGGCACCACCGGTGTCGTGGGCAGGCTCAGGAAGGGGCAAGGCAGCAAGGCGCTGGGCATCCGTGCCGACATGGACGCGCTGCCGATCCAGGAAAAGACCGGCCTGGACTACGCCAGCACCATCGCCGGCAAGATGCACGCCTGCGGCCATGACGGGCACACGGCGATCCTGCTGTGCGCCGCCAGGTACCTGTCCGAGTCCGTTGATTTCAATGGCACGCTCAACCTGATCTTCCAGCCGGCCGAGGAGAACGAAGGCGGTGCGCTGCGCATGCTGGAGGATGGGCTGTTCGAGCAATTCCCCTGCGACGAGATCTATGCGCTGCACAATTCCCCGGGTCTGCCGGTCGGCCAGATCGGGGTCATCGCCGGCCCTGCCATGGCCTCGTTCGACCGCGCCACGGTCACGCTGCGCGGCCGCGGCGCCCATGGCGCCATGCCCCATCATGGCATCGACGCCATGCAGTGCGCCGCCAGCATCGTGCTCGGACTGCAATCGATCGTCAGCCGCGAGATCGATGCGCTCAAGTCGGCGGTCATTACCGTGGGCTCCATCCAGGCCGGCACGACCTACAACGTCGTGCCCGATAGCGCGACGATCAAGATCGGCGTGCGCACGCTGGACCCCCAGGTGCGCACGCTGGTCGAAGCGCGCATCAGCGAATTTGTAGCCGCCCAGGCCCAGAGCTTCCGGCTGCAATCCGAGGTCGTCTACGAACGCAAGTACCCCGTACTGGTCAACCACGACGCGCAGACCGAGCGCGCCCGCCAGGCCGCGATCCGGCTGGTGGGCGCGGACAACGTGGTCGAGCGCCCGCCGGTGATGGGGAGCGAGGACTTCGCCTACATGCTGGAACACCGGCCCGGTGCCTACATCCGGCTCGGCAACGGCCTCGGTGAAGATGGTGGTTGCATGGTCCACAACCCCTTGTACGACTTCAATGACAAGGCCCTGCCTGTCGGCGCCGCATTCTGGGCGCACCTGACGCAAAGCTATCTGGTTTGAACAACTATTCTTCGGGGACATCCACCATGGCTTCACTGAACCGCCGCCGCTTCCTTCAATACGCCGGTCTTTCCGCCGGCACCTCCGTGCTGGCCAGCCTGCCGGCCTTTGCCGCAGACAACTTCCCCGCCAAGTCGCTATCCCTGGTGGTGCCCTACCCGGCCGGTGGTGCGAGCGACACTTCGGCGCGCATCTTCGGGGAATCCATCAGCAAGAGCGTCGGGCAGCAGGTGGTCGTCGAGAACTACGGCGGCGGCACCGGGCTGATCGGCGCCAACAAGGTGCTG
This sequence comes from Cupriavidus sp. FW306-01-F10A, assembly GCF_058782785.1. Taxonomy (NCBI): domain Bacteria; kingdom Pseudomonadati; phylum Pseudomonadota; class Betaproteobacteria; order Burkholderiales; family Burkholderiaceae; genus Cupriavidus; species Cupriavidus sp. FW306-01-F10A. Next base: position 408,010 of record NZ_JBYSYA010000001.1, read on the forward strand.
GGCGCGCCGGCCGATGGCTACACCTTCTTCCACGGCTCGATCAACGAGGTCTTCCTGGCCCCCATGCTCAACCCGGCGGCGCGCTACAAGCCGCAGGACTTCCAGCTGGCCGCGCCCATCAGCGACGCCAACATCGTGCTGATGGTCAGGAACGGCATTGCCGTGGATACCCTGGACAAGTTCCTGGACTATGCGAAGCAAAGCAAGGGCAAGCCGCTGACCTACGCCACGGTCGGCATCGACTCCATCTATCACCTCATGGGCGATGCCCTGGCTGCCCGGCTCGGCGTGCCCTTCCTGCACGTGCCTTACAAGGGCGGCGCACCAGCGCTGCAAGGGCTTGCCGGCGGCGAGGTCGACTTTGCCATCCTGCCCTACCAGTCCAGTTTCGACAGCATGCAGCAACAGGGCCGGCTGAAGGTGCTGAGCAGCTTCGCCAAGGCCCTGCCCCCGGCGCTCAAGCATATTCCGCTGATCTCGCAAAGCCGCCTGGTGCCCGACTTCGAGTACTCGATCGGCGGCGGCTACTTCGTCAGGCAGGGCACGCCCGCGAGCCGGGTGGCGGTGCTGCGCAAGGCGATTGGCGAAGCCCTGGCCAAGCCCGAGATCCGGGCCAAGCTGGAAGCCGAGGGACGTACGGTCGCACAGCCAATCAACAGCCAGGAGCAGGCGAATCAGGTCTTCGACCAGTACCTGGGACGTGTCACGCAACTGATCCGGAACGTGGGCCGCAAGACCAACGCGTCCTGAAGTCATGTCGCAGCGCGCGCCTTAGCTGGCCGGCCAGGCTGCCTTGGGTGACACACCCGCGGCAAGCCGTTCCGCCAGGAAGGCCTGCATTGCCGCCCAGGACCGGCGGTCCGCCGCCGCATCATAGGCAATGCCACGTTCCGGAAGATTCGCCCCCTCGAACGTGAATGCGTGCCGGGCATGGCCATGGGCATGCAGCTGCCAGTCGGCGCCGGCGCCGGTCAGCTCCGCTGCAATGCCGAGAACGTCGTTCGGCGGCGCGACCGGGTCTTCCCAACCATGCAGGAGCAGGATGCTGGAGGTGATGGGTGCTTGCGGGCCGATCCGCGGCGGGTGGAGCACCCCGTGGAAGCTGACGGTAGCCAGCAGGTTCGACGGGGCCGCGCGCGCCAGGTCCAGGGCGCACAGGCCGCCGAAGCAATACCCGAGCGCAGCCATGCGCTGTGCATCGACCCCGGGAAACCTGGTGGCCGCATCGAACCCGGCCAGCAGGCGCCGGCGCAACAAGCGGCGATCGGCCATCATCGGGCCCATGAGATGCGCGTTGTCTCCCAGCTCGTCACCACGGACGCCCTTGCCGTACACGTCTGCGGCAAAGCAGATGTAGCCCAATGCCGCAAGCCGGTCGGCGCAGCGGCGCATCGCGGCGTTGAGTCCGCTCCATTCGTGCGCCAGCAGCACGCACGGCGTGCGTTGCGCCAGCCCGGCGGGCCGCGCTACATACCCTTCGAAGACAGTCGTGCCATCCGTGTACTCGACCAACGATCGTTCCAGCGGCAGATTCCCAGCGTCCATAGCATTCTCCTTTCGAGCCGCCAGCATGCGGCAGGCGGGGAACGCTGTATTGAACGTTTGGGACGCCAGGTGTTGCGCGTCAGAGATAGAACGCCGGGGCATCGTCTGGCAGGCGTCCGAAGTACTCGGCAAGCGGCGATGGCCCGTTGCGCGCATAGTCGCCCGGCGTCTGGGCCAGGCGCCGCCGCCAGCTCCGGATCTGATGCGGCTGGTCGCTATAGCCTGACAGCGCGTCGCCCTCGCCGCGCTGCACGGCCTGGATGCTGGACTGCAATCGCTCCAGGTCCATCAGCTGCTTGGGGCCCAGGCCAAGGTGCCGCTCGAACCAGCGGTTCAGCAGGCGCCGGTTGACGGCGGTCAGGCTGGCGACTTCCTGCACCTGGCGTCCCTGGCGCAGCAGCGCATGCGCCGCCCTGATCGTCGCCAGTTCCGCAGCCGGCCGGATAGCCGTCATGCGCCGCAGCAACCACGCGTCCAGCCGGCAGGCAACCCGCGCCGGCGTCCAGGCGGCGCTCAGGTCGGCACTGAGCGCATGGGCCGCGCCGTCCCCAAGGTATCCGGCCAGGTCCAGCAGCTGGTCCTTGCAGTCCGGCCCGATGCCGGGGAACAGCCGCGCCAGGCCCGCGCCACTCAGCATCGCCATGACGAAATAGGTGTCCGGCCACGACCGCCATTGCCGGCTGGTCGACTGGAAGCCCAGCAGCGAGACCTGCGGCACGGTCGGGCCGCCCTCCATCGCATTCGGGCGCCCGAAGTTGACCGAGAGCACCGCCCCGGGGTACGGGCAGGTCATGATCCGCCTGCCCGCGTAAACACCCGCCATGTCCTCGACGAACCAGTAGCCGTTGACGTAGGGCGCCAGGGCGGCGCAAGGAGCAATCACCTGGAACATAGCGGACGTGGCGTGGCATGCGCCGGGAACAGGACAGCCGTACCTTTATCACAAGGCGCGCCGCCGCGGCGCCCACCGTCAGCCGGTCCCTCGTCCAGCACTGCCTTGGTGGCCGAAGCCACTTGCGATGGGCGGCTTTGGGGATTCTAATCCTACGGAGGAAGCGTCCCGAGGAGGGTCCCATGGCGCAAGTCACAATATGCGGATCTGAGAACGTTGACGCCATGCCAGCCTCGCAGTCAGGAAGCACCGGCTTGCCCATGATCCTGTTCGGCGCTTTCGATCGCCACAACTTCGGCGACCTCCTTCTGCCGCATGTGATACGAAGCCTGATCGGGCAGGCCAACCCGTTCTACGGGGGCCTGGCCGAGCGCAACCTGAGAATCCATGGCGGCCATAGGGTCCACACCCTGGCGCGGCTGGCAGCCACCGTGGGCGACAGCGCCGTCGATGTCATCCATGTGGGTGGCGAAACCCTGACCTGCTCGCTCTGGGAGGCGGCCGTGATGCTGCAGCCGCCCGAGCAGGCCCCGACGGTGGTGGCGCTGCTCGATGCCCGGCCGCACGAGCGGACGGCCTGGGCCCAGGCGCAGTTGGGCGTACGGGACCTGGTCCCCTACCTGTTGCCGGCCGGTATCTTTGCCAATGTCCGGCGTGTCATTGTCCACGCCGCCGGCGGCATTGAACTGGGATCGGTTGAGCCTGCCATGCGGGCCGAGGTGGTGGCCAAGCTCGGGGCCGCCACCAGCGTCGGGGTACGGGACCATCAAACCCGGGCCATGCTCGCGCAGAACGGCATTGCCTGCCGACTGGAACCCGATCCGGCCGTGCTGGTGGCCGAGCTGTTCGGCGACCGCATCCGCCGGCGCGCCCGCCAGGGCGAGTGCGCCCGCATCGTGTCAGGGCTCTCGGGCGGGTACCTGGCCGTGCAGTTCAGCGCGGATTTTGGCGACGACGATACCCTTTCACAGCTGGCGGCCCAGCTCGAACGTATCGCCCGGGCCAGGACCCTGGGCGTGGTCCTGTTTCGCGCCGGCGCCGCGCCCTGGCACGACGACCTGGCTTGCTACCAGCGCCTGGCGGCACGGCTGCGCGGCACGCCTGTGGTCCTGTTCGACTCGCTCAATCTATGGGATATCTGTGCGCTGATTGCGCGCAGCCGGGGCTTTGTCGGCAGCAGCCTGCACGGCAGCATTGTCGCCGGCGCCTTTTGCCTGCCACGGCTTGGCCTGCTCCGGCCCGCACAAGCTCCTGGCACCAGCAAGCAAGTCGCCTTTGCCGCCGCCTGGGGCGCGGCCGGGGCGCCGGCCGCGGTGACCGTTCAGGATCTTGCGGCCGGCCTGGACGAAGCGATGGCAACCCGGACCGCGCAGCGTAGGGAATTGGCGTCGGAATGGGCCAAGGCATGCAGGACCGCATTCCAGCTGGTTCAGGAGAACTAGTGCCCTCCCGCGAGGTACCGGCTTGCCGGCAGAAGCGCCCGCCCGAGACGCAAGTCCCCGGTAGACGAAAAAAGCGGGCTTCCGAAGAAGCCCGCCCGGTTTGCTGCTAGACGCCTGTATATCGGCCGGTCAGGCTGGAACCTGCGTCCCCGCCGCCGCCGTCTCCTTCGAGAAAAGACTCCTTGAGGTAGCAACATGGCTGGCCAGCACCGGCCGCAAGACCATGATCGCCAGGAAGGCCGCGGTCAGGTCCATGGCCGCAACCGTGTAGAGCACCGTCGACCAGGTGCCGGTCGCCTCCATCATCAGGTTGCCGACCGGCACGAACAGTGCGCCGATGCCCTTGGCCGTGTAGAGCACGCCGTAGATCTTGCCGATGTGCTTGGTGCCGAAGGCATCGCCGGCCAGTGCCGAGAACAGCGAGTAGACCTCGCCCCAGGCCAGGAACACCACGCCCGACAGGATCAGGAAGGCGTACGGGTTGCTGCCGAAGTAGCCGAGCGCGATGATGCCAAGGCCTTCCAGGGTGAAGGCGATGACCATGGTCTTCTCACGGCCGATGTTGTCCGAGATCCAGCCGAACAACGGACGCGAGATGCCGTTCATGATCCGGTCGAGCATCAGCGCGAGCGGCAGTGCGGCCATCACGAAGAAGTGCAGGTCGACCTTGAACTCCTTCACACCGAGGTCCTTGGCAATGACGCCAAGCTGGGCCACGGCCATCATGCCGCCGGTGACGACCAGGATGAACATCACAAACATCAGCCAGAACAGCTTGGTGGACATCGCTTCCTTGAGCGTATAGTCGCGCGTGGCCTGGACCAGCTTCTGCGATGCCTTCACCTCGCTGCCCTTCGGTGCGCGCAGGAACCACGCCGCGACAAAAGCGAGCCCGCCCTGCAGCAGGCCGAAGAACAGGAAGGTGTGCTGGAAGCCCTGCGACTCGATCATGGCCGCGATGGGCAGGATGGTCGCCGCGGAACCGGCGCCGTAACCGCCCGCGGTCAGGCCCACGGCAAGGCCACGGCGGTCCGGGAACCACTTGAGCGCGTTGTTGATGCAGGTGGCGTAGATCGAGCCCACGCCAAGGCCGCCAACGGCTGCGCCGACGTAGAAGCCCATCAGGGTAGTGGCCTGGGAGTTGATGCACCATGCCGCGCCGATGAAGACCGCGCCGAAGGCGACCATCATGCGCGGGCCGAACTTGTCGATGAAATAGCCTTCGATCGGCGCCAGCCAGGTCTGCACAAGGACGAAAACGGTGAAGGCGATCTGGATGCTGGCGCGCGACCAGCCGTAGGTACCCTGGATCTCAGGGACGAACAAGGTCCAGGCGTACTGGATATTGGCGGTGGCGATCATGCAGATCACGCCGACAATCAATTGCAGCCAGCGTGTGCCTTCCGGAACCTGGCGATTAGCGCCCAGCGCTGCCGATGGATTACTCATTTGCGCGCTCCTTGAATCATTTGGCCATTCAATTGCGGGGGTGCGGGCGGATATGCTGACGCACTGCGCCTCAGCTTAAGGGTGGCTGCTGGCATTTCATGTCTCCTGTGTCATTGGCATTTATTTGCCTCTTATTCCGACGCCGACCTGAGGTCTCCGCCCTCACCTCTCTCAAGTTCGGAGTGGCGATGGGATACACAGTATGTGATATATCAAGTAAGTCAAGCGAAAGGGATGGCAGGGTTTTCACTGAATTTATGATGGCTTACGATGGGTGCCGGATATTCACGCTGAATATGCATCATCGACACCGGAAGAGGCCCTTGCCTGGCACTGCCGGATACCAGTGAAATCCTTTACTGGAGCCACTTCCAGGCGAATCGCTGCCGATAGATGAGGGTTCGTTTTGAATGGATGAGCAAAAGGACTTAAATCTCATCATTACGAATTTGTCATATTTGAAAGTGATCCATCCGGCCAGGTAGCCATGATTACGAAAATGTCATGATTACAGAAATGTCATGATTTTGAATGCGCCGGATGATGAGCAAAATAAATCAGAGCGATTAATACCGCATAAGCAGACCCACGCACCCCAAAAAAAATGCCCGCAGGCAAGCCTGGCGGGCGTAGGCATGATGCGTGACATCAGCCGCAGCATGTAGATGGAGTTATAGGCGATTATTGGAGCCGGGCAAATAAATAAAAACGCTTAGTCCGTGGTCGCGGCCAGGAACTCTCGAAAACCCTGACGGATTTGTCGGAAAAACCTGAATGCCATTTGGGCAGATTCAGAAGATGGCATTTTTGTCATGCGGGATTTCGATTTGCGGGCGATGCGCTGCGGCCTGGGCCGGCAAGCACTGTAGACAAGATCATCCGGGCTAACCGCAAAAGTAGATAAAACGGTAAGTGCTGTAGAACTCCTGGAAGGCCGGGCGACCAGGTCGCCCACCCATTGCTATAGACAGAATAGAAAGCATTTTGGAGAAAAGTAGATGTTTTGGTAAATTCTGTAGGAACTCTGGTAAGCTCCCGGCAAACCGGCACCCAGGAATTGCGACCATCTATGTCTCATGCGCCACTTGGCTACGACGCGCTTATCCGCAAGTTCGGGTTGCGCGTGCCGCCGCTGCGCTCGACGTCCGCCCTTGCCGACAAGACCGGGGTCCTCAGCACGCACACCGGACCGGACGGCACCACGCGCACCGTGTATCCAAGGAACCGCTACCGCGGCGGCGACACGACCGTGGACCACCTGACTTTCGCGCTGAAGAAGGAGCAGCTCGACCTGACCGTGCTGGCGGCGCTGTTCGAGCATGCGCCAGCGGTGCAGGCGGTACGGGAGTGGCTGGCGGCCACCCCGACCTCGCGCTATGCGAGGCTGAGCGCGTTCTATGCCAAATGGCTTGCCGGGGCGCAATTCGACTACAAGCTGCCGGCCGGGGCGCCCAGGGTACTGGCGCTGGACGAGAGCCGGTACCTGACCGGCCCGGCAACGCCGGACCTGCAGTTCGGTATCCAGAACAACCACCTCGGCCCGGCCGCGTTTTGCCCCCTGGTACGCCGCACCGAGAAGCTGGCGCAGTACATAGCCGCCGACCTCCCCGGCCGTGTGGCCGCGGCCATCAAGCGGCTCGAGCCAGAGTTGCTGGCGCGCGCGGTGGACTACCTCTACCTCGCGGAGACACGATCGACCTACTCCATCGAGCACGAGATCCCCGATAACCAGCGGGTCGCCAAGTTCAGGCGGCTGCTGGAGTATGCCGGCAATCCCGCCCCGCTGACCGAAGCGCAGCTGTGCGAGTGGCAGAACGAAATCATCTCGGGGCTGCGCGCCGAATTCTCCTATCGCGACAAGCAGAACTGGCTGTCCCGCGGCGGGCGCATGCGCAACATCGCTGACTATATTCCCCCGCCGCCCGGGCAGCTTGGCGCGATGATGGACGGGATTGCCGCGGTCGCGGGCCTGGTCGAGGCACAGGCGGCAAACCCCATCGTGGCCGCGGCGTGCGTATCGTTTGGCTTTGTCTTCGCCCACCCGTTCTACGACGGCAACGGCCGGCTCCATCGATTCCTCATCCACCATTTGCTGCGCCAGGCCGGTGTCACGCCCGATGGCGTCGTGCTGCCGGTGTCGGCACGGATGCTCAAGCAGATCGATACCTATGCCGCGCTGCTGAAGTCCTATTCCGCCCCGCGGACGGCCCTGCTCAACTACGCGCTGGATTCGGACAGCGACACCATCCTGATCAAGTCGCCACAGCCCGGCTGGCTTTACGCATCCTTTGATGCGACGGCGCTGTGCGAATTCGTCTTCGAATGCATCGAGCAGTGCGTCGAGCAGGACCTTGCGCAGGAGCTCCAGTACCTGCGCGCCTACGATGCCAGCGTCGCACGCCTGGAAAGCTGGCTCGACCTGCGCCAGTCACGCCTGTCGAACCTGATCGACCTGATCGTCCAGAACCACGGCGAGCTGTCCAGGCGCAAGCGCAAGCTGTTCGAAGACATCACGGACGACGAGCTCGCCCGCATTGAAGCCGTCGTGCGCGACGAATTCACGGAATACCTCGAGCTCAACGGCAGCCGCTGAAGCGGCGGCACAGCATTGGCACTGCACGGTGCCGCCACCATGGGGCGGCACCGGCGCCACTATGTATCGCTCTGTATCCCGGGCCGCGGCAGACATGAAAGCTTGCACGGATGCCGGGGCGCGGAAACAGCCCGGATACGTGCGGACGGTGGAATGCGTCTATCGCCAACACCGGGAGTTCTCCGCCATGTCCGTCGCCGCCATCCATCCGCCGCCACCCTGCCCCTGCCCCTGCCATCGTGCCTGCCACGGCACCGCGCACGCCGACGGGAGCCGTCCATGATCGACGCCTTCCTTGCCTTCGCCGCCGGCGTGCTGACCGTTGCCTCGCCCTGTGTGCTGCCGGTGCTGCCCATGCTGCTGGCCGGCTCGGTGGGCGAATCCGGCCGGCTGCGCCCGCTGGCGATCGCGCTTGGCTTCGTCAGCACCTTTTCCGCGCTGGGCATAGTCTTTGGCGCACTGTCCAGCGCCTTCAGCGAAGCCCCAGGCGTGGTGCGCAACGCGGCCATCCTGTTGCTGCTGGGTGCCGGCCTGTCACGGCTCTGGCCGGCGGGCTTCGAGCGCCTGGCGGCCCCGTTCGCCGGCGTGGTCGACCGCCTGGCGGGCGTCGGCGGCCGGACCGGCACCGGCGTGGCCGGCGGCTTTGTGCTGGGCATGACGCTGGGCGCGGTGTGGACCCCGTGCGCCGGGCCGGTGCTGGCGTCGATCCTCGCGCTGGTGGCCAAGGCGCAAGACCTGCATCGCGCTGCCGGCCTGCTGGCGTTGTTCGCGGCTGGCGCGGCCATCCCGATGCTGGGCATTGCCTATGGCGGCCAGTTCGCCACCACTCACGTGCGCCGGCTGGCGCGTCACACGCATCGGCTGCAGCAAGGCTTCGGCGTGCTGGTGGTGGCGACCGCCATCGCCATGTACTTCCAGTACGACACCCTTGCCGTCGCCTGGCTGACCTCGCTTTTCCCTGCCTCCCAACCTGGAGCCTGAACCATGCACCGCTTGCTTCGTACCCTGCTTGCCACTACCGCCATCGTCGCCGCCCAGCATGCCGCCGCCGCCCCTGCCGACTATGGCAAGGCGCCGGAATTCACCGGCATCGACAAGTGGCTCAACTCTGAACCGCTGACCGTTGCCGGGCTGCGCGGCAAGGTCGTGCTGGTCGATTTCTGGACCTATAGCTGCATCAACTGCATCAACACGCTGCCCCATGTGCGGCAGTGGTACGACAAATACCGCGACAAGGGCCTGGTCGTGGTCGGCGTCCACACCCCCGAGTTCCCCTTCGAGAAGTCCACCGCCAACGTGCAGGCAGCGCTCAAGCGCTTCGATATCCGCTACCCGGTAGCGCAGGACAACGCCTATGCCACCTGGAACGCCTGGCGCAACCGGTACTGGCCGGCGCTCTACCTGGTCGATGCCAACGGCTCCGTGGTCTACAAGCACTTTGGCGAAGGGAGTTACGCCGAGACCGAAGCGGCCATCCAGAAGGCGCTGGCCGGGCGCAAGTAAGTATCAATTCGTCGAGCCTTGAGCAGCCGGTCAAGACCAACAACTTTGACATCCTCTCCTCCCTAAAGGGAGGAGATTCCCTCTGCAGGCGATCGATGTCCCGATCGGGCAAGGATATTTAGCGCAGCGTTCACATCGCGATCATGTACAGCACCGCATCCACTGCATACCCACTGCCTTATTCCAAGGTCTGCGATACCTTTCGGCCTCTCCGGCGGCATCGCGTCGCACGAAGAGCAGACCTGGGTGGTGAAACGTTCGTCGACTTCCTCGCACCACGCGCCATGCGCAATCGCCTTGTACGCGAGCATTGTGCGGAAGGACGACCAGCCCGCATCGAGGACGGACTTCGCCATGCTGGTCCTGGCGAGGCCGGCGGCGTTCACATTCCCCACCGCAATGTAGTCGAAGTCCCGCACGATGCGATGCGAGAGCTTGTGCAGGACCCAGCCGAGCGACTTGCGGCCGCGATAGCGCAGGTACGGCCGGCGATGCTGGCTACGCGACTTGGCGTACTGCTCGCAAACCGCGTTGACGGTGCCGGAATGGATGCGCAGTTCCTTGCAGCTGCCGGTGGTCAACACGTTCATATCGAAACCCGTGGGCCATTTCTTGCCCCACCTCCCGCGCAAGGGAGTTGATACAAATTGTATGCAATTTTTGTATCACGGAGTGCTTATCCCTGCTATTCTTGCTCCCCGGTTGCAGCCTGGAATCTGATCCAGGCCACGCTCGCGGCAGGCGGCCTCCGCCTGCCCGTCAGCGCGCAATGACAGGGCCCGGGGGCAGCCCCTTCCCCGGCGCCAGAAGAACAAGACAGTCCGGAAACCTATCCGGCCAGACAACAGGAGACATGAATGGCGCCCTTGCTATTCAAGGTGGAAGACCGCCCCCCTCGGCTGACGACGTTTTTGCTTGCGCTCCAGCATCTGCTGGCCGCCCTGGGCGGCATCATTGCGGTGCCGCTGGTCATTGGCGGTGCGCTGAAGCTGCCGCCGGACCAGGTCATTGCCCTGGTGAATGCGGCCCTGCTTGGCTCGGGCATCGTCACCATCATCCAGTGCAAGGGCATTGGCCCGGTGGGCATCCGCATGCCGTGCGTGATGGGCACCAGCTTCGCCTTTGTCGGCGCGGCCATCAGCGTGGGCGTCGAACACGGCGTGGCCGGCATCCTGGGCTCGGCGCTGGCGGGTTCGCTGGTGATGATCCTGGGCAGCTTCTTCATGCCGGCGATCCGCAAGCTGTTTCCGCATACCGTCACCAGCGTGGTGGTCACCATGATCGGCCTGTCGCTGATTCCGGTGGCCATCGACTGGGCCGCAGGCGGCCAGGGCAGCAGCCGCTATGGCGCCCCCGGCAACCTGGCGATTGCCGTCGCGGTGCTGGCGCTGGTGGTCGCGGTGGTGCAGTGGGGCAAGGGCATGCTGTCGGCCTCGGCCATTGTGGTCGGCATTGCCGGCGGCTACCTGCTCTGCCTGGCACTGGGCCTGGTCGACTTCACTCAGTTTCACCAGGCGCCGATCATCGCGGTGCCGCAGCCGCTGCACTTCGGGATGTCGTTCCCGGTCTCCGGCATCGTCGCCATGTCGATCGCTTACCTGGTGACCATCGTCGAATCCACGGGCACGTTCATGGCACTGGGCGCGGCCACGCAGCGGCCGATTTCCGGTAAATGCCTGTCGCGCGGCATCCTGTGCGATGGCTTTGGCTCGGCCTTTGCGGCACTGGTGTCGAGCCCGCCGCTGTCCACCTTTGCGCAGAACGTCGGCGTGGTTTCGCTGACCGGCGTGGCCAGCCGCCATGTGGTCGCGCTGACCGGCGTCATGCTGCTGCTGGCGGGGCTGTTCCCGGTGCTGGGCGCGCTGGTGGTGACGATTCCGCAGCCGGTGCTGGGCGGCGCCGGCCTGATGATGTTCGCGATGATCGTGTCGGGCGGGATCCAGATGCTCAGCACCGTCAAGTTCACGCAGCGCAATACCCTGATCGTGGCCGTGTCGATCGGCTGCGGCCTGGCGGTGACATTCCGCCCGGAACTGCTGTCCAAGCTGCCTGCCTTCGTCCATGAAGTGTTTGGCTCCGGCATCACGGTGGGCTCGCTGTCGGCGGTGATCCTCAACCTGCTGCTGCCCGGCGGCAAGGACGAGCCGGCTGAAGAAGCCGGCCACGGCACCGTCGGCGAGGCTGCCTGAGCGGCCTGCCTTGAAACCCGCGGGCGCGCGCGCTAGCGTGCGCCGCCTCGCGCGGCCGCCCCGCCCCCTGGCGCTGGCGCCTTCAGCAGCGGGTAGGGATTGATCGCCCCGCCCGCGGTGTAGACGCCATAGTGCAGGTGGGGCGGCGTGCCCCGCGCATTGCCGCTTGTGCCGACATAGCCCAGCACCGTGCCGGGCACAATCACGTCGCCGGCACGCACGCCGGCGTAGTCGTCCAGATGGGCGTAGTAATGCAGCTGGCGCCCGGGCCCCATCACCCACACCACCTTCCCGCCCAGCTTGTTGGTGCCCACGCGCGTGACAATGCCCTCGGTAGCCGACACCACCGGGCGGCCGCGCGGCGCAAAGATATCGATGCCCTCATGCTTGCGTCCGCCGGAGCGCGCGCCGTGCCAGGTATCGCGCAGCGCCCCCGGGACAATGCCCTCGACCGGCACCGGCAATGCCACCGGCGCGGGGCGGACCGAGAGCCGGGCCACGTAGATCGCGCGTTCGATTGGCGGCCGCAACCAGGGCCAGGCGAGCCAGATCAGGCAGATGCTCACCACCAGCCAGATCAGGCCGGCGAATGCGCGGGGACGGGAAGACAGACGGGAGGCATGCATATGCCTTCGACGGCAGCCAGCCCCGCAAATTCCCCGTCAGGCGCGCCTGCGCGCCACATCAAGCGGCCCCGGCACCACTTTCGCAAGCATTTTCCGGTCGAACCATACGCGCTGGCGCCGGTCATACCCTGACTGTTTTCACTGCAATGAGGAGAAGCAATGGATTGTCCGGTGTGCCCGCAAACGCAACTCGTGATGTCCGAACGCCAGGGCATCGAGATCGATTACTGCCCGAAATGCCGCGGTGTCTGGCTGGACCGCGGCGAACTCGACAAGATCCTTGAGCGCTCCGTGGCAACCGCCCCCGCGCAGCAGGCGGCGCCGATGCAGCAAATGCCGCAGCAAACCCAACCCCCGCGACAGGAATACCAGCGCGGCCATGGCGACCGCGACCGGTACTATGAGCGCGAGCAGAAGCACTATAAGAAGAAGAGCATCTGGCACGAGCTGTTCGACTGATGCTGACTTGCCAGTGAGCAAGGGCGACGCAAGGTCGCCCTTTTTTGTTGCCGGCCGCAATCGCCAACCGCTATAACCCTGCGGCCAATCCATCTCCACGTGGATCCGTGGCGCCATACATCACGCCTGTCACTGGATCGATCAGGATGGCGCCCGCGTGGCCCATCGTGTCCGTGAACGCTTCCACGCGCCTGACCGGATGCCCGCGGCGAGCCAACTCGGAGGTCACGGCCTCCGGCACGCGGCCTTCAATCTTGAGGTCGTTCGACGACACGCCCCAGGTCCGCCCATACAGCCAGCGCGGCGCATTGACGGCATCTTGCGGCGACATGCCGAAATCCACGATCCGCGTCACCAGCGCGGCCTGCGTTTGCGGCTGCCCTTCCCCGCCCATGGTGCCGTAGACCAGGAACGGTTTGCCGTCCTTCAGCAGCAGTGCCGGGTTGAGGGTATGGAAGGTGCGCTTGCCCGGCGCCAGTTGATTCACGTGCGCGGGATCGAGTGAAAAGAACGAGCCGCGGTTCTGCAGCAGCACGCCGGTGCCCTTGGGTACGATGCCGGAACCGAAGTCGTGATACACGCTCTGGATCATCGACACCACGTTGCCGTCCTTGTCGGCGGTGCCGAACCACACGGTGTCGCCGTGCGGGTCCATCGGCTTCACGTCCATGCCGGCCCGCAGCATGCTGATGCGCCCCGACTGCACCTGCCCGTGCTGCGGCGACAGCAGCCGCGCCAGCGGGATCTGCACGAAATCCGGATCGGCCAGGTAGCGGTCGCGATCGGCAAAGGCCTGCTTGGTCGCCTCCACCAGCACGTGATAGTAGTCGGCCGTGCCTTCGCCGAGGGCGCGCACGTCGCGCTTGTCCAGGATGTTCAGGATCTCCAGCGAGGCAAAGCCTTGCGTGTTGGGCGGAAAGTTGACGGCCTGGTAGCCGCGGTAGTTCACGGTAATAGGCTGCACCCAGTCGGCGCGATGGCGGGCAAAGTCACCGTAGGTCAGCATGCCGCCGTGTGCCTGCAGGTCGGCCACGATCTTGCGCGCGATTTCCCCCTGGTAGAACGCCTTGGCGCCGCCCGCCGCGATCTGCTGCAGCGTTCCGGCAAGGTCGGGCTGGCGCAGGGTTTCGCCAAGCCGGTAGGCAGAGCCGTCCGGCTTGAGGAATGTCTGGCGAAAGCCGTCGAAGCGCTGCAAGGCGCGGAACTCCTTGTCGGACGGATCGGTATTGATCCGGCTCCAGGTCACGAATGAAGATGAGACCGGAAAGCCCGTCTCGGCATAACGCACCGCATCGGCCAGCAGATCCGGCCAGGGCAGGCTGCGGCCCATGCCCTGGCGCGCGTACTGGTACGCCGCCTCCCAGCCGGCAACGGTGCCGGGCACGGTGTTGGCCGACAGGTAACCGCGGGCGGGGATCTTGTCCAGGCCTTTGCCTTGGTAGAAGGCGATACTGGCCTGCTCGCCGGCGCGGCCGCTGGCATTGAGCGCGCGCACCTCGCGGGTTCTGGCGTTGTAGATCAGCCAGAAGGCATCGCCGCCGATGGAGTTCATATGCGGGTAGACCACGGCGATGGTCGCAGCCACGGCGATGGCAGCATCGACCGCATTGCCGCCGCGCGCAAGCACGCGCAGCCCCGCCTGCGTGGCCAGGCGGTTGGACGACGTCACCATGCCGCCGGTGGCCATCGGGTTGACGCAGGCTGAAGGTGTATCGCAGTACTTGCCGCTCACATCGAAAGCCCACGCCGGCGCAGCCGGCAGGATGAGCGCGGCCAGCAAGCCGGCCCGGCGCAGTCGGGTGGAAAGTCGTATGCGGTGCATTGCAGGCTCCGTTGGTAACACAGCGAAGGGGGCATGCCGGACGCTGGGCAACCTGCATGCGTGGTAGAGCGGATTGCCCGGATTGCCTATGGGGCGAGCGCAAGTTAGCCTGCGGCAAATAATCTGGCTAACGGCAAAGTCGCATCCGGTATCGCCAATCGGACATCAGCAGCGGCATCGCCCACAGCGCCTACGGACACCGCATGCCTGCCCACGACCACGGCCTGCGCGCACTCGCGCGGCTGCCTCGCCCGCTATATGGCCATGTCGAAGCCCTGCCCAACCGCATACTGGGCTACCGCCACCGGCATCCGTGGTGCCAGTTCGCCTATGCCCTGGAGGGTGTGCTGGAGGTGCTGACCGACAGCGGGCGCTTTGTGGCACCGCCGCAGTGGGCGGTCTGGATTCCGTCCGGCATGCAGCACCGCGTGCGCTGCGCTGCCGGCACGCGCGTCCGCAGCCTTTACCTGGACAACGGGGTTTGCACGGCGGCCTCGGGCCGCTGCCGTGTGCTCACGGTAAGTCCGCTGCTGCGCGAGCTGATCCGGGCCTTCAGCTACCTGCCCGCCGAATACGATGAGCACAGCGCCGACGGCCGCCTGGCGCGCGTGCTGCTGGACCAGCTCGGCGCCGCGCCGGAAGTGGAACTCATGCTGCCGCTGCCTGCCGACCCGCGCCTGCGGCTGGTCTGCAACGGCCTGCAGCGCCACGCGGACCGCGATACCAGCCTGGCTGCGTGGAGCGCCCGCCTGGCGGTGTCGGACAAGACCTTGACCCGGCTGTTCCTGCGCGAAACCGGGCTGACCTTCCGCGCCTGGCGGCAGCGCCTGCGCCTGCTCGACGCGGTCCCGCGGCTGGAGCGCGGCGAGGCCGTGACCGACGTTGCCCTGGATTGCGGCTATGACTCGCTGTCGGCGTTTATCGCGGCATTCCGCCGGCTGTACAACATGACCCCGGGCGAGCTGTCCCGCGCGAACCGGATCGGCACAAGCGGGGCGTAGCACACTGCCGTCACGCCGCCTTGCGCCTGCGCCGTGACGCTTCCGCGGCAGCATCGCGCAGCTCTGGCGGCAACGCGCGCAGTTCGGCTGTGAAGAAGGCACGCTCGGCCGGCCGCAGCGCCGGCAGCTGGGCGGCCAGCCGCTCCACCGCGGCACACGCTATGGCGGTAGCGCCTTGCTCGTGGGTGAGGTACCAGGCCGATTCGAGCAGCAGGTTGGCCAGCTGCAACGGCCCCAGCCTGACGTGGCCGGCGTCATGGTCTTCCAGCGCGAACGCAGCCACGGCGGACCAGCGCACGAAGCCCTTGGCCGGTGCGAACGGCGCGTGGAACGGCCGCAGTGCGTCGACAGCGTCGGCAACGGACAGCGGGCGCTGGCGGCGGAACGCGGCCATGCTGTCGTTGGCCCTGGCTGGCCGGTCGGATGGCGGGGTATCGGGCCCGCAGCTGCCGCGTGCGATGCGCAGCAGGAAGATCGCGTTCCACGCCGTGCCGCCGCCCACGCCGAACCGGTCGCAGATCCACTCCGACAAGCCCAGCCAGCGCATCGCCTGCCGCTGCACCGCGCTGGCGGACAAGGTGCGCGCGGCATCGACCAGGCCGTGCTGCCAGAACAGCCACAGGCACAGGCCGATATTGGCCGCGGCATGCTGCACGGCGTCGACGGAATCGGCCTCGTAGGCGGCCTGCAGCGCGCCGGCGAAGGTATCCAGCGCCAGCTGCGCGGCCCGCGCCGTGCCGGCATGCCCGGCGCGCATGGCATCGGCCTTGTGCAGCAGCGCTTCCAGGTTCAGCACTTCAAAGCGCACGCGCGGGTTGTAGCGCACCACCAGGCGCAGTTCCGGATCGGACTGCAGCCCTTCCAGGCCGGCACGCGCGCCGTCGCTGTCACCGCGGGTATAGCGTTCCCAGGCCCGCACGATATGCGCCATGGCGCAGAACGCGGGCGTCGCCGCGCCGGCCTCGGCCGCCTGCACCAGGCGGTCGACACGCCTGAGTGCCGCCCGGCTCTGATCGAGGCGGCCGCAGCGGCGCCACGCCAGGCTTTCCTTGAGCAATGACAGCGCTTGCTGGAAACCGTCGCCGGCACTGCGGCCTGCCGCGCGGAAGGACTCGGCCACGGCTGAGCCGTGCATGCCTGCGTGGCCGTCCTGCGCGCCGCGCATGGCCTGGGTCAGCTCGCTCCAGAAGGCCATGTCGCGCATCACGTAGCCGACGCCGTCCGGCTGGCCCGCCGGCGCCGCTTGCGGCCCCGTGGGAAAGCCAAGGCGGCGGGCCAGCGCGGCCGGGCCCAGCGTGCGCCCGTCCGCCACAAAGCGCAGGCGCCGCGCGCTCGCTGCCGTGATCCAGAACGGCCCGCGGCTGCGCTGCGCCGGATTGGCCGCGGCCGGGTCGCGCTGGCGGTCGGCCCCCCATCCGACCGCCACCTGCCAGCGCGCAAAGTCCGCAAACGCGCGCGACACCAGCATGCGCAGGTTGGCCGCCGTCGGGAAGGCGCTGCGCACCACTGCCGCGGCGACACCGCCCTCCCCGGTGCGATGCGCATGCCAGATGCGCGCCAGCAGCCAGACCGACTGGTAGCGCGCGGGTTGGCCGTCGACCCGGTACGGGGCCGACACGTCGATACGGATCGGGGCAGGCGTGGCTGGCATCAGGTAGTCAGGGATCGAGTGAAAAGCGCTGGTGGCGCCCGTCATGTTACGCAAGTTACAGCCAGCGCGGTTGGCCTTATCCGGACGCTCTCCTATGCTGCGCACCACGGTCCGGGCCCGGATTGCCATCCCCTCAACTCTTCTGCAAGGCCATGAACAGACATCTTGCTCGTCTGCTGACACCGATGGCGATCGGCTTCGGCCTGCTTGCCTCCACCCTGCCCGCCCTGGCGGCACCGAAAGAAGTCCCGCTGGATGCCGCGGCGCTGTTCCGCCAGGCCGATACCACCGGCACCATGGTGATCTACGACCTGCGGCGCGACCGCATGCTGACCTACAACAAGCCGCGTGCGGCCACGCAGTACTCGCCGGCGTCGACCTTCAAGATCCTGAACTCGATGATCGGCCTGGAGAGCGGTGCCGTGGCCGACGTCGACCATGACAAGCTGCCGTGGGACGGCAAGGTCTGGCTGGTCGGCGGCAAGGCTGTCCTGCCCGACGCCTGCAACGCTGACGTGCCGCTGCGCGTCGCCTTCCCCAACTCCTGCGTGCCGGCCTACCAGGCGCTGGCGCGGCGGGTTGGCAGCGCGGCCTACCAGCGCTACCTGACCGCATCGCACTATGGCAATGCCAACAGCTCCGGCCAGGTCGACCGCTTCTGGCTGAACGGCACGCTGCAGATCTCCGCCTACCAGCAGATCGACTTCCTGAAGGGCGTGGTACAGCGCACGCTGCCGTTCTCGCCAACCACCTTCAAGGCCGTGGACGACATCACGGTGATGGAGCGCACCGCCGGCTACACCCTGCATGCCAAGACCGGCTGGGCCGATTCGGCCAAGCCCGCAGTGGGGTGGCTGGTGGGCTGGGTTGAGCGTGGCGACGACGACTACCTGTTTGCGCTCAATCTCGACCTGGTGCGGCCCGAACACGCCAAGGCGCGCATGGAGATTGCGCGCGCGGCGCTGCGGCAGGCGGGGGCGTTACCGGATTGACGCTGCCGAAGGCGGCCGCCGCACACGCGGCCGCCTGCAGTCACTGCCCTCGGACATTTCACACAGGCAATTTCTCCCCCGTATTTCAGATCCGTCTGATTTACCTGCCGACCCCGGATCGATAGCTTTGGCCGGTCGGCATTTCCCACCGCGTCGCCCGACGCAACCATTCCGTAGTGGGATCTGCCCGACGCCCGTATGCAACGGGACAGCCAGACCTTTCCCACAATCCGGAGGTGAAATCCAATGAGAAAAATAGCAATGCCGGCAGCCCTGCTGTCGGCCATCGCGCTGCTGGCCGCCTGTGGCGGCGGCGCGGACGACGCAACGACCACACCGGCGGCACAAACGCCACCGTCCGAAAATAATCCGGCACCGGCGCCTGCACCAAAGCCTGAGCCCTCGCCCGAAGCAGCACCGCAACCTGCGCCCACTGGCGAGCTGCCGCCGAGCCTGAGCGCACCGCAACCGGGCTCGACGGCAGCGGTCGGCAATGGCAGCGAAGGTCTCTGGGTCGGCCTCATGAACGCCACGCTGGTCGACAACAGCGGGAAGTTCGTGCACGCGAGACTGACGGGCGTGCTGGCAGGCGCGTTCCAGTTTTCTGGCTCGGCCTGGACGCTGGGCCCCGGCACGCTGTACGAAACCGGCTTTGCCTACCCGGCCACCGGGGCCGGCACCATTACCCCGGGGCAGCGCTTTGACGGCAATTTCGTCGCCACGCCAGGCAACCCTATCAATTTGCTATCCGGTACCTATGATCCGTCCAACGCGCTAGCCGTGGACCAGGCTGCCATCGCCGGCAACTGGAAGCAAGACGGCTTTGCCATGCAGATCGATGACGCGGGCAACGTCACCGGTACCTATACCAGCGGCACCCGCATTTGCGACCTGCAGGGCACGGCAACGCTTGCCACCCCGGGATCGGCCAAGAACCTGTATGCGGTCAGGATCGTAGCCGAAAACTCCATGCAGCCGGGCAGCACCGGCTGCGCGCTGTCGACCGGCGTGCCGCACAACGGCTTTGCCGCGATCCGCCTGATGCCGGCCGACGGCAGCATCATCGTGAGCAGCAGCACGCGCTATGCACGCACGCTGGTGATGGCCGCCAGCACCGGGACCGGCGGGTACTTCACCATGCAGATGTCCAAACAATAAGCCCGCCCCCCGCAACGCCCCGGGCGGTCCTCCTGCGGGCGGACCGCCGCTACCTTCTTCCTTCCGAGCCACGGCAGTGGCCTCACCATCACCTGACACCCAGGCGTCGCATCCGCCCTCCGGGTTTCCCCGCGGTTGAGTTCTGTGCTCGCATATCATTTAATTCAACGTGAATTAATTAATAGCGGACGGAGGCAAGATGACCGCATCCAAAGCGGGCCGTGGCGTGAATTCCGCCAGCCTGCGCCTGTACAACGAACGTGCGCTGCTGCTGGCGCTGCGCCGTGCCGGCGAGGCCTCCAAGGCTGACCTGGCGCGCATGGCGCAACTGACCAATACGGCGGTGGGCAGCATCGTGCAGACCCTGTCCGAGGAAGGCCTGGTCGAGCAGTCCGGACGCCGCACGGAAGGCCAGCGCGGCCAGCCCGCCAGCCTGATCCGGCTGCAGCCCAAGGGCGCCTTCGGCATTGGCGTGCGGCTGGACCGCGGCAGCATCGAGGTGGTGATGGTGGACTTTGCCGGCCATATCCTGGCCAGCCGCGCCCACCAGCTGGTCCTGCCCCACCCTGACCAGGCGCTGGAAATGGTGCGGCACGATATTGCCGAGCTGCGCGCCCTGCTCACCCCCGCCGAACAGAAGCGCCTGCTGGGCATCGGCGTGGCGCAGCCCTATAACCTGGGTGCCTGGCTGCGCGAGCTGGACGTGCAGGGCGAAGCCTTCCAGGCAAGCTTCCGTGCCTGGGACCAGGCTGACTTCCCGGCAATGCTCAACGCCGCCACCGGCTTGCCGGTCTTCGGCGAGAACGACGGCACCGCCGCCGCGGTGGCCGAGCTGTTCTACGGGCGCCACCATGCCCAGCATTTCCTCTATGTCTTCCTTGGCCCCGCCATCGGCGGCGGCGTGGTGCTCAATGGCGACTGCGTGCGCGGTGTCTCCGGCAATGCCGGCGATATCGCGATGATCCCGGTGCCGCCCAGCACCCTGCCCTCCGCGCCGGTTGCCACCGGCACCGGCAAGCGGCGCGACATCCTGATCTCGCGCGCGTCGCTCAACGCCCTGACCCGCCACCTGCGCTACCACGGCGTGGTGGTCAACGGCCATGCCGACCTGCAGCGCCAGGTAGAGCTGGGCCACCCCGCGGTCGAGGAATGGATTGCCGACTGCGTCGATGCGCTGGCGCCGGCGCTGCAGTCCGCCCTCGCCGTGCTCGACGTGCCGCTGGTGATCTTCGATGCCGATATCGACGGCGGCCTGGTCGCCACGCTGATCGCGCGCCTGCAGCAGGCGCTGGATGAAAGCGCCCCCGAAGCCCGCGCGCCCGCCACCGTGGTGCGCGGCTGCTTTGGCGCCAACGCCGGCGCGGTGGGTGCCGCGTCGCTGCCGATGTTCATGAACTTCTCGCCACGCGCCGAGCTGCTACGGGGTGCGTCTGCCATCGTTCCGGAGGCCAGCCATGCCATTGTCTGAAGCACCGCGTACCTCGCCCATGCCAGCGCACCTGCATGGCGGCCATGCGGGCCCAGCGCCGCTGCTCGAGCTGCGCAATATCTCCAAGACCTTCCCCGGCGTGAAGGCGCTCAGCAACATGGAGCTGACCGTCTACGCCGGCGAAGTCCATGCCCTGATGGGCGAGAATGGCGCCGGCAAATCCACGCTGATGAAGATCCTGTCCGGCGCCTATATCGCCGACCCGGGCGGCGAGTGCCGCATCGACGGCAAGCCGGTGGCCGTCGACGGCCCGGCCGCCGCGCGCGCCCACGGCGTGGCCGTGATCTACCAGGAGCTGAGCCTGGCGCCCAACCTGAGCGTGGCCGAGAACATCTACCTGGGCCGCCACCTGCACCACCGCGGCATGGTCGACCGCACCGCCATGGCGCGCGCCTGCGAGGCCACGCTGGCCCGGCTGGGCGCGGACTTCACGCCGCAGACGCCGGTGCATACGCTGTCGATCGCGCAGCGCCAGCTGGTGGAGATCGCGCGCGCGGTGCATTTCGAGACCCGCATCCTGGTGATGGACGAGCCCACCACGCCGCTGTCCACCCGCGAGACCGACCGCCTGTTCGCGCTGATCCGCCAGCTGCGCGCCGAAGGCATGGCCATCATCTATATCAGCCACCGCATGGCGGAAATCGATGAGCTGGCCGACCGCGTCACCGTGCTGCGCGACGGCTGCTTTGTCGGCACGCTCACGCGTGAGGTTCTGACGCAGGCGGCGCTGGTCAAGATGATGGTCGGGCGCGACCTGTCCGGCTTCTACACCAAGACCCATGGCGAGGCCGCGCCGGGCGAGATCATGCTGTCGGTGCGCAATATGTCCGATGGCCGGCGCGTGCGCGGCTGCAGCTTCGACCTGCGCGCCGGCGAAGTGCTGGGCCTGGCCGGGCTGGTGGGCGCCGGGCGCACCGAGCTGGCGCGGCTGGTCTTCGGCGCCGATGCCCGCACCGATGGCGCCGTGTTCGTGGCCGGCACGCCGCTGGCCGTCACCGGCCCGCGCCAGGCGATCGATGCCGGCATTGCCTACCTGACCGAAGACCGCAAGCTGCAGGGCCTGTTCCTGGACCAGAGCGTGCACGAGAACATCAACCTGATCGTGGCCGCGCGCGATGCGCTGCGCGGCGGGCGCCTGAACCGCGCCAGCGCGCGCCAGCGCACCGCCGCGGCGATCCGCTCGCTCGGCATCCGCGTGGCGCACCCGCAAGTCAACGTGGGATCGCTGTCCGGCGGCAACCAGCAGAAGGTGATGCTGTCGCGGCTGCTGGAAACCCGGCCGCGCGTGCTGATCCTGGACGAGCCTACGCGTGGCGTGGATATCGGCGCCAAGGCCGAGATCTACCGGCTCATCAACGAGCTGGCGCGCTCCGGCGTGGCGGTGCTGATGATTTCCAGCGAACTGCCCGAGGTGGTCGGCCTGTGCGACCGCGTCCTGGTGATGCGCGAAGGCGAGCTGGCCGGCGAAGTGCCGGGCTGCGCCGATGCCGCCGCCATGCAGGAACGGATCATTGCGCTGGCGACCGGCGCCGGCGAGCAACCGCCCCCGGTCCTGCACTGAACCGCTGAATTCCCGAACAGGCCGGCACAGAACGGCCGCACCGGGGCGGCATCCCGCCTCGCAGCATCAGGAGACACTTATGCGCAATCCCCTCTCATCCACGGCCCATGGCGTCACCGCCCAGGCTTCCGCGCCGGTGGGCCACGCCACCGGCCGTGCCACCACGCAGGAACGCCTGCGCGCGCTCGGCATGCTGCCGGTGCTGGTGCTGCTCTGCCTCGGCTTCACGCTGCTGACCGAGAACTTCGCCAGCCTGCAGAACCTGTCGATCATCGCCCAGCAGGCGTCGATCAACCTGGTGCTGGCCGCGGGCATGACCTTCGTGATCCTGACCGGCGGCATCGACCTGTCGGTGGGATCGATCCTGTCGGTGTCGGCCGTGGTGGCGATGCTGGTCTCGCTGATGCCGCAACTGGCGGCGCTGAGCGTGCCGGCAGCACTGCTGTGCGGGTTGCTGTTCGGACTGGTCAACGGCGCGCTGATCGCCTTCATGAAGCTGCCGCCGTTCATCGTGACGCTGGGCAGCCTGACCGCGGTGCGCGGGCTGGCGCGGCTGGTCGGCAACGACAGCACGGTCTACAACCCCGATATCTCGTTCGCCTTTATCGGCAACGGCGACCTGCTGGGCACTCCCTGGCTGGTGGTGATTGCCGTTGCGGTGGTCGCGGTGTCGTGGCTGGTGCTGCGCCGCACAGTGCTGGGGCTGCAGATCTACGCGGTCGGCGGCAATGCCGAGGCGGCGCGCCTGTCGGGCATCAAGGTGTGGGTGGTGCTGCTGTTCGTCTATGCGGTGTCGGGCGTGCTGTCGGGGCTGGGCGGCGTGATGTCGGCGTCGCGGCTGTATGCGGCCAACGGGCTGCAGCTGGGGCAGTCCTATGAGCTGGATGCGATCGCCGCGGTGATCCTGGGCGGCACCAGCTTTGTCGGCGGGGTGGGATCGATTGCCGGCACGCTGGTGGGGGCGCTGATCATCGCGGTGCTGTCCAACGGGCTGATCCTGCTGGGCGTGTCGGATATCTGGCAATACATCATCAAGGGCCTGGTGATCATCGGCGCGGTCGCGCTCGACCGCTATCGGCAGAAGGGCTCGGCCCGTACCTGAGCTGCGGCCGCACAGGAGACAGACCGTGATCCAACCCATCCTCAAAGCCCTTGCCGCGAGCGCGCTGGCAGCGCTGTGCGCGGTGCCGGCCCTGGCACAAGCGCCCGCGCAGACCGCGCCGGCTTCAGATGTCCAGTCCGTGCAGCGCCCGCTCAAGAAG
This sequence comes from Cupriavidus sp. FW306-01-F10A, assembly GCF_058782785.1. Classification (NCBI taxonomy): domain Bacteria; kingdom Pseudomonadati; phylum Pseudomonadota; class Betaproteobacteria; order Burkholderiales; family Burkholderiaceae; genus Cupriavidus; species Cupriavidus sp. FW306-01-F10A. The sequence goes on from NZ_JBYSYA010000001.1 coordinate 431,644, forward strand.
GTCGGCGTGACCCTGGGCTCGCTGGGCAACCCGTATTTTGTCGCACTGGCCCGCGGTGCCGAGGCCGCGGCCCTGCAGGCCAACCCGAAGGCAACGGTCACCGTGCTGTCGGCGGACTACGACCTGAACAAGCAGTTCATGCACATCGACAGCTTTATCGTCGCCGGCGTCGACCTGATCCTGATCAACGCCGCCGACGCCCGCGCCATCGAGCCGGCGGTACGCAAGGCGCGCAAGGCCGGCATCGTGGTGGTGGCGGTCGATGTGGCCGCCGCCGGCGCCGATGCCACCGTGCAGACCGACAACACCCAGGCCGGCGAACTCGCCTGCGGCTTTATCGCCGACCGGCTCAAGGGCCGCGGCAACGTCATCATCCAGAACGGCCCGCCCGTATCGGCGGTGCTGGACCGGGTCAAGGGTTGCAAGACCGTGCTGGCGCGCCACCCCGATATCCGCATCCTGTCCGACGACCAGGATGCCAAGGGCTCCCGCGAAGGCGGGCTGAACGTAATGCAGCTGTACCTGACGCGCTTTCCCAAGGTGGATGCGGTCTTCACCATCAACGACCCGCAGGCCGTGGGCGCGGACCTGGCCGCGCGCCAGCTCAACCGCCGCGGCATCGTGATTGCCTCGGTCGACGGCGCGCCTGACATCGAGGCGGCACTGAAGGCCGACACGCTGGTGCAGGCCTCGGCCAGCCAGGACCCGTGGGCCATTGCCCGCACCGCTGTGCAACTGGGCGTGGGCATGATGAACGGCCAGCGCCCGCCCAACCCGACCGTGCTGCTGCCGTCCACGCTGGTGACGCGTGCCAATGTCGGCCAGTACAAGGGCTGGGCCGCGCCGCGGTAAGCGGCACGGCCGGTCCCTCCACCCTCCTTTCTATTTGCTGATCCATGATGGCTAGCCCCCCTGCCGGCGCTCCGGCACCTGAACCTGCCCCGGAGTTCGATTTCGTACTGTTCGGCGCCACCGGCGACCTGGCGCGGCGCAAGCTGCTGCCGGCGCTGTTCGATGCCCACGCCGCCGGTTCGCTGCATCCGCGCGGGCGCATCCTGGCATTGGGCAGCCAGCCGCTGTCGCATGACGCCTACCTGGCGATGCTAAACGACGAAGTACTGCCAGCGCTGGCCGGCAACGCCGCGGCCGCAGCGTGGCAGGGTTTTCTCGACCGCATCGTGTACCTGCAGGTCGATGCCAACGCCGATGCCGGCTTCGATGCGCTGGCCGAGCTGGTCAATGCGCGCGCGGCGCCGGTGGTGGTGTTCTACCTGGCCACGGCCCCGCACCTGTTCGTCACCATCTGCGAGCAGCTGGCGCGCGTGGGCCTGACCGGCCAGCGCAGCCGCATCGTGCTGGAAAAACCGCTCGGGCACGACCTGGCCTCGTCCGAGGCCATCAACGCCGAAGTGGCGCGGCACTTTGCCGAGGACCAGATCTACCGGATCGACCACTACCTGGGCAAGGAGTCGGTGCAGAACCTGATGGCGGTGCGCTTTGGCAACGTACTGTTCGAGCCGCTGTGGCGGCGCGAATGGGTGCGCCAGGTGCAGATCACCATCGCCGAAGAGCTGGGCGTGGAGCGCCGCGGCAACTTCTACGACGGCATCGGCGCGCTGCGCGACATGGTGCAGAACCACCTGCTGCAGTTGCTGTGCATGGTCGCGATGGAGCCGCCCACGAGCCTGTCGGAAGACGCCATCCGCGACGAGAAGCTCAAGATCCTGAAGGCGCTGCGGCCGATCCGGCCGGAAGACGTTGCCGAGAAGGTGGTGCGTGGCCAGTACTCCCGTGGCGCCGCGGGCGGCGACCCGGTGCCCGGCTATGCCAGTGAACCCGGCATCGCGCCCGACAGCCGCACCGAGACCTTCGTTGCCATCCGCGCCGAGATCGCCAACTGGCGCTGGGCCGGGGTGCCGTTCTACCTGCGCACCGGCAAGCGCATGCAGTCGCGCGTGGCGGAGATCGTGATCCATTTCCACGACGTGCCCTACCCGCTGTTCCCGCACCCGCTGGGGATCATGTCCGGCAACCGGCTGGTGATCACGCTGCAGCCCGAGGAAAGCATCCGGCTGTATTTCCTGACCAAGCAGCCGGGCGACACGCAGGCGCTGATTCCCGCGTCCCTCGACCTGCAGCTGAACACTGCCGCCCCACGTGTACGGCGCGTGGGCGCGTACGAGCGCCTGCTGCTCGACGTGATCCGCGGCCGGCTGGGCCTGTTCGTGCGGCGCGATGAGCAGGTGCAGGCGTGGCGCTGGGTCGCGCCCATCCTGAAGACGTGGGAGAACTCGCCCACGCCGCCCAAGCCTTACACCGCCGGCACCTGGGGCCCGGCGGCCTCCAGTGCCCTGCTGTCGCGAGACGGCATGGCCTGGCATGAAGAGATGTAGCACACGTATCGCGGAGTATCCGACATGACCACTTCCCTACCCGCCTGGCAAGCCCTGCGCGCGCACGCCGACACCCTGCGCGGCACCCATATGCGCGACTGGTTCGACGGCCCGCGCGGCCCGCTGCGCGCCGAGCGCTTCAGCGCCGAAGCCTGCGGCCTGACACTGGACTACGCCAAGAACCGCATCACCGACGAAACGCTGGCGTTGCTGTTCACCCTGGCTGGCCAGGCACGCGTGGCCGAGCGGCGCGACGCCATGTTCGGCGGCGAACCGGTCAACACCACCGAGCACCGCGCCGCACTGCATATCGCGCTGCGCGCCTATCCGGAGGATGGCTATCGCGCGCTCGGCGTGCCCGTGGGCGCGGACGTCGCCGCGGTGTTGGCACAGATCGAGCGCTTTGCCGGCGCGGTGCGCAGTGGCGCCTGGACCGGCTTCGATGGCCGCGCGATCACCGACATCGTCAATATCGGCATCGGCGGCTCGGACCTGGGCCCGCGCATGGTCTGCCGCGCGCTGGGCGATGCGCAAACCACCGGTCCGCGCATGCACTTTGTCGCCAATGTCGACGGCAGCGATCTGGCACGCACGCTGTCCGGGCTGGATGCCGCCACCACACTGGTGATCGTCTGCTCCAAGACCTTCACCACGCTGGAGACCATGGCCAACGCCTGCACCGCGCGCGACTGGTTCCTGCAGCAAGGCGTGACCCGCGCCGGACTGGCGCGGCATTTCGTGGCGGTGTCGACCAACCGCGATGCGGTGGCCGAATTCGGCATCGACCCGGCCAATATGTTCCCGTTCTGGGACTGGGTGGGCGGGCGCTTCTCGCTGTGGTCGGCGGTGGGGTTGTCGATTGCCGTGGCCATCGGCTTCGGGCGCTTCCGCCAATTGCTGGACGGCGCGCGCGCGATGGACCTGCATTTCGCCAGCGCACCGCCCGAGCGCAACCTGCCGATGATCCTGGGCCTGCTCGATGTCTGGTACCGCAGCTTCCTCGGTGCCGGCAGCCGCTGCGTGGCGCCCTACTGCGAGCCGCTGGAACTGCTGCCGGCCTTCCTTCAGCAACTGGAAATGGAGAGCAACGGCAAGTCCGTGCGGCTTGACGGCGGCGCGCTCGATGCGGGCTCGGCCGCGGTGGTGTGGGGCACCACCGGCACCAACGGCCAGCACGCCTACTTCCAGATGATGCACCAGGGCTCGCAGCTGGTTCCAGTAGACTTCATCGCCACGCTGGAACCCGTGAGCGACTTGCCCGGCCACCATACCAAGCTGCTGGCCAACTGCTTTGCGCAGGGCGAAGCGCTGCTGCGCGGGCGCACCGCCGACGAAGTGCGCGCCGAAGGCGTGCGCGACGAAGCGCTGGTGCCGCACCTGGTATTCGAGGGCAACCGGCCCAGCAATACGCTGCTGCTGCAGCGGCTGGACCCGTACCACCTGGGTGCGCTGCTGGCGCTGTCGGAACACCGCACCTTCGTGCAGGGTGCGCTGTGGCAGATCAATTCGTTTGACCAGTGGGGCGTGGAACTCGGCAAGAAGCTGGCCGCGCCGATCCAGCGCGAACTGGAAGGCACGGCCGGCGCCGCCGCGCATGATGCCTCGACCGCCGCACTGATCCGCCGCGCCCAGGCAGTGCGGGCAACGGCCGCAAGCTAACGCGCGGCAGACAACACAGGAGACTCCGATGTCCACGCCCCTTCCCCGCTATGTCGTGTTCGGCGAAGCCCTGACCGACATGGTCCGACAGGCCGACGGCAGCTGGCTGGGCCTGCCCGGCGGCTCTTGCTGGAACGTGGCGCGCGTGGGCGCCCGGCTGGGCATTGCGACCGCCTTTGCCGGCGCCGTCAGCCAGGACCTGTTCGGCGATGACCTGGCGCAGGCCAGCGCTGACGCCGGCCTGGACAGCCGCTTCCTGCAGCGGGTGGCGCGCTCGCCGTTCCTGGCCTTTGTCGCGTCACGCCATCCGCCGCAGTATTTCTTTGTCGGGGACGACAGCGCGGACCTGCATTTCGATCCGGTCCGCTTGCCAGAGGGCTGGCGCCACGTGGCAGAGGTGATCCACTTCGGCTCCATCAGCCTGGTGCGCCAGCCGCTGGCGGCACGGCTGTGTGAAGAAGCCACGCTGGCCGCAACCGCGGGCAAGCGCATTGCCTTCGACCCCAACTTCCGGGACCTGATGCGCGCGCCGGGCTACGCCAACGTCCTCGCACACATGCTGCGGCTGGCCAGCTACGTCAAGATCTCGGACGAAGACCTGGCCGGGCTCTTTCCCGCGCTCGACACCAACGCAGCACTGGCGCAGGTACGCGCCATGGCGCCCGATGCAACCGTCATGCTGACGCGCGGCGCGCATGGCATGACGTTGCTCAAGGGCAGTGTTGTCGTCGAGCAGCCCGCGCTCGCAGTTGATGTGGCCGACACCGTCGGCTGTGGCGATGCGGCGATGGGCGGCTGGATGGCCGGCGTGCTGTCCGGCGCGGCGGGCGACCTTGCCGCACAGGCGCGGCTGGCTGCCGCGGCGGCGGCCATTGCCGCGACCCGGGCCGGCGCGTATCCGCCACGGCGCGAGGAAGTGGAAGAACTGCTGGCTGTTTGAAGGGGCCAAGGAAAGCCGTTTGGGAAAGCTCTGAATATGCGCCAGATTTCGAGAAAGTAACCTCCTCGCTACATTGTCGGTGGCAAAGTGCTGTGCTAGCCAGACGAGCCTTGGCCACAGGCAACGTTATTCTGGCGCCCTATGGGCATACGAAACTATGCAAAGCGGTCGGGCTCGCCATACTTATCACACTGTGATAGCATCGCTATGCGCGACCGTAGCCTCGACACACTGTTGGACCTGGATGGACTCCGCTTCGTCATAGATGACGAGAGCTTGCATTGGGTGAAAATCGTGGTGCGCACCTGCCCTGTCTCGCAGGAACGCCCTCACGGACTGAGGTATTCGCTGACACTGCATGACAGGATTGGCTGCCGTTTGCTTGGCTTTGACAATGCGCACGGCATCAATGAGGGATCCGGGCCAGGAGTGCGGACGCGCATTGAATACGACCACCAGCACATGGCGGCGGGCATTCGATTCTACGACTACCAGGATGCTTCCACGTTGCTGGAAGATTTCTGGACAGAGGTCGACAAGATCCTGCAGCAAAAGGAGTGAATGATGAGCGGCAACCTCAAGATTGGCATCGCCTCACTGGAAGACTTCAAGGCCCGCACCATGGCCATCACCCGCGGCAAACTCAAGCCCGGAAAGGATGAGCCCAAGGTCTGGTTTCAATCGCTGGACGTGCTGGCAAAGGTCCTGTCCCCAGCCAATCGCCAATTGCTTGCGCTGATCGCGGAAACGAATCCCGAATCGCTCGAAGAGCTCTCGCAGAAAACCGGACGCGCCGTGTCGAACCTGTCGCGGACACTCCGCACGATGGAGGGCTACGGCCTGATTCACTTCGAACAAGGGCCGCGCCGCAGGCTTGCTCCGCGCGTTGACTACAGCGGCGTAGAGCTTGAGCTTGCTTTCCACTAACGTCCGCTGACATGGCCGGCACGCTTGCCGCTACGGCAGGAACGCCGGCGACAGCAGCCGCAGCCCGATCGTAAAGAAGCGCGCACCGGTACCGCCGCCGAACACGTTGCCGTAGGTGGTATCGACCTGCACGCGGTCCTGCACCACCCAGAAACGGAATCCCGCCTGGAACGACGGCTTGCCGCGGTTCTCGCCGAAGGCCTCGGCGATCAGGAACACGCGCGGATGCAGTTCCGTCTCCGTGCCTGCGCCCCATGTCATGCGCGTCTGGTTGTTCTCGGTGTCGCGGTTGGCGCCCACGTTCAGGTGCGCGACGAAGCGGTCGTCGGCAAACGAGACCGACACCGGCACGTTGAGATACAGGTTGCCGAACAGCTTGCGTTGCTCGGCATTGGGATGATGGATAAGGCCGCCGGACAGCGCAATGCCGTAACCGTTGGTCTCCAGCGGCTTCAGCAGCGTCTTGGCCTGGAACTGCACATTGGTGGCATCCAGCCCGCCATCGATCCGCTGCAGCGACCCGCCCAGCGTCAGCTCCAGATTGCCGGTGGGATTGCAACCCGGCAGCGCCCACAGTTCATTGCCGCCGGACTGGAACTGCATCCACGATTCCAGCTGGCAGGACTTGGGATCGACAATGCGGGCATCGTCAGTGATCAGCGGCCGGGCCGCAAGCGCCGGCCGGCAGGCCGCGGCCACGATGGCCACGATGGCCACAGCGGCCAGACGCACGAAGAACTGGTGCCACACCATGGCAACCCTCCTGGCAAATACCGCCACATGGCCGCCAACCATACGCGCAGGCCATGACAAGACATTGAAGGACAGGAAGGGAGGAACGGCACCGGCGGGCACAGGCTTGCACCTGGCCACGGGCGACGCTGCAGGGCGCGATGCCATCACTGCAGCGAAAGACTGCAGTGGCTCAGCGCACCCCGACGGCCTGAGAAACTTCCCTTCCGCGAGAATGACTGGGACAACTGTCCACGGATAACTCCGCTGATAAGAACGGGGCGCAGTGTAACGGCAGGCCGGCATCACGGTCAACCCGAGCCATGCGCCACGCGCATGCATTCATGCGGAGATATCGCTACCGTCTGCGCCCCGCCTTCTCCTAACATCGGCTGCACCATCTGCCAGGCCGGCTGAGACGACACCGGCCCTTGTCCCCGGCAGCTGCCACAGAGGAGGAAGCACCCATGCAAAACAGCGCTGCGCCAACGAGCGCACCCTACACACCGGCAGGCCCAGCGGCGCCCGCCATCCAGCCCAGCCAGCGCCGCCGCGCCATCATCGCCACGGTGATCGGCAATGGCCTGGAATGGTTCGATTTCACCGTCTACAGCTTCTTCGCGGTCATCATCGCGAAGCTGTTCTTCCCCACCGGCGACGACCTCAGCTCGCTGCTGCTGGCCGTGGCCACCTTCGGCGTGGGCTTCTTCATGCGCCCGGTGGGCGGCATCGTGCTGGGCATCTACGCCGACCGCGTGGGCCGCAAGGCGGCACTGTCGCTGACCATCCTGCTGATGGCGCTCGGCACCACGCTGATCGGCATTGCGCCCACATACGACCAGATCGGCATCTTCGCCCCGCTGCTGATCGTGGTGGCGCGCCTGATGCAGGGCTTCTCCGCCGGCGGCGAGATGGGCGGCGCCACCGCCTTCCTGACCGAGTATGCCCCGGCGCGCCAGCGTGCCTACTACTCCAGCTGGATCCAGGCCAGCATCGGCGTGGCCGTGCTGCTGGGCGCGGCGGTGGGCACCTACGTCACCAGTTCGCTGAGCACCGAGGCGCTCAACAGCTGGGGCTGGCGCCTGCCGTTCCTGCTGGGCATCGTGATCGGCCCGGTGGGCTACTACATCCGCCACCACCTCGATGAAACCCCGACCTTCCGCGACAACGCCGAGCGCGCCGATTCACCGCTCAAGGAAATCGTGCAGGCCTACCCGCGCGAAACCCTGGCCAGCTTCTCGATGGTAATCCTGTGGACGGTGTGCACCTACGTGCTGCTGTTCTACATGCCGACCTACGCCGTCAAGGTGCTGAAGGTTCCGCAGGCCGATGGCTTTATCGCCGGCATGGCGGGCGGCAGCGCCATCATGGTGTTCGCGCCGCTGGTGGGCCTGCTGGCAGACCGCATCGGCCGGCGCGTGCTGCTGAGCGGCTCGGCGCTGCTGATCCTGGTGCTGGCCTGGCCGATGTTCGCGTATATCAACCATGCGCCCGGCCTGGCTTCGCTGCTGGTATTCCAGCTGGTGTTCGGCGTGCTGATCGCCACCTATACCGGCCCGATCCTGGCGGCGTTCTCCGAACTGTTCCCGGCGCGCGTGCTGTCGACCGGCCTGTCGGTGGCCTACAACTTCGCGGTGACGATCTTCGGCGGCTTTGCCTCGTTCATCATCACCTGGCTGATCGCCACCACCGGCAGCAGCATGGCCCCGGCCATCTACGTGATGATCGCCGCCGCCATCAGCCTGGTCGGCACCCGCTTCGTGCGCGAACCTTCCTACCTGCAACAACGCTGACATGTCCCAGAGTCCCCAGATCCTTTTCCACGGCGGCGATGTGCTCGAACCCGGCACGGGCGAGCTGCTGCGCGGCCACGACGTGCTGGTTGAAGGCGAGCGCATTGCCGCGGTCGGCCCGGCCATCGATGCCCCCAACGCACAGCACATCGACGCGCGCGGCAAGACCGTGATGCCCGGCCTGATCGACTGCCACGTGCATGTGCTGGCCTCGCTGGCCAACCTCGGCCTGAATGCGGTGCAGCCCAACGTGCTGGTAGCGATCCGCGCGCTGCCGATCATGCAGCGCATGCTGGAGCGCGGCTTCACCACCGTGCGCGATGCCGGCGGCGCCGACTGGGGCCTGTCGCAGGCCGTTGCCACCGGGCTGGTGCCGGGACCGCGCATCTTTGCGTCGGGCAAGGCGCTGTCGCAGACCGGCGGCCATGGTGATTTCCGCCCGCGCTCTGACGTGCTGGAACCCTGTTCGTGCGCCTTCCGCGCCGGCGCCATCGCGCGCGTGGTGGACGGCGTCGACGCGGTGCGGCTGGCCGTGCGCGAAGAAATCCAGAAGGGCGCCAGCCAGATCAAGATCATGGCCTCGGGCGGCGTGGCCTCGCCCACCGACCCGATCGGCAACACCCAGTACAGCGAAGACGAGATCCGCGCAATCGTGGCCGAAGCCGAAGCCGCACAGACTTATGTGATGGCCCACGCCTACACCGGCCGCGCCATCACGCGCGCGGTGCGCTGCGGCGTGCGCACCATCGAGCACGGCAACCTGGTCGACCGCGCCGCCGCCGACGAGATGCGCAGACACGGCGCCTTCGTGGTGCCGACGCTGGTCACCTACGACGCGCTCGCGCGCGACGGCGCCCGCCTGGGCCTGCCGGCCGACTCCGTGGCCAAGATCGAGACCGTGCGCCAGGCCGGCCGCGACTCGCTGCGCATCTATGCCGATGCCGGCGTGCCGATGGGCTATGGCTCGGACCTGCTGGGCGAGATGCACGACCACCAGTCCGAAGAGTTCCGCATCCGCGCCGAGCTGCTCGGCAACCTGGAAGCGATCCGCTCGGCCACCTCGATCGCCGCCGCCATCCTGCAGCGCGAAGGCGAGCTTGGCACCGTGCGCGCCGGTGCGCTGGCCGACCTGCTGCTGGTCGACGGCAACCCGCTGGCCGATATCGGCCTGATCGCCGGCCAGGGCGAGCGCCTGAGCGTGGTGATGCAGGCCGGCCGCATCCACCGCCGCGCCGGCTGATCCGGGCGGCGCGCCCCACCCGCTGGCCCGCGCCCGCGGTCTATCATGGGGGCTTCTCTGACCGGAAGCCCCCATGCGCATTTCCCCGCTCCCGCCCCTGCCCAACCTGGTCGCGTTTGAAGCCGCGATGCGCCACGGCAGCTTCACCCGCGCCGCGGCCGAACTGCACCTGACCCAAAGCGCGATCAGCCGCCAGGTGGCCCAGCTGGAAGACTTTCTCGGGCGCAAGCTCTTTATCCGCGAACCGCGCGCGCTGCGCCTGACCGTCAGCGGCCAGCGCTATGCCGAGGTGGTGCAGCGCCTGCTGGTGGGGTGCGCCGAAGCGACCGAAGACGTGATGAAGGTGCGCAGCCATACCGCCCTGACGGTGGCGTGCTCCAGCGGCGTGGCGGTGCTGTGGCTGACGCCGCGGCTGGCCTCGTTTCGCGAGGCGCACCCCGAAATCCAGCTGCGCCTGACCGTCAACGACAGCCTGGCGTCACTGTCGCCGGCGGAGTTCGATATCGCCATGTACTACCTGCGCGAGGGCCCGCCGCCCGGACTGGCGGCGCGACGGCTGTATGGCGAGGAAGTGTTCCCGGTGTGCGCGCCGGGCTATCTGAACGGCCGCACGCTGGCCCCGGCCGCGCTGGCCAATGAAACGCTGCTGATGCTCGACGACGGCCAGCGCCAGTGGATGTCCTGGCAGACCTGGCTGGCCAACCAGGGCCTGCCCGATGCCACGCTGCGCAACGTGCTGACCTCCAACCAGTACCCGATCCTGCTGCAGCTGGCCATGGAAGGTCAGGGCATCGTGCTGGGCTGGCGCCATATGATCGACGCGTGCCTGCGCGAAGGCCTGCTGGTGCGCGCCAGCGAGGCCAGCGCCAGCCTGGGCGGCGGCTACTACGCGGTGTGGCCGCGCGACCGGATGGAACCGGCCGCGGCGCGCGCGTTCCGCAGCTGGCTGGTGCGGCAGGCGACGCCTGCACCAGCCTGATTGCTCAGGAACCCGCCTTGTAGTTCGTATCCTTGACGATCTTCGCCCACCTTGCCGCATCCTCGGCAATGGTCGCGGCGAACTGCTCCGGCGTGCCGCCCACCACCTCATAGTCGATCGCTGCCAGGCGCTGCTTGATCTCGGGCTGCGCCAGGATGCGGTTCACCTCCTGGTTCAGCCGCGTGACGATTTCCTTGGGCGTGCCAGCCGGTGCCAGCAGCCCCGCCCAGGAATTGAAGGCCATGCCGTCATAGCCGGCCTCATGCATGGTCGGCACGTCCGGCAGCGCGGGCGAGCGCTTGGACGCGAACACCGCCAGCGGGCGCAGCTTGCCGGCCTTGATCATCGCCATGCCGTTGAACGGGTCGATGGTCATGTCGACCTCGCCCGCCACCACCGCCTGCATCTGCGGCCCGGTGCCGCGGTAAGACACGCTGACGACGTCCGGCGTGCCCGCCGCGGACTTGAAGGTGGCACCGATCAGCTCAATCATGCTGCTGCCGGCCGACAGGCTCAGCGGCTTGGTCTTGGACTTGGCCAGCGCTACGAACTCCTGCACGGTCTTGGCCGGCACCGACGGATGGACCACCATCACGAAGCCGATATTGCTGATCTGCGAGATCGGCGCAAAGCTCTTCAGCGGCTCATAGCCCGCCTTGTACAGCACCGGGCTGAGGGTCTGCGCGCCGGCGCTGTTCAGCAGCAGCGTGTAGCCGTCCGGCGCCGCGCGCGCCACGATGTCCGTGCCGATGATGCCGTTGGCGCCGGGGCGGTTTTCCACCACCACCGACTGCTTGAGCGCTTCGCCCAGCTTCTGCGAAATCAGCCGCGCCACCACATCGGTGGCCCCGCCTGGCGCAAACGGCACCACCATGCGGATGGGCTTGCTGGGATAGGTGTCACTCCAGGCCAGCGCGGGCATCGCGCCCAGCATGGCGGCGCACAGCATCAGGCGGCGGCGCGAGTTCGGTTTCATCGGGTTGTCTCCTGGACGGCGGTTGTCGGAAGCCGGCACCGGCATGGCCAGCCATGGCTGGCACCTGCCTTTATTCATATTTGTGAATTGGATTTTACGCACATAAATTATCCCGTCAACCGAGGGTATGTGCGGACAGGCGAGTGCTGCGTGGGCCATGCGTTTACATGCTGCTCGGCCTGTCGCGTGAGGCTGGCGGCGCCTACACGCTATGCACTAGGGCGAGCCGCGGGGGCGCCAGCGTTGGTGCATACGCCCGGCGCGATCGCCACGGCGGCACTTATGCGGAAAGTCAGAGTCTTCTGCCGTTCAGGGAAGTCGGCCGGCGCCATTCCCTGTCAGGAATTGTTTCCACATTCACCTCTCGAACTGTGGGAGTTGGTGAACTGATATGGCATCGGACGGCAACAACAACTTGCCTGCCGCCTCCCCGTGCGCGACTCAGCTATTGCAATCACATGCTGTTCCCAAAGCTTGTGACACCCCGCACGCTCATACCAGCTACCAACGAATCCGCATGCCAAGATTCCCCGTCCATGCCTGGCGGTAGTCGCCCGACACATCGGTCAGGTAATCCACCTCGGCATACAGGCTGACGCGCTCCTGCACGCGGGCCGCCACGCCCAGGCCGAACTGCAGCGAGGTCGAGCCGAAGCGCGTGGGCACGGCAGCCGCACCGTTGTACACGGTCTCGTCAGTACCGGAGAACTCGCGCCACAGGTTGACGCGCAGGTAGGGCTCCACCAGGCGGCCGCCGGAGTCGAAGGTGCGCTTCAGCCGCAGACCAAGCCGGCCCACGTAGGCGTTCGATTCATTGAAACTGACTTGCGCCGCGCCGTCGTTGAAGCCATTCATCGACACGAACTGGGCAATGAGCTGCGCCTGCGGCTCCAGCGTCAGCCCGCTGCCGAGCGCCAGCGGATAGCCGCCTTCCAGCGACAGCGTGGTAGCGGTGCCGCGGGTGCTGCTGTCCATGCCGTCGCGCGACTTCATGTCGGCGGACAGCCAGGTGACCATGGCCACGGCGTCGGTGTACCAGTTGGTGGGGCCCACGTGGGTCCAGTAAGCGCCCAGGCTGTAGCCGTCGATATCCAGCGAGCCGCTGAGCAGGCCGGACTGCGCCAGCGTAAAGCCGCGCACATCGCCCTTGGCCCGCGCATAGCTGGCGAGCACGCCGACGCGGTCCTGGTGCTGGCTGTCGCGCTGCCAGGTGTAGAGATCCTGCCCCAGTTGGAAGCCCGCGATGTGGCCGTCGAACTGCGGCGCGGCGTCACCGCTGTAGCGGTTGTCGGTGCTTTCGCCGAAGACCCGGCCCCAGGCGCCGGTCCAGGCGCCCTTGCCGGTCAGCAACGACTGCTCGCCCTGGCGCTGGTGGAAGGTGTCAAGGGTGGTGATCGCCAGCTGACGCGACGTAGCCACCACTGCGCTTTGCACCGCCACCTCGGCGCGGTAGATCGGCACTTGCAACGGCGCGTCCTGCGGTTGCGCCAGCACGATCGCGGGGGGCAGCACCACCGGCGCGCCGGGGGCCTGCTGCGGTATCGGCTGCTGCGCGGTCACCACCGGGACGGTCGAGCGCAGGTACCAGTTGTCCTGCGATCCGCTGCTGACGCCGCCCTTGTACAGGAAGTACTGGTACGGGCCAGCCTTGACCGTCTGCGGCATGCTGAACGCGGCGGCATCACTGGTCGCGCCGTTGGTGGCCTGCACCACCATGATGCCGTCTGCAACAGTCGCCGCCCCGCCGCCGCCCACGTTGTTGACCGACAGCAGCGACTGGCCGCCGATGCGCCCCTGCGACACGATCAGCCGGTCGGCCGCAGCGCCGTCGCCGGCCAGCACCGCATCCACCTTCAGCGTGCCGCCGTTGCCGGTGTAGTTGCCGGCGATAGTGAGCCGGTTGGCGGCGCTGCCGCCGGTGAGGTCGATGGTGCCGGCATTGGTCACGCTGGCAAGCTGCCCGGCGGTGATGGCGCGGATGGCCGCCGCCGTGCCCGGCACTGCCTTCAGCGAGCTGGTGGCATCGAGCGTCAGCGCGCCCGTACCGGTGCCGCTGTCGCCGAGCACCAGGTCGCCGTCCATCGACAGGCCGGAGCCGCGCTGCAGCGCCATCGATTCCCAGTTGACAAAGCGCGCCACGCCGCCGGCCTGCGCGTTGTCCAGCGTCAGCGCATCCGCGCCCAGGCCGCCGTCGAAGGTGGCCGTCGGCGCCAGCTTTGCAGCATCCAGATTGCGCAGCGTGGCGGTGTCGTTGTCCGGGCCCATGTCGATGCGGCCCAGCACGGTGCCGCCGCCGTCCCATGTCAGCGTGTCGCTGCCGAAGCTCAGCAGCGCCGAGCCTTCGAGCCGCCCGCCGGTGATGGTGAGGCTGTCGGTGCCGCCGCTGACGCTGATGTTGCCCCCGATCACGCCGCCGGACAGGAGGATGGTGTCGTTGCCAAAACCCGCCACCAGGTTGCCGCGGATGGTGCCGCCTGACATGTCGAAGATGTTGTTGTCCAGCTTCATGTCGACGCGGCCGATGGTGCCGCCGGTCATGGTCGCGACGTCGCCGTCTTCGAACGCGCCCACGATGGTGCCGCCCGACATGAAGAAGGTGTCGCGGGTATCGCCCTGCTGCAGCGAGCCGATCTGGCCGCCGGTCATGCGGAAATCGTCGGACATGGCGCCCTGTGCCACCGCACCCGTGATGACGCCATCGGAGATGACGGCGCGGTTGCGGCCATCGCCCTGGCTGACGGCACCCTCGATCCTGCCGCCCTCCATGGTGAAGCTGTCCGCGCCCGCACCGAACTGCACGGCATTAGCGCCGCTGCCCTGGATATTGCCGCTGTTGACCAGGCTGCTGTCGCCGCCGCTCAGCGACACGCCGGGGCCAGCCGTGCCGGTGACCTGGCCGCGGTTGACCACCGCGTTGCCGCTGCCGACGCCGAGCACGCCAGTGCCGCCGCTAATCGTGCCGGTATTGGCCAGCGTGTTGCCGTCGCCGGCCAGCGATACCCCGGCGAACCCGGCTGCGGCGGTGAGCTGGCCGGCGTTCGACAGCGTACTGGCGTTGCGCAGGCGGACCGCATCGGCACCGGCGACGTTGAGCGCCGCACCCTGGTCCACGGCGACGTTCACGTTGCTGCTGCCTGCCACGGCGTCGATCCGCTGCGGGTCGGGGTTGGGCGCGCCGCTGTTGCAGGTCACGGTCTCGCCGGAGGCCGGGTTGTACGGGTCGCCGGTGCCTGTCGTCGTCACGCAGGCGGCGTGAACCTTGCAATTCAGGGCAGAAGCGGCAATCAGCGACGCGTAGACCAGATGTCTAGCCACGATGGTCCTCCCGGGGGCGTTTGTTTTGCGTTATTCGGGCAAGAGCAAGTGCAGCTCTCGTCTATGAGCCGCAAATATGCATTACCGGTGGCATCATCCGTATTGAATTATTTTGAGGAGTGATTTTCGAAAGATAAAAGGAACCCTCCATCTGTATGTATTTCTACAAATGGGGATCTGGAGGTCTTGATGGGAAATCACGCCATTCTTGCTGGACAAGAACTCGGCTCATTTATTACCAATCAGATTTGGTCGCTCAACAACTTGCTGCGACAATCCGAAAGCAACACCATGGCCGAGCGCGTCGCAGCCCGGTCGTTGGCGGGCCGACGCGAGGCTGAGGGAAAGCTGGGCTATCGAGAGACGATGTCCTTTCTCATTGGCCCCAGCATGCCAAGCAACTCTTTCTGTTCCTGAGGCGGAACCTTGAATTTGGTGAGGGACTTCACCAGGTCTTCCACCAGCGCATCGAACTCGGCATTGGTGATGCCCATGCCGGCGTGGGCGGTCCTCATGTCACGCCCGGAGTAAGTGCATGGCCCCCCCTGCGCCAGCACAAATCTGTTCAACCAGTCTCGTCTTCAGGCGCGGAATATTGGCCGTGGCGAACTTCGCATTGATGCGCGTGTCGGCAGCAACATTCCCAACAAAATCGTCGACGACCGCGGTAATTGCCTGCATGCCACCAAGCCGTTCGTATAGCGAAGACGTGGCTGGCTTCGGCTTGTCCGGCATGGCGCAACCGCCGAGTCCAATCAATGCGGCTAGCAGAACGCCGTACAGGGAAGGTGAAATGCGCATGGTCGTCTCCTCTTGCAGGATTCAGACTCCCCCGGACAGATTTGAAAACAGTTGCTGGCGCAATCGGCAATAATGAACTGCCGACGCCGGCCGATATGGGCAATTCCGCTGGTTCAGCATAGCAGATTGCGGGGCTTTCTCATGGCCCTTGCGAGCAGGGAAATCCGCCGCTATCCGGATGCTCGAAGGCGCGTCACAGCATTGATCGCTACCATGGAATCGGCTGGCGATCGCGGAAGAAGCCGCCGGTGGGACCATCGTCGGGCAGCGTTGCCAGCCAGATCACCGTGTCGATGCACTGCTCCGGCGAGCGCGGCGCATCGGGGCCGCCCAGGTCGGTGCGGCACCAGCCGGGGCACACCGAGTTGACCTTGACGCCGCGATCGGCCATCTCGGCGGCCAGGATACGCGTGACGGCATTCAGCGCCGTTTTCGAGATCCGGTAAGCTGGCACGCCACGGCCCATCTCCGCCAGTTGTCCCATGCCCGAAGCCAGGTTGACCACCCGGGCGGCGCGGCTGGCGCGCAGCAGCGGTGCCAGCGCCTGGGTAGTCCGGAGCACGCCGAACAGATTGGTTTCCAGGGTGCGGCGCAGGGTCTCGAGCGGCAGTTCGAGCAGGCTGGTGTGATAGTGGTCGAGTGAAACACCAGCGTTGTTGATCAGCACGTCCACGCGCCCGAAGCGTTCGGTCAGCCAGTTGGCCAGCGCGGCCGCCGAGCCTTCTTCCGTGACGTCAAGGCGGTGGCATGCGATCGGATGCCCCGCTAGCCGGAGCTCTGCCTCAAGCCCCGCGAGGTCCGCCGGCGTGCGCGCCGTGGCGACGACCAGATGGCCTTCAACAGTGGCCAGACGGCGCGTGGCTGCGCGGCCCAGGCCGCGGCTCGCGCCAGTGATGACGGTAATCGGTTGGTTGGCCATGCCTGAGGTCCTCCTCGCTGGCGCAGATAACCATCTATACACCGTCGACTGCGACTTTTGGCAGCGGCTTTCCGCATCCCGGCCTGATTTGAGACAGGGATGCCGGAACAAATCCGGACCGAATTGGTTCTAATTTAAGAAATACCGGTGGCGACAATGCTCAGACTTAGCAAGCTGACTGACTATGGCACGGTGATCATGACGCACCTGGCGCGAAACCCGGGCCGGATCTACAGTGCCGCCGAGGTCGCCGCCGCGATCGGTGTGGCGGCTCCGACGGCAAGCAAGATTCTGAAAATGCTGGCAAGGCACCACTTGCTGGAGTCGTTGCGCGGTGCCAATGGCGGCTACCTGCTGGCACGACCGCCGGAACAGATCTCGATCGCACAAGTGATTGACGCCATGGAAGGCCCGGCCGGCATGACCGAGTGCAGTGTCGCTGCCGGCCTGTGTGCGCAGGAAGGCCTGTGCGCCATTCGCGCCAACTGGCAATCGATCAATCGAGTCATCTTTAGCGCACTGAATGGCGTGACGCTGGCGGATATGGCGCAACCGGTATTGCACCCGGTGGATATCGGCGCCTTGCATGCCCGACGCGCAAACGGGCCGCAAGCTGACATTTTGTGATTCAAGTGACAGTGGCAAGCGAAGGCAGACCATGGCAACCCCGGCACGCAAGCTCGATGAACTGATCAGCCAAGGCTATAAGCATGGCTTCTACACCGCCGTTGAGACGGACACGGTGCCGTGCGGGCTGGATGAGGACGTGATCCGCATGATCTCGGCCATCAAGGGCGAGCCGGAGTTCATGCTGGAGTGGCGTCTCAAGGCCTTCCGCCACTGGCTGACAATGTCCGAGCCGCACTGGGCGACGGTGACGCACCCGCCCATCGACTACCAGGCAATCGCCTACTATGCCGCGCCGCGCTCCCAGAAGGCCGGACCGAAGTCGCTGGCCGAGGTCGATCCGGAGTTGCTGCGCACCTACGAAAAGCTGGGCGTGCCGCTGCACGAGCGCGAGCTGCTTGCCGGCGTGGCCGTGGACGCGGTATTCGACAGTGTCTCGGTGGCCACCACCTTCAAGCAGAAACTGGGCGAACTCGGCATCATCTTCTGCTCGTTTTCCGAGGCGGTGCGGGACGATCCGGCGCTGGTGCAGCAGTATCTCGGCTCGGTCGTGCCCTATACCGACAACTTCTTCGCCACGCTCAACTCCGCCGTGTTCAGCGACGGCTCGTTCTGCTATATCCCGCCCGGGGTACGCTGCCCGATGGAGCTGTCGACCTACTTCCGCATCAATGCCAGCAACACCGGCCAGTTCGAGCGCACCCTGATCATCGCCGACCAGGGCGCTTACGTCAGCTACCTGGAAGGCTGCACCGCGCCGATGCGCGACGAGAACCAGCTGCATGCCGCGGTGGTGGAGCTGATCGCGCTGGAAGACGCACAGATCAAGTACGCGACCGTGCAGAACTGGTATCCGGGCGACAAGGATGGCAAGGGCGGCATCTATAACTTCGTCACCAAGCGCGGCGACTGCCGCGGCGCACGCTCGAAGATTTCGTGGACCCAGGTGGAGACCGGCTCCGCCATCACCTGGAAGTATCCGAGCGTGATCCTGCAGGGCGACGATTCGGTCGGCGAGTTCTATTCGGTCGCGCTGACCAACCACTACCAGCAGGCCGACACGGGAACCAAGATGACCCACCTCGGCAGGAACACCAGGAGCACCATCCTTTCCAAGGGCATCTCGGCCGGCCACGGCCAGAACGCGTATCGCGGGCTGGTGAAGATGGCCCGGAGCGCGGTCGGCGCGCGCAACTACTCGCAATGCGATTCGCTGCTGCTGGGCGACAAATGCGCCGCCCACACCTTCCCATACATCGAGGTGAAGAATGCCACCGGCCAGGTCGAGCACGAGGCCTCCACCTCGCGCATTGGCGAGGACCAGTTGTTCTACTGCCAGAGCCGCGGCGTCAGTGCGGAGGATGCAGTCTCGATGATCGTGAACGGCTTTTGCAAGGAAGTATTCAAGGAGCTGCCGATGGAATTCGCGGTGGAAGCCCAGAAGCTGCTGGGCGTGAGCCTGGAAGGCAGTATCGGATGAAAGAAGGCCGCCATGCTTGAGATTCGCAAGCTGCATGTCAGCGTAGACGACAAGCCCATCCTGCACGGCATCGACCTCAGCGTGAAGGCCGGCGAGGTGCACGCGATCATGGGCCCGAACGGTTCGGGCAAGAGCACCCTGGCCCACGTGCTGGCCGGGCGCGACCGCTTTACCGTGACAGAGGGCGAAGTCCTCTATGACGGCACCAACCTGCTTGGCATGCCGCCGGAGGAGCGCGCCCGCGCGGGCATCTTCCTCGCTTTCCAGTATCCGGTTGAAATTCCCGGCGTCTCCAATATCTACCTGCTCAAGGCGGGGCTCAACGCAATCCGCAAGCACCGCGGCGAGCCGGAGCTGGACGCTATGGATTTTCTCGCCCTGGTCAAGGACAAGCTCCAGCTCATGGAGATGGACCAGGACCTGCTTTACCGTTCGGTGAACGAGGGCTTCTCCGGCGGCGAGAAGAAGCGCAACGAGATCCTGCAGATGGCAGTGCTGGAGCCGCGGCTCGCCATTCTCGACGAGACCGACTCCGGCCTCGACATCGATGCGCTCAAGATCGTCGCCAGAGGCATCGAGGCCATGCGCAGCCCGCAACGCGCGATTGTGCTGGTCACGCACTACCAGCGCCTGCTCGACTACATCGTGCCGGACCAGGTCCACGTGCTTGCGCAAGGCCGCATCGCCAGGTCCGGCGGGCCGGAGCTGGCGCGCGAACTGGAGCGGCACGGCTATGCCGCGATGGAGTCTTCGACATGAGCGCAAGCGGACTGGAGCACTATCTCGCCGAGTTCGCCCGCGTCGAGGGCGCACTGCCCGGCCGCCGTCTGGGCTGGCTTGCGCACGCGCGGCGGCAGGCGCTGGATCATTTTGCCCAGGCCGGGTTCCCGACGCTGCGCCAGGAGGACTGGAAATACACCAGCGTGGCCGCACTCGAGCGAAGCCGCTTTGCCGTGGCACTGCCGCAGGCCGGCGACAGCCTGGACCCCGCGGTGGCAGCCCGGATCGAGGCGCTTGCCCTGGCCAGCGCGCACCTGATGGTGTTCGTCAATGGCGCGCACCAGCCGCAATGGTCACGCATCGGCACCCTGCCTGCGGGCATGGAGCTGGCCAGCCTCGCCGCGACGCTGGAGCGCGCGCCGGACTGCCTGGAAGCGCTGCTGTTGCGTCGCGCAAGCGACTACCCGTCCGGCTTCGCCGGCTTGAACATGGCGTTCATGACCGACGGTGCCTATATCCGCGTGGCGGCCGGCATCGTCCCGGAACAGCCGATTCACTTGCTGTTCCTCGCCACGGCTGGCGAGGTGGCAATCCATGCGCGCAACCTCGTGGTGGCGCAAGCCGGCAGCCAGGTCTGCATCGTGGAGCACCACGCGGGCCTGGATGGCGTGGGCTATTGCACCAATACCATCACTGACATCGTTGCCGAGCGCGATGCTCTGGTCGAACATCACAAGCTGCAGCAGGAGAGCCTCAAGGCCTTCCATATCGCCGGCGTGAACCTGGACCAGCGGCAGGGTAGCCGCTGCGCCTCCAGTTCCTTTGCCCTGGGCGGCGCCCTGGCGCGGGTCAACATCGAAGTCGGGCTCAATGCCGAGCATACCGAGTGCTCGCTGGACGGGCTGTATATGACCGCGGGGCGGCAGCATGTCGACCACCATACCCGCGTCGACCACGCCAGCCCGCACAGCAAGAGCCGCGAGTTGTATAAGGGCGTACTGGCGGGCGCCTCGCGCGCCGTCTTCAACGGCAAGGTGGTGGTACATGCCGATGCCCAGCACAGCGATGCGCACCAGTCCAACCGCAACCTCCTGCTGTCCGACCAGGCCGAGGTCGACACCAAGCCGCAACTGGAGATCTATGCCGACGACGTCAAATGCGGCCACGGCGCCACCGTCGGCCAGCTCGACGCCGAGCAGATCTACTACCTGCGCTCGCGCGGGATGGACGATGCCGCGGCGCGTGCCCTGCTGACCTTTGCCTTCGCCGAAGAGGTCGTCAGGCGGCTCGGCCCGGCCCCATTGCGCACGCGGCTGGAAACGCTCTTGCGCGGCAAGCTGCCTGAGCCTGTGAAGGAGCTGCCATGAACACGGCAGCGCATGAACTGATGGCCGTGGAGCGCGCCTTGCCGGTCGCCAGCCTGGAGGTAGAGCGGCTGCGGCAGGATTTCCCGATCCTGCGCCAGACCATCAACGGCAAGCCGCTGGTCTACCTGGACAACGCCGCTACCACCCAGAAGCCGCAAAGCGTGATCGCTTGCGAGGCGCATTACTACGGCGCGCTCAACGCCAATATCCACCGCGGCGTGCATACCCTGAGCCAGCGCGCCACCGATGCCTACGAGGCCGCGCGCGACGCAGTGCGAGACCTGATCAGCGCCGCCGGGCGCGAGGAAATCGTGTTCGTGCGCGGCACCACCGAGGCCATCAACCTGGTGGCGGCAAGCTTCGGCCAGCGCCTGCGTCCGGGCGACGAGATCCTGATCAGCGCGATGGAGCACCACTCCAATATCGTGCCGTGGCAACTGGCGTGCCAGCGCACCGGCGCCTTGCTGCAGGTGGCGCCGATCAACGATGCCGGCGAGCTGATGCTGGAGGAGTTCGCGCGATTGCTCGGCCCGCGCACCAGGCTGGTCGCGCTGACGCACCTCTCCAACGCGCTGGGCACCGTCAACCCGGTGCGGCACATCATCGAGCTGGCGCATGACCATGGTATCCCGGTGCTGATCGATGGCGCCCAGGCCGTTCCGCACCTCAAGGTCGACGTGCAGGCCCTCGATTGCGATTTCTACGCGTTTTCCGGGCACAAGCTTTACGGGCCCACCGGCGTCGGCGTCCTCTACGGCAAGGCCGCGCTGCTCGATGCCATGCCGCCTTACCAGGGCGGCGGGGACATGATTCGCGAGGTCACGTTCCGCAAGACCACATACAACGAGCTGCCTTACAAGTTCGAGGCCGGCACCCCCAATATCGCCGGCGTCATCGCACTTGGCGCCGCCATCGGCTATGTACGCGCGCTCGGCCTGGAAACCATCGCCGCCCACGAGCACGCGCTGCTCGCCTACGCCAGCGCACAGGCAGCGAAGATCGCCGGCCTGCGCATGATCGGCACGGCAGCCGACAGGGCGAGCATCCTCTCGTTCACGCTGCACGGCATCCATCCCCACGATGTCGGCACCATCCTCGATCAGCACGGCGTGGCGGTCCGTGCCGGCCACCATTGCGCCATGCCGGTGATGGAGCGCTTCGGCGTGCCGGCCACGGTGCGCGCATCCTTCGCGCTGTACAACACGCGTGAAGAAGTGGATGCACTGTTTGCTGCCGTGCGCGCGGCACAGGAGGTATTCGCCTGATGCCTGACCTGCGCAACCTCTACCAGGAAGTGGTCGTCGACCACAGCCGCTCCCCGCGCAATTTCGGACGGCTGGCGGCAGCGAACCGCAGCGCCGAGGGCTTCAACCCGCTGTGCGGCGACCGGCTGACGCTGTACCTGAGAATCCGCGACGGGGTGATCGAGGACGCCAGCTTCGAGGGCTCGGGCTGCGCCATCTCCACTGCCTCTGCGTCGCTGATGACGGAAGCGCTCAAAGGCAAGACCGAGGCCCAGGCGCGAGTCCTGTTCTACAGCTTCCACGCGCTGGTGACCGGAGAGCCGGGGCAGTCCGAAGTGCCGATGGGAAAGCTGGAGGTCCTGGCCGGCGTGCGCGAGTTCCCGGCACGCGTGAAGTGCGCCACCCTGGCCTGGCATACCATGCAAGCCGCTTTGGAGAACAGCGCCAGGCCGGTCTCAACGGAGTAAAACCATGAGCATGATCGATTGGCTGCACAAGGCCAGGGACCACGAAGACAGGTTCGAGGCTGAGCCGGACAGCCTCGAGGGGCGGGTGATAGCGGCCTTGCGCACGGTGTACGACCCCGAAATCCCGGTCAATATCTACGACCTTGGCCTGATCTACCAGCTATCGGTGGACGAAGCCAGCGGCAAGGTGGGGATCCGCATGACGCTGACCGCGCCGGGCTGCCCGGTGGCGCAGACCTTCCCCGGCGTGGTGGAGAGCGCCGTGATGGAAGCCAGCGGGGTGGACGAGGTCGAGGTGGAACTGGTGTGGGACCCGCCCTGGTCGAGGGAACGGATGAGCGAGGCGGCACGCCTGGAACTGGGGCTGCTCTGAGATGAGCGAGTGGATCGATGTCGCCCGAGCCGAGGACTTCGCGCCCGGCACTTGCCGCAGCGTCGATGTCGATGGCGTCCAGGTCGCGGTATTCAATGTGGATGGCACTTACTACGCCATCGAGGACCTCTGCTCGCATGAGGCCGAGCCGCTCTGCGGCGGCGACGTGGAAGGCCAGGAAGTCGTCTGCCCGCGCCACGGCTCGCACTTTTCCCTGCTGACAGGCGAGGCGCTGTCCCCGCCCGCCTACGAGCCGGTGGCGACGTTCCCGGTCCGGGTGGCGGACGGCAAGGTGCAGGTCAGGGACGAGCGCGGGGAATAAGCGCACGCCCCGATCAGTCACCTGGCCTGGGGCGGCCTGGACGCGCTGTCACCAGGCGGCACCGCCTTGCCATCCCCGCCGATCCCGCCTCTAATAGTCTTGAGTACCGTCCAGGCGACCAACGACGGCCAGGAGGCGAAATGCGCTGCACCAGTTGCGGTTTCGCGAACCTTGCGGGAGCCAACTTCTGTGAGGCGTGCGGGGCGAAGCTTGGCCGAGCCTGCCCTCAGTGTGGCGAGGAGGCCACTGCAGCCGCGAAGTTCTGCCGCGCTTGCGGCTTTGCGCTGTCCGACACACCGGCCGGCACCGTTTCCATGCCAATGCCGGCCGCGGCCACGGCCCCGGTCCTCTACACCCCGCCCCACCTTGCCGGGCGCATCCTGGCCGAGCAGGCGGCAATGGAGGCCAGGGGCGAGACTGCCGGCGAGCGCAAGACCATCACCGCGCTGTTTGCCGACATGGCGGGCTCGACCGCGCTGACGCAGGACCTCGACCCCGAAGACGCGCGCCGGCTGATCGACCCCGTGGTGACGCTGATGATGGAAGCCGTCCACCACTATGAGGGCTATGTGGCCAAGTTCCTCGGCGACGGCATCCTGGCGCTGTTCGGCGCCCCGATTGCCCACGAGGACCATGCCTTGCGCGCGCTCTACGCGGCGCTGCGCATGCAGGACGCGATGCATCGCCACAGCGACCGGGTGCGGCTGGAGCAAGGCATCCCGCTGCAGATCCGGATCGGCGTCCATACCGGCGAAGTCGTGGTGCGCTCGATCCGCAAGGATGACCTGCACACCGACTACGATCCGGTCGGGCACACCATCCATATCGCCTCGCGCATGGAGGGGATTGCCACGCCGGCGTCGATCCTGGTCAGCGAATCGACCCACAAGCTCACCGAAGGCTATTTCGAGTTCACCGCGCTGGGGACCACCCATGTCAAGGGCGTGCGGGATCCGCTCGCGGTATATGAAGTCGTCGGCCTGGGCGCCTTGCGCACGCGCCTGCAGGTGGCGGCGCACCGCGGCCTGGCCAGGTTTGTCGGGCGCCAGGATGAGCTGGCGCACTTGCACGCGGCGCTGGGGCAGGCCAAGGCGGGGCACGGGCGCATTGTTGCAGTGGTCGGCGAAGCGGGGGTCGGCAAGTCCCGGCTGTTCCATGAATTCAAGGTCAGGTCGCAGCAGGGCTGCCTGGCGCTGGAGACCTTCTCGGTCTCGCACGGCAAGGCGTTTGCCTACCTGCCGCTGATCGAGATGCTGAGGAGCTATTTCCAGATCACGGCGCAGGACGGCGACCGCAGCTGCCGCGAAAAGATGACCGGCAGGCTGCTGACGCTGGACCGTTCGCTGGAAGAACACCTGCCCTACCTGCTCTACCTGCTCGGCACCATCGAGCCCGACTCGCCGTTGCCGACCATGGATCCGACCATCCGGCGCCAGCGCACCTTCGAGGCGATTGCGCGGCTGCTGGTCCGGGAAAGCCTCAACCAGCCGCTGGAAGTCATTTTCGAAGACCTGCAATGGCTGGACGGTGAGACCGAGGCCTTCCTCAACATGCTGATCGACCATGTGCCCGGCGCGCGGATCCTGCTGCTGGTGAACTACCGGCCCGAGTACAGCCATCGCTGGAATGCGGACGGGCATTATTCGCAGCTGCAGCTGCAGCCGCTGGGGCAGGCGGAGGCGCAGGAACTGCTGACGGCCCTGCTCGGGGACGACCGCAGCCTGGTGCCGCTGAAGCGGCTGATCCTCGACAAGACCGAAGGCAACCCCTTCTTCATGGAGGAAGTGGTCCAGACCCTGGCCGAGGAAGGCGCGCTGCTCGGCCAGCCCGGCTGCTACCGCATCGAGACCGCGCCGGCCCTGCTCCATATCCCCACCACCGTGCAAGGCGTGCTGGCCGCCCGTATCGACCGGCTGCCGCTGGCCCAGAAGGAGCTGTTGCAGACCCTGGCCGTGATCGGCAAGGAGTTCCCGCTGAGCCTGGTCCTGCGCGTGACCGGCTTGCCGGAAGACCACTTGCATCCGCTGCTGTCCGACCTGCAGGCTGCGGATTTCATCTACGAACGGCCGGCATTCCCTGAGGTCGAGTACGCCTTCAAGCACGCGCTGACCCAGGAGGTGGCCGGCAGCTCGCTGCTCACCGAGCGGCGCAGCGCCTTGCATGAAAGCTCCGCCCAGGCCATCGAGGCGCTCTTCCATGGCCGGCTCAAGGACTACTGCAGCGAACTGGCGCACCACTACAGCAACAGCGGCAACATCCCGAAGGCGGTCGAGTACCTGCACTGCGCCGGCCAGCAGGCCCTGCTGCGCTCGGCGCAGGCCGAAGCGATCCGGCACCTGAGCACCGCCATCGACCTGCTCAAGCGGCAACCCGACAGTGCCGAACGCGCGCGCCAGGAACTGACGCTGCTGCTTGCGCTCGGGCCCGCCCTGATTGCGGCCCGGGGCCAGGCATCGCCCGAAGTCGAGGGCAATTACCGGCGGGCGCTGGCCTTGTGCGAGCAAGGCCAGCAGACGCCCTACCTGTTCTCGGCACAACTGGGGCTATGGGCCTTCTATCAGTTGCGTGCGCAATACCAGGTCTCGCTGCCTTTGGGCAAGCGGCTGCTTGCGCTGGCCATGAAGTCGCAGAAACCCAAGCAGCTGGCGGAGGGCCATCGCGCGATCGGCGCCACGCTGTTCCGCCTTGGCATGCTGGACGCCGCGCGCAAGCATGTTGAGGCGGTGCTCGCGGTGCCGCATCCTGAGCAACCGGCGTACGACTTCCTGACGGGCTACGGGCGCGACCCGGCCGTCCACGCCACCAGTACGCTGGGCTGGATCCTGTGGTACCAGGGGTTGGCGGACCAGGCACTGGCGCGCTGCCAGGAGGCGCTGGCCATGGCCCGCTCCCGCCCGGATGCGTACAACCTTGCGCTGTGCCTGGTGTTTGCCGCGGAACAGCATCGCTGCCGGCACGAAGTCCGGCTGACACAGGAATACGCCGAAGCCGCCATCGCCATCTCGGGCGAACAGGGTTTTCCGATCTACCTGGCGTGGGGCACCGTGCTGCAGGGCTGGGCCATGGCGGAGCTGGGCAGTCACCAGGAAGGCATCGCGCTGATGCGCCAGGGCGTGGCCGCCTATGAGGCCACCGGCGGCAGGCTGGGCATGCCGAACCTGCTGGCCCTGGTTGCCGATGCCTGCGGCAAGGCCGGCCAGATCACCGCCGCGCTGGACGTGCTAACGCAGGCACAAGCGCTGGTGGAAGAGACCGGCGAGCGGCTCGACGAGGCAACCGTGTACCGGCTGCGCGCCGAGATGCTGCTGCAGCTGTCGGCAGAGCGCCCTCCGTCGCCGGCCGCGCAGGAGGAAGCCGAGGCCTGCTTCCAGCGGGCCATCACGGTCGCCCAGGAACAAGGTGCAAAGCCGCTGGAGCTGCAGGCCACCCTGAGCCTGGCCCGGCTGTGGCGGCAACAAGGCAAGGTCGACGCGGCGCGTGAAGTGCTGGCGCGGGTCCACGGCAGCTTCAGCGAGGGCACCGACACCGCGGACTGGCAGGAGGCCCAGGCGCTGCTTGCAGCGCTGGCGGCCGACCAGGCCAATACCCCGGAGCGCCCCCACGCATGACCTCGACGCCAGGCCTCCCCCTGCAAGACCGCTTCGTCGCGCTGTGGACACGTGCGGGCGGCACGCACGCGGCCGACGCCTATGCAGATCTCGCCCGTTGCTACGGTGAGCCGACGCGGCACTACCACACCCTCGACCATGTCCGCCGCTGCCTGCAAGACCTGGACTGGGCGCGCAGCGCGATACCGGATACCGACGAGGTGGAACTGGCGCTCTGGTGCCACGACGTCATCTACGTGCCCGGCGCCACGGACAACGAGCAACGCAGCGCCGCATGGTTGCGCCATTGGTCGGCTGGCAGCATCGCCGCCGCCGCGCGCGTGGCCGCCCTGATCCTGGAAACCACCCACGCCGAAGTGCCGGCTAGCCTGGCCGGCCGCTTCACCGCCGACATCGACCTGGCGGCGCTGGGCTGCAGCCGCGCCCGCTTCCAGGAAAATGGCGCCAACCTGCGCGCCGAACGCACCGACCTGGACGACGCCGCCTATGACGCCGCCGAGCGCGCCTTCCTGGGTGCGCTGCTGGCCAGCCCGCGCATCTACACCACCGACCTGTTCCAGGCGCGCTACGAGGCCCAGGCACGGGCCAACCTGACGTGGCGGCTGGCGCAGCCGGCCTGGCCTACAGGAACTCTCCGCTGATATCGATGCTGGAGCGCTGGCCCACGCTGTCGTAGTGCTGCTCCAGCCACCGGCTCGCTTCTGCGCGGCCCTTGTCGCGCAGCGAGCACAGGAAATCCCAGTCGGCGTTGTACTTGGTGGAGACCCCCAGCGCGGCCATGGTCTGGTCCGAGCGGATCGAATGGATCCACACCTCCTTCATTTCAGTGCCGTCGAGCTTGCCCTGCTGGATCAGCGACGTGACGAAGGCAATGGCGCGCATCTCGCGCATCAGCGACGAGTTGAAGCTGACCTCATTGACGCGGTTCAGGATATCCGCGGCCGTGGTCGGCACGCCGTGGCGCACGATCGGGTTGATATGGACGATCACCACATCGTGGGTCTGGCAGTGATAGATCAGCGGGAAGATCGCCGGGTTGCCCACATAGCCGCCATCCCAGTAGTGCTGGCCGTCGATGCTGACCGCCTGGAACAGCGTGGGCACGCAGGCCGAGGCCAGCACGGCGTCGATGCTGAGTTCCTCGGGCGGGAAGATGCGTATCCGGCTGGTCTCGATATTGGTCGCACACAGGTACAGCCGGATCGGGCAATGCTCGCGCAGTGCCGCAAAGTCGACCTGGCTGCCGAGCACGTCGCGCAGCGGATTGAGGTTGTTGGGATTGAACTGGTACGGCGACAGCAGGCGCAGCGCGATGTCGGCCATCGCATACATCGGCGAATGGTTCAGGCCCAGCGTATGGCTGCTCTTGAACCAAGGCAGCCACCGGAACGGGTTGTAGCGCTGCGCCGAGTGCGCGATCGCCTCCCAGAAATCATGCAAGGCCAGGCGTGCGCCGTCACTGCCGCCCTGCAGCAGCCCGTAGGCCAGCACGGTGGCGTTCATGGCCCCGGCACTGGTGGCGCTGACGCCTTCGATCGCCAGCCTGCCGTCCTCCAGCAGCCGGTCGAGCACGCCCCAGGTAAAGGCGCCATGCATGCCGCCGCCCTGCAGGGCGAGCGCCACAGGCTTGGGTTGTGCAGGCTCTGGCTGCATGCGTTCTTCCCTTCAGCGGCGGCAACCCGCCATGCTCAAGTGTAGGGAAGAACTGTGCGTGCAGCGTAGTGCCGGACGCGCGCAGTGGCACACAGCAGGTATGCCCTGGCCAGATGGGAGCCAGGGCCGCAAGCTCCGGCGCTGGCGCATAACGCAACTGAGCCAGGCTGCGGCCAGGTACTACAATGGCCGCATAAAAAGCAGAACAGCTTTCCTTCGTGCGTCAAATACCTCACTTTCCGGCCCGCAAAGCCACTTTCCGCCCGGCCTCCCTGATCGTTGCCGCCAGCCTTGTCCTGGTCTGCATGATCGCGGCCCTTGGCGCGCTCGCCCTGGTGCAGATGCGCAGGGATGCACTGGACAATGCCGGCGAGGCCTCGGCCAACCTGGCGCTGACGCTGGAACGCAGCATCACGCGCAACCTGCAGATCCACGAGCTGGCGATCGGGGGCGTGGTGGAAGCCATGCACGACCCCGCACTGCTGGCGCAGCCGCCGGCGCTGCGCCAGCGGCTGCTGTTCGACCGCTCGATCAATGCCGAAGACATGGGCTCGCTGCTGGTCACCGACGCCAACGGCACGCTGGTGTTCGACTCGCACCAGTGGCCGCCGCGCCCGGTCAACGTCTCCGACCGCGACTACTTCCAGGCCCACCGCAGCGGCGATCACAGCGGCCTATTCCTGAGCCGGCCGTTCCAGCCGCGCCTGACGCCGGAGAACAAGTCCATCGGCATCAGCCGGCGGCTCTCCGGGGCGGACGGCAGCTTTGCCGGCATCGTGGTCGGCACCTTGCGCCTGAACTACTTCCGCAAGCTGTTCGATGGCGTAAGCCTTGGCGCGGGCGGCACCCTGACGCTGCTGCGCACGGACGGCACCATCATCATGCGGCGGCCCTATGAAGCCGAATCGATCGGGCGCGACATCTCCGGCAGCCCGTCGTTTGCACCGCTGCTGCAAGGCACGCAAGGCACGTTTATCGGCGTCGCGGCAGTCGACGGGGTGCAGCGGCTCTACAGCTTCAGGCGCATTCCGGGCTTTCCGCTGCTGGTCGTGGTGGGACGCGCCACCCACGACGTGCTGGCACCGTGGTACAAGCGCGCCTGGGTGTTCGGGGCGCTGATCATCGCGCTGGACGCCGCCATCATCGCGCTCTCGGTATTGCTGTCGCGCCAATGGCGGCGCCGCGCCGAGATGGAAGAGCACCTGCGCTGGATGGTCAACACCGATGGCCTGACCGGTCTTGGCAGCCGCCGTGCGCTGGACGACGCCGCCGACGTGGAATGGCGGCGCGCGCGCCGCCACAGCCAGCCTTTGTCGCTGCTGATGCTGGACGTCGACCACTTCAAGGAATTCAATGACCGCTACGGCCACCAGGCCGGTGACGATGCGCTGGCCGCGGTGGGCGCCTGCATCCAGCGCCAGGTGCGGCGGCCGGGCGACTATGCGGGGCGCTATGGCGGCGAAGAGTTTGCCATCCTGCTGCCGCACACCAACGCTGCCGGCGCGGCCGCCATGGCGGAGGCCATCCGCGCCGCCATCGAGGCCTTGCAGATTCCGAACTCGGCCGGCGCCGACGGGCACTTGACGGTCAGCATCGGTGCGGTGACCGATGCCAACAGCCCCGGCAACGAAAAGGATTTCGCGGAGCTGCGCGCCTTCCTCCGTGCCGGCGACGAAGCGCTTTACCTGGCCAAGCGCTCCGGGCGCAATTGCGTTGCAACCTTCGGCACGACGACGGCAGTGGCAACGGCGCCTTGAACTACGCAGGATGCCTTCCGTCAACGATCAAGGGAACCGCTTGCGCATTCAGATCGAAGGTCATTATGGTTCCCGAGATGGTCTGCATGCCAAGCATGATGGCCGAATTCCGGGACCCGAAAAACTTCGCGTGACGCAAGCAGGCATTACAAAGGCTCATGCGCGAATGCCGCCGCGGCGCGCTGCATCCGGGATTTGCCGGAGCGGCAGCTTACCCGCCGGCGGTGTCCCATAAGCCAAAGGCCGGCAGCCGCTTGATCGCATCGAGCCGGCGGGGCGGCGCCTTTCAGGTGCCCTTTCCGGCCGCCGCAGCCGCGCGGCCTGCCGCTTCGAGCGGCGGCTTGACGCTCTCCAAGGCGCCGCCGCCGTCGCAGGGAATCAGCGCACCGGAGATATAGCCCGCGTAGGGTGACGCAAGAAACAGCGCAAGGTTGGCGATATCGTCTACCGTGCCGAACCGCTGCAGCGGCACGCATGCCTGCGCGGCAGCACGGTCCTGATCGGTGGGTGCCATCAGCCTCCGGAAGCCCTCGGTGCCCTCGATGGGCCCTGGCGAGATCGAGTTGATGCGAATGCCATCCCCGCCCCATTCGAGCGCAAGCACGCGCGTCAGCTGGTCAACCCCGGCCTTGGCCGCGCTGGCATGTGCCTGGTAGCGCATCGGCACGAAGGACTGTGGCGCGGTGATATTGATCACCGCTGCGCCAGGCTTGCGCAGGTAGCTGTAGGCCTGGCGCAGCACGTGGAAGGTGCCGACCAGGTCGATGTCGACCACCACGCGAAAGCCGTTCGACGACATGTGCCTGGCCTCGCACAGAAAGTTTCCGGCGGCGCCGGAGACCAGCACATCGACAGGGCCCAGGCGCTCGACCGCTTCGGCGAACGCGCGGCCGACCGCGTCGAAGTCGCGCACGTCGGCGCAGACACCATGGACCGGTGCGCCGGATTGCGCCAGCTGCTTGCACGCGGCATCGACATTTTCCTGCTTGCGGCTGGCCACCGTCACGCTGGCACCCTGCCTGGCAAAGGCCTCGGCGATCCCAAAGTTGATGCCGGTGGTACCGCCGAACACGAAGACGTGGCGGCCCGTGAAATCGAGATTGACTTGCATGACTATCCTCGTGAAGGACGCTGCCCGGCTGGAGCCGCCTGGCGTCCGGTTGTCAGTCGAACCTGGGCACACGCCTTTCGGCAAAGGCGGCAATGCCTTCGGCGGCATGGGCACTGGCAGCGGACTCGACCATCAGTCGGTGCTCCAGTCCGAGCTGCGTCTGCAGGGTTCTCTCGTGCGCGCCGTCGACCAGGTGCTTGATCCGCCCCAGCGCCGCGGTGGCGCCGCGCGCCAGCGCTTCAGCCAGCGCCTCCGTACGCGCCGGAAGCTCAGCGTCCGGGACCACCTCGCATACGATTCCCATCTCAAGGCACTGCTGCGCGGAAAGCGCCACATTGGTGAAGAAGATGTGCTTGGCACGCATGGCGCCGGCACGGCGCGTCAGGAACCATGACGACCCGGCATCGGGTGTGAGGCCAATCGCGGAATAGCCGCCGCGCAGCTTCATCGACTCGGCGGCCAGCACGATGTCCGCGCACAGGGCCAGGCCGATGCCGCCACCGCCAACCGGCCCGTTGACTGCGCTGATCACTGGTACCGGCAGCGTGGCGAGCTGGTACAGGGCGGCATGCAGCGGGCCAAGCAGCGCGTCGAGCATGGACGGCAGTCCGGCACCGGCGTGGAGGAAGGCGTCAATGTTGCCCCCGGCGCAGAATTGCCGCCCGGCGGCACGCAGCACGACCACGCGTACCGCGGTATCCGCGGCGACCTCGTCGATGCACCCGATCAGCGCGCGCACCGCATCCGCGTCGATCGCATTGCCCCGCTCGGGCCGGTTCAGCGTGATGGTGGCAATGGCGTCTTGCCGCGTCAGCAGGACGGACTGGGTCATGATGGGGTTCCCGTTGATAGTGTCCGGTCGTTGAGCGAAGGCCGGCTCAGCTTTGCCGCCGCAGGATCGCGACCGATACCGCGGTGCCCAATCCGCCGTTGTGCTGCAGCGCCATACGGGCGCCCTCGACTTGCCGATGGCCAGCGTTGCCGCGCAACTGGGTGGTGAGCTCAGTGATCTGCGCCAGCCCGGTTGCGCCCAGCGGATGCCCCTTGGACAGCAGGCCGCCTGATGGACACACCACCACCTGGCCGCCGTAGGTGTTACGCCCCTCGACAACGAAGCGCTCGAGGTCTTCCTCGTCGCAGAAGCCCAGGCACACGTACGTGAGCAATTCGTTGCTGACGAAGCAGTCGTGCACTTCGGCCACGTCGATGTCGTGCGGCTCCACGCCGGCTGTGGCGTAGGCGCGGTCTGCCGTGCGCCGTGCCGCGCCCCGGCTCAGCGCATCGGGCACGTTGGGTGGGTCGAGGTCCGCCGCGATATCGCTGCCCATCTCATGCGCCAAAATCGCCACATCCGTGCGCAGTCCGTGGCGCCGTGCGAACCGGTCACTGCACACGATCACCGCGGCAGCGCCGCAGCTTGGCGGGCACGCATAAAGCTTGCGCAGGCGCCCCCAGACCGTGGGCGCGGCCAGCACTTCCTCGACCGTGAGCGGGTCGCGGAAGATCGCATAAGGATTGTGCCTGGCATGCGCGCGCGCCTTGACGGCGATCCGCGCAAACACCTCGTCCGGAATATGCAGCTCGCGCGCGGTCCATTCAAGCTGCGAGCCAAACATCATCAGCGCCGGCGGCAGCGCGCGTTCGTTTTCGCCAAAGCCCATCGCCGCCGCCACGCTCTCGCGGTGGCGTTCCAGCGGATCGGCATAGCCTGGAAACACCCGGTCCAGCGCGCCGGGCTGCATTTCCTCGAATCCGACCGCGAGCGCGCATTCGGCCGCGCCCGCCAGCACCGCCTGGCGCGCCAGGTAAAGCGCCGAAGAGCCGGAAGCACAGTTGTTGTTGACGTTGGTAATCGGGATGCCGGTCATGCCCACCCGGTAGAGCGCACGTTCGCCCGAGCACGAGTCGCCATACACGAAGCTGGCGAAGGCCTGCTCCACCAGGCTGTAGGCGATGCCGGCATCGGCCAGCGCCGTGCGCACCGCCGTCTCGGCCATCACGTCATAGGGTTCGCTCTGGCCGGGGCGCTTGAACGGCACCATGCCGACGCCGGCGATCAATACATTGCTGCGCATGGATAGTCTCGCGTCTGTATTCAGATGCTGCGGTGCTGCGCGGCCCAGTATGGCGTGCGCAGGTCCTTCTTCAGCACTTTGCCGTTCGGGCTGCGCGGCAGGGAATCGACGAAGTCCACCGATTTCGGCGCCTTCACGCTGCCCAGCTTTTCCTTGCACAGCGCGATCAGTTCCGCGCCGCTCACGTCCATGCCCGGGTTCAGCTCGACCACCGCCTTGACGGCCTCGCCCCAGTTGGCGTCCGGCACGCCGATGACCGCGCAGTCCTGCACCGCGGGGTGGGTCCAGATCACCTGCTCGACTTCGCTGGGATAGACATTGAAGCCACCCGTGATGACCATGTCCTTCCTCCGGTCGGTGATGCGCAGATAACCGTCGCCGTCGATGTGCCCGATGTCGCCGGTATGCAACCAGCCGTCGACGATCGCCTCGTCGGTCTTCTCCGGTGCGTTGTAGTAGCCTTTCATGACCAGGTCGCCGCGCACGCAGATCTCGCCGCTCTCGCCGGTGCCGAGCGGCTCGTTGCACTCGTTCATGATCGCCACGCGTACCAGCGGACTGGGACGGCCGCACGAAAGCAGCCGCGCATCGTCGGCAACGCTGCCCCCAACAAAGTTCTCCTCCGGCCGCTTGATCGCGATCGATCCGGGCGCTTCGGTCTGCCCATAGGCTTCCATCATGACCGGCCCGAACACCGCCAGCGCGCGGCGCAGCTTCTCGGCCGACATCGGTGCCGCGCCGCAGATGAAGTACTTCAGCGAAGCGTAGTCGTGCTGCGCGATGCCAGGCGTATCGAGCAACCGGTAGATCACTGTCGGCGGCAGGAAGAACTCGGTTACCCGGTGCTTTTCGATCGCCTCGACCAGCGCGGCGGGATCCGGCCTGGTCAGCACCACCACCGTGCCGCCGCGCGCGGTGCACGGCAGCGACAGCACGCCCGCGGTGTGCGTCATTGGCGCGGCGGCCAGGTTCACGATCTTCTCGTCCGCACGGTAGCTGCAGGCAATCATGAACTGCGCGCAGAACGCCTGGAAGCTGCGATGGGTGTTCATCACCCCCTTGGGCAGCCCCGTCGTGCCGCCGGTCGGCATCACGGCAACGGTGTCGTCCGGCTCGTACGGAACCTGCGGCCGGCGCGCCGGCTGCCCCGTTATCCAGTCGGGCAAGCCCGTCGCGCCGGGCACGGCCTCCTCGATGCAGACATAGAGCCGGACCTTGGGCAGGTTCGGGCGCATCGCCCCAACCACGGAAGCGAACGCCTTCTGGAAGAACAGCACTTCGCAATCGAAGCCGTCCAGCAGTTGCTGGTTCTCTTCCACCGAGCCGCGCGGATTGACCGGCATCCACGCCATGCCTGCGCGCCACAGGCCCAGTGTGCAGGTCCACGCGGTGGGATGGTTGGCGCCCAGCACCGCCCCGATTTTCCCGCGTCCCATGCCCGCAGCGAGCAGCGCGTGCGCGATGCGACATGAAAGTGTCCCCACCTCGTCGAAGGTGAACGCCTCGTCATCCATCACATAGGCCACGGCATCGGGAGCGATCTGCCAGCCGCGGTCGAAGAAATCAATGATCGCCATGTCTTGTCTCCTGAGGTCCGGCTTACGCGCCTCCGAGGGGGCGCCGGATCTCGATCAGGCGCTGTCGCCGACCGGTTTGAAATAGCGGATGTCCCAGATGTTGCCCATGCGCTCGTCCGCCAGGACGGCGCGCACGCGCATGCCGGGCTTCACGGCTGCAGGATCGATCTCGCCGAGATAGTGCGCCAGCGCGGTGTCGGCGCCATCGAGGCGGATCAACCCCAGGACATAGGGGCGGGCCACCGGCTGCAACATCCCGGGCTCGCGCACAATGGTGTAGGACACCAGCGTGCCAGTGTCGCTGACGTCGACCCAATCGCGCAGTTCGGCAAAGCACTCGGGGCAGGACAGCCGTGGCGGCACGTATGTGCGCACGCAGGCGGCGCAATGCGTCGCGGTGATCTTGCCGTGGTCGCGCAGCGCGGCGAAGAAGCGGCCGTTGGTTTCGCCCACGTCGTAGTTGATGTCGGCATACAGCACCGGCTGGCGCAGGATGGCCGGCTCCGCGTCTTCCAGGTAAGCGGGATACATGGTCCTAGTCTCCTTGTGTCGTGCCCGGGTCCCGCACGGGCTCCCAGTAGAGGATGTCAGTCATCAGCCCCTTGCGCTCGGCCTCGGGCCGGAACACGGCACGCACACGCATGCCGTTGTGCACCTTGCCCAGGTCGGTTTCGCCGATGTAGTGCCACAGGAAGCCGGCGGTGCGGCCGGGCGAATCGACCATCAGCACGCCGACGGGGTAGGCGCTCGACTGCACCGACAGGTCGTTGGTATCGATGAACGGCATGTTGAATGACATGAAGCCGGCCACGGTGGCCTCGGGCCCCATTTCCACCCATTGCGGGTCGTCGAAGTTCTCGCCATGGCACACGCTGCATACGGCCTGCGGCGGCAGCATGGTGAAGCCGCAATGGCGGCAGACCATGCCCATGAGGCGGCCGTGGTCGCGCATCTCGCGCGAGAACCTGCCGTTGAACAGGCCCAGCGGGTATTCCATGAAGCAGGGCGTGCGCAGGCGCGTCGGCGGCACGGGAAGGGTTTCGGGTTGCTCGGTGCTCATTGCCATTCCTCCTTACTTGTCCTTGGACAGCAGCATCAGCGGCGTCCAGCCGGTGCCGCCGAAGCCGGTGGCGAGGCCCAGCCTGACATCGCGCGGCACCTGGTGTTCGCCGGCATCGCCGCGGATCTGCAGGGCCAGCTCGCCGTAACGCAGCAGGGTCGAGGGAACGCCGGGGTTGGTGCAGGTGACCCCGCCGGAAGGGTTGATGGGCAGTTCACCGTCGATATCGGTGGCGCCGCTGCCCATCAGCTTCCAGGCCTGGTTCGGTTCGCACAGGCCCATGGTTTCCATCCACACCAGTTCGGCCCAGGTGCAGGGCTCGTACATCTCGATCACGTCGAGCTCCTTGGCTGGATGCGTGATGCCATTGCGCTTGTAGAGCACCTCGCACGCCTTGGCCAGGCTTGGCAGCACGCAACGCTCTTTGGGCGCGATGAAGTCCTGCAGGGCAGCCCAGTGCTGGGCCGAGTGGATGGTGACCATGTCCTTCACCCACACCGGCTTTTTGGTGAGCTTGTGCGCCACCTCCTCGCTGGCAAAGATCATCGCCGCCGAGCCTTCGGTGATCGGGCACATGTGGAGTTGGCGCATCGGTGCCGTCAGCATGGGTGACTTGAGCACGTCCTCCACGGTCAGGTGCTCGCGCAGATGTGCATAGGGGTTCTTCAAGGCGTTGTTGGCGGCCTTGACCCGGGCGATGGCAACAGCTTCTTCGGTGCAGCCGGACAGCTTCACATAGGAGCTTGCCATCAGGGAGAAGGTCCCCACGGCGCCCACGCTGCACCATTTCTCGGTGAGCGCGTGCAGGCCCGAGTTGATCGCCGCCTGCAGGAACGGCCCGCGCGGCAGCGTGCCCGGGGGCGGGCCCACGAACTTCGCCGTTGCCGAAACCAGCGCAACGTCACAGGCGCCGGCTGCGATGTGATGCACCGCCGACAGCGCCGCCGACCCGCCCACGGTGCCGCCGGTCTCGATCTTGACCACGGGCTTGCGGCAGTGCCCCACCCAGTCGGCCAGCTCCATCTCCGACTCCGCCGTGCCCGACACGTAGTCGATGTCGGCCAGCACGATCTCTTCGACCTGCTTCATCGTGATCTGCGCATCTTCCAGCGCCCGGCGCACGGCCTGGTTGGCCAGCTCCGCCTTGGCCAGCGGACTGCGCGCCATCATTTCCGTCTGGCCGAAGCCGACGATTGCCACTCTGCGATTCATACTGTTTCTCCGTTGCGGCGCCGCCTGGCGTCACCAGGCCAACATCAAGGCGTGGTGCCCAGGACCATGACCTGCTGCAGTTGCCCGCACGGCCCCGAAGCCAGATGGGCCAGCCCGGTGCGGGCGCCATCCACCTGGCGCGCGCCCGCCTCGCCACGCAGTTGCAGCACGATCTCGGCAATGCGGCCCATGCCGATGGTGGTATGGGAACAGCCGGACAGCGCGCCGCCAGACAGGTTGACCGGCTGATGGCCGCCGCGGCTGCTGGTGCCGGACTCCAGCCAGCGACCGCCCTGCCCGGCTTCGCACAGGCCCAGCCCTTCATAGGCCATCAGCTCCTGGTAGGAGAACTCATCGGTCACCTCGAGCAGATCGATTTCCTTGCGCGGATCGCCGATGCCGGCCATGCGATAGGCCTTGTTCGCGGCGATCTGCAGCACCTCTGAGTCCGCAAGGTCGCGGTCCCCCAGGTTGTAGCCGTCGCAGCAGTTGGCCTGGCCCTTGATCCACACCGGCTTGCTGGTCAGCTGCCGCGCCCTTTCCTCGCTGGCCAGCACCATGACGATGGCGCTGTCGCCAAAGGCACGCGTCTGCAGCGCCGTGATCGGATCCGACAGTGCCTTCGAGCCGAGTACGTCGGCGACGCTATAGTCCCCCGCGCGCAGGGCCCACGGGTTGTCCTTCGCATGGCGCAGGTTCTTCACCGACACCGCGGCGCATTGTCCGGGCGTGATGCCGTACTTCTCCATGTAGCGGTTGGCCTGCAGCCCGGCGGCCTGCACGTTGTCAAGGCCGAGCGGACGGCAGAAGAAGGGATCGAAGACCTTGTTCTCGATCGCGTTGCCCGCACTGCTGCTGGTGGAGTCGTGGCATACGGCGACCACAAGCACGGTTTCGAACTCGCCGGAGGCAATCTGCCAGGCCGCTTCGAGCACGCCGACGGCACCGTCCTGGTCGATCTTCTCATCGGGGCGCAGGTTGGCGCCGGCCACGTCGACCACCAGCGATGCCGAGAAGGGCCGCGCGATGCGCGAGTGCTCGTGGCAGATCAGGCTGGCGTCAATCCCGCCCTTCTCATATGCCGGCAGGAAGCGCAGGCCGGTTTCCTGAAGCACGGGACGGATGGCCTGGTAGGCCAGTTCCTCGGGCGAGTACGCGCGCTTCTCGCTGTAGTTGACTTGCGCCATGGAGACGATGGCGACACGGTTTGACATGCTCATCCTGGTGTCCTCGGGCGGTTGACTAGTGCACCTTGCGCTGCTGGTCGGTCCAGTATTTGTCGCGCACTTGCCTGCGCAACACCTTGCCGATCACCGTCATCGGGAGCTGGTCGACGATGGTCACTGTCTTCGGCGCCTTGTAGCCGATGCGCTCCTTGCAGAAGGCGATGATCTCGGCGGGATCGGCGCAGTGCCCTTCCTTGAGCACCACTTCGGCGTGCACGGACTCGCCCCATTCGGCATGGGGCACGCCCACCGCCGCCGACATCAGTACGGCGGGGTGCGCGTTAAGCGCCGCCTCTACCTCGATGGCGTAGACGTTGAAGCCGCCGCTGATGATCATGTCCTTCTTGCGATCGACGATGGTCACGTAGCGGTCTTCGTCGATGTAGCCCAGGTCGCCGGACTTCCAGAAGCCGTCCTGGAATTCGGCAGCAGTTGCCTCGGGATTCTTGTAGTAGCCCTTGATCACGCCCGGCCCGCGGATCCAGAGTTCGCCGGTCTCGCCGGCCGGCAGCTCGTGGCCTTCGTCGTCCATCACAACGATTTCGGTTTCCGGCAGCGCGATGCCGGTGGAGCTCAGGTGGCGGTTGCTCTCGCCAGGGGCGCACAGGTGCTCCGCCTTGCTCAGCACCGCCACCGGCGCCAGCGCTTCGCTGCTGCCGTAGGCCTGGATGAAGATATTGCCGAACTTCTCCTGCAGCAGCGCGAGCTTGGCCGGACTCATCGGCGCCGCGGCATAGAGGATCGTGCGCAGGCTGGACAGGTCGAATTGCTCGTTCAGGCCGAATTCCAGGAAGCGGTAGAGGATGGTCGGCACGAGGTGGCTGGACGTGATCCGCTCGTTCTGGATATTGGCGCAGAACTGCCTGAGGTCCGACGCGTTCATGGTGACGTGGCAGCCGCCCTTGAACGCAAGGGTCGTCGCGTACGCCGCGGCCCCGTGACTCAGCGGGGTAATGCTCAGGTGGCGGGCGTCATAGCCGAACATGTCGTCCGGCATCGAGTAGAAGTAGCGGTGCAAGGCCAGCCAGTTGTTCAGGCTGTACATGCAGCATTTGCCCCGGCCGGTGGTGCCGCCGGTGAAGCGCAGGAGCAGCGGTTCGTCCGCGTCGATTTCGATATGCGGCTCCGTGTCCGGCACGCCCTCCAGCAGGTCCCAGAAACAGGACACGCCATCGCGCGGCGTGGCGGGCGGATCCATGCACACGATGCGGATGCCGCGCTGGTGCAGCATGTCGTAGTACTTGTCCAGCAACGCGGTTTCCAGGAACACCACCCTGGGCTCGACCCAGTCGATCTGCCAGAGGTGCTCGTCGAAGGTGTCCCGGAAGTTGCACCATGCCGCCTTCACGTCCGCCTTGGCCAGCGTGCAGAAGGTCAGCAGGCTCATGTTGTCGTTGTCGAGAATGGTCAGGTAGATGTCGCCCGACATGAGGTTGAGCCGCTCCTTGATCATGCGGGCGATCCGGTTGGTAAGCCGGTGCAGCTCCAGGTGCGTATAGCGGCGGTTGCGCTCGACATTGACCAGGGCTTCGCGCTGCCCGAATCGCGAGGCGGCATCGAGCGACCATCTCGAGAAATCGATCTTCATCCTTGTCTCCTTTGTGTGCTGTGCTTGCCTGGGTTGACCCAGGTCGTCAGATGCCGCGGAACGCCGGCGGTCGCTTTTCGCTGTAGGCAGCGAGTCCCTCGCGAAAGTCATGGGAGCGCGTGTGCTGCTGGCAGGCCAACAGCTCGTCACGCAGAGCTGCCTCCTGCGAGAGGTCGACCGACCGGCCGGCCACCTCCTTCATGCGGCGCAGCACAAGGCTGCTCTTGGCCGCCATCCGCTCCGCCAAGGCCGCCACGGCCGCCAGCAATTCCTCGTCGGCGACCACCTCGTTGAGCAGCCCCCAGGCCTGCATCCGGGCCGCGTCGGCAAGGTCACCGGTAAACAACAGCTGCTTGGCGCGGCCGAGGCCGACGCGGCGCGGCAGCACCGCAGCGCCGCCGCCGCCAGGAAACACGCCGAAGTTGGCATGGCCGTCGCCGATCCTGGCGCCCGCCGCTCCGATCAGGATGTCGCAGCACATTGCCAGCTCCAGGCCGCCCGCGACGGTCAGCCCGTTGCTCGCCGCGATGACCGGCTTGGGCATGTTGCGCAGCAGCGAAAGTGTGGCAAGGGTGCGGTCGGCGAAATTGGGCTCGCCCGGAGCCACTTCGAGGCCGGCGAGCAGCGCCTTGAGATCGGCGCCGGCGCAGAACGCCCGGCCGGCCCCGGTCAGCACCAGTACGGCCTGGCCGGCATCGGCCTGCACTGCGGTGAGCGCATCCTGAAGCTCTTCAAGCATGCGCAGGTTCACCGCATTGAGTTCGGCCGGGCGATTCAGCGTGATCCACGCGACCGGGCCTCGCCGTTCGTAGATAATGGTTTCGTATTGCACTGTGCTGTCTCCTTGCGGGCTGGCAAGCTGGCGGCAATGCTGCGCGCCCGGGCTGCCCGGCCAGTGGCGGGCTCAGGCGCTCGCCGCCCGTCCGCTGGGCATGGCTCAATGATGGGTCGCGCGCCGGGCGGGCGCACCACACTTATCGGGTGCTGGCCGGGTGTTTTACCGGGTGGCATGGCGTCTGAGCCGCGCGCATGAGGTCCGCCCGGCGGCGGCCGCTTAGACGTGCCAGAGCACTTCCGATAAGATGCCGTTCGCATATCAGCAGGAGACCCTGGCTTGGCCCCTGATCGCCTTCTCATCCCCACCAAGTTCGCGCCGCCGCGCATCAGCCCGCAGTCCACAGTGCGGACCAAACTGCTGGCGCGGCTGCGGGATGCGCGCGACAGCCGGCTGACGCTGGTGTGCGGCAGCGCCGGCTTCGGCAAGACGACCTTGCTGGCCCAGTGGCGCCAGCAGCTGCTGAAGGACGGCGAACTGGTCTGCTGGCTGTCCCTGTCGCCGGACGAACGGCACCTGCCCCAGTTCCGCGCCTACCTGACCGGCGCACTGCAGCAGGCAGGGCTGCCCGTCGATGACGGCACCGCCTTTGCCTCGGAGGTGCGGGCCGATCTGCCGGTTGCAGGACTGGTCGCCACCATCGTTGACGCGGTGTGCCAGCAGGGCCAGGACGTGTTCCTGTTCATCGACGGCTACCATCACGTTGATGACAGCGACACGCACGCACTGATCCAGGGTCTCGTGGACCACGGGCCCGAGACCCTGCACCTGATCCTGGCCTCACGAACCCACCCGCCGCTTGCCGTCCACCGCCAGCGCCTGACCGGCGAGCTGGCGGAGATCGCCTTCCCCGACCTGCCTTTCGATTTCGCGGAGACACAGGACTTCCTGGCCAAGCACCTCGGCGAAGTGGTGCCTGACGATGCGCGCCTGATCCACGACATCACCGACGGCTGGCCGGTCTGCCTGCAGATGATCTGCATCCGGCTCAAGCGCAGCCCGGCCAACCGGGCCGTGCTGTCCCAGTTGCTGCATCGCCGCACCGATCTGCAGCGCTATCTCTCGGAAGACGTGGTGCGCCATCTGGCGCCAGACGTGGCCGATTTCATCGAGAAGCTCTCGTTCTGCCGCCGCTTCAATGCCGAACTGGCGCGGCGCGTCACGGGCAATGCACAGGCTCCGGTGCTGCTTGAGCAGATCGAGCGCGACAA
The DNA here is from genome assembly GCF_058782785.1 of Cupriavidus sp. FW306-01-F10A. Lineage (NCBI taxonomy): Bacteria > Pseudomonadati > Pseudomonadota > Betaproteobacteria > Burkholderiales > Burkholderiaceae > Cupriavidus > Cupriavidus sp. FW306-01-F10A. Next base: position 473,831 of record NZ_JBYSYA010000001.1, read on the forward strand.
CCTCTTCCTGCTGCCGGTCGAGCTGGACAGCCCGCAGCCGTGGTACCGCCTGCATCCCCTGTTCGCCAGCTTCCTCCAGGACCGGCTGCAGCAGCGCGACCCTGGCTTGGTACAAGAGATCCATGCAAGGGCCAGCCAGTGGTTCGAGCAACAGGGCCTGCTGATTGAAGCGCTGCGGCACGCCTATCACGCGCACGACACCGAGGCGGCCGTGCACCTGATCGAGCGGGCTGACCTGCCGATCCGCAGCATGAGTTTCATCAGCACGCTGCAACACTGGACGGATGAACTTCCGGCCGAGGTGCTGCTGGGCCATCCCCGGCTGCTGCTCCTCGGTTGCTGGGCGCTGGTGGCCGCGGGCCGCTGGCGCGACGCGCAGGGCTGGCTCGAGCGGCTGGAGCGGTCGCACGGCACACTGGCGCCTGAGCACGCCTTGCACGCGCTCTACCTGCGGGCCAGCATCGCGCTGCAGCGCGACGACACCGAAGCCGCATTGGCCCTGGTGGCGCCGTCAGACTTCGAGAGCCTGACCGACCGCTTCCTGCGCCAGGCCCATCTGGCGGTGCTCAGTTTTTCCTATTGCGCGGCCGGGCGCTACGAGGACGCGCGGGCGCTCCATGGGCACATCGCGCGGCTGCCACGCTCCGAGCTTCAGGACGACATGGCCCTGGTGGCCGAATCCACCCTGCTGCTCAGCCACCTGCTGGCGGGCAACAATCGCGACGCCATCCGCACCGGCAGCGCCCTGGTGGCGCGCGCCGAGGCGGCACATGGCCGGCGTTCGGTATCTGCCGTCAATAGCGCGGCATTCCTCGCCAACGCCTATTACGAGGCAGACTTGCTGGCCGAGGCCAACGAGGTGCTGGCCAACCGCCTGGATTTGCTGCGCCTCTCCTCGCCTGAGCCGATGACGCTGGCCATCATCGTGCGCAGCCGCCTGATGGCAGCCCAGGCCTCCCCGGAAGAAGGGCTGCGCGCGCTGGACGAGGAGGAAACCCGCTGCCGCGAGCTGGGGCTGGACCGGCCGTTGGCCTACGTCCTTGCCGGCAAAGCCCGCTTGCAGCTCCAGCTGAACCGCCAGGACGAAGCCCGGCAGCTGCAGGCCGCACTCGACCAGCTGGCCGTACGCCACCGGAATGCCGCCGGTTTTCTCGCCGAGATCGAGGCGATCGCAGCCCTGGCCGGCGCCCGGCTGGCGCTGGCAGGCATGGACTGGACCCATGCCATGGCGCGGGCCGAAACGCTGCGCGGCTACGGCATTGCGTTCGGGCGGCAAAAGAACGTAGCGCAGGCCGACCTCCTGTCGGGCACCGCCCTCGCCGAGATGGGCGAAACCACCAAAGCCATGCATCGCCTGAAGGCCGCGGCAGAGTCAGCGCAGGAGCTGGGACTGGTGCGCACGCTGCTCGACGAAGGCGAGCGCGTGCGGCAGGCCCTGCTGCAACTGCAGCCCACGCTCGGCCCCGGCGGCACTGGCGACTATCTGGCCGAGGTCCTGCGCCGCAGCCTCGCGGCGCATGTGCCGCCCCAGCAGTCCGACGCCGCGGGTGAGCAGGCCAACGGCCCGGCGCTCAAGCCACGTGAGGTCGAAATCCTGCGCCTGGCCGCGCAGTCGATGTCGAACAAGCGCATCGCCCTGACCCTCAACCTCACGCTGGACACGGTGAAGTGGAACATGAAGAACGTGTTCGAGAAACTGGGGGTGCCAAGCCGCTATGACGCGGTAATCGCCGCCCGCAAGCGCGGCCTGATCGACTGACGGCGCAATCACGCGCACGCCTGCCCGCCACCGGGAAAGTGTGGTGATTTCACCGTGGCGGCATCCCAGAATCTCCTGACCAGGCGCGCCCGCTACCATCGCATCGCGGGCACTGCCGCACAGGAGACATCATGGCCCAGGACTGGGCGGTACGCACCGGGCCGCAGCGGCTGATCGCGGAACGCGGATCTTCGCGCCCCTCCCTTCTTGCTTTCCACTGATCAGCTGGCGACCGCTCGTGCAGCTTTGCCATTCTGCAGTCGACGAGCGCCGCGGACGCCATTCGCACCACCTCATGGAAAACACTTTGCTGCGCTCGCCCCACGCCTTAACCCAGCGCTAAGGGCGCTTGCAAAAGCTGAAATTGTGCCCCCTCGGGTCGCGTGGCAACCTAGATTCGACTGACAACAAGCGAAGCGAGACATGATCGACAAATTCTATGGAACAGCGCGTGCGGCCGTCGCCGACATCCCTGACGGCGCCACGATCGCGATCGGAGGATTCGGTGACGCCGGCATGCCCGACGAACTGATCGACGGCCTGATCGAAGAGGGCGCCAGGGAACTGACAGTGGTCAGCAACAACGCCGGCAACGGCGATTGCACGAGCAGTTGTCGTCGCTGCCGCTGTTTCCCTATATGACCATCCAGGTTACGCCGCTAGCTCGCCATCCGTCGGCGATTTGAAGAAGCAGCAGTCGTTTCAAGCACGGGCGGCGTCACCGTCGAAAGGTCTGAGCGGCCGCGCTTGAATCGCCCTGGCCCAGCACGCCGCGTCGGTCCACTCTGCGGTTTCCTCCCTCGAGGATTGTTCGACGCCTGCCCGCACGCGCCACTACCTCTCACAATCCTACAGACGAGGGCAGGCATCGAACAACCCTTAACAGTTTCAGTCAACAGGCGTTCGGCCGGCACGGTACGGACCGCTCGCCGCCACGAAACGGACATGCTGGGGTTGGATGCCGGACGCCTGCCATGGGAAGGTGCGCCCCGCCCGTCAAGGCCGCCGGCAACGTCGCACCGTTGCGGACGACCCTGTCCATCGAGAGCTGGCCGGCGGGAGTCAGACGGCAGGCTTCCTGAACTGCAGCGACTTGTACTCGAGGAATTCCTCCAGCCCGTACTTGCCGCCCTCGCGGCCATTGCCTGACTGCTTGTAGCCGCCGAATGGCGCGGCCATGTTGAACGGGCCGCCGTTGATGTCGACCTGGCCGGTGCGGATGCGGCGCGCCACGCGCACGGCGCGAGCCTCGTCGCCTGACCACACGCCGCCGCCCAGCCCATAGAGGCTGTCATTGGCGATACGCACCGCGTCCTCCTCGGTGTTATAGCAGATCACGGACAGCACCGGTCCGAAGATCTCCTCCTGCGCCACGGTCGCCTTCGGATCGACATTGCCAAGCACCGTGGGCCGGACGTAGAAGCCCTTGTCCAGGCTCTCCGGAGCGTCCGGTCCGCCTGCCACCAGTTCGGCGCCTTCCTCGATGCCACGGCGGATGTAGGCGACCACGCGCTCGCGTTGCGTGGCGGAGATCAGCGGTCCGAGCCGGGTGGACTCGTCCAGCGGGTCGCCCACGGTGAGGCCGCCGACTACCTTTTGCGCCATCGCCTTGACTTCATCGTAGCGCGCACGCGGCACCAGCATGCGGGTATGCGCCGAGCAGGTCTGTCCAGAGTTCAGGAAGCAGGCATTGATGGTGCCCTTGACCGCCGACGGCAGGTCCGCATCGTCAAGGATGATGGAGGCGGACTTGCCGCCCAGCTCCAGCGCCACGCGCTTGACCGTCATCGCCGCCAGCTCGGAGACGCGCTTGCCGGCGCGGGTCGATCCCGTGAACGACACCGTGTCCACCTCAGGATGGCTGGCCAACACCTCCCCAACCACCGGGCCGTAGCCTGTCACCAGGTTGAACACGCCGGGCGGCAGGCCTGCGGCCTCGATGACCTCGGCCAGCACGAAGGCGTTCAGCGGCGCCACCTCGGACGGCTTGAGCACCACTGTGCAGCCGGCCGCCAGGGCAGAGGCGACCTTCAGCGTGATCTGGTGGAGCGGATAGTTCCACGGCGTGATCGCCGCCACCACCCCGACCGGCTCACGCACCACCAGCGAATTGCCGACCTCTTCCTCGAAGTGGAAGGCTTGCGCCAGCCTGGCGGCCTCGCTCCAGTTGTAGATCGGGCCGCCCACCTGAATCGCGCGGCCCAGCTTGACCGGCATGCCGACTTCACCGGCAATGAGCTGCGCAAGCGCTTCGCTGCGCGCCTTCAGCCCATCTGCAATCTTGCCGATATAGCCGGCCCGCACCGCGGGCGGCGTCGCCGCCCAGCCGTCGAAGGCGGCGCGGGCCGCCAGGATGGCGTGCTCGGCATCTCGCTCGTTGCCCTCTGGAATGCGGCCCATCACCGCCTCGGTCGCGGCATGGATAACGTCGATCACGCCCGCGCCGTGCGGGGCCACCCACTTGCCGTCGATGAAGAGTTTGTCTCGTTGTTGCATGGTTTTCCGCTTCCGTTGTGAAAATCCGGGTGCGTGGGAACGCGTGACGCGCGGCATCGCCCCATCGGGGCGAGGCCAGCCTGAACTCGGGCGCACAGGTGCGCCTGGGGCGCTCAGGAAGTGCTCGCGTCCTGCAGGCGCGACAGAACCTGCTGCGAGACGGGAGCCATCAATGCGCCAATCACCATGTCGATCAGGTTCTCGACGGCGCGGGCCATGTCGAAGCCGCGGTTCTGGCGTCCGCGCCGCGCCTTGACGCGCTCGAAGTCGGCCAGGCTGAACATGATGAACGCCAGGCTAGACAGGTAGCGCTGCCTCACGATGCTGGGCGGCAGGTCCGACAGGATCGATTCCAGCAACGCCTGCGCCCGGCGGAAGCCACGATTGCTCTCGTCACTGGTGAACGCGACGATGTCGACGTCAGGATGCATCTGGGCAGCCGCGAGGAAGCGATTGTAGTAATTGGCCTTGCCGGGCTCGAGCAGACCGGTCGCCATGGGCCTGACCAGGGCTTCGACCGCGGTGCGCAGGCTGGGCAACTCGCCACCGGTCAATGCCTGATCCAGGAAGGCGTTGCGCACCTCGTCGAACTCGCACATGCGCCGCTGCAGGATGGCACGGATCAGCGCCTCCTTCGAGCCGAAGTGGTAGTGCAGCGCAGATGTATTCCTCTGCGCCGCCTCGCGCGAGATCTCGCGCATGGACACCGCATCGATCCCCTTCTCCGCGTAGAGACGCTCCGCCGTGAAGAGCAGCAGGTCGGAACTGCTGGCCGCATCGTCCTGCCCGTCGGCAGGCTCGGCCTTCTGGCGCAAACGTGCAGTCGCTTGTTTCATCGATTTCCCTTGCATACAGGCCGCACTTGCGCCCTCGTCCACTAGTCAGCCGAAGCTTAGACATCCGCCAAATTTAAATCAAGTGCTTTACTTGAATTAAATCACGTGCTTTACTTTCAGACATCGTGCTTCGCGGCATGCTGGCCGGGCGCGGTCCTGACCCGACCACCCAATCCAACAAGGGAAGAGGAAACCACATGCAGAACACAGCGTCCGGTCCGACGCGGGCCGCCCAGCGCAAGGCCCTGACCGAATTGCCCGTCGAAGACGGCCTTGACGAAGAGGAAGCGCGGCGCGGCTTCATCGCCACGCTGCCCGACGCGGAGATCCGCGATGACTATGGCCGGCTGGTGTGGAGCCTTGCCGACTATGGCTTTCTGCAGGAGGAGACGGCACCCGACACGGCCCATCCAAGCCTGTGGCGGCAGGCGCGCCTCAATCTTCATCACGGCCTGTTCAAGGTCTGCGACCGCATCTACCAGGTGCGCGGCTTCGACCTTGCCAATATGACGATCATCGAGGGCGACAGCGGCCTGATCATCATCGATCCGCTGACCTGCTCCGAGAGTGCGGCCGCGGGCCTGGCGCTATACCTGGAGCATCGTCCGCGCAAGCCGGTGGTGGCCGTGATCTACAGCCACAGCCACTCCGACCATTTCGGCGGGGTCAAGGGCGTCATCAGCGAAGCTGACGTGCGGGCGGGCAAGGTGCACGTGATTGCCCCGTCCGGCTTCATGGAGCATGCCGTCTCGGAAAACGTGATCGCCGGCCCGGCGATGGGTCGGCGCGCGCAGTTCCAGTTCGGTCATACCCTGGCACGCAGCGCGTGCTGCCAGATCGACAGCGGCCTGGGCAAGAACCTGGGGCGCGGCACCATGACGCTGATTCCGCCCACCTGGCTGATCTCACAGGAAGCGGAAACACACACCATCGACGGCATCGAGATTGTGTTCCAGCTCACGCCCGAGAGCGAGGCGCCGGCGGAAATGCATTTCTTCTTTCCGCAGCTGCGCGCGCTGAACCTTGCGGAGAACGCCACGCGCACCCTGCACAATCTCTGCCCGCTGCGCGGCGCGCAGGTCCGCAATGCGCGCCTGTGGGCACGCTATCTCGACCAGGCGCTCGAACGCTATGCGCCGCACGCGGACGTGGCCTTCGCCCAGCATCACTGGCCGGCCTGGGGCCGCGAACGGCTGTCGCAATACCTCGCCCAGCAGCGCGACCTGTACAAATACATCCATGACCAGACCGTCAGGCTGATGAATCACGGCCTGACGGCGAGCGAGATCGCCGAGACCCTGCGGCTTCCCGACAGCCTGCACCGCGAATGGCATGCACGCGGCTACTACGGCACGTTGTCGCACAACGTCAAGGCGGTCTACCAGCATTACCTGAGCTGGTACGACGGCAACCCCGCCAACCTGCATGCCCTGCCGCCCGAGGCGGCCGGCAGGAAGTACATCGAATACATGGGCGGCGCGGCCGCGGTCATCGAGCGCGCCAGGGCCGACTTCGACAAAGGCGAGTACCGCTGGGTCGCGCAGGTCATGAACCACGTGGTATTCGCCGACCCGGGCCAGCGCGAGGCCCGCGAGATCGGGGCCGCCGCCATGGAACAGATGGGATTCCAGGCAGAGTCGGCCACCTGGCGCAACGCCTTCCTGCTCGGCGCTCGCGAATTGCGCCTCGGTGCAAAGGGTGTGGAGATCAAGACGGCCCGTGGCGGCGACATGGTCCGTGCCATGACCGACGAGATGTTCTTCGACTACCTCGCGGTGCGCGTCAACAGTGAGCGTGCGGAAGGCCTGAAGCTGCGGCTGAACTGGGTCATGACGGATACCGGACGCCACTACGCGCTCAACCTGGAGAACAGCGCGCTGACCGTGCGCAGCGGCAAGCGCGCGGACGATGCGCGTGCCACCGTGAGCATGGAGCGCGCCACGCTCGACGCCATCCTGCTGCGCCAGACCGATTTCGCAACGGCCATCGCCGACGGCCGGATTCGCGTCGAAGGCGACGCGCAGCAGTTTTCCGCCCTGCTCGGCACGCTCGACACCTTCGATCACCTGTTCAACGTCGTCGAGCCTTGAGTGATGGCATAGCCGTCACCAATGTACCCGTCACACCACCAGAGGAAACACTCATGAAAGCCGCAGTCCTGCATGCGCCGAAGACACCTTTGCTGATCGAGGATATCGCGATCGCGAAGCCCGGCCCGCGCGAGGTGCTGGTTCGCACTTCGGCGGTAGGCGTTTGCCATTCCGACCTGCATTTCGTCGATGGCGCCTACCCGCACCCCTTGCCGGTGGTGCTCGGGCACGAAGCCGCCGGCGTGGTCGAACAGGTCGGCTCGGAAGTGCGTACCGTCAAGCCGGGCGATCACGTCATCACTTGCCTCTCGGCGTACTGCGGCCACTGCGAGCATTGCCTGACCGGCCACCTGTCGCTTTGCATCGCGCCCGATACGCGCCGCACGGACGACGAGGAGCCGCGCTTGACGGCGCCCAGCGGCGTGATGCGCCAGTTCGCCAATCTCTCCGCCTTCGCCGAGCAGATGCTGATCCACGAGCACGCCCTGGTTGCCATCCGGCGCGACATGCCGCTCGACCGCGCCGCACTGATCGGCTGTGCAGTCACGACGGGCTTCGGCGCGGTTGCCCATACGGCGAAGGTCAGGCCAGGCGAAACGGTAGCCGTGATCGGCTGCGGCGGCATCGGGCTGGCAACGATCAACGCAGCGCTGATCGCCGGCGCCGGACGGATCATCGCGATCGACCGGGTGCCGGGAAAACTGGCGCTCGCACGCGAATTCGGCGCCACCGACGTGATCGATGCCAGCGAAGTGGACGCCGTCGAGGGCGTACGCACGCTGACCCGCGGCGGCGTACAGCACGCCTTCGAGGCGATCGGCCTGAAGCAGACCACCGAGCAGGCGTTCGCAATGCTGCGCCGGGGCGGCACCGCCACCGTGATTGGCATGATCCCGCCGGGCGTCAAGGTTGAGCTCAAGGGAACGGACTTCCTGGCGGAAAAGCGCATCCAGGGCTCGATGATGGGATCGAACCGTTTTCCGGTCGACATGCCGCGGCTGGTGGATTTCTACCTGGCCGGCAAGCTGAAGCTGGACGAACTGATCGCACAGCGCATGCCGCTCGCCCGGATCAACGAAGCCTTCGACGAGCTTCGCCGTGGGGAACTGGCACGGTCGGTTATCGAGTTCGAGCAATAGCACCGGCCGGCATTAGCCATGCGCCGGTCCTGCATCGACCAAACGGCCGGCCCCATCATCCGCTTGGAAATGAGGAGACAACAGTATGAACATGCGGAGCCTATTCGGACGACAGCGCCAGGCGCTGTGTGCAGCCATCGCGCTCACCCTGCTTCCCGTCACCAGTCAGGCTGAAGGAACATACCCGGACAAACCGGTCCGGCTGGTGGTGGCCTATGCCGCCGGCGGATTGACCGACATCCTCGCACGCGCCCTTGCGCAAGGCTTGAGCCAGCGCCTCGGCCAGCCGGTCGTGGTGGAGAACAAGAGCGGCGCGGGCGGCATCATCGGCACGAGCACGGTGGCCAAGGCCGCACCCGACGGCTACACGCTACTGCTGTCCACGCCCGCCCCGATCACGGCCAACATTGCCCTCTACAAGAAGCTGCCTTACGATCCCCGCACCGAGCTGCGCCCGGTTTCCGACGTCGCCATGGCGCGCACCGTGCTTGCGGTCAACCCGTCCGTGCCGGCAAAAACGGTGGCCGAGCTGATCGCCTATGGCAAGCACAACCCCGGCAAGCTGCGTATGGGTTCATGGGGACCCGGCACCGTCCCTCACACCATCCAGACGTATATGGCGAAGACTTATGGCGTCGACATGCTGCACGTGCCTTACAAGGGCGAGAGCCCCATGACCACCGACCTGCTCGCCGGCCAGATCAATGTGACCGTGGGCACGGTCACCACGCTGCAGCCCTACCTTGCCAGCGGAAAGCTGCGCGCCCTCGCCGTGACGGGCCCGCAGCGTGCGAAGCGTTTGCCGGGTGTTTCCACTTTCGCCGAGGCGGGATATGCGGATGCTGCATACCAGTACGCTACGCCGATGACGCTATTGGCCCCGGCCAAGACACCCCAGGCAATCATCGATCGACTGGGCAAGGAAGTCTCGGCGCTGGTCAAAGGCGAGCCTTTGAACCGGCAGATCGAGGCGATGAGCGCCGAACCGATCGGCAATCTCCCGGCCCAGGCGGAAGCGGGCTACAAGGCGATGTTGCCGGTGATCCTGAAGTTGACCGCCGATACCGGCGTCACGCTGGACTGAGCACGCCACCATGGCGGCGGCGCGAAGGTGCTGTCTCTCATCGCGCGAGCTGGCGAAGACCACCGGCGCGGTGCGGCAAGCTCGCCGCCGGGCTCAGGGCGGCGCAATCTGGCGTTTTCCGCCTGTGAATTTGTCGTTCGCTGTCCAACCCGATTGGACATGATTCGACAAGCGGTACACGGAAAAGCACGCACCCTGCGTACCGGTGTGGAGACGTCATGTGTGGAACGCTGGCTCAGAACTTGTGCCGCACGCCCGCAGCGAGACCCGAGCATACTGCTCTTGCCGCTGCCAGGGAAATAGCCGTTTGAAAAGCCATTGGCCGAAGTATCAAAGTTCAGGCCGGCGTTCTTCGCGTAGGCGGGCTGCCTTCATAGGTCTCCTCCTTATAGTTTTCTTTCAATCCCAGTCATGCACGGCCAAGCTGCGACTCACGATACCTGGCGACCTTGCCCTTCCCAGAAGCGCGTGCGAAGTGCTTTCTTATCTATCTTTCCGACACTGGTAAGCGGGAGCCTTTCGACAAATTCGATTTGCTTCGGTGCATAGATGGCCCCCTTGCGCGACTTCACCAGTTGCATCAACTCCTCCGCCTGGACCTGCTCGCCAGGGCGGCGCACCACCAGGGCCGCAACTGCCTCTCCCCACTTCGGATCGGGAACCCCAATGACAGCCACCATCGATACCGCCGGGTGAGTGCTGATAATGTCCTCGACATCTCGTGGGTAGACATTGAATCCACCTGATATGACCATGTCCTTCTTCCGGTCAACGATGTAGAGATAGCCGCGATCATCGAATCGCCCGATATCGCCGGTGTGCAACCAGCCATTCTTCAGTGCACTGTCGGACAACTCGGGCAAGTTGAGATACTCGCGCATGACGTGTATGCCTCGCACGCAGATCTCCCCGGCTTCACCCATGGGGACTTCCTGATCCTGGTCGTCCAGCACCTTCAGAAGGGTGCCAAGCGTCGGACGGCCGCAGGACGCAAAGCGCTCCGGGCTGGCGGGATCATGGTCAGCCCGGCCAAGATAGGCCAGGGGGTAAGCCTCTGTCTGGCCATATAGCTGGGCGAAGACCGGGCCCATGCGCTCCAGACCTTCATGCAGGCGAGCCGCGGACATGGGTGACGCGCCATAGAGCAGCAGTTCCAGCGATGACAGATCCGCCTTGTCGAGCGAGGGATGGTCCAGCAGGCTGTAGATCATGGTGGGAACCATCAGCGCCATGTTGATGCGCTCACGACGGATGACATCCAGCACGCGGTCGGGCGCGAAGCCGTCCTGCAGATGGACGGTGCCACCGCGTACGAGCGTCGGCATGATCTTTGTACCCGTCACATGGGTGATCGGCGCCACGGCAAGATAGCGCGGGACGGCCGGAATCTCAAAATCAGCCAGACCGTTCAGGAGCATCGCGGCAAATGCCGCGTGGTCCCGTACCACCCCCTTGGCCCGACCGGTTGATCCGCCGGTATAGTGGACATACGGAACGTCTTCCCGATGCGTCAGATCGCGTGGCGAGCAACTTCCGGCCTTCTCCGCTTGTGCCAGCAAATCACTGCCGAAATCCGACTGCCCAAGGCTGAACACCGAACGCAAGCCGGGTGCAGCCGCGAGAATCTCTTCGCCGCGCGCCAGGTGCGTTGAGACATCCACCACCAGCACGTCTGCATTGAAATCCTGGATCTGCAGCAGATGGTCTTCAAGGGAGCCAAGAGGATGAAGCGGTGTGCTGATCATTCCGCTGCAAAGTGCCGCCATGCCAGCGCACCAGCCGAAGGCCGAATTGCCGGTCAGCAGGCAGACCCGATGGCTGCGGATCAGGCCCGCGCTCGCATAGACGGCCTGCATGCGCCCAAGCAGGTCGCCCATGGCGCGATAGCTCAACGATCCGCCCTCCCAGCTGAAAGCAGTCCGATCACCGTACTGCCAAACAGAGCGCAGCAGCAGCGTACCAATGGTTGGGGCCATTTGAATCGACTGGTCCATGTTGATGTCTCCTCCTTTGAATAGTCTTGTTCCGACGTCACTTGCCAAGGGCTGACCGATACTCCGTCAAGGTCTGGTCAACGAGCTCTGCAACGGACTGGACCGCGCGTACGCCCGACACGCTGTGCCCGGCGCTGCAAATATCCACCCATCGCCGCGGCCCGGCCTTACCGGATCCGGCACCGAACAGTTCGCCAGCGCGCGGGCGGGAAACCTGCTCGTCGAGGCGGTCCGGGTCCAGGCCCGCCGCGCGAATGGAAGGCCGAAGCATGCTGGTATCCAACCCTGTGAACGCCCTGGTCAGCATCACATCGTCCATGGTGCTGTCCACCAGCAGCTGCCTGTATCCTGGCGCCGCCATGCTCTCAGCCGTAGCGATGAAGCGAGTCCCCATATAGGCAAGGTCGCAACCCAGGACTTCTGCGGCGCGAAGCGCAATGCCATCGGATATGCCGCCGGCAAGGACGATGGGGCCGTCAAACAGGCTGCGCACGGCACGCACAAAGGCGAAGGGATTGAGCCAGCCGGTTTGCCCGCCGGCCCCGGCTGAAAGCAGCACCAGTCCATCGGCACCCGCCTCGATGGCCTTGTGCGCGTGCTTCAGTGTGGCCACGTCCGCCCACACCTGCGCGCCAATGCCATGCAAGGCAGGTATCACAGCCGCCGGCGATCCAACGCTGGTGATGACCAGTTCCACCCGATGCCGCACCAGGCACGCCAGATCGTCCCTGAGCCGGGATTGCTGCATGATGAGATTCGGGCAAATCGGCGCAGGCGGGCTGTCACAGGTGGCAAGCGACCTCTTCATGCCGGCAAGCCAGTGGTCGAGCTCATCCGTCGAGCGGGCATTGGCGGTCGGAAACGCACCGATCACACCCTGTCGGCAAGCGGCGATCACCATCTCGGGCCCTGACACGCGCAGCATTGGCGCCGCAATCAGCGGCAGGCCAACTCGTTCTGCAATGTGTTTTGGAAGCCTGCCGCCAGACGCTATTGATGGCGATGCGTGCATCAAGTCATCTCCATCGTGGCGCGTCCCGTTCGAACGACCCCCGCCGCATGGGCAGCGCGGCTCGGCCAATGCCAGCTCATGCCGACCACCGCTGGGCCACCTGCCACCCGACCTCGGCGAACTGGCGTGCCCGCCGACCGAACTCCGATGCGTCGGCGCCGACTGCATTCCCCTGCAATGCGCGATGGTAGACACCCTGCGCGATGGCGGCCGAGCGGAACAGCGAGAACGCAACGAAGAACGGCCAATGTTCGAGGTCCGCATCCCCCGCTCTCCTGACGTAGGCTGACACCAGGCTGTCCATGCCGGGAAGGCCCGCGGCTTCCAGATCAAGCCCATGGAGACCGTTGGGAAAGACGTCTGCAGGCAGCACATAAGGCATGCAGCAATAGGCAAGGTCCGCGAGCGGATGCCCGATTGTCGCCAGTTCCCAGTCAAGGATGCCGACGACCTCGGCGCGTTCGGCATGAAAGATCAGGTTGCCAAGCCGGAAGTCCCCATGCGCAATGGCATCACGGTTCAGCACGGGAACTTGCGTGGCCAACCATGCCATCAGCGCATGCATTGCCGGCATCTCGTCGGTCTGGCTCGCCAGGTACTGCGCGCTCCAACGCGCGATCTGGCGTTCCACATAACCCTCAGGACGACCGAAGTCGCCCAGACCCGCCGCACGCCAGTCGACCTGATGCAGTCTTGCCATCGCGTCCACCATCGCCTCGTAGATGGTCTTGCGGCTTGCCGTCGGCACACCCGCAAGGTCCACCCGACTGAGAATCCTGCCGGGAAGATGCTCCATGACATAGAACGGCGTACCAATCACGCTTGCGTCCTCGCAAAGGACTCTCGCTCGTGGAATGGGCACGTCGGTATCGGCCAGTGCCGCCAGAACGCGGTATTCGCGCTCGATCTGATGTGCGGAGGGAAGCAGCTTGCCCGGTGGCTTCTTGCGCAGCACATAGTTGTGCCCGTTCGCCTGCAGCAGGTAAGTGGGGTTCGACTGCCCGCCCTGGAACTGCGACACGGCAAGGCTTTCATCAACGCCATCCAGGCGTCCGCGCAGGTGCGCGACCAGTGCCTCGACATTGAAGCGATGGGATGGAAGTACATCCACGGTCAGAATGTCCGCACTCATTCCCGGATCTCCAACGGCTCGACCACGGGACAGAAATACCACTTTGACCGGGCTTCAAACGGATTGACCGCACATGGTGGTCCAGGCAGGATGTCGTTCAGGTTCATAGCTATTCTCGAGTGAATCTGCGTACCTGCGTGTGACCGATAGCGGTCAAGCTCGCGGGGATATCACGAGGCTTCGACGCCGACCGCAGTCCGTATCGGAACAGAGCCGACCAGAAGTGGCCACAGCAGGTCCGCGCGGCCATCCCACCGGATACTGGCGGGAAACCAGTGACGTGCGCCCAGTATGGCCAACTCTTTCGCGCTGGCACATCGTCAGAATTGACGATCAGAGGCGTCGCCATCCGAATCCAGTTTTCACATCACCGGCCAACACGCCGCTCACAAGCGTGACCAGCACGCGTCGCTTCGAACATGGTTGTGCTATGCAAGCCAAATATTTGATAATCGCAGGAAGGCCTGGGCAATGACCCATCCTCCACGGAGTTGACGGCCACCTGCGAGCACCCGCCGTGCCTCGCTCAGGAGACAACGAGATGATCGGCAGTAGAGAGCGGCACGGATCTTCGCCGCCAGTTGCGATAAAGCTGAATCCCCCCAATGCTTTGCCAAACCAGGTCCAGCGTCAGACGATCTGTGACGCGGCCTGTGACTCCCACGCCGCCAAGGTGGTTCTCATCAGCGCGCCCGCCGGTTTTGGCAAGACGACGTCCATGACCCAGATTCGTTCCCGACTCGAAGGCAATGGCGTTGCTACCGCCTGGCTGACCTGCGACGCGGCGGACAACGATACTTCGCGCTTTCTTGGCAATCTTGCGATGGCGGTCTCCCGGCTCGCTCCCCGACAGCACGATCGGGACAATCGGGAGCCGCGGCAATCCATGACCGTGTTGGAGACGATCCAAGAGCTAGGCAGAAGTCCGTCGCCGTTCGCGCTCTTTCTGGACGAGCTGGAGCATCTTCACGAACCGGCCGTGCTGGGCTTGCTCAGAGAAATCCTGAGCCAGCTTCCGCGCCGCGGGCTGATCGTGATCGGTACGAGAAGCACCCCGGATCTTGGGCTGGCCCGGCTTCGCGTGCATGGCGAACTGCTGGAGATCGATGCTTCATGGCTCAGGCTGTCGCTCGAGGAGACTGTGGACTTCTTCAACAAGAAGCGTCACCTGTCGATACCGCACGACGAGGTGCGTCAACTTCACCAGACTACGGAAGGCTGGGTCGCTGCGATATCGCTCGCCTCCGTCGCATTGGAGCGCCATGTCAGGCATAGTGATTTCATCACCCGCTTCTCGGCGTCGAACCGGGAGATAGCCGAGTACCTGAGCGAGGATGTCCTGAACCGGCAGCCAGCCGCGACCAGGAATTTTCTGCTGCGGACCAGCGTCCTGAAGCACCTTTCCCCCGCGCTTTGCGATGCCATCCTGCGACGCACCGACAGCACGCAGATGCTGGAGCGGCTGGAAAGATCCAACCTGTTCCTCACCTCCATCGCAGGTCCGGAGCCGACATATCGCTATCACAGCCTGTTCGCCAGCTTCCTGCGCAATCAGCTGGCGCACGAGATGCCGGACGAGGCTCCCCGGCTCACGATGGCGGCCTCGCGCTGGCATGAAGAGCAAGGCCGACCTGTGCCGGCAATCGACTATGCCATCGACGCGCAGGACTACGGGCGTGCCCTGGATCTCATCGCCGCCCATGCCGACAGCTTTCTTTCCAGCGGCCGCTGGCGACTTCTCAGCCGCTGGTTCGGGGCGATACCGTCGGCCCTGCTGGGCAACTACCCCATTCTCCGGGTGGTCCATATTCTTGCCGTCTATTTCACCCGCGGCGCACACGAGGCAAACCGGCACCTGGAGCAACCGGAACTAAAAGAGGCGACGAATCCCGAGGTCGTCACCCACCTTCGCGCCCTGCGTCCGCTGCTGCTGGCAAGCGTGGATCGCCATGAAGCAGCCTATGAGGTAGGCGTGACAGCGTTATCATCGTTTCCGACCGGAAACGCGTTTGCCGACGGTATCCTGGCCAATGCAATGGCCGTCGCCTTTGCCGTCAGGGGCGAACATGAGCAAGCCCGCAAGCTCCTCGACGAGGCCAGGATCACGCAATCTGACCATCCGAACCCATTCGGCCTGATGTATACGGAGTCAGTCGAAGGCATGATCGACATGCAGGAAAACCGGCTGCGGCAGGCGACTGCCCGCTTCCGCATGGCCGTAGCCGCAACCGGCGCTCCCTCCTACTGCTACACAACCGGCAACGCATGGGCCGGTGTCTTCTACGCCCATGCACTGTACGAAGCCAATGAACTGGAGCGGGCTGCGCGATTGCTCGATGTCTATGTGCCGATCACGAAGGAACTCGGCCTGCCCGATCATATGGTCACGGGACACGTCACCCTGGCGCGGATTGCTGTCGCCAACGGCAATGTCGCCCAGGCCTTCCAGCTGCTCAGCGAGCTCGAGTACCTGGGCCATCACCGGCATGCGGCCCGTGCCGTGGCCAACGCAAAGCTCGAGCGCGCGCGCCTGCTGGTCATGCAAGGCGATCTGATGGCAGCCCGGACGGAGCTCGAGCGCGCCAATTTCCCTGATATCTGGAAACGCTGCCAGGACCTGCGCCTTCCCGCCAATGATGTCGACTATCTCGAACTGGGCCAGCTGCGTTGGCAGATCGCTGCAGGCCAAGCCAGCGAGGCACTGCCGGCCATCGAGCGTGCCATTGCAATGGCGACGTCCCAGCGCCGGCTGCGGCGCGCCATGAAGCTCTGCGTGCTGAGGAGCCTGGCACTGGACAGCATGGGCAACATGGCCGCGGCGAACGCTCAGATGCGGGACCTCCTCAAGGCGGCGTGCCATGAGGGCATCATGCGCCTGGTGCTGGATGAAGGCAGACCTGCGCGCAACATTGTCTTGCGATTAGAGCGGTCAAGCCAGGCCGAACCGCCGACTCAGCGCGACCCCATCTTTGCCGATTTCCTGCAGCGCATGCTGCAGGGGTTCGGGCCGTTTCTGGATGCCCCCGGGGCACGGACGCCCGGCGACAGCGGTGAATCGACGCCACCGCTGTCAGCTGCCGAGCTCAAGGTGCTGCGCCTGCTCGCCGAAGGCTGTTCCAACAAGGCCATGAGCGAGAAGCTGTTCGTCTCCGACAGCACGGTCCGCACCCACGTCCGCAATATCAGCCAGAAACTCGGAACGCATAGCCGAACCCAGGCAGTGGCGAAGGCGCGTCTGCTGGGACTGATCAGCTAGGCATGGCGTCGCGGGTTGATCACCATCCAGACGGGATGGCCGCGCTTATTCCGCTTTGGCGCCCGACATCCTGATCAGCCGCCTGACGGTCGGCTCGATCGCCTCGAAATCCCGTCTGAACTCGGCACCGGTGTTGCCAATCGGCTCGCTGTTGGACATGCCGAGGCGCGCTGCCATCGGCTTCGATCTGGCGGCCGTGCTCGCCTCTTGCTCCAGCCGGGCGACGATGGCCGGCGGCGTGCCGGCACGCGCCAGCAACCCGGCCCAGGCAGCTGACCCGAGCTCCGGGTCTGCCAGGCCGGCTTCTGCCATGGTCGGCACATTCGGCAAGCTCCTGGCCCGATGGTCGCCGAACACCGCAAGCGGGCGCACCTTGCCGCTCTGGATGTAAGGCGCCATCGAGGTAAGCGTGCTGATTGCCAGAGAGATCTGCCCCGCGCCCAGATCCTGAACCATCGGTCCTTCTCCCTTGTAGGCAACGTGTACCATGTCAAGGCCCCTCGACTGGTTCAGGTAAGCGCCCGCCAGGTGCGCGAAGCTGCCGACCCCGTACGAGCCAAAGGACACCTTGTCCTTGTTCTGTGCCGCCCAGGCAAGGAACGCCTTCATGTCGGTGGCCGGCACGCGCTGATTGACAGCCAGTACGAACTGGCCCGTGGCAACCTGTGAGATGAACGCCAGGTCGCGCCGCACGTCATAGGGCACTTTCGAGAACAGATAGGGGGTGCTGATGATTGGGGCGGAATGCGTCAGCAGCAAAGTGTAGCCATCGGGCGCCGCACGCGTCACCGTCTGCACGGCCAGTATTCCGCCTGCCCCTGGCTTATTGTCCACGATGACCGGCTGGCCCATCTGCCTGGCCATCTCCTGTGCCAGGGTGCGGGCGATGGTATCCAGGGTGCCACCGGCAGGCGCGGGCACCACGAGGGTGATGGGCCGCGACGGATAGGTTTGCGCATGGCACAGGGAGAAAACTGTTTGCAGGATGAAGATTGCGACAACGAGCAGCGATCTTGCGATCATAGGAAGTCACCTCGAAGTTGGGAAATCGAACATGTCGCTTGCATGGCAAGCATGCCGGCAGCGCCTTTCCACTGCCTATCCGGCGTTTGGCCATTTGAAGCGCGGTTCGCGCTTTTCCAGGAACCGGCTCACGGCCTCGCGGTGGTAATCGGAAGAGAAGGCGATGCCTTGCGCGGCAGCCTCAAGTTCGAGCATCAGGTGCAGGCTCGACGACTGCGACTGGTTCAGCGCGGCCTTTGCCATGCCCACGGCGGCGGCCGACGCGGTAGTCATCGCGACCGCCATCGCCCGCGCGCGGGACATCAGCTCCGGCGCGGCCACGATCTCCATGACGATGCCGTATTCCCTGGCGGTGGCAGCGTCGAGCTCCCGGCCCGTCAGGATCAGCTCCTTGGCACGTTGCAACCCGACAATGCGAGGCAGCGTATAGAGGGACGCGCAATCCGGCATCAGTCCGATCTTCATGAACGACATGCAGAAGCGCGCGGCTGGCGTGGCGATGATGATGTCCGCCAGCAATGCCGTGCCGAAGCCGCCCCCATAGGCGCATCCGTCCACTGCCGCCACTACCGGCTTGTCGCAGTGATAGAGACGTTCAGCTTTTTCCACGACAGGACGCATGCGCTTGCGTCCGGCCTCGGCCGACAATTCCCTGGCCCCCTCCATGCCGCGGATATCGCCCCCGGCGCAGAAATGGCCGCCGTTGCCACTTAGCAGGATGGCCCGTACTTCGTCGTCCTGCATGGCACGGTCGAGCAATTCAGCCTGTAGCGCGCGCGCCTCTGCATCCAGCGCGTTGCGGTATCTTGGGCGGTTGGCGATGATTTCGGCGACACCGTCCCTCACCGTATAGAGAACCGGGGCGTCCTGACTGTCTGTCATGATGGTGTTCCTGGTGAACAGTTATCGGGCGACAGGGCGAGCGTCCCCCTGCCATGCCATGGCATTGCGGATGCGCGCGCGTTGTCCTGACTACAGTCTTTCGATGACGGTGGCGTTGGCCATGCCGCCGGCTTCACACATCGTCTGCAGTCCGTATCGGCCGCCGCTGCGCTCCAGCGCATGGAGCATTGTGGTCATGAGACGGGCTCCGGAGGCGCCGAGCGGATGGCCGAGCGCGATGGCGCCGCCGCACGGGTTCAACCGCTCCGGATCCACCTTGAACTCCCGCTGCCAGGCAAGAGGAACCGGGGCGAAAGCCTCGTTGACTTCAAAGTGATCGATGTCGCCGACATCGAGGCCAGCCTTCTGCAGCGCCCGCCGTGTCGCCGTGATCGGGGCGGTCAGCATCAGCAGGGGATCATCGCCGCGCACGTCGAAGGACACGAAGCGGGCCCTGGGCCTCAGACCCAGCTTCCGTGCCATCGCTTCGCTCATGACCAGGACCGCGGAAGCGCCGTCGGTGATCTGGGAAGAGTTTCCCGGCGTGATGCTCCATTCGATCTCCGGAAAACGCTCGATATAGGCTTCCGAGCGGAAGGAGGGCTTGAGCTGGGCAAGACCTGCAACCGTCGTTTCCGCTCGGATGGTCTGATCCTCCGTGACGATGCCCTCGTCGGTATGGATCGGCAGGATCTCGGCCGCGAACCCGCCGCTGTCCCGCACCCTGGCGGCGCGACGATGCGACCTCGCCGAGTACTCGTCCAGTTCCTGCCTGCTGAGCCCCCATTTCCGTGTCACCAGCTCCGCGGAAATGCCCTGGCCCACCAGGCCCGGCGCATAGCGGGCGCGGACGGATGGTCCGTCCCCATCAGCACCGCCACGCGAGCTTCCCATCGGGACGCGGCTCATCGACTCGACACCGCCGGCGATCACGATGTCATAGGCGCCGGCCATGATCCCCTGCGCGGCGAAATGCACCGCCTGCTGACTCGATCCGCAGCGGCGGTCGATCATCGCCGCCGGCACATGCTCCGGAAAGCCGGCAGCCAGCCACGCGTTCCGGCCGGGCAAGGCGGATTGCTCCGCAACCTGGCTGACGCAACCGATCAGCACATCGTCAACCAGCGCCGGGTCAAGATCGTTCCGGTGCACCAGTCCCTGAAGCACCTGCGCCAGCATCTCCACGGGATGGAGGGTGGCAAACGCCCCGCCGGCCTTCCCTCGGGCCATGGGCGAGCGAACCGCGTCCACAATGACAGCTTCCGTTCTCATAGTTTCCTCTGCAAATCCTGCCTTGTTTCAAATAATTCCGGTGTCTTCCAGGCTCCGGATTGCCGCATCGGTGTATCCAAGGCTGGAAAGAATCCGGGCGGTGTGTTCGCCAAGGCGCGGCGGACGGACCCGGATCTCGCCGGGCGTCTCCGACAGGAACACGGGCGCACGCGCAATCGGCACAGCTCGATCGATGCCCGGATAGGCAACAGGCTGGAAAAGAGCCGTCGCAACGGCCTGAGGATGGTCGACCACCTCCGCCGGCCTCAACACCGGGCCCGCGGGGATCTTCGCCTCGGCAAGAAGAGCCAATGCTGCCTCGCTCGACAACGTCTCACACCACTGCTGCATGCGCTCCGATATCAAGTGGCCGTTCTCGCCGCGCGCGGTATCGCTGGCAAAGCGATCGTCGTCCAGCCACGCGGTGTTTCCGGTCAGCCTGGCCCATCGCTTGAAGAGCGGCTGGCCCACCACGGCACACGTGATCCAGCCGTCGCGCGTCCGATACAGATCGGACGGCGCGGCCACGAAACTCCGGTTCCCCACCGGCGTCCGGTTGATTCCGGTCAGGGCCTGCTCGGCAATCAGTCCGCTGCCGAACATCGCCGCCGTGGCGAATAGCGAAGCTTCGACGACCTGACCTTTCCCCGTCTTCATTCTGGCAAGCAAGGCAGCCAGCGTCCCGTAAGCACAGTGCAGAGCGGTGCCAAAATCGGCCCAGACAATCTGCGATTTCTGCGGCGAGCCGGGCGGGCCGCTGAGAAAGACGCCACCCGACATGGCCTGCGCCACGCCATCAAAGCCAAGGTGATCGCGCAGGGGCCCCTGCGAGCCGAAGGCCGACACATGCGTGAGAATGATGCGCGGATTGATCGCGGCGAGCGAAGGGTAGTCCAGCCCCATTTTCTCCAGCGTGTAGGCCGGCAGATTCACCACCACGACATCCGCCGACGCCACCAGGCGATTGACCACCTGCCTGCCCTCCCGGGTTGCGGGATCCAGCGTCATGGACAGCTTGTTGCGGTTCATCTGCATGAACAGGGCACCATCCCCTGTGGGCGCCACCGGCATCAGGTACCGGTCTTCGCTGCCGCCCGGCTTCTCGATGCGAATGACCTCGGCACCAAACTCGGCCAGCAGGGCCGCGCAATACGGCGCCGCGACGTATCTGCCGAAATCGAGGACCCGGATTCCATTCAGTACGCCATCCCCAGACATGTCCCCTCCTTGATTCCCTTGACTGCCGCTACCAGCCATCGCACACATCCGATGTCCTCTTACTGTTTAGGAATGCCCGCCGCCTTGACAATCCTGCTCGCCTGCTCGATCTCGGCCAACTGAAAGCGGCGCAGCTCTGCCGGTCCGGCAAGGAAGATGTCCCCATCCATCTGCCTGGAGAACCGGGCGGACTCCGGGAGCGCATAGATGGCGAGCAGATCCTCGCTGAGCTTCTTGACAATGTCCGGCGGCGTCTTTGCTGGAACATAGGCGGCCATCCACGTTGCAAAGACGAAGTCGCGATAGCCACTTTCCTGCATGGTGGGCACCGAAGGCTCCATGGAAAGCCGCTTGTCGCCTGTCACCGCCAGGATGCGTAGCTTTCCGGACTGGACATGAGGCCGGACGATGGAGTAGTCGGCGAATGCAAAGTCGATCTGCCCGCCAGCCAGGTCACTGAGCGCCTGCACCGCACCCTTGTACGGCACGTGCGCCGCGGAAACCCCCGCTGCAACCAGGAACTTCTCCGTCGCGAGCTGGTACAGCGGACTACCGCTACCGTAGTTCAGCTTGCCGGGAGCGGCCTTTGCCCGCGCCACCAGATCCGCCACGGTACGGAAAGGCGACCCGCCTGGGACCACGACCGTCATCACCGACTTCGTCAGCCTGGCAACCGGTGCAAGGTCTTTGATGGGGTCATAGGGCAAGGCATTGAACATGGCGACATTGGTCGCCACGGGCGAGTTGCTGGTAAAGAAGACGGTGTACCCATCCGCCGGCGCATGCACCACCGCCTGTGCGGCAATGATGCCGTTGCCCCCCGGCCGGTTCTCGACGACGACCGCCTGCCCGTTCCGTTCCTGCAGTTTCATCGCGGCATATCGCGCCTGCCGGTCCGGTCCGCTGCCGGCGGGGAAGGACACAATCAGCCGGATCGGCTTGTCCGGATACGCAGCGCCCACATTCCTTGCGCCGCATAGCACGAGCGCAATACCCAGCATGGCGCCGGCCAGGCGATGCTTTCTCATTTCCTTGTCTCCATCCATTGTCTTGTGCCACGTGAAGATTCTGTGGACCAGGTACCGCAAGACCTGAGCGGTCTAAGCCTTGCGCCCGGTCATGCCGAGCTCGGCCAGCAGGTCATCGCTGTGCTGCCCTAGGCGAGGTGCGGGTCCAATCCTTGGCTCCGGCCTGGCGGAGAACTTGACGGGTGGCTGTACCTCGACGTACTTGCCTTCGCTGGGATGATGCCGGTCCTGGAAGAAGCCGACTGCCTTCAGGTGTGGATCGTCGAACAGGTCTTCCACATCATTGACACGCATGGCCGGAATGCCAGCCTGCTTGAGGAAGGCTAGCCACTCATCCGTGGTCCGCTCAGGGGTAACCTCCGCAAGCAGTTCGTACATGACGTCAAGGTGCCTGGTTCGCTGCGCCTTCGAGTTGAGCCGGGGGTCCTCCAGCACGCCGCTCCTGCCGATGGCGTGGAACAGGGCAACCCAGCGCTCATCGGAATAAGGCGTGATGCCGATGTAGCCATCCTTGGTTCGCGCAGGCTTGCGCTTCGGATTCATGACCCGGGGAGACAGCATATTGCCGAGCGGCGGTACGAAAGTGCGCTCGCCCAGGTGCTCCAGCAGCGTGAAGCTCGTGAGGGCTTCCAGCATCGGCACCTCCACATGCTGGCCTTCGCCGGTGCGAAGCTTGTGGACCAGCGCTGCAAGCGTGGCGTAGGCGCCGTGCAGGCCGGACACCTTGTCCGCGACGATCATCGGAAAATAGCGGGGATTGGGGTCCCCATCCACCCTGGGCAAGAGCGAAGCCATGCCGGAGGCGGCCTGGATGACGTCGTCGTAAGCTGGCATCGATGCATAGGGTCCCGACATGCCAAAGCCGACGCAGTGGACATAAATGATGTCAGGCCGAATCTGGCGCACGGCGTCATAGTCAAGGCCAAGCCGGGCGATACCGTCGGCACGCACGTTGTGGACGAAGACGTCGCTCGACGCCAATAGCCGGCGCATTGCCTCCCGGCCTGAATCACTGCGCAGGTCCCACGTGACGGAGCGCTTCCCGCGATTGATCGTCATATGCGTGCCGCTCATGCCAGGCGTCTCGACGACGCGGCTGGTATGGCGCATCGAGTCCCCTTCGGCCGGCTCGACCTTGATAACGTCCGCGCCCATGTCGGCCAGAATCTGCGTGCAATAGGGCCCGAAGATCACGGTCGACATGTCGACGACGCGAATCCCCTCCAGCATGGGGCCGTTTTCTTTCTTCATAGTCAAATGCTCCTTGGGCAAGACGATCAGATCACGCCGTCGTTCACCAGGCATGTGAGCTGCTCTTTTGACAGGCTGAGCCAGTCGGAAAGGATGTGGCGCGCAAGCTGCCCGGGCGGTGCCTGCGGCGCGTCGGCGCGGCCGGCCGCGAGCGAGGGCTTGCCTGGCAGTAGCGATCGGGCAGCAGGGTCGAAGCCCACCAGCGCAAGGTCGATGGCTTGCCCGGGACCGCCCTGCACCTCGCGATGGCGCAGGGCGCCGAGCACGGCGATCGCACCACGGAGCCCGCGCTCGCATGACCCTGCGTGTACAGGGTCCTGATCCTGCCCGCACTCCGACTGCAGGAGATAGATGATGCGGCGATTGACTTGCCACACCGCGTCATAGCCCAGGCCGCAACGCGCCATCTGCCCGGCGTCGAGGCTGCCGAGAAACACATCGCACTCCTTGGCGAGCTGGAGAACGAGTTCACATCCTGCCGGCCCGGCAAAGTCGATCGCCAGCGAATGCGGCTGTCCTGACGACGATCCGCGCAAGTTCGCCCCCTCGCCTGCCGCCGCGGAAGCGGCAGGCGTGGAAGTCGGCGGCACGAGCTGCAAGACTTCGGCGCCAAGGTGCGACAGTATCCGGGCACAGGACGACACCGCAGCATCCCGGGCGAGTTCAAGCACGCGGATGCCGGCAAGCGGTCCGCCGTGCGCGGAGCTCCCGGATGGAGCAACGCCGTGCAACATGCCGTTCACCTTTGCTGGGTTAGCTCTCATGTTCGATCGATGGTGCGTGGCTAGCGGTTCTTCCACACCGGGCTGCGCTTCTCGGCAAACGCGGCAAGACCTTCCCGCTTGTCCTCAGACTCCGCGTTGCGGCCCGCCGGTCCTCGCTGCTTCGACCAACTCTCCTCCTCGGTCCAGCCTTCCGCCTGCGAGCGCGACACGATTTCCTTGGACGCGCGCACAGCGATCGGCGCGTTGACCATTACCTTGCGCGCCAGTTCGAGCGCCGCTTCGAACGTCTTGCCTGGCGCGGTGACCTTCGCCAGCAGGCCATGCGCATGCATTTCGGCCGCGCTGCGTGGCTCTCCGGTCAGGATCATCTCCATGGCCAGGTGATACGGAATCCGCTGGCGCAGGCGGAAGCATCCCCCGCCTGTGGCAACCAGGCCGCGCTTCACCTCGGTCAAGGCGAACCGGGTATCGTCCGAGGCGACGATCATGTCGCAGGACAGGGCAAGCTCCAGGCCGCCCGCGTAGGCATGGCCTTCGATCGCCGCGATCACGGGCTTCAGCGGCGGGCGCGTCATCATGCCAAAGCCGCCGCGCTTCGGTGCACGGGCAATCTCGCCGATTGCCGCGGCCCTCAAGTCGTGGCCTGCGCAGAAGGTCGTGCCCTCCCCCCGCAGGACAGCCACCCACAAGTCATCGTCTTCGTCAAACCGGTCCATGATCGCCTCCAGCTGGAGAGCCATGGCGAGGTTGAATGCGTTGCGCGCTTCCGGCCTGTCGATGGTAATGACCAGCACATGATCTTCAATGACTTCCGTACGGAAATAGCTGCGCTTTTCAGTGTTATCCATGATCCTTCCGTGAGCGATGAGTTGTCCCTCAGCCGAGCCGGGTGACATTGGAACTTGTGTTCGCCAGTGGATGCCTGGAGTCACCAGGCACCCTGGGCACACTAAGCCGGCCTGAATTTCGGCAATGCGATGTCCTCGGTAACGTGATCGAACACAACCTGGACTGGCATGTCGATACCAATCGCGTCCAATGGGCAGTCCACGATATTCGTGGTCATGCGCACGCCCTCCTCGAGCTCGACAATGGCGACGATGTACGGATCGTCGTTCACGAACTCCGGCGTGGTCGACCGATAGGCGATGGTGTACGAATAGACGGCCCCCCTGCCGGTACAGGTGTGCCAATCCAGTTCGGCACCCCAGCACGCCGTGCACGTGGCACGCGGGTAGTGCTGGACATGGCCGCAATGCCTGCACTTCTGGATCTTGAGTTCGTTCTGCCTGGCTGCCTGCCAGAACGCACGGGTATGCGGCTGCGGGATCGGTAGCGGCTTGCGATATTCATTGGCTGCCATGGGTCTTCCTTTTCAGTTTGCGAGGACGAGCGTGACTTCGTCTGACATGACGCCACCATTGCCGTGGACCACGCCGACCGTCGCCCCTTTGACCTGCCGGGCCTCGGCGCGCCCCATCAGCTGCCGCACGCCCTCCACGACGTGGGTCATGCCGCCTGCGGCGCCTGCCTGTCCGAAGGACAGTTGGCCGCCGTTGGTGTTGCACGGGAAATCGCCCGCAAATGTGAGGCCACGCTCCGCTACAAAGGGCCCGCCGTGTCCCTTGGGGCAGAAGCCAAGGTCCTCGATCGCCATCAGGACCGCGATCGTGTAGCAGTCATAGAGCTGGGCAACATCGACGCGTGCCGGAGAAACGCCAGCCATGGCGAAGGCCGCTTCGGCGGACTGCTTCGACCAGGATGTGGTGATGTCCTGGCGATGGGTGATCGAAAGATGGGACCCCGCCTCGCCTGCGCCCAATAGCCTGACTGGCGGATTCGGCCCTCGGTTCGCCAGGGACTGCCGCGTTACCAGAACCGCGGAACCGCCCACGCAAGGCGAAACGATCTCCAGCAGGTGCAGCGGGTCGAAGATTACTTTTGAGTTCAGCACATCATCGATCGTGAGCGCGCTCTGATTGAAGAGCGCAAGCGGATTCGACAAGGCACTGGTGCGCTGATCCACGGCGATCTTTGCCAGCTGCTCCGGCTTCGTGCCGAATTCATGCATGTGCCGCCGCGCCACCATCGCGTAGCCGGCATTCGGCGGCGAAGCACCAAACGGAATCTCGAATTCGGTAACGGCTTCCGAGCGCAGCATGCCCTTGCGGTTGTTGTTCCGGTCTGCACTCGGCACTTCGACGGTCAGGCAGAGCACGCGATCGCACAGCCCTGCCTGGATCGCCGCGGCCGCGCGCCACACCATGCCAGCGGCAGATGCTCCACCCAGCTCCACCGTATCGAAGTACTTCAGCTTCAGGCCCAGATGCTCGGCCACGGCAGACGGCCAGAACATGCTGTATGCAGCCACCGGCGTGGTGACGAGCAGGCCGTCGATTTCACCGGGAGACACGCCCGCGTCCAGCGCCGTCCCGCGCGCGATTTCCGCGGTCAATGCCATGGGCGTCAGCCCGTCCGCGGTCTTCTGAGATTTGAATTCCGCATACCCTGTGATCGCCGCAACATTTCTTAGAGACATCGCTATCGTTCCTATCCTTGATGTGCGCGTTCGGTCAGCACTGCGTGGCCACACACGGCGCGGCGCTGAAGCATGCGAGTGCCGATGTTTCGCGCGCTACCCAGTGTCACCGTGCGATCCCGTTGCCCTCACGTCTGGAAGCAGTCTAGCGACGCCCCCCACGGCTGTCCGTCGTCAAAACTGACGATTTGATGCCGGGTGCCGCGACAGGCCGGCAAACGTCGGCATCCAGCGGGAGACCTTCTTGTGCTGGTGTCTTCCATCCAACTTCCACCCCTTCATGTGGCAGTCATTGAAGGGATTGGGCCGGCAGGTCGCCGCGCGCCGTACGTTGAAGATGACGTGATGTGAGAATCCGTCAAGTGTCACGTCGGCATCCCCCGCTCGCACTGCCGCCCCCCGCTCGCTGCCCGAGGCGGCCAGTACGCCGCACGCGATCATCCAGCGGCAAAGTGCCGCGATTGAGCATGCCCTGACTTTGCCCAACATCAGAGAGCACTTTGCCCGCTGGGGGAGCAAGCCAGCATATATGCCTCCGCAGCAAGCCACGGAGTTCATACGGGCTCGGCTGGAACTATGGACGGCGAAAATTCGTGACGCAGGCATCGAGCCGCAATAGCGGGTCCGGGCAGATCGCTGCCCTCGCCACCGTTGAGCCCTCGCCGACGTTGCTGAATCCGGACATGCACTGTCGGCCACTTCTTCGTGATGCCTGCAATCTGCGGTGTCCAAGCGGGTGCAGGAGTTTGGATCCCTGTTCGGCACGCCGCTGTTCAACAGATCCCTGCGCACGGGATTTGTAGGGCGCTTGCACGCCAGCCATCGGCCCGTCGCCCTATCAGGAGTCTGGCAGACTCGGGCGCTGAGGCGCTGGCCAGTTTGATCCTGCGGCAAAAAGGAATGCCGATGATCCGCTTCGGGCTTTTGCCGGCCGACGAAGCGCTGGTTGTCTGGACGTGGATGGACGAGGCCAGCACGTGAGCCCCTGCCGCATCATCTTAGGCCCGCCAGACCTGCAGCAGATCCCACGCCGGCTCCGGCCCTTCGGACTGTGGCAACGCCTGTGCCTCAACCAACATCGAGCCGGCCTGCGCCTGCAGCTTGTCCAGGCAGCGCGACAGCACGCGCGCCTCTTCCGCCGTCAGGCATGCAGCCAGCCGCGTATTGAAATCCCGCGCCTGCGCGAACGCCGCACGGTAAACGGCTTCGCCTTGCTCGGTCAGCGTGAAGGCTGCGGCGCGCCGGTCCTGGGTGCGCGTTTCGCGCCGGACCAGGCCGCGTTCCACCAGGGCGTGGACGGCGCGGCTGGCCAGCACCTTGTCAAGGCCGGCGCTTTCGGCCAGTTCGGTCAGCCGGGTTCCGGGCTGCTCGCCAAGGAAGGAGATCATGCGCCATTCGCGCCGCGTGACGCCCGCCCTGGCGCGCAGGTGCAGCGCCGCGGCGCCCAGCGCGACGCGGTTCAGGTGGTAGACCCGGTAGTTGATGAAATCTGCCAGCCGCTGCGGACGCTGCAGGCGGGTGCCGCTGTTGTCGTGTGCCATGCCACATCTGCCAGTTAGTTGACTTTGTCAATTATATCGACGGGTGTTAGCTTGCATCGACGCCGCTCGCCGGCGGACAACAAACTGGAGACATCGTGAGCCCTCGCACCCTACTTCCCCGCTTCGCCGCGTGCCTGCTGGCCGTTGCCGCGGCATGGTCCGCACCCGCCAGCGCGCAGTCGGACCGTCCGCTGCGCATCCTGGTGGGCTACCCGGCCGGCGGCACCGTCGACCTCGCCGCACGCCTGGTCGGCGACAAGCTGCGCGAGACCCTGAACCAGACCGTGGTCATCGAGAACAAGCCCGGCGCCGGCGGGCGGCTGGTGATGGACTACGCGCGTACGCAGCCGGCCGACGGCAATACCCTGGTGGTGGCCAACTCGGCGGTGATGACGATTGCGCCGCTGGTCTACCGCAAGCTCAACTACGATATCCAGCGCGATTTCACGCCCGTGGCGCAGGCCGCCAACTTCCAGCTGGCGCTCGCCACCGGGCCGGGCAGCCCGGCGCGCACGCTGAAGGACTATGTGGCATGGCTCAAGGCCAGCCCCCAGAACAACTCCTACGCCTCGCCGGCGCTGGGCAGCATCCCGCATTTCTTCGGGCTGATGGTCGGCAAGCAGGTTGGCATCGACATGCTGCACGTCCCCTTCAACGGCTCGGCGCCGCTGATGAGCGCGCTGGTCGGCGGCCAGGTGCCGGCTTCGGTCGATACCCTTGCCGACCTGACCGAAATGCACCGCGCCGGCAAGATCCGCGTGCTGGCGACTTCCGGCACGCAGCGCTCGGTGGCGCTGCCCGATGTGCCGACCTTCACCGAGCTTGGCTACAAGGGCATTGAAGGTGAAGGCCGCTACGGCCTGCTGGCGCCCGCGGGCACGCCGCGCCCGGTGCTCGACAAGCTCAACGCCGCCATCGTCAAGGCCGTGCAGTCGCCGGACGTGCGCGAGAAATTCCTCAAGCTGGGGCTGGAACCCGCAACCGGCCCGGCCGACGCCTTTGCCGGCGTGCTCAAGGCTGACGCCGGCAAGTGGGCACCGGTGGTCAAGGCGTCCGGCTATACCGGCGACTGAAGCGCGGCAAACCGACCATGACGATCCGCAATACCCTCTTCATCATGTGCGACCAGCTGCGGCGCGACCACCTGGGCTGCTACGGGCATCCGGCGCTGCGCACGCGCAATATCGATGCGCTGGCCGCGCGCGGCGTTCGCTTCGACCGCGCCTTCGTCGCGTCCGGGGTCTGCGGCCCCAGCCGCATGAGCTTCTATACCGGCCGCCATGTCAGCAGCCACGGCGCCACCTGGAACCGCGTGCCGCTGTCGGTGGGCGAAGTCACGCTGGGCGAATACCTGAAGCACAGCGGCCGCGCGCTGGCGCTGGCGGGCAAGACCCATGTGATGCCCGACAACGCCAACCTGAAGCGGCTCCACCTGGATGGCGGCACCGAGCTGGAAACGCTGCTGCGCAGCGGCCACTTCACCGAAGTCGACCGCCATGACGGCCACCACGCCGAGCCGCACAGCGCCTACGCCGACTGGCTGCGCCAGCAAGGCTACGACAGCGCGGATCCGTGGACCGACTACGTGATCAGCGCCGAGAACGAACGCGGCGAGATCGTCTCCGGCTGGCACATGCGCAACGCCGGCCTGCCCGCGCGCGTGGCCGAGCCGCACTCCGAGACCGCGTACACGGTCGACCAGGCGATGCGGTACATCGCCACGCGCGGCGACGATCCGTGGGTGCTGCACCTGTCGCTGGTCAAGCCGCACTGGCCCTACCTGGCGCCCGCGCCCTACCACGCCGCGTATTCGCTCGATAACTGCCTGCCGCTGCAGCGCCACGACGCCGAGCTGGAAGACCCGCACCCGGTGCTGTCGGCCTACCGCACGCAGGAAGAATGCGCCAACTTCATGCGCCAGGAAGTCTCGGACACGGTGCGCCCCGCCTACCAGGGCCTGATCCAGCAGATCGACGACCGGCTCGGCCAGCTCTGGGAACAGCTCGAACGCCTGGGCCGCTGGCAGGACACGCTGATCGTCTTCACCGCCGACCACGGCGATTTCCTGGGCGACCACTGGCTGGGCGAGAAGGAGCAGTTCTACGACACCGTGCAGAACATCCCGCTGATCGTCTACGATCCCTCGCCGGCAGCGGATGCCACGCGCGGCACCGCGCAGGCCAGCATGGTCAGCGCGGTCGACGTGGTGCCGACGGTGCTGGACGCACTGGGCCTGCCGCCGGCCGACCACCGCATCGAGGGCCGCTCGTTGCTGGACCTGACGCGCGCGGGCGAGCGCGCCGATGCCGGCAGCTGGCGCGATTTCGTCATATCCGAGCTGGACTACGCCTATCGCGGCGCTCGCGTTGCGCTGGGCCGCCACCCCGGCGAGTGCCGCGCCTGGATGGTGCGTGACGCGCGCTGGAAATACGTGCACTGGCAAGGGTTCCGGCCACAGCTGTTCGACCTGCAGAACGATCCGCAGGAGTATTTCGACCTGGGCAGCGACCCCGGCCACGAAGCCGTGCGCAGCGCCATGCGGTTGCGGTTGCTGGAATGGTTCTGCACGCTCAAGCCGCGCGTGACGGTAACCAACGAAGAGGTGGCGGCCAAGACCAATGTGTACAAGCAGGCCGGCGTGTTCTTTGGCGTATGGTGACAGATCGGCATGCCGGGGCCTGAAAAAGTTGCACAGCATCCCTGTCGATACTGCAACGGCATGGCCCTTGCGGCATCTGATGCTTGGCCCGGCGCCATCTGCGGCCCCGCCTTGTGCCCCTGCCCCGATGGCGTACCCCTTGCATCGAGGGCATGAGGCCCCGTGTTCGGGCCCGCAACCGGAGCGATCATGAAGAACATCTGGATCCTTGTGGCGGACGAATCCCTCGCCCGCATCTTTGCCTCGCACGCCGATAGCGCACCGCTCGAAGTGGTCGAGGAGATCACCGACGCGGCCGCGCATGCCGACCGCGCCGACCTGCGCCGCGACGCCTATGGCCGGCGTGGCCACGCTTCCGCGCAGGGAGACGTCGGCCACCCCGGTGCCCACCAGGTCGGACCTTCCACGGTCACCTCCTCGGCCGGGGAAGATGAACTGCACCAGGAAGCGCAGTTGTTTGCCCGCCGCGTGGCGGACTACCTTGCCGATGCGCGCAACAAGCAGCGCTTTGACTCACTGGCGCTGATTGCCGCGCCGCGTTTTCTCGGCCTGCTGCGCAAAGCCCTTCCCGCCGGGGTCACCGACGTCATCACGAAGGAAATTGGCAAGGACTTCACCCACGTGCCCAACAACGACCTGCAACAACGGCTCGCGGACGAAGACATCGTTCCCGCGCGCCGCGACGCGCGCGTCGTTACCGGCCGGGACCGATAGCGAAGCCGCACAGCCGCCGGTGCCAGGCCACCGGCGGCTGTGCGCCGGCGTCAGCGGGCAGTGCCCGAGCCGCTGGCTGCACCGCTGCTGCCGCTCGAGGTGCCGCTCGGGCTGGTAGTGCTGGTGGCGCCGGACGTGCCGGTAGAAGTGCTTGTGCCAGGGGTGGTGCTGCGGCTGCGGCTCTGTTCGGTGACCGAACCGGAGCCGGACAGCGAGCCGGAGCCGGTGGTGCTGCCGGTGGCGGTGCAACCCGCCAGGATGCCAAGTGCGAGCAGGGCTGTGCCGATGCGTAGGGTTGTTTTCATGTCGTCCTCCATCTAGCAGGTTGGCGGCAAGCCTAGCTGCACGGCGCAGGCTGCCGGCGAGCGCGCTGGAACGCAGCTCTGCTGCGGAAGACGCAACTGACGTACCAGCGGCGCCATGTGACGATCGGCGCGAGTCCGTTGACCACGCGGCACCCGGCAATGCAGGAAAGGACATGACTGCGGCCCGGCCGCAGTAAGAAGTGCGCGCCGCGGGTAAATGTTACCACGCCGGCGCAGTTCAGTTTCGACTGAAGATGGCAGACATCCGCGCTATCGCGTCAGTGTCCACTTATAGGCATAGCGGTCCGGACGGAACAGCAGTTCGCCGCACAACAACGGTGTGTCCTCGATGTCATGCGGCGTGCTGCGCAGGCGCAACAGCGGATCGCCCACGCCAACACCGAGCCGGCGCGCCACGTCCGCGGGCGCGGCGACGGCGGTGGCTTCCATCGCCACTTCCTTGAACCGGTATCCCAGCCGGCTCTCAAACAGCGCCATGGCATCGTTGGTTTCCAGGTCCTCCTGCACCAGGCGGCGCATCAGCGGCTCAGGACCCATCAGGGTGAAATGCGCCACGGCCGCGTCGTCCCAGTACCGCACGGTAGCCACGCTCAGCACCTTCTCGCCAGGCTGCAGACGCAGCGCCGCCGCCACATGGGCCGGCGCCCGCACCAGCCGTACCGACACCAGCTTGCCGTAGGCAAGCTGGCCACGGGCGCGTCCGGTTTCATAGAAGCCGGTCAGCGCGCCTAGGCTGGGCGTGTCCGAGGGGCGGGTCACGAAGCTGCCCTTGCCGTTGACCTTCTCGATCAGGCCGGCGTTGTGCAGCCCGGACAGGGCCTGGCGCACGGTGATCCGGCTGACCGCGAATTCCGTCACCAGCTCGGCCTCGGAAGGCAGCTTGGCGCCGGGCGCCCATGTGTTGCTGGCAATCCGCTGGCGAATCTCGTTTTCTATCTCTTTGAACCTGGGCAGCGCCACGTGTGTTCCGCCCTGGGCGGCTCCGAATGCTGGGTGGAACGGATTATACCTATCATGACAGGTCGAGGCGAAACCCTATTGACCTGTCATAACAGGTAATGGCAGTATCGCCCATCGGCAGCTACCTGCACCCACAGGAAAGCACCGTCAAAAGCCGCTCAGGAGACACAGAAATTGAAGACCAACGCATCGCAGGGCGCCGCCACTCCGGCGGCTGAATTCGACTACATCGTGATCGGCGCCGGGTCAGCCGGTTGCGCCGTGGCTGGGCGCCTGGCCGAAGACACGGACGCAACCGTGGCGCTGCTCGAGGCGGGGCCGCATGACCATCACTTCTCGGTCTGGGCGCCGGTGGGCATTGCCGCGGTCGTCCCCAAGGCCGGGCCACGCAACTACGCCTACTACACCGAACCGCAACCGGGCCTGAATGGCCGCCGCTCCTACCAGCCGCGCGGGCGCGGCCTGGGCGGCAGTTCCTCGATCAACGGCATGGTCTATATCCGCGGCCATCGGCACGATTACGACGGCTGGGCCGCGCTCGGTTGCCGGGGCTGGGGCTTCGACGACGTCCTGCCCTACTTCCGCCGCAGCGAGCGCAATCCGCGCCTGGCCAGCCAGGAACATGCGCTGCACGGCAACGACGGGCCGCTGCACGTGAGCGACCTGCGCTCGCCCAATCCGTTTGCGCAACGCTTTGTCCAGGCAGCGATCCAGGCCGGCCTGCCTCACAACGGCGACTTCAATGGCCACAGCCAGGAAGGCGCCGGCCTGTACCAGGTAACGCAGCGCAACGGCGAACGCTGGAACTCGGCGCGGGCCTACCTGCACAGCGGCAATGCCGCGGACACGGCGCTGAATGGCGGCCGTCGCGGCCTGGCGGTGCTGACCGATACGCAAGCGCTGCGGATCGTGTTCGAAGGCAAGCGCGCTGTCGGGGTGGAAGTCGTGCGCGGTGGGGCGGTGCAGATCCTGCGCGCACGGCGCGAGATCGTGGTCAGCGGCGGCACCTTCAACTCGCCGCAGTTGCTGCTGGCATCCGGCATCGGCCCGGCCGCGCAACTGCGCAGCTTCGGCATCGACGTGGTCCATGACCTTCCGGGCGTGGGCGAGAACCTGCAGGACCACCTCGACATCATCATCAACAAGCAGCTGCAAACGACCGAGCTGTTCGGCAAGACTGGCCGCGGCATGCTGCGCCTGGCGCGCGAGGTGATGCGCTACCGGCGCAACCGCACCGGCATGGTCTCGTCCAATATCGCCGAGGCCGGTGCCTTCCTGCGCAGCCGCCCCGAGCTGGACATCCCGGATGTGCAGCTGCACTTTGCCGTGGCGCTGCTCGGCAACCGCAACCTGGGCAAGCTGGGCCACGGCTACTCCTGCCACGCCTGCGTGCTGCGCCCGAAGAGCCGCGGCCATGTGCGCCTGCGCAGTGCCGACATGCGCGAGACGCCGGTGATCGATCCGCGCTTCCTGTCGGCCGAGGAAGACATGGCGGGCATGGTCGCAGGCGTGCGGGCGATCCGCCGCATCTTTGCGCAGCCCGCGCTGGCGCAGCACGGCGGGCGCGAAGTCCTGACCGACGCTTTCGGCCCCGACAGCAGCAATGAAGCCGCCATCCGCGACTTCGTGCGCACGCACGCGGACACGGTCTACCACCCGGTCGGCACCTGCAAGATGGGCGTCGACAACATGGCGGTAGTCGACCCGGAACTGCGCGTGCACGGCGTCGAGGGCCTGCGCGTCGCTGACGCATCGATCATGCCGACGCTGATCGGCGGCAACACCAACGCCCCCGCCATCATGATCGGCGAAAAGGCTGCGGACCTGATCAGGGCCTCGCACCGCTGAGCCGGTCATTCCCCCCTGCATTGGCAACACAACACCGAGGAGACACCCCATGCAAGCCACTGCCGCAACCACCATCAGCCCGGAAGCCTACCGGGCGCAGGACAACGAAGACTTTCCCTTTACCGTGCGCCGCTGCACGCCGACGATCGGCGCCGAAGTCGAAGGCATCGATTTCCGCGAGACGCTCGACCACGAAACCTACCTCTCGCTGCGCCGCGCACTGCTGAAGTACAAGGTGCTGTTCTTCCGCAAGCAGGCGATCACGCCGGCCCAGCACGTAGCCGTGGCGCGCCGCTTCGGCGAGCTGGAAGTGCATCCGATGCTCACCAACCACCCGGAACATCCCGAACTGGTTGTATTCGGGCGCGATGGCACGACGCGCGGACGCGAGAACCTTTACCACTCGGACGTTACCTGGCGCATGGTCCCGTCGATGGGTTCGATGCTGCGCTGCCTGGAATGCCCGGAGGTCGGCGGCGATACCATCTGGATCAATATGGTCGCGGCCTATGAAAACCTGCCGCAGGACATGAAGGCCCGCATCGCCAACCTGAAGGCCGTGCACGACGCGATGCCGACCTTCGGCTCGGCGCTGAACGAAGAACAATACGCGGAGATGCGCGCCAAGTTTCCGCCGATGGTGCACCCGGTGGTACGCACGCACCCGGAAACCGGCGAGAAGATCCTGTTCGTCAACGAAGCCTTCACCACGCATTTCGCCAACTTCGCCAAGGAACAGCCGTACCGCATCGGCTCCGACTACCGGCCCGCGGAACTGGACCTGCTGCAGTACCTGTACCGCCAGGCCGCCGCGCCGGAGTACCAGGTGCGGCTGCGCTGGCAGCCGGACACCATCGCGCTCTGGGACAACCGCTCCACGCAACATTACGCGGTGCAGGATTACTTCCCGGCCGTGCGCCATATGAACCGCGCCACCATCATCGGCGACCGTCCGGTCTGACCCTATCCACCCACAAACTTCCGAGGCAACCGGCATGAACATCGTCGACAAGTTCTATATCAACGGCAAGTGGGTGCAGCCCGCAGCGGGCGCGACCCAGGCTGACATCATCGACCCAACCACCGAAGCGGTCGCCGGCGAGCTCGCCATGGGCACCCCGGCGGACGTGGACCAGGCCGTGGCCGCAGCGCGCGCGGCATTCCCGGCCTGGTCGGTGTCCACGCGTGAAACCCGCATCGCCCTGCTCGAGCGCATCATCGCCGCCTACCAGGCGCGCATCGGCGACCTGGCGCAGGCGGTGCGCCAGGAGATCGGCGCACCGATCACGCTGGCCACCAACGTGCAGGCCGCGATCGGCCTGGCACAGTTGCAGGCAACGCTGCAGACGCTGCGCGGCTTCGAGTTCGAAACCACGCGCGGCAAGAGCTGCATCCTGCGCGAGGCCATCGGCGTAGCGGCGCTGATCACGCCGTGGAACTGGCCGCTGAACCAGATCGCGGCCAAGGTGGCGCCGGCGCTGGCGGCGGGCTGCACCGTGGTGCTCAAGCCGTCCGAGATCGCGCCGCTGGACGCCCGCATCTTTGCCGAGATCATGGATGCCGCGGATACGCCACCGGGTGTCTTCAACATGATCTATGGCGAGGGCCGCACCGTGGGCGCGGCGCTATCGTCGCATCGCGACGTCGACATGGTGTCGATCACCGGCTCGACCCGCGCCGGCGTGGAAGTGGCCATCAGCGCCGCGCCCACGGTCAAGCGCGTGGCGCAGGAGCTGGGCGGCAAGTCGCCGATGATCATCCTGGACGATGCCGACCTGCAGGCGGCGGTGACCAGCGGCGTGGCGCAGTGCATGCTCAACACCGGACAGACCTGCATCGCGCCGACGCGCATGCTGGTGCCGCGCTCGCGCTATGGGCAGGCCGTGCAGATTGCCGCCGCCGTCGCCAGCGCGGTCAAGGTGGGCGACCCGTCCGACCCCGAGACCAAGATGGGCCCGATCTCCAACCGCGGCCAGTACGACAAGGTGCAGCGCCTGATCGGGGTGGGCATCGAGGAAGGCGCGCGCGTGGCCGCAGGCGGCCCCGGCCGCCCCGACGGGCTGCAGCGCGGCTTCTATGCGCGCCCGACCATCTTTGCCGACGTGCGCAATGACATGACCATCGCGCGCGAAGAGATCTTCGGGCCGGTGATATGCCTGCTGCCGTACGACTCAGAAGACGAGGCGGTGGCAATCGCCAATGACACCGAGTTCGGCCTGGCCGCCTACATCGCGTCGTCCGACGCGGCGCGGGCACGCAAGCTGGCCGCCCGCCTGCGCGCCGGCAGCGTGCGCATCAACGGCGCGACAATGGACCTCACCGCGCCGTTCGGCGGCTACAAGACGTCCGGCAACGGGCGTGAATACGGCCCCGAAGGCATTGCCGAGTTCCTTGAAACCAAGACGGTGACAGGTTGAGCCTGCGCGCTCCCGCCTGCAGTCACCGTACCGCCCGGTCGTGCAGCGCCATGCTGCCGGCCGGGCGGTGTCGCTTGTAAGGCGCCTCGCTGCCGCGCTTGTCTGACATGCGCAGGCGGCGGCGTCCGACAGCCGCAGCCTGCCGGCCAGCTATCTTCATAGCAGCGCCAGGCCTTTTGCCAGGGCGCCCGACTATGTCGACCATCCCCGATTCCGCGCCTTCTTCGCTGCCCCCTGCCCCGCCCGTTCCGTTGCCCGCCGACGGCAACCCGCATGCGGGCGCCGACAACGAGGGCGCCGCCGGGCCGCGCACGGTGGCGGAGATGCCTGACACAGTCGCGCCAGCCGATGCCGTCAACGCCTCGCTGCACCGTGCCAGCGTGGCGCTGGTGGTGCTGGCCACGCTCTTTTCGCTGTACGCCGTGCATATCGCACGCGAATTCCTCATTCCGGTGGTGCTCGCGATCGTCCTGGCCTACCTGCTGGACCCGCTGGTCTGCGCGTTGCAGCGGCTGGGCCTGCCGCGCGCGCTGGCGGGCACCGTGGTGTTGCTGGCCGTGCTGAGCGCCCTGCTCAGCGGCGCCTACCTGCTGCAGGGGCAGGTGGAGTCGATCGTCAACAGCCTGCCCGAGACCGCCAGCAAGCTGTCGCGCTCGGTCGGCGCGCTGATGAGCGGCGACGATTCCATGTGGCAGAAGGTACGTCGCGCCGCCACTGTCCTCAGCGGCACCGGCCAGCCCCCGCCCGCACGCGGCACGCAGGTGGTGGTGGAGCAAGCGCCCGCCCAGATCCACAACATGCTGCTGGCCGGCTCGGTCAGCATCTTCACCATGGCCGGACAGGCGGTGGTGGTGGTCTTCCTGCTGTACTTCCTGCTGCTGGCCGGCGATACGTTCAAGCGCAAGTTCATCAAGATGGTCGGGCATACCATTTCCGAGAAGAAGATCAGCGTGCACATGCTGGACGAGGTCAACCGCTCCATCCGCCGCTATATGGGCATGCTGCTGGTGACCAATACGGCCCTGGGCGCCTGTACCTGGCTGCTGCTCAAGTGGCTGGGCGTGCACAACGCCGGCAGCTGGGCAATTGCGGCCGCGGCGCTGCACCTGGTGCCCTACTTCGGCGCCCTGGCAATCGCGGTCTGCCTGGGGGTGGTGACCTTCATGCAGTTCGGCACGCTCGGCATGGCAGCCGCGGCAACGGTCGGATCGCTGCTGATCGCCACGCTGATCGGGTCGGTCGTCACCACCTGGATGACCGGCCGCATGGCGCGCATGAACGCGGTGGCCGTATTTGTTGCACTGCTCCTGTTCACCTGGCTCTGGGGCGTATGGGGCATGTTGCTCGCCATCCCGCTGATCACCATCGCAAAGGTGGTTGCCGATCACATTGAGGGACTCGAAGTGGTGGCTGAGTTCCTTGGCGAATAGCCGCGCGCCGTCGCCCAACGGCACTATCGATCCGCCGCTATACTGGAAAAGCGAATGCTGCACCACAGCATTCTTGCTACGCCGGGGATCGTGCGGAGGAAAACAATGATGTCTATATGCGACCTGTGCGAGTCGCAGCTGGACCGGCCGGGCCACGTGCCGCCGCATCCCAGGCTGGTGATGTCGGCGACCTTGCGCACCGCCAGCGGCCAGAATGCGTTTGTGTACCGTTGC
This sequence comes from Cupriavidus sp. FW306-01-F10A, assembly GCF_058782785.1. NCBI lineage: Bacteria > Pseudomonadati > Pseudomonadota > Betaproteobacteria > Burkholderiales > Burkholderiaceae > Cupriavidus > Cupriavidus sp. FW306-01-F10A. Next base: position 512,696 of record NZ_JBYSYA010000001.1, read on the forward strand.
GCGCAATGCGGCCAGACACTGCTGCTGGCCTCGCCCGATGGCGAGGCGCCCGACCGCTGGACCCGGCTGGATGCCGACGGATGGGACTGAGCGGGATGGCTCCCGGCTGACTTGCGCTTGCGATTGCGCAAATCGACGGCTTGCGGGTGTGGGCATAATCGTCTCAGCAGTTTCCCAACCGCAAGCCATGGCCAAGAAATTTCCCCTGCATCCCCGCCACCCCGAGCGCATCTGCTGGGGCTGCGACAAGTACTGCGCCGTAGACGACATGGGCTGCGGCAATGGCTCCAGCCGCACGCAGCACCCGGTTGAACTGCTCGGCGACGACTGGCTGGAGTACGGCGACTGGGGTATCGAGGCACCGTCAGCGGCCTCGCCTGCGGCGCCACCCAAGACCTCAACCTAGGCCGCCGGATTACAATCGTTGTCTCAGGCTTCCACAAGACGCCCGGCACCGCCGGCATCCACCGAGACAACCATGCTGAAACTCCAGGACTCCTCGCTGCTGCGGCAGCAGTGCTATATCGACGGCCGCTGGATCGACGGCGAGCGCCGCATCGACGTCACCAACCCGGCCACCGGCGAGCGCGTGGGACAGGTCCCGCAACTGGGTGCCGATGAAACCCGCCAGGCCATCGAAGCCGCCAACCGCGCGCTGCCGGCATGGCGCGCCCGCACCGCCAAGGAGCGCTCGGCGCTGCTGCGCAAATGGTTCGAACTGATCCTGGCCAGCCAGGAAGACCTGGCGCGCATCATGACCGCCGAACAGGGCAAGCCGATCGCAGAAGCGCGCGGCGAAATCGCCTACGCAGCCTCGTTTATCGAATGGTTTGCCGAGGAAGGCAAGCGCGTCTATGGCGACACCATCCCGGCGCCGGTCAGCAACCAGCGCATTGTGGTGACCAAGGAGCCGGTGGGGGTATGCGCGGCCATCACGCCGTGGAACTTCCCCGCTGCCATGATCACGCGCAAGGCCGGGCCGGCCCTGGCAGTGGGTTGCACCATGGTGCTCAAGCCGGCATCGCAAACCCCGCTGACAGCGCTGGCGCTGGTGGCCCTGGCCGAGCGCGCGGGCATTCCGGCCGGGGTGTTGTCGGTGGTGACCGGCTCGGCCGGCGCCATCGGCGGCGAGATGAGCAGCAACCCGCTGGTGCGCAAGCTCACCTTCACCGGGTCGACCGAGGTTGGCCGCGTGCTGATGGCCCAGACCGCGTCGACCATCAAGAAGGTGTCGATGGAGCTGGGCGGCAATGCGCCCTTTATCGTGTTCGACGATGCCGACCTGGACGCGGCGGTTGAAGGCGCGATCGTGTCCAAGTACCGCAATGCCGGCCAGACCTGCGTCTGCGCCAACCGCATCTACGTGCAGGCGGGCGTGTACGAGGCGTTTGCGCAGAAGCTGGTGGCGGCGGTGGCTGCCCTGAAGGTCGGCAACGGCATGGACGACGGCGTGCGCATCGGCCCGCTGATCGACGACAAGGCCGTGGCCAAGGTGGAAGAGCATATCGCCGACGCGCTCGGCAAGGGCGCGCGCCTGCTGCAGGGCGGCCAGCGCCATGTGCTGGGGCATTCTTTCTTCCAGCCGACCGTGCTGGCCGACGTCGGCCCCGGCATGCTGGTCGCGCGCGAGGAAACCTTCGGCCCGCTGGCGCCGCTGTTCCGCTTCGAAACCGAGGATGACGTGGTCGCCATGGCCAACGACACCGAGTTCGGCCTGGCCAGCTACTTCTATGCCCGCGACCTGGGCCGGGTCTGGCGCGTCTCCGAACGCCTGGAATACGGCATGGTGGGCGTCAATACCGGCCTGATTTCCAACGAGGTGGCGCCGTTCGGCGGCGTCAAGCAGTCTGGCGTGGGCCGCGAGGGCTCGCACTACGGCATCGAGGATTACCTGGTCATCAAGTACACCTGCATGGCCGGTATCTGACCTTGCCGCGCCTCAGCACGCCGTGTCCGCGCACACGGCGTGCCGGGGCTCGGGGCAGCGCCCGCCGTGCGGGCAGGTGTCGCGAAAGCGCGCGATCCGGTCATGGACACGCTGCATCTGCTCCAGCTGATAGCTGGCGCGCGCAGCGCTGTAACTGGCGCCGAACTCATACAGGGCACCATCCGCGGCGCGGGATAGTCCTTCCAATGCCTGCGCCAGCTCCCGCCCTTCCACGCTGCGGTGCCGGCGCAGGCGCCAGGACAAGGCCTCCTGGCCCTGCGCGAGCAGGCTCTGCTCAAGGTAGCCAAGCTGCTCGGCAACGGCCTGCGCGCCATGCAGCGCCGACAGGTAGGCACACACCACCGCCAGGCGCTGGTTCATCTCCCCGCCGCGGCCCAGCAGTTCGCTGGCACAGGTGCGCAAGGTATCCGCGTCAAACGCTTTGCCTTCGTCGGTGGCTTCCTGTGCATAGGCGGCCAGCGGCAGCACCGTGACTGCCAGCCCCGGCGGCAGCACGCTGGTGAAACGGCTGGCGATCGCGTGCTGCAAGGTGCTGTCCAGTTCGCAGCAGGTCGGCACAGCGGCATCGACATAGAATTCCAGCGCCGGCGGCCGCCCGTGGTCCATCGACACCACGGCACGCGCAGGCGGGTGCCCGGCCATCGCAAGCACCTCGAGGCCGGCCTCGACACAGCGCTGCTCATCGGGCTCCGCCCCCAGCGCCTGGACAATATCCTGCATCTGCAGCGTGCAGGTGATTTCCATGCGGGTTGGCCCGGGCGGGTGGTCGCCCCTGCGGCCGCGGTCGAGCGCCATCCGCTTCCATTCGACTTGCGTCATCGCATTGCCCGTCATACAGCCTCCGATTTTGGTTCCACTAGCCGCGCTGCGCGGCCATCACGATGGCCGCGTGCATGTTCTGCAGGGCATGCAGCGGCTCGGCGCCGGTCAGCGCGGCCACCAGCATGCTGTCTTCCAGCCGGAAACGGCACAGCACCAGGTTGGAGCGCGCCAGTGCCACCATCTGCAGCGGCGTGAGCGCGGCCAGCACACGGCCCACTTCGCGCTCGATGCCGAGCCGGAACAGGGCCTCGGCCTCGTTCTCGCGCATCAGCCGCTGCACCAGCAGCAGGTAGGAGAGGTTCAGGTCCGTGATTTCCCGCAGGCTCTCGCCGACCAGGTCGCTGGCCGTCCCTTCAGCCGCGGTGCCGGCCGGTGTTGCATGTTCCATTCGGTCCTCGCGCTGGCCGGGCTTGGTCATTCGACTGCCACAGCCTGGCCACCGGCCGCGCGCGGTGCCAGCCGGCGGGCATCGTGCGGGCCGCGCCGGGGCACCTGCTGATCGCACGCAGGCGCGTGCGCGGAGATCATCGGGCGCTCGGCGATGGCCCGCAAGGCGGGCTTGTCGAGCAGCGAGATGGTGCGGTGCCTCACCCGGATCAGCCCGCAGTCCGCCAGCCGCGAGAACTGCCGGCTGACTGTTTCCAGTGTCAGGCCGATATAGCTGCCGATTTCCTCCCGGCTCATGCGCAGCACGAACTCCGAGGACGAGAAGCCGCGCGCCGCAAGGCCTTCAGCCATCCATAGCAGGAAGGTCACCAGCCGCTCTTCGGCGGTCATCAGCGCCAGCATGGTCTGCAGCGCGCGTGCGCGCTGCGCCTGTGCGCCGAGCGCCAGGAACAGCTGGTTGGCAAGCTCCGGCATGCCGGCGGCGGCGCCGCGCAGCGCGTCCATGCCGAGCATGCACAGCTTGGTGTCTTCGAGCGCGGTGGCGTAGGACGCATAGTGCGGATGCGCCAGGCTGTCCAGCCCGACCAGGTCACCGGGGAAGTGGAAGCCGACCACTTGCGTGCGGCCGTCTTCCGTGGTCACGTGGGTCTTGACCGTGCCGACGCGGATTGCGTAGAGCGAGGTCACGGGGTCGCCCAGCAGGTACAGGCACTGGCCCTTGCGCAGGCGCACCGTGCGGTGGATGCCCCGGGCGCCGCCCGGCAGCCCCCGTGCGCCTCCCAGGCAGAAGCGGGCCAGTTGGCAATCTGCGCTGCACGGCATGCCGTCGCACGGCAGGTGGCATTCGTCTAACTGTGTCATTGGCGCCTCTGGATGGAAGAGCTGAAAGCCCTTGTGCGACCATTCTATGGAGCCAGTTTCCCCAGACAATCCGCACATTCTGATTTGCAGTACAGAAGCTTCTGATCCGGACCTGCGCTGCCGGGGCCACCGGCATCCCCCGCCATTGGCCCTGCCAGGCTGCTGGCGGGGGTATCCTTGCTACAAGACCAGGACCGGATGCGCTGGCGGGCCACGCCGGCAGGACGCCGTTCAGGACATGCCATGACACGACACCCCGAGAACCCGCAGCAACCCGCCGGAAGCGTACCTCGCCCCGACGCTGGCGAGCCATCGGGCGGGCGTTCGCACGAGATCCGGGCCGACCTGCCCGATGTGCCTTACCAGACCCTGGTGGATTCCGTGCAGGACTACGCCATCTTCACGCTCGACGTCGGCGGCCATGTCTCCAGCTGGAACAAGGGCGCGGCGCGCATCAAGGGCTATGCCCGCGAGGAGATCCTGGGCAAGCATTTCTCGCAGTTCTACACGCCGGATGCGATCGCCCGGAGTTGGCCGCAAGCCGAGCTGAAGGCCGCGGCCGAACAGGGCCGGTTCGAGGACGAGGGGTGGCGCGTGCGCAAGGACGGCAGCCGCTTCTGGGCCAACGTCGTCATCACCGCCCTGAAGGACGCCGAGGGCCGGCTGATCGGCTTTGCCAAGGTCACGCGGGACATGACCGAGCAGCGCCGCGCCGCCGAGGCCCTGCGCCAGAGCGAAGAAACCCTGCGGCTGCTGGTGGAGGGGGTCAAGGATTACGCCATCTTCATGCTCGATCCCGGCGGCCATATCGTCAGCTGGAATTCCGGTGCCTCTTATATCAAGGGCTACCGCCGCGACGAGATCATCGGCCGTCATTTCTCGGTGTTCTATCCGCAGGAGGATGTCGCCGCCGGCAAGCCGTCACGGCTCCTGGCGCTGGCGCGGCGCGTCGGGCGCGTGGAAGACGAAGGCTGGCGCGTGCGCAAGGATGGCTCGCTGTTCTGGGCCAATGTCACCCTGACAGCGGTATACGACGAGTCACGCACGCTGCGCGGCTTTGCCAAGGTGACGCGGGACATGAGCGAGCGCCGCCGCCGCGAAGAGCTGGAACGCTCCAGCCAGCGCATGAATGAGTTCCTGGCCACGCTTTCGCATGAACTGCGCAATCCGCTGGCGCCGGTGCACAGCGCGCTCGCGGCGATGCGGCTGGCGCCGGAGGACGCGGTGCTGGCAAACCGGAGCCTGGCCATGATCGAGCGCCAGGTGAACCACCTGAGCCGGTTGGTGGACGACCTGCTCGACATCGGGCGCATCACCTCCGGCCGCATCGAGCTGCGCATGGAGCCGGTCGAGTTCAACGAGATCATCGCGCTCGGCGTCGAGGCAGCGCAGCCGGCGCTGGATGCCAAATCGCAGTGCGTCGAAGTGCGGACCCATGCCGGCTCGATCCCAATGCGTGCCGACAAGACGCGGCTGGTGCAGGTCATGCAGAACCTGGTGCTCAATGCGTCGAAGTTCTCGCCGCCCGGGTCGTCGGTGACGATCGCCACCACGATCCAGAACCGCACACTGCAGGTCCAGGTGACGGACCAGGGCTGTGGCATCGGGCCCCAGGCCATCGACGAGATCTTCAACCTGTTCATGCAGGAAAGCCGTCCGGGCACCGACGTGCATGGCGGGCTGGGCATCGGCCTGTCGCTGTGCCGGTCACTGGTCGAGCTGCACGGCGGCACCATCGCTGCCGCCAGTGCCGGGCCGGGACAAGGCAGCACCTTCACGCTGCGCCTGCCGCTGCCGGCCTCGCGCAAGGATGACGCCCGCTCAGGAGCCGCACCGCGGGCCCTGGGTCCGGCCACGCCCGAGCAGCAGGCGCAGCGCATCCTGCTGGTCGACGACAACCGCGACGCCGCCGACAGCCTGGCCATGCTGCTCGAGATTTGCGGCCACGAGGTGACCATTGCCTACGACGGCGCCGAGGCCCTGCATGTGGCGCCGCGCTGCCGCCCGCATATCGCGCTGATCGACCTGGCCATGCCCGGCATGGACGGCTTCGAGGTAGTGCGCGCCATGCGCGGCGTGGCCGGCACCGAGCTGACGCGCTTCGTGGCGCTGACCGGCTTCGCCCAGCCGGCGGACCGGCAGCGTACCGAGGCAGCCGGCTTCGACGCGCACCTGGTCAAGCCGGTGGAGCTGGAAACGCTGTTCGGCACCATCGCCCGGCTGCGCCCGCCGGAGTGACCCGCTCCGGCACCGAACCCGACCTTCGCCAATCCCAAACACGCGCCTGCCGGCGCTGCGACACACTGACAGCCATTCCATCGCAACAGATCACAGAAAGGAGACAGCGATGCAGGGTTGGATCAGGCGTGCAGCCGCGGGGCTGGTATTTGCGTTCGCGGCCACGGCCGCCGGTACCGCGCTGGCGGACTATCCCGACAAGCCGGTGCGGCTGGTGGTGCCCTTCCCGCCCGGCGGCGCCACCGACCTGCTGGCGCGCGAGATCGGCAACGCACTGTCGGCGCGGCTGCACCAGCCGGTGGTGATCGACAACCGGCCCGGCGCCGGCGGCAACCTGGCGGCCATCGCGGTGGCGCGGGCCCCGGCCGACGGCTATACGCTGCTGTTCGGCACCTTCGGCTCGCTGGCGGTCAACAAGAGCCTCTATGACAAGCCTGGCTACGATCCGCTGAAGGACTTCGCGCCGGTGGCTTCGGTCGCCTACCTGCCCAACGTGCTGGTGGTGCATCCCAGCGTGCCGGCGCGCACCGTGCAGGAGCTGCTGGCGCTGGCGCGCAAGGAGCCGGGCAAGCTGACCTATGGCTCGTTCGGCAACGGCTCCTCGTCGCACCTGGCGGGCGAGCTCTTCACCCACCTGGCGGGTGTCAATATCACGCACATTCCGTACAAGGGCAGCGCCGCGTCGATGACCGACCTGATCGGCGGGCGCATCACCATGATGTTCGACAGCGTCTCGACCGCGCTGCCGTATATCCGCGACAACCGCGTGCGCGCGCTGGCGGTGACCACGCAGAAGCCCTCTGACCAGCTCCCCGGCGTGCCCACGCTGGCCGCCGCCGGCGTGCCCGGCTACGAGCTGACCGCGTGGTTTGGCGTGGCCGCGCCGGCCGGCACGCCCAAGGCAGTGATCGACCGCCTCAACGGCGAGATCGTGGCGGCGCTGAAGCAGCCTGACCTGGCCGCCAGGCTGGCCAGCCAGGGCACCGTGCCCTTCCCCGCCACGCCGGCGCAGTTCGGCAGCTATATCCGCGCGCAGTACGAGAAGTGGGACAGCCTGATCAAGTCGGCCAACATCAGGCTGGACAACTGATGGCCTGAGCTCAGGCCGTGTCCGGCGCGCCGAAGCGCCACGACAGCCGGCGCGCCGCCTGCCGCACCAGCGCGGCAGTGGCGCCTGCGGTGCTGCTGTCAAAGCTGCCGCTCGAGCCCATCACGGCGATCACCAGCGCCAGGCTGCCGGTGTGGTCGAATACCGGCGCCGCCAGCGTGTCGATGCCCGGCACCGGGTGGCTCAGCGCATTGTCGAGCCGGGCCGCGCGCACCTGTGCCAGGCGCCCGGCGTAGGCCGGCGCCAGCTTGCCGCCGGGTTCAAGCACTTCGGCCGCGGCGGCGCCGGCCATGCGCAATTCGTCCTTTTCCAGCAAGCCCGCCAGCACGTTGGCTGGCAGGTATGCCGCGGCGGTGCGGCCAATCGCGGTATGGACCAGCGACAGCACCGTGCCCACGCGCAGGCTTACGTGCTGGGGCCGCGCCGATTCCTCCAGCCGGACCACCGTGGGCCCCAGCGGCCCCAGCACTGCCATGGCCACGCTCAGGCCGGTGGCGCCGGCCAGCTCGATCACCTCCGGTTCCGCCTCACGCGTCGGCGACAGCCGCTGCAGCGCGATCAGTCCCAGCTCCAGCCCCAGCGGTCCGCACAGGTAGTTGCCCGCGGCATCGCGCGCCAGCAGGCCGGTCTTCTGCAGGCTGACCAGATGCGGGAACGCCTTGGCCGGCGGCATGCCCGCGGCCAGCGCCAGGTCGCGCAGTGCCAGCGGCCGGCCGGCGGCCACCAGTGCCACCAGCAGCTGGCCGGTGCTGTCCAGCGACTGGATGCCGCGCTGCGGCTTGCCGCCTTCCAGGTCTTGCTGGGCTTCTGTCGCGCTGCTCATGCCGGGCGTCCCTGTTCATCACGCAGCGCGGCGCCGATGTCCGCCGCTGCGGCCAGCAGGGCCTGCGCCGCCGCGCCGCGCCAGTCCACCTCGATGGCACCGGTCGATCCCACCAGGGTCAGCACCAGCCGCAGCACGCCAGCGGCGTCCAGCACCGGCACGCTGAGGCTGCTGACGGCCGGGCTGGGCGTGTCGATGCTGCGCTCGATGCCGCGCGCTCGGATTTCTCCCAGCCTGGCGCTGAAGGCGGCCAGGTCGGACTCGGCCGCGCCCGGCTGCTGTGCGCGCCACAGCGGCTGCCACAGTGCCGGCGGCTGGAACGCACAGAACACGCGCCCGGTAGCCGTGGCGGCCAGTGCCATCACCGTGCCCACGTGCAGGTTGACATGCAGCGGCGCGCTGGCCGGCACATAGCGCACGATGGTCGGGCCCTGTGGCCCGGCAATGCTGATTGCCACGCTGAAGCCGGACGCCTGCGCCAGCGCATCCACCCGGGGTTGCGCGGCGCGCCAGGCGGCGTCCTGCTCCAGGTGCAGCATGCCCAGCTGCAGCGACAGCGGCCCGGGCTCGTAGCGGCCGGAGAGGTGGTCGCGCTTGATCAGGCCCAGCCGCGTCAGGCTGACCAGGTAGGCATGCGCCTGGGCCGGCGCCAGCTGCGCCGCCTCGGCCAGCGCGGCCAGCGGCATTGGTGCGCGCGCGGCGGCCAGCACCGCCAGCAGGCGCCCGCCCACCTCCACGCTCTGGATGCCGCGCTGTGCCTTGTCGGCACGCGCAGCGGGCTCGTCCGCCTGCGTTCCTGCTTCCCCAGCCTTGCGCCTGGCCATTGCCATCCTGTGTGATCGGAAAACCCGGATATTAATCGAACGCCTCCCGTTGCCGTGCACACGGGGGTTTACCCGAACAAGCTCCACCTGCTTCTGATGGCGCTTTCGGCACGCCTCAATTATTTGTCATAGGCTAATCATTTCGCTATTGATTAATTTTTCAACGTTTCCTAAGATTGCACTACCCCGTCCGAACACGGCGACCCACGCCGTCAGACATCCATAGAAACGGGGGCGAGACAGCCCGCGCGGCCAGCGCAACGCAGCCATCGTGCCCCGACCGGTGCCGTCTCGCCTCCCCACACAAAGGAAAGACGCCATGTCCAAGGCATTCGCATCGCAGGCCGACCTGGAAGCCAAGCAGGTCACCTTCACCCAGCTGTCGGAAAACGCCTGGGCCTACACCGCCGAGGGCGATCCCAATTCGGGCGTGGTCATCGGCGACGACGGCGTGCTGATCGTCGACACCACCGCTACGCCGGCCATGGCGCAGGACCTGATCGCCCGCATCCGCACCATCACCGACAAGCCCATCAAGTACGTGGTGCTGTCGCACTACCACGCGGTGCGCGTGCTGGGCGCGTCGGCCTACTTCGCCGAAGGCGCGCAGCAGGTCATCGCCAGCCGCGGCACCTACGAGATGATCGTCGAGCGCGGCGAGGCCGACATGAAGTCCGAGATCGAGCGCTTCCCGCGCCTGTTCGCGGGGGTCGAGACCGTGCCCGGCCTGACCTGGCCGACGCTGGTGTTCGAGAAGGAAATCACGCTGTTCCTGGGCAAGCTGGAAGTGCGCATCGCCCACCTGGGCTCGGGCCATACCAAGGGCGACACCGTGGTCTGGCTGCCGCAGCAGAAGGTGCTGTTCTCCGGCGACCTGGTCGAGTACGACGCCGCCTGCTACTGCGGCGACGCCCAGCTGGAAGACTGGCCGGCCACGCTGGACGCGCTGCAGGCACTCAAGCCGGAAAAGCTGGTGCCCGGCCGCGGCCCCGCGCTGACCACGCCGGAGGAAGTGGAGAAGGGTATCGCCTACACCAAGGACTTCGTCACCACGCTGTTCCAGGCCGGCAAGGAAGCCGTGGCCGAGAAGCTCGACCTGAAGGCCGCGATGGCGCACACCCGGCGCGCGATGGACCCCAAGTTTGGCCAGGTCTTTATCTACGAGCACTGCCTGCCCTTCGACGTCTCGCGCGCCTATGACGAGGCCAGCGGTGTCCGCCACCCGCGCATCTGGACGGCCCAGCGCGACAAGGAAATGTGGGCCGCACTGCAGGACTGACCTCCAAAAAGAACAAGTCGGGCAACAAGCTATGGATGGAGACACAGGCATGAGCAGCATCGATTACCAGCGGCTGTCGTTCGAGTACCAGCCCTGCGCCGAGCAACAGAAAGGGGCCGATCCGGCCGCCCACCCGGTCGTCGTGGTCGGCGCCGGGCCGGTCGGCCTGGCCACCGCCATCGACCTGGCGCAGCGCGGCGTGGCCGTGGTGCTGGTGGATGACGACTGCACGCTGTCCACCGGATCGCGCGCAATCTGTTTTTCCAAGCGCACGCTGGATATCTTCGACCGGCTGGGCTGCGGCGAGCGCATGGTCGACAAGGGCGTGCGCTGGCACGTCGGCAGGGTGTTCCTGCGCAACCAGCAGGTCTACAGCTTCGACCTGCTGCCCGAGAGCGGCCACCGCCGCCCGGCCTTCATCAACCTGCAGCAGTACTACCTCGAAGGCTACCTGCTCGAGCGCGCGCAGGCGCTGCCCAATATCGATATCCGCTGGCGCAACAAGGTGGTCGGGCTGCAGCAGCGCGCCACGCCAGAGCCCGGCGTGGTGCTGACCATCGAGACGCCTGAAGGCTGCTACCCGCTGGCGGCACGCTACGTGGTGGCCGCCGACGGTTCGCGCAGCCCGATGCGCAAGCTGCTGGGCCTGGACAGCAAGGGCCGCACCTTCCGCGACCGCTTCCTGATTGCCGACGTGAAGATGGAAGCGGATTTCCCGAGCGAGCGCTGGTTCTGGTTCGACCCGCCCTTCCACCCGAACCAGTCGGTGCTGCTGCACCGCCAGCCGGACAATGTCTGGCGCATCGACTTCCAGCTCGGCTGGGACGCCGACCCGGAGCTGGAGAAAACACCGGAGCGCGTGATCCCGCGGGTGCAGGCGCTGCTGGGCAAGGACGTGAAGTTCGAGCTGGAATGGGTCAGCGTCTATACCTTCTCCTGCCTGCGCATGGACAGCTTCCGCCACGGCAACATCCTGTTCGCCGGCGATGCCGCGCATGGCGTGTCGCCGTTCGGCGCGCGTGGCGCGAACAGCGGCATCCAGGACGCCGAGAACCTGGCCTGGAAGCTGGCCTATGTGCTGCAGGGCCATGCCTGCGACAAGCTGCTGGACACCTACGCCAGCGAGCGCGAATACGCCGCCGACGAGAACCTGCGCAACTCCACCCGTTCCACCGACTTCATCACGCCCAAGAGCGCGGTCAGCCGCGTGTTCCGCGATGCGGTGCTGACCCTGTCCAGGCGCCATGCGTTTGCGCGCACCCTGGTCAACAGCGGGCGGCTGTCGGTGCCCGCGGTGCTGCAGGATTCGCCGCTGAACACCGCTGACGACGCCCAGGACTATGCCTGCAAGCTGGTGCCTGGCGCGGTCTGCTGCGACGCGCCGGTATCCGGCGCGCAGGGCGCGGGCTGGCTGCTGTCGCACCTGGGCGGGGACTTCACGGTGCTGGTGTTCGGCAGCCCTGACGCCATCGATGCGGCCACGCTCGCCGGCCTCGCCGCGCTGAAAGACAGCGGCGTGCCGCTGCAACTGGTCTACGTGACCGACGCCGCGCAGCCGGCGGTGACCTGCACCAATGCCACCGTGCTGCGCGACGACGAGGGCCTGGCCGCCGCGCGCTACGGTGCCACGCCCGGCACCTGCTACCTGGTCCGCCCGGACCAGCATGTCTGCGCCCGCTGGCACCACCCCGACCCGGCCGCGATCCGCGCCGCGCTGGCGCGCGCCACCGGTGCCGATCTGCGCGCCCCGCAGCCCGGCCGCATGGCCGCCTGAGACCGGCCAGACCTCACCGCGGAGACTCCCGTGCCCAATATGCTCAACACCCAACCCAACCTGGCGCGTCCCGACGACTTCTACGAAGCGCTGATCGAGATGCACCGCGACCTCGACGAGGTACAAAGCCAGGCCGCCAATGCGCAGCTGATCCTGCTGCTGGCCAACCATATCGGCGACCACGATGTGCTGCTGGCCGCCATGGCCACCGCGCGCGAAGGCGTGACCGAAATGCCCGCCGCCACGCCAGCCTGACCCGACACAGGCGCGGCACCGCCGCGCCTGTGCTGTTCTTTTCCCGGCACCATCCCGGGCCAACGCGCGCAAGACGCTGCCCACTGGCGGAACCCTCCGGCTGCCCGCCGCCGCAGCCACCACCGTACGGAGACAACGTTCATGAGCCATCCGGTCTCAGGGGATCTTTCGTCCCTATCCAGCCTGACGTCCCCCACCCTGCCTCCCGCAGCACTGGCTGCGCACGATGAAGATGCGCTCTACCGCAAGGTCTGGCTGCGCATCATCCCGTTCCTGTTCGTCTGCTACGTGGTGTCGTTCCTGGACCGCATCAACATCGGCTTCGCCCAGTTGCAGATGAAGCAGGACCTCGGCTTCAGCGACGCCATGTACGGCCTGGGCGCTGCTGTCTTCTACGTCGGCTACGTGCTGTGCGAAGTGCCCAGCAACATGCTGCTGGCGCGCTTTGGCGCGCGGCGCACGTTCACGCGCATCATGGTGCTGTGGGGCCTGGCCTCGGTGGCGATGATGGCCGTCTCCACCCCGGCGCAGTTCTATACGCTGCGCTTCCTGCTGGGCGTGTTCGAAGCCGGCTTCTTCCCCGGCATCGTGCTCTACCTGACCTACTGGTTCCCGGCGCGCCGCCGCGCCGCGGTGATGGCGATCTTCTTTGCCGGCGTGGCGGTGGCGGGTGTGCTGGGCGGGCTGGTGTCCGGCTGGATCATGCGCGACATGGCCGGCGTGCTCGGCCTGCAAGGCTGGAAGTGGATGTTTGCGATCGAGGGCGCGCCCGCGGTGCTGCTGGGCCTGCTGGCCGCGCGCTGCCTGGTGGATGGCCCGCAGCAGGCCGGCTGGCTGACCGACCGCGAGCGCGCCCACCTGGCGCGCGACACCGCCGCGCAAGCACATGCCGGCGGCCATTCGCTGCACGCGTTGCGGCAGGTGCTGCGCAACCCGCGCGTGTACCTGTTCGCGCTTATCTATTTCTCGCTGACCTGTGGTTCGCTGGCGCTGAGCTTCTGGATGCCGCTGATGATCCGCGACTTCGGCATCACCGACGTGATGTCGGTCAGCCTGTATTCGGTGGTCCCCAATGCCGTGGGCGCGGTCGGCCTGCTCCTGATCGCGCGCCATTCCGACCGCACCGGCGAGCGCCACCGCCACTTCCTGCTGTGCACGGCAGGCGGCGCGCTGGCCCTGGCGGCGCTGACCCTGCACCTGCCCAGCCTGGCGCTGATGCTGGCCATCCTGTCGGTGGCCGCGGTGCTGATCTTTGCCGCGCTGCCGGTGTTCTGGTCGCTGCCGCCCAGCTACCTGCCGGGCGCGGGCACGGCCGCCGGCATCGCCTTCATCAGCAGCATCGGCATCACCAGCGGCATCGTCAGCCCGTGGGTGATCGGGCAGATCAAGACCCGGACCGGCAGCCTGGACCATGCGCTCTACCTGCTGGCGGCGCTGCTGCTGGCCAGCGGCCTGGCCATGTGGCTGGGCGTGCCAAGGCAGCCCGCGCGGCCGGCCTGAACCGGGCCGCAGGCATCGTCAAGACCGGAATGTCCGCACCCGCGGGGTGCGGCGTTCAGTGAGATCGGCCGCAGGGGATGACCGAGGCGATTTCCTCGCGCATCACCTCGACCACGTCGTCGATCTCCAGCCCTTCGGCCGTGACCAGCACGTCCTGGCCGCGGCCGATCGCGTAGACCACGCCGCGCCAGCGGCCGGGCTCGACGGCCTCGCACAGGCGAATATTGAATTCGGTGTCCTGATCCTGGCTATACACCGTCACCAGGTCGCCCACCTGGGGAGTGCGCACCGCTTCTCCGTCGAACGCCCGGGCCACCACGGTCACCGGCGACTGCGTCAGCCCCCTGGCAAATCTTGCACGCATGGTCCGCTCCTCTTTTTGCGATCCAAGTCCAGCTTACAAGAGGCCCGACAAATAACCAGGGATTTCCATCGAAAAGTGGAACCCGGTGCCCTTTGCGCCTGTCAGACGGCGCCGGATAGACAGCGCGCACAGATGCGCCACAATGAAAGCATCGATCATCGAGGAGACCCACCATGGGCAGCAACATACACGTCGTACCGCACGACGAAGGCTGGGATGTGATCCACGAGGGTGCGCGCTATGCAGAATCGCACCACGCCACCCAGGAAGAAGCAGTTGCGGCCGGCACCACGAAGGCGCAGAGCGAGCATGTCGAGCTGCTGATCCACGGCCGCGACGGCCAGATCCGCTCGCGCAGCAGTTTCGGCCACGATCCGCGCACCATTCCGGGCTGATCCCGGCCACGGGTCAGGCCCCGCTGAGGACTCCGGCGCTGTTATCCCGGATACCGATGCGACATGCCACACCACCGGGCTGACCCCCGCGCCGCCGCCGCGATTGCGGCCGCGGCGGTTCCGTTGCCGCCCATCGACGACCCGGCGGCAAGCCCGTTCCGCGGTCCGTTTGCCAATGCCACCGGCGTGCTGGCCGATTTGCTGGCCCGACACCGCGTGGTGCTGCTGGGCGAGAGCACGCATGGCACCGCCGAGTTCTATCATGCCCGCGCCGCGCTGACGGCGCACCTGGTGGCCCGGCACGGATTCCGCATCATCGCGGTCGAGGCAGACTGGCCAGATGCCGCGGCAGTCGACCGCCACGTGCGCGGCCGCCCGCCACAGCCGGCCGAATCACCCGGCGCAGCCTTTACACGCTTCCCGGTCTGGATGTGGCGCAACCTGGAGGTGGCGCGCTTTATCCGCTGGCTGCACACGCACAATGAAACCCTGGCGCCTGCGCAGCGCACTGGATTCTTCGGCCTCGATATCTACAGCCTGCGCGCTTCCATGGCTGCAGTGCTGGCCTACCTGGAGGGCGTAGATCCACAGGCCGCCCGAGCGGCGCGCGAGCGCTATGGCTGCCTGGAACCGTGGGGCAGGGATCCGGCGCGCTATGGGCGTGCCGTGCTGCACGGCACGCATGCCGACTGCGAGGATGCCGTCGTCGCACAGTTGCAGGCGCTGCTGGACAAGCGGCTGGCCTATGCCCGGGCGGGCCACGAGGACTTTCTCGATGCCGCGCAGAACGCGCGCCTGGTCGCTTCAGCCGAGCGCTACTACCGCGTGATGTATCACGGCAGCGACGACAGCTGGAACCTGCGCGACACACATATGTTTGAAACCCTGGCGCATCTGCTGCAGGCGCATGGCCCGCAAGCGCGCGCGGTGGTATGGGCGCACAACTCGCATATCGGGGATGCTTCGCAGACCGAGATGGGCGCCAGCCAGGGGCAGCTGAATATCGGCCAGCTGTGCCGCGAGTCCTTCGGCGACGCCGCCGCGCTGGTTGGCTTCAGCACTTACGACGGCACCGTCGCCGCGGCGACATCGTGGGACGGCCCGATGGAAATCAAGCAAGTGCGCCCTGCCCGTGCCGACAGCTACGAGCACCTGTTCCATGCGGCCGGCCATGCGCAAGCCTGGGTCGACCTGCGCGGCCCATCCGGCGCCGCCAACGGCGGCGTGCTGGCCGATGTGCGTCAGCTGCTGATGCCGGCCCGGCAGGAGCGCTTTATCGGGGTGATCTACCGCCCCGAGACCGAACTGCAGAGCCACTATGCGCGCGCCACGCTGCCGCGGCAATTCGATCTGCTGTTGTGGTTCGACCGTACGCGCGCGGTCCCGGCGCTGCCGGCGGAGCCCGCGCCGGGCGCGCCGGAGACCTGGCCTTACGGGCTCTGAAGTGGCCGCCTGGTCGCTTGTACGGAAGCTCATCCGCCGGTGCGGTCCGGCGCAACCTGGATGCGATTGACGATCTCGCGCACGCCGTCACAGCCGCGGACGCAGGCTTCGACTGCATCGCAATCGGCCTGCGCGCCGATCGCGCCGCGCAGCGTCACGCGGCCTTGCGCCACGTCCACGGCCACCTCGCTCACGTCGAGGCCGGCGTCCCACAGGCGCGAGCACAAGGCCGCCTGCAGCGCGATATCCGCTGCAGTCGCGGCATTGCCACGGGGATTGGCTGGGTTCGGGGAACCGGTCATGCGCGCACTCTCCCGTCCGTGGGAACAACGCCTCAGTAGGTACGCATGCCGTGGCCCGGATGCGCTTGCGCTGCGCCAGTGCGCGCCACGTGCAAGTGGTTGACCAGATCCTTCACGCCGAAAACCTCGTCGGCAATATCCTCGATCCGGTACTTCTGCAGCCGGTCCGGCACACTGCCCTCCAGCGTCACCACGCCCTGCTCGACCCGGACTTCGACATCGTTGAGGTCCAGCCGCGCGCTGCGCGAGAGCTGCTCGCACAGGTCTTCGAGAATGCGCTCGTCCGTGCGCTGGTAGTTGCGCGGCCCCACCGGACGCGCCCGCTGCGGCCCGCCCCGGTAGAGATCCATGCGCTCGTTGTAGCCGGTGAACTGGCGGTAAGGATCGGCCTGGCCCCGGGCGCGCGGCGCCGGCGCGTCCGGCGGCAAGCGCTCCGGGCGCCATTCCCAGGCCCCGCGGCGCCCGCCAGACTCGTCCGGGTCCACCGGCTCGTCATAGTCGTAGACCCCGTAGGCGCCCACGTAGTGACTGCGCATATCGGCTTCAGGCACCGCGCTCTCGTGCCATGGCTGGCCGCGCCAGTTGTCTCTGCGATCCATCGTCGTCTCCGCTTGCCCCGATTCGTCAATCAGTCTGCGTCCCGCTACTTCTGCCGCGGCGGCACCAGCCCGCGGTCCGGCGCGCGCAGTTCGCCCTTGCGCAACTGCCGCACCGCGCACGCCAGCGCGCGCGCCACGTTGTCCACTTCGCCCTGCACGCCAGTGTCTTGGTCCAGTGCCACGTGGCTGGTGGCATAGGGCTCGTAGTAGCCGATATACCGGTCCAGCCGCGCCTGCGGGCCCGCGTCGATCAGGCCCATCCAGTCGAGCCAGTCGGCCAGCGCGCGGCGCACGCCCTCGGTGCCGGCCACGTCGCCGTGCACCACCAGCCCGTAGGCGCGCCCGGACAGGTGCTTGGGATAGTCCCAGCCGGACAGCTCCATCGCCTTGGCGCGCACCACGTCCTTGCCATGCGTGCTGGTGGGATCGGGATTGCCGCCGTCGGCACAGACCAGCCGGTCCATCATCAGCTTCAGCGGGCTGGCGGCCTGGTACCAGTACACCGGCGTCACGATCAGCACGCCGTGGCAGGCCGCCCAGCGCGGATAGATTTCATTCATCCAGTCGTTGACCTGGCCCAGCGCATGGTTGGGATAGCAGCTGCACGGCCAGTGGCACAACGGCATTGCCGTCGACACGCACGCCTTGCACGGATGGATGCGCAGGTCGGCATCCGAAGCGAGGAGGCTCAGGTCGAGCAGGTCGACCTCGATGCCGTCCGCCTCCAGCCGTTCCCGTGCGCGCCCGGCCAGGCGCCAGGATTTCGATATCTCGCCCGGGCAGGTGTAGTCGTTGCGCGCCGCGGCGCACACCAGCAGCACGCGCGACGGCGTGGCGGGATCGGCCTGGCGCTCCTGTGCGCTCCGCACGGCCTCGCTGGCGGCACGCCACTCGTCGGAGAGCTCGTAGTCCGGATCGGCATAGCCTGGCCCGGCCTTATGCGTGCGGGGTGCCTTGCGGCCTTCCTGATAGGCATCCCAGGCGATGTGTTCGAGGCGGTCCAGCGCCTCATCCTCCTGCCGGTATGCGGGATCCGCGAAGCGCGCAAGAAAGCGCTGGCGGAACGTGTCGCGCGCCAGGGGGGCGGTCACCTGGCCCTTGCGCACATCTTCCGGGTTGCCGGGATGGCGCGGCGCACGCGGCGCATCCTGCGATGGCCGGGCTGGCTTGGGCGGGTGCTCGGGCATGACGGTCTCCGTACGGGACGCATGTCCCGCAGACATGCAAGATGAGCGCCATCCCCGGGGGGCATGCATTGCGCGCGGCGCCCTGCGTGGCGGCCGGCCGCGCGTGCAATTCATTCGTTGCCTTGTAAGAAATGCGGTCTCGGCCGGCGGCTACGGGCTTGCCTGCGGCGTCCGGTACTGCTGCTGCAGCACGCGAAACAGCTCGTGGCTGACCTGCGCCCCACGGTACTGGCGGCGCACCACGGCGCGCAGGCGCGAGCCCAGCACCTGCGTGCGCAGGGCCCGCGCATAGCGCCGCTGCACGGCGTGCTCGCGCTTGCTGACCTCCTGCAGGATGGACCTGTCCGAGCCGTGCTTGCCGATCGCGCTTCCGGCCGACGCAGCCGGGGCTGCCGTCATGTCGGGCAGCTGCCCCAGGTCAAGCAGGCACGCCTGCAGCTCCCGCGCCGCTTGCGCAAACGCATTGGCGCGGCTGGTGAGCAGCGATTTCAGGTGGGGATTGGCCGCGGCCAGCGCTGCGCCGCGGCAGCCAAGCTCGCCTTCGCGCGATGCCGCGATCAGCGCATTGAGCAACAGGATCTTCTTCTTCGCCATGACACACCTGCCCTGGTCCGCGCGCGGACCCGTGAAGTCACCGATCGGGGCCGGCTGCCGCCGGCGGTTGCTCGCTCGCGCCGGACGTGCGCCGCACACCGGGCTCGTGCAAGGATAGCGGCTCGTTCCGCGCGCCGCCAGTGGCCGCAAGCGCGCGCTGCGAGGCGGGCGGCCACGCCTTGCGGGCCTCGCGCATGCCGCGCAGGTTCATCGCGATCAGCGCCAGCTGCAGGACCACCAGCGCCTTGGCGCCGCCGTGCCAGCCCCAGGCAATCCACAGCACGTTGCTGGCAAGGAAGACCCAGAAGCCGGCGCGCCGGCGCGCGCTCCGGCGTGAGCCGACCAGCCAGGTGGCCACCACCGTCACCACCATCGCAGGCCATTGCGCTGCCTCCAGCCACCAGTCCATGCGCCTCCTTCCGCGGCCTTCCCACCGTGCCGGGAACAACACGCGCTGCCAGAGAGCGGCAAGAAGCGTACCGGCTGGACACCGCGCTCGCATCGGCCCCATTGCCCTGCGCGTTCTTTCCATCGGCACGGGGCGCGCCGGTAGTTTTTACAAGCAGTAAGGCATCGCGCACATGAGATGCCGCGGCGCTTGCCCTTGAGGTGCCTTGGCTGGGCGCGCAATTGGAGACTGGCCGGGCGCGCTGGCACGCACTTCGCATGGCTGTGCCATCCCGCCGGCCGGCCGCAAGGCGCCGGACCGGGATTTTGTTGCTCCGTCGGAGCGAAACACCGGGAGGATTTTGTGCGGATCTGCCAGATCGACCTGACCGGAACGCCCGATGCCGATGAACACGCGCTCCAGCGCGTGGCGGCACTGGGCTTCGACCACGTACTGATCGGCGGCTGGCCGCACCTGCCCGGCGAAGACGCTTTCGCGGCTTGCGCCCGGCACGGGCTGGCCCCGCTGCTCGACATCTCACTGGACCGCTATGCGGTCGACCCCGCCGACGGCAGCGGGCCCGCACCCGACCCTGGCTGGATCGACAGTGCGCTCCCAGCCTTCGCCCCACACGAGACCGACAGCCACATCCCCGGCGCGCGCCTGCGCTGGCATGACCAGCAAGCGGCCGACGCGCTGGTGCTGTGGTGGGCGGCCCGGCTACGCCAGGCCTGGGCGGCAGGCGCGGCGGGCTTCTGCTGCCGTGCGCCGGCACGCGTGCCCGGCAGGCATTGGGCCGCGCTGACCGTTACGCTGCGCAGCGATGCCGTGCCGGCACAGGCGCGCGGTGCGCCATGCTTCCTGGCATGGACGCCGGGGCTGACGCCGGCGCAACTGGATGAGCTGGCGCCCGCCGGCTTCGACGGCGCGTTCTGCTCGCTGCCGTGGTGGGATTTTCGCAGCCCCTGGCTGACCGAGGAAATCGCGCGCCTGCGCCCCTTCGGCCGGGTGCTGGCCGCCCCCGCGCTGACGCCGGCAAGCCATGACGCGCTCAGCGCGCGGCGTGCGCTGTGGACCGCCGCGGCGATCGGCGACGGCATCCTGGTGCCGGCCGGCTTCGAGACCGGCGGCGCGCTGGCACGCGACCCGCTGGCCGCGGATGGCGCCCCGCATCAGGGCGTGCCGTACGACATCACCCACGAGCTGCTGGAAACCAATACCTGGCTGGCTGCGCGCGATCCGGCGCCGGCACTGGCCGTGCGCCTGCTGAGCGGACCCGACGCGCCGCTGACGGTGCTGGCACGGCTGCCGGTGCCGGACGGCGCCTGCCCCGCTCCCGACGCGGCCGGCACCCGTAGCGACCCAGAGGTACCGGACGGTGCCCCCGCCCTGGCAGTGGTGCTCAATCCGGACCCCGCGGCGCCCGGCACGCTGGGCGCCGACCGCGTGCTGAGCGCGCTGCCGCACGCCAGCGCGCACCTGGAATCGTCACTGGGCGGTCCGGGCGGGACGGTCGATGCCAACTATCGGCTCGATGCGCTGGCCAGCATCACGCTGGCGCCGGCCGACATCCGCCTCTATGAAGTGCCACCGGTGCCCCTGACGCGGCCCGGCATGCCGGCAGCCGACGCGCGCGCGCCGCACGGCCATGAAACGCTGGCCGCCACCGGCCTGGGCAGCGTGGTGGCGGCGATGGAGGCCCCGCGCATCGCCATCGAGCACGTCGAACCCGCCTGCAACGAAGGCCGCTTCGCGGTGCGGCGCGTGGTGGGCGAGCGCGTGACCGTCAGTGCCGATATCTGGATGGATGGCCACGACAAGCTTGCCGCCACGGTGTTGTGGCGTGCGCCGGGCGAGACTGACTGGCACCAGGCGCCGATGCAGCCCGTGATCAACGACCGCTGGGAAGGCAGTTTCCCGCTGGTGGCGCTGGGCCGGCATGAATTCACGGTCGAGGCCTGGCGCGACACCTTCGCCAGCTGGCTCGACGAGATCGGCAAGAAGCGCGCGGCCGGCCTCAACGTGGCGCTGGAGATCGAGGAAGGCGCGCGGCTGGTGGCCGATGCGCTGCTGCAGCCTGCCAGGAACGGGAAGCTGGGCAATGGCGGGAAGAACAGCCGGACGGCAACCGCGGACACCGAGCTCTCATCCATCGTCGACGAACTGATCACCGCCGCCGGCGATGACGCTCGCCGGCAGGAGATCCTGCTGTCGCCACGCACCGCGGCCGCGATGCAGGCGGTGATGGCAACCCCGGCGGGGCGCCCGTTTGCCTCGCGGCATCCGGTGGCCATGCCGGTCGAGGCCGATCGCCTGGCCGCGCGCTACGCCAGCTGGTACGAGCTGTTCCCGCGTTCGCAAAGCAACGACGAGACCCGCCACGGCACCTTCGACGATGTCATCGCCAGGCTGCCCGCGATTCGCGCGATGGGCTTCGACGTGCTCTACTTCACGCCGATCCACCCGATCGGCCGCACCCACCGCAAGGGCCGCAATAACAGCCTGCGTGCCGAGCCGGGCGATCACGGCAGCCCCTACGCCATCGGCGGCGCGGAAGGCGGCCACGATGCGCTGCATCCCGAGCTGGGCACCTTCGAAGACTTCCGCCGCCTGCGCGACGCGGCCGCTGCCCATGGCCTGGAGCTGGCGCTCGACTTTGCCATCCAGTGCTCACCCGACCATCCGTGGCTGAGGGACCACCCGGAGTGGTTTGCGCACCGCCCCGACGGTTCACTGCGCTATGCCGAGAACCCGCCCAAGAAGTACGAGGACATCGTCAACGTCGATTTCTACGCCGCGCCGCCCGCGGGCGCCGCGCTATGGCAGGCCCTGCGCGACGTGGTGATGTTCTGGGCCGACCAGGGCGTGCGCATCTTCCGCGTCGACAACCCGCACACCAAGCCGCTGCCGTTCTGGGAGTGGATGATCGCCGACGTGCGCGCGCGCCACCCCGACACCATCTTCCTGGCCGAGGCCTTCACCCGGCCCAAGATGATGGCGCGGCTGGCCAAGCTGGGCTTCAGCCAGTCGTACACGTACTTCACCTGGCGCAATGCCAAGTGGGAGCTGACCGAATACCTGACCGAGCTGACGCAAAGCCCGCTGCGCGACTTCTTCCGGCCGCACTTCTTCGTCAACACCCCTGACATCAACCCCTACTTCCTGCACCAGGGCGGGCGCCCCGCGTTCCTGATCCGCGCGGCGCTGGCCACGCTGCTGTCGGGGCTGTGGGGCATGTACAGCGGCTTCGAGCTGTGCGAGAGCGCGCCCTTTGTGCTGAACGGCAAGGTGCGCGAGGAATACCTCGATTCCGAGAAATACCAGCTGCGCGTGCGCGACTGGCAGCAGCCCGGCAATATCGTTGCGGAGATCTCACGGCTCAACGAGATCCGCGCCGGGCACCCGGCGCTGCAGAACCACCTGGGGCTGCGCTTCTACCATGCCGGCAGCGACGCCGTGCTGTGGTTCGCGCGCTTCATGCCGGGCACCGACTACCTGTTCGGCGACGACGTGCTGCTGGCCGCGATCAACCTGGACCCGCGCACGGCGCACGAGACCGATATCGAAATCCCGTTGTGGGAATGGGGGCTGCCCGACCAGGCCGGCCTGGCGGTGCACGACCTGATGCACGGCCGGCGCTTCGAGCTGCGCGGCAAGCACCAGCGCATCCGGCTCGATCCGGCGCAACTGCCCTTCACGGTCTGGCATGTGCGCCCGCTTGAGCGTCCCGCCCCCCGCCCACCCGCGGCGCCGGCCTCGACCGACCCGCACGGCGCCTGACAGGCATACGTGGAGACACGGATGAAACGCCTTACCGAAACCGGCAGTGCCGCCCTGCTCAACGCCGATCCGCTCTGGTACAAGGACGCGATCATCTACCAGCTCCACATCAAGTCCTTCTACGACGCCAACGGCGACGGCGTGGGCGATTTTGCCGGGTTGCTGGCCAAGCTCGACTACCTGGTCAACCTGGGCGTGGACACGGTCTGGCTGCTGCCGTTCTATCCGTCGCCGCGGCGCGACGACGGCTACGACATCGCCGACTACCGCAACGTCCACCCCGACTACGGCACGCTGGCCGAGGCGCGCCGCTTTATCGCCGCGGCGCACGCGCGCGGGCTGCGCGTGATCACCGAGCTGGTGATCAATCACACCTCCGACCAGCATCCGTGGTTCCAGCGCGCGCGCGCCGCCAAACCCGGCTCGGCGGCGCGGCGCTACTACGTGTGGTCGGACCATGACCAGGCCTACGCCGGCACCCGCATCATCTTCTGTGACACCGAGAAGTCCAACTGGAGCTGGGACCCGGTGGCCGGCGCCTACTTCTGGCACCGCTTCTACTCGCACCAGCCGGACCTGAACTTCGACAACCCGCAGGTGCTCAACGAGGTGCTGTCGGTGATGCGCTACTGGCTCGACATGGGCGTCGACGGGCTGCGCCTGGACGCGGTGCCCTACCTGGTCGAGCGCGAAGGCACCAGCAACGAGAACCTGCCCGAGACCCATGCCGTCATCCGCCATATCCGCGCCCACCTGGACGCGCGCTTCCCCGGCCGCATGCTGCTGGCAGAAGCCAATATGTGGCCCGAGGACGCGCAGCAGTACTTCGGCCTGACCGGCCCGGAGCCGGAAGGCGACGAATGCCACATGGCCTTCCACTTCCCGCTGATGCCGCGCATGTACATGGCAATCGCGCGCGAAGACCGCTTCCCGATCACCGACATCATGCGCCAGACGCCGGAGGTGCCGCCCAACTGCCAGTGGGCCATCTTCCTGCGCAACCATGACGAACTGACGCTGGAGATGGTGACCAGCAGCGAGCGCGACTACCTGTGGGAGGTCTACGCCACGGACCGGCGCGCGCGCATCAACCTGGGCATCCGCCGCCGGCTGGCGCCGCTGATGGAGCGCGACCGCCGCCGCATCGAGCTGATGAACAGCCTGCTGTTCTCGATGCCGGGCACGCCGGTGATCTACTACGGCGACGAGATCGGCATGGGCGACAACATCCACCTGGGCGACCGCGACGGAGTGCGCACGCCGATGCAGTGGTCGCCCGACCGCAACGGCGGCTTCTCGCACGCCGACCCCGAGCGCCTGGTGCTGCCGCCGCTGCAGGGCCCGCTGTATGGCTACGAAGCCGTCAACGTCGAGGCGCAGGCGCGCGACCCGCATTCGCTGCTGAACTGGATGCGGCGCATGCTGGCGCTGCGGCGCAAGCACCGCGCCTTCGGCCGCGGCACGCTGCGCTTCCTGTTTCCGGGCAACCGCAAAATCCTGGCCTACCTGCGCGAATACGAGGACGAGCACATCATGTGCGTGGCAAACCTGTCGCGCGCGCCGCAGGCCGTCGAACTGGACCTGTCCGCCTTCAACGGCCGCGTGCCGGTGGAGATGATGGGCGCCACGCCGTTCCCGGCCATCGGCACGCTGACCTACCTGCTGACGCTGCCGCCTTATGGCTTCTACTGGTTCGTACTCAGTGACGAGGCGCAGCCCCCGTCATGGCACGTGGAAGCACCCGAGCAGATGCCGGACCAGATCACCCTGGTGATGCAGAACACGAGCCGGCCGGAGCTGACCGACGCCTCGCGCCGCATCATGGCCAGCGACGTGCTGCCGCACTACATCAGCCGGCGCCGCTGGTTCGGCGCCAAGCACGAGCGCATCGAGCGCATCGAACCGGCGTACCTGCTGCCATTTGCGCGCGGCAGCAGCGGCGAAGATGTCTACCTGGGCGAGGTCGAGGTGACCCTGCCTGGCCGCACCGAACGCTACCAGCTGCCGCTGGGCATCCTGTGGGACCGCGAGAGCGCCGACAGCGTGTCGCAGCTGGCACATGGACTGTCGATGGCGCGCGTGCGCCAGGGCAGCCGCGTGGGGCTGGCCACCGACGGTTTCGTGGTCGAGCCCTTTGCGCGCGAGGTGGTGCGCGCGCTGCGCAATGACGTGCAGATGCACGCCGGCAACGACATCATCCACTTCCGCGCCGAAGCCGGCCTGGCCGCGCTGGAACTGGAGCGCGACCCGATCGAATACATGTCGGCCGAGCAGTCCAACAGCTCGCTGTCCTACAACAACACCGCCGTGCTCAAGATGGTGCGCCGGGTCTCTGGCGGCATCCACCCCGAGGCCGAGATGACGCGCTACCTGACCGCGCAGGGCTATGCGCACGCGGCGCCGCTGCTGGGCGAGGTGGTGCGCACCGGACCGGATGGCGTGCCGCATACGCTGATGCTGCTGCAGGGCTATGTCCTGAACCAGGGCAATGGCTGGGACTGGACCCTGGACTACCTGGGCCGCGCCATCGATGACGCGCTGCCCTCGCAGGAGAGCGAGGACGAGTTTGCCGAGGCCATGAACGGCTACGCCGCGCTGGCTGGCACGCTCGGCCGCCGGCTGGCCGAGCTCCATGCGGTGCTGGCACGGCCCAGCGGCGACGACGCCTTCGCGCCGCTGCCGGCCACCGCAGGCGATGCGCGCGCGTGGGCCGAGCAAGCCCTGCGTGCGCTGCAGCGCGCGCTGACGCGGCTGGAGTCCGCGCCCGCCACCGTGCCGGGACCGGTGCGCCAGGGCTTCGAGGCCGACGTGCAGACCCTGCTGGCCGCGCGCGACGCGCTGCCCGCGCTGGTCGAACAGCTCGCCGCTGCCGCGCCGGGCAGCCTGCAGACACGCATCCACGGCGACTTCCATCTGGGCCAGGTGCTGATTGCGCAGAACGACACCTACCTGGTCGACTTCGAAGGCGAGCCCGGCCTGCCGCTGGACTGGCGCCGGCGCAAGACCTCGCCGCTGCGCGATGTGGCCGGGCTGCTGCGCTCGCTGGACTACGCCGCGGCCACGGTCGGCACCGACCGCCAGGAGCGCACCCACAGCGAACTGCCGCCGCAGCTGGCCGAACGCCGCGCGGTGCTGCTGGAGCGCTTCCGCAGCACCGCCAGCGAAGCCTTCCTGAACTCCTACCACCTGCACATGCAGGACTCGGGCACACCCTGGGTCGCGCACGGCCAGCTGCAGCCATTGCTGGACCTGTTCCTGCTGGAACGGGCAGCCTATGAGGTCGACTACGAAGCCGCCAACCGCGTGGCGTGGATCGACCTGCCGGTCAGCGGCCTGGCGCGCCTGCTGCGCAAAGTGCTGGCGCCGGGAGACCAGCCATGAGCCCCGCCCATGGCACCCAACCCGGCATGCTGCCGGGCCACGAGCTCGAGGCCCTGCTTGGTGCGCGCCACCATGACCCGTTTGCGGTGCTGGGTCCGCACCCTGACGGCAACGGCACGCTGGTGCGCGCCTGCCTGCCAGGGGCGGCGTCGGTGCAGCTGACCGATGCCGGCGGCACGCCACTGGCGGAGATGGCGCAGCTCCA
Source organism: Cupriavidus sp. FW306-01-F10A (assembly GCF_058782785.1). Classification (NCBI taxonomy): domain Bacteria; kingdom Pseudomonadati; phylum Pseudomonadota; class Betaproteobacteria; order Burkholderiales; family Burkholderiaceae; genus Cupriavidus; species Cupriavidus sp. FW306-01-F10A. The sequence continues at coordinate 539,153 of NZ_JBYSYA010000001.1, forward strand.
TGGCGGCGGCGTCTTCGCCGCGCGGCTGCCGCGCGAATACAAGGGCAGTGCGCCCGATTACCGGCTGCGCGTGCAATGGTCCGACGGCACCGCGCAGTGCAGCGCCGACCCTTATGCCTTTGGCCTGCTGCTGGGCGAACTGGACCTGCACCTGATCGCCGAGGGCCGCCACTTCGAGCTGGGCGCCTGCCTGGGCGCGCAGTGCCAGCGCGTGGACGGCATCGACGGCGTGCGCTTTGCCGTGTGGGCGCCGAACGCGCAGCGGGTCTCGGTGATCGCTGACTTCAACGGCTGGCACCCGGCGCGGCACCCGATGCGGCTGCGCCACCCCAGCGGCATCTGGGAGCTGTTCATCCCCGCCGCGCTGGGCGCGCAGCCCGGCAGCCGCTACAAGTACGACCTGCTCGACCCGCACGGCACCGAGCTGCCGGACAAGGCCGACCCGCTCGCGCTGGCCACCGAGGCGCCCCCCGCCACCGCCTCGGTGGTGGCCGGACCGGACCAGGGCGCGCCCCCCTTCGCCTGGCATGACGCCGACTGGATGGCGCGCCGCGGCGGCACCGATGCCTATGCCGCGCCGATGTCCGTCTATGAAATCCATGCCCTGTCGTGGCTGCGGGCGGCCAACGACCCGCAACGCGGCTGGGAAATCCTGGCCGAGAGGCTGGTGCCGTACGTGCAGGAACTGGGCTTTACCCATATCGAGCTGCTGCCCATCACCGAGCACCCGTTTGGCGGCTCGTGGGGCTACCAGCCGCTGTCGCTGTATGCTCCCACCGCGCGGCTGGGGCCGCCGCAGGCCTTCGCCGCGTTTATCGACCGCTGCCACCAGGCCGGCATCGGCGTGATCCTGGACTGGGTGCCCGCGCATTTCCCGACCGATCCGCACGGGCTGGCGCGCTTCGACGGCACCGCGCTGTACGAGCACGAGGACCCGCGCGAGGGCTTCCACCAGGACTGGAACACCCTGATCTACAACCTCGGCCGCAACGAGGTGCGCGGCTTCCTGCTGGCCGGCGCGCTGCACTGGCTGGAGCACTTCCACGCCGACGGCCTGCGCGTGGACGCGGTGGCATCCATGCTCTACCGCGACTACAGCCGCGAGCCCGGCCAGTGGGTGCCGAACCGCTTCGGCGGCCGGGAAAACCTGGAAGCCGTCGACTTCCTGCGCGAACTGAACGCCGTGGTCCACGAACGCTGCCCCGGTGCGCTGACCATCGCCGAAGAATCCACCGCCTGGCCCGGCGTGACCGCCAGCGTCGCCAGCGGCGGGCTTGGCTTCGACTTCAAGTGGAACATGGGCTGGATGCACGACACGCTGCATTATCTCGGACACGAGCCCGTCCATCGCGCCTGGCACCACCAGGACATGACCTTCGGGCTGGTCTATGCGTGGTCCGAGGCCTTCGTGCTGCCGCTGTCGCATGACGAGGTGGTGCACGGCAAGGCCTCGATGATCGGCAAGGTGCCCGGCGACGAGTGGCAGCGATTTGCCGGCCTGCGCGCCTACTACGGCTTCATGTGGGCGCACCCGGGCAAGAAGCTGCTGTTCATGGGCGGCGAACTGGCGCAGTGGCAGGAATGGAACCACGATGCCGAGCTTGACTGGGCCTTGCTGGACCACCCCATGCACCGCGGCATGCACACGCTGGTGCGGGACCTGAACCGCCTCTACCGGGAGCTGCCCGCGCTGCATGCGCTGGACCACCGCCCCGAAGGCTTCCAGTGGGTGGTGGGCGACGACAACCATAACAGCGTGTTTGCGTGGCTGCGCCGCGCGGGCCCATACAGCCGCGAAGTGGTGCTGGTGGTGGTCAACATGACCCCGGTGCCGCGCTATGGTTACCGGCTCGGGGTGCCGTATGCCGGCGCCTGGCAGGAATGCCTGAATACCGATGCCGCCGTGTATGGCGGCAGCAATGTCGGCAACAGCGGCGCGGTAGCGGCAGTGGACGTGCCTTCGCACGGGCAGCCGGCTTCGCTCGCGCTGACGCTGCCGCCGCTGGCCACGCTGGTGCTGCGCTTCGATCCGGGTGGCGGCATCCAGGGCGCATCGACATGAGCCGACAGTTCGCGGACCGGCTGCTGCCGGGCAAGCCGTATCCCCTCGGGGCCCACTGGGACGGCCTGGGTGTCAATTTCGCGGTGTTCTCGGCCCATGCCTCGCGCATCGACCTGTGCCTGTTCTCCGACAACGGGCGCAAGGAGCTGGCGCGCCTGCGGCTGCCGGAATGCACCGACGAGATCTGGCACGGCTACCTGCCCGATGCCGCGCTCGGCACCCTGTACGGCTACCGCGCGCACGGCCCCTACGATCCCCCGCACGGCCACCGCTTCAACCCGCACAAGCTGCTGCTGGACCCGTATGCGCGCCAGTTGAGCGGCCCGGTGCGCTGGTCCGATGCGCTGTTCGGCTACCGCCTGCAAAGCGCGCGCGGCGACCTGACTCCGGACCGCCGCGACAGCGCCCCCACCATGCCCAAGGCGGTGGTGGTCGACGAGAGCTTCCACTGGGGCGACGACCGCCCGCCCGCGGTGCCGTGGCCGTCCACCGTCATCTATGAAGCCCACCTGCGGGGCCTGTCGATGCTGCGCGGTGACCTGCTGCCCAACCTGCGCGGTTCCTTCGCCGCGCTGTGCGACCCGCGCTTTATCGACCACCTGGTGCAGCTCGGCATCACCACCGTCGAGCTGCTGCCGGTCCACGCCATCCTGCAGGACCGCTTCCTGCTGGAGCGCGGACTGCGCAACTACTGGGGCTACAACACCATGGCGTACTTCGCGCCGGAGCCCGCCTACCTGGGCACCGGGCAACTGCAGGAGTTCAAGGTGGCGATGCGGCGCCTGCACGCGGCCGGCATCGAAGTGATCCTGGACGTGGTCTACAACCATACCTGCGAGGGCAACGAGCTGGGACCGACGGTGTCGTGGCGCGGGCTGGACAACGCCAGCTACTACCGGCTGGTGCCGGGCGACGAGCGCCACTACATCAACGACACCGGCTGCGGCAATACGCTCAACCTGTCGCATCCGCGCGTGCTGCAGATGGTGATGGACTCGTTGCGCTACTGGGTCCACTGCTACCACGTCGATGGCTTCCGCTTCGACCTGGGCACCACCCTGGGGCGCGAGGGCAACGGTTTCGATGCGGGCTCGGGCTTTTTCGATGCACTGATGCAGGATCCGGTGCTGAGCCGCGTCAAGCTGATCTCCGAGCCGTGGGACCTGGGCCCGGGCGGCTACCAGCTTGGCAACCACCCGCCCGGCTTTGCCGAGTGGAACGACAAGTTCCGCGACGTGGCGCGCCGCTTCTGGCGCGGCGACGCCGGCCACCGCGGCGAGCTGGCGGCGCGGCTGGCGGCCTCGGCCGACCTCTTCGACCGCCGCCACCGGCGCCCCTGGGCCAGCATCAACTTCATCACCGCGCACGACGGCTTCACGCTGGCCGACCTGGTCAGCTACAGCAGCAAGCACAACGAGGCCAACGGCGAAGACAACCGCGACGGCACCGACGACAACGCCAGCGCCAACTGGAGCCCCGACGGCAGCATCGAAGGCCCCACCGACGACCCCGCCATCCTGGCCTGCCGCGCGCGCGTGGCGCAGGCACTGATGGCCACGCTGCTGCTGTCGCAGGGCACGCCGATGCTGACCGCCGGCGATGAATGGGGCCGCAGCCAGCAAGGCAACAACAACGCCTACTGCCAGGACGACGAGATCTCGTGGCTGGACTGGAAGCAGGCCCAGACCCCCGGCGCGCAGCCGCTGCAGCACATGGTGCGCCGCCTGCTGGCCCTGCGCCGGCGGCTGCACTCCCTGGCCGGCGACCGCTTCGCGCACGGGCGCGAGGAACCGGCGCAGGGCATTGCCGATATTGCCTGGTTCGATACCGACGGCAAGCCGCCCACCCCCGAGGAATGGGCCGACCCGGAGACCCGCACGCTCGCGCTGCGCCGCGCGGCCGCGCCGCCCCAACCGGAGCGCGCGCAGCTGGGCTCGCTGGCGCAGGACGAAGAGAGCGATGCCGGCGCCGTGCAGGTAACCTTGCTGCTGCTCAACGCCGGCGATGCCGAGGCCTCCTTCCTGCTGCCCGGGCCCGCACTGGCCTGGACACTGCTGTTCGACAGCAGCCGGCCCGACGCCACCGAGGCCGAACTCGCGGGCGAGGCAGTCGCCGACAGCCAGGCGGTGGCGGGCCACTCCCTGGTGCTGCTAGCGGCCCAGGCCCGCAGCCGCCAGAGCGCGCCCCAGGAAAGCCCGCCGCTGGGCGCGCCGCAGGAGGCACAGGCATGAGCCGGCGCGCCACCCGCCACGACACGCCCACGCCGCTGCATGCGCTGGCACTGCGCGCGGGCCTGCTGCCCCGGTGGACGGATGCCTGGAACCAGCCCCAGACTGTGTCCGACGCCGCACTGCGGCGCGTGCTGGACGGCCTGGGCCTGCCTTGCGCCACCACTGGCCAGTGCGAAGCGTCGCGCGCATGGCTTGCCTCCGATGACGCAGCGCATGCACTGCCGCCGCTGGTCACCGCCGAGCGCGGCAAGCCGGTGGCGGTGCCGTGGCCACATACCCTGCCGCAGCGGTCCTACCGGCTGACGCTGGAAGACGGCGCCATTGTCACCGGCACCGCGGTGCGTGGCAACGACGGCAGCGCGCGCGACAGCGACGGCACCATGCTGCTGCCCGCCATCGACGTATGCGGCTACCACCGCCTGGAACTCGGCGATGCGCACACCGTGCTGGCGATCGCGCCGCCGCGCTGCTACGGCGTTGCCGATGCGCTGCGGCACGCCGGCCGCGCGGGCGAACTGACCCGGCCCTGGGGCCTGGCAGTGCAGCTCTACGGCCTGCGCCGCGGCGCGCCCTGCGGCCTGGGCGACCTGAGCGCGCTGACCCAGTGCTGCATCAGCGCGGCCGGCGCCAGCGCCGACGCCGTCGCCATCAACCCGCTGCACGCCGGCTTTGCCGCGCTGCCCGAGCGCTATAGCCCGTATGCGCCGTCCAGCCGCCTGTTCCTGAATCCGCTCTATGCCGACCCCGCCGTGCAATTCGGGCAGGCCGCGGTAGACTGGGCCGTCGCCGCGCTCGGCGCGGGCGCGTCGCTGCAAGCGCTGGAAGCCCGCAGCGAGATCGACTGGGTCAAGCTGACGCCGCTGCGCTACGCCATCCTGCGGTGGCTATGGGAGCGCAGCGATGCGCTGCTGCCGCGCGCGGCGCTCGATGACTGCGCCGCCTTTCGCGCGCGCGGCGGCACCGCCTTGCACGCGCACGCCTGCTACGAGGCGATCCAGGCCCAGCGCCTGGCCGACAGCGCCAACGGCATGAACCACAACCCCGCGCCTGACTGGCGCTGCTGGCCGGTGACGCTGCGCGCGCCCGGCGATGCCGCCGTGGCGGCCTTTGCACAGGCCCATGCCGATGAGGTCGCCTACCACGCTTTCCTGCAATGGATTACGGCCGACGGCATGGCACGCGCGCAGCGTGCGGCGCGCGGCGCGGGCATGGCGGTCGGCATCGTCTCCGACCTGGCGGTGGGGGCCGACCCTGGCGGCAGCCAGGCCTGGACGCGGCAACAGGAAATCCTGGCGGGCTTCCATGCCGGCGCACCGCCGGACCTGTACAACCCGCTCGGGCAGGACTGGGGCGTGGCGGTGTTCTCGCCGCGCGGGCTGCGCCGCCGCGGCTACGCGGCCTTCCTGGAGATGCTGCGCGCCAACCTGGCCCATGCCGGCGGGCTGCGCATCGACCATGTGCTGGGCCTGGCACGCATGTGGCTGGTGCCTGCCGGTGCCCCGGCCAGTGAAGGCGCCTACCTGCGCTATCCGCTGCAGGACATGTTGCGGCTGGTGGCGCTGGAATCATGGCGGCACCGCGCCATCATCATTGGCGAAAACCTGGGCACGGTGCCGCCGGAGCTGAATGCGGCGCTGTCGGCCCGTGGCGTGCTGGGCATCGATGTGCTGTGGTTCCAGCGCGAAGAAAGCGCGCCAGTGGATGCGGCCGAGGCAGCTCAGCGGGTGCCCGCCCCGGCGCCCGGCACCGTGCCGGCCTTCCTGCCTCCCGCAGCCTGGCCGCCCGATGCCATCGCCACCACCTCGACCCACGACCTCCCCACAGTCACCGGCTGGTGGGCCGGCCGCGACCTTGCGTGGCGCGACCGGCTGCACCTGCTGGCGCCCGGCGAAACCCTCGCAGCGATGCAGGCCGGCCGTGCGCGCGAGCGCGGCGCGCTCTGGCAGGCGCTGTGCGCAGCGGGGCTGTGCAGCGGCGCCGTGCCGGGCCCCGCCCAGGCCCCGCTCGATGCCGTGCTGGCGTGGCTCGGCACCGCGCGTACCGCCCTGCGCCTGGTGCCGCTGGAAGACCTGCTGGGCGAAGCCGAGCAGCCCAACCTGCCCGGCACCACCAGCGTCCATCCCAACTGGCAGCGCCGGCTCGATGCCGATGTACGTGCGCTGTTCGATACCCCGGCGGTGCAGGCGCGAGCCGACGCCTTGCGCGGCGGCCGCCACGGCGCACGCCATCCGCCGCCACGCGCGTAGCCACAGGTCGCCCGCAAAATGTGCCGCTTGCACGACCAGAGCCGCGATCTCGGTGCAGGGATTGCTCCATCCACTAAGCTTGACCCACGCACATGCGCAGGAGCCTCGCCATGAAGGAATCTGTCCGGCCCGAGCATGCCGATGACACCCGTACGGCCCTGTCCGGCGCCAGCCTGCGCCGGGCCTTCCTCGATCACGTCTTCCATACCCAGGGCAAGCTGCCCGGCCACGCCAGCCAGAACGACCTCTACCAGGCAGCGGCGCATACCGTGCGCGACCGCCTGGTGCAGCGCTGGATCAGCACCGCCGAAGCCTACCTGGGCCAGCCCTCGCGCACCGTCGCCTACCTGTCGGCGGAATTCCTGATGGGCCCGCACCTGGGCAACAACCTGATCAACCTGGGCATCTTCGACGAGGTGCGCGAGGCCATGGCCGCTGCCGGGCTGGATCTCGACCGCATCCTGGAGCAAGAGGTCGAGCCGGGGCTGGGAAATGGCGGCCTGGGCCGGCTGGCGGCCTGCTTCATGGATTCGCTGGCGACGCTGGAAATCCCCGCGCTCGGCTATGGCATCCGCTACGAGTACGGCATCTTCCAGCAGACCATCATCGACGGCATGCAGGTGGAATCCACCGACACCTGGCTGCGCAACGGCAACCCCTGGGAGATCCAGCGCTCAGAGTGGGCCGTGCAGGTGCGCCTCGGCGGCCACACCGAGCACTACACCGACGACCGCGGCCACTACCGCGTGCGCTGGGTGCCGGCCAAGACCGTGGTGGGCGTGCCGTTCGACTCGCCGATCCTGGGCTACCGCGTCAATACCGTAAACACCCTGCGGCTGTGGCGCGCGGACGCCACCGAGGCCTTCGACTTCCATACCTTCAACCGCGGCGACTACCTGGGCGCGGTCAGCAAGAAGGTCACTTCCGAGAACCTGACCAAGGTCCTCTACCCCAACGACGAGACCAGCCAGGGCAAGGAGCTGCGGCTGGAGCAGCAATACTTCTTCGTCGCCTGTTCGCTGCAGGACATGCTGCGGCTGCTCGCCGTCGACGGCATCCCGGTGACGCGCTTCCACGAGAAGTTCGCGGTGCAACTGAACGACACCCACCCGGCCGTGGGCATTGCCGAGCTGATGCGGCTGCTTGTCGACGACCATGACCTGGCCTGGAACGAGGCCTGGCACATCACGCAGAATGCCTTTGCCTACACCAACCACACGCTGCTGCCCGAAGCGCTGGAGCAGTGGCCGCTGCCGCTGTTTGCCCGTGTGCTGCCGCGCCATCTCGAGATCATCCTGGAGATCAACGCGCGCTTGCTGGACGAGGTGCGGATCCGCTTCTACGGCGACGAATCGCGCCTGGCGCGGCTGTCGCTGATCAATGAGCACGGCGAACGGCATGTGCGCATGGCCAACCTGGCGTGCGTGGGCAGCCACGCCATCAACGGTGTGGCCGAGCTGCACTCACGGCTGATGCGTGAGGACGTGCTCAAGGATTTCTACGAGATGTGGCCGGAGAAGTTCACCAGCATCACCAATGGCGTGACGCCGCGGCGCTGGCTGGCGCTGTCCAATCCGCGCCTGACGCGGCTGGTGTCGGAGGCGATCGGCGACGGCTGGATCTCCGACCTGGCGCAGCTCCGCGCGCTCGAGCCGTATGCCGAGGACGCGGGCTTTCGCGAACAATGGCAGGCCGCGCGGCACCAGAACAAGGTAGCGCTGGCCGAGCTGGTCCGCGACACCACCGGCGTGGTGGTGGACCCGTCCTCCATGTTCGATGTGATGGTCAAGCGCATCCACGAATACAAGCGCCAGCACCTGGCGGTGCTGCATGTGATCGCGCTGTACCACCGCATCAAGTCCGACCCCGGCACCGAGATCCAGCCGCGCACCTTCCTGTTCGGCGGCAAGGCGGCGCCGGGCTACGCCTATGCCAAGCTGATGATCCGCTTCATCACCTCGGTGGCCGACGTGGTCAACCGCGACCCGCAGGTGCGCGACCGGCTCAAGGTGGTGTTCCTGCCCAACTTCAATGTCACCTACGGGCAGCGCATCTACCCGGCGGCCGACCTGGCCGAGCAGATCTCGCTGGCGGGCAAGGAAGCGTCCGGCACCGGCAACATGAAGTTCGCGATGAATGGCGCGCTCAATATCGGCACCATGGACGGCGCCAATATCGAGCTGCGCGAAGCCGTGGGCAACGACAACTTCTTCCCGTTCGGACTGACCGCGCCGGAGGTCTATGCGCTGCGTGCCAGCGGCTACGACCCTGCCGCCTACTACCACAGCAACCCGCAGCTGCGCGCAGTGATCGACCTGGTCCAGCAGGGCTTCTTCTCGCGCGGGGACCCGGGGCTGTTCCGTCCGCTGTTTGACCCGCAGCAGAGACACGACCCCTACCTGCTGATGGCCGACTTCGCCTCCTACATCGAGTGCCAGGAGAAAGTCTCCCAGGCCTTTGCCGAACCGGCGCGCTGGCAACGCATGTCGGTGCTGTCGTGCGCGCGCTCCGGGCGCTTTTCATCGGACCGGGCGATCCGCGAGTATTGCGAGCGCATCTGGCACATCGAGCCGGTGCCGGTGCGGCTGCTGCACCGCGCCAGCGGTGCGCCCTGGCAGGCTGAATCTCCGGTGCGCGCCGCGTAAGCGGCGTGACGGGCACTGCGGGCGTGGGCTAGCGCACGTCCGCACTGCGCGGGAAGTTTCTACAATGGCCCATGTAACAAAGCCCGCGCTGGCGGCTACGCCCCGCCAGCATGCGCCCTCGCAAAGCGTTGTTCCGTGGGCATGGAGTTCGCGTTGGACACAAGGACCGGCCATCCGGCCGGCTCTCCCTTTGCACGTTCCACAGCTGTTCCGAAGCCAGGAGCCGAATTTGCACGCCAATCCGTTTCTTCTCGCCCCCGGCGCCCGCTCCGCCACGCCCAACCTGGCCCCGCACGACTGCTTTGCGGCGCCCGCTGCCGTCGGGCAGCCAGGCCTGACAGGCTACGACGAACCTGCGCATGATTACCTGTTCGGGCCGGCTTGGCTGCCAGACGGCCGCGTGCGGTTCCGGCTGTGGGCTCCGGACGCAGCCGAGCAAGGCCAGGCGGTACGGCTGGAGATCGCCGGGCTCGGTCCGGTGCACATGACGGCCGGCGCCAACGGCTGGTTCGAGGCCATCGTTGCGTGCAGCAAGGGGGCACGCTACTGGTTCCGGCTTGACGACGGCACCACCGTGCCCGACCCGGCCTCGCGCTGCCAGGCCGACGATGTGCACGGGCCCAGCATCGTGCCCGCGCCCGACGCCGCCGGCGCCTTTGCGTGGGCGTGTCCGGACTGGCGCGGGCGCCCCTGGCATGAAGCCATCGTCTATGAGTTGCACGTGGGCCTGTGCGGCGGCTTTGCCGGCACGGCGCAGCAGCTGCCGCGGCTGGCGGCGCTGGGCTTCACCGCGGTCGAGCTGATGCCAGTGGCGGAATTCCCCGGCGCGCGCAACTGGGGCTATGACGGCGTGCTGCCGTTCGCGCCCGAGTCCGCCTACGGCACCCCGGACGAACTGCGCGCGCTGGTGGACCGCGCCCACCAGCTCGGCATGATGGTGCTGCTGGACGTGGTCTACAACCACTTCGGGCCCGAGGGCAACTACCTGCACCGCTACGCCAGCACGTTCTTCCGCGCAGACCGGCAGACCCCGTGGGGGCCGGCCATCGATTTCCGCCGGCCGCAGGTGCGGCGCTTCTTCACCGAGAACGCGCGCTACTGGCTGGAGCAGTTCCGCTTCGACGGCCTGCGCCTGGACGCCGTGCACGCGATCGAGGACGAAGGCTGGCTGGCGGCGCTGCCCGGCGAGCTGCGCACCACGCTGGCCGAAGGCGACGGCGCCAGCCGCCACCTGCACCTGGTGCTGGAGAACGACAACAATGATGCCGAACTGCTGGCGAAGGGCTACGACGCACAATGGAACGATGACGCCCACCATGCCCTGCACGTGCTGCTGACCGGCGAGGGCGACGGCTACTACTGCGACTACACCCGTTGCGCCGATGAGGGCGAGGATGCGCCCGCGGGGCGCGGCGAGCCCGCGCTGCGCCACCTTGCGCGCGTGCTGGGCGAAGGCTTTGCCTACCAGGGCGAGTTGTCGGCGCACCGCTCTGCCGCCGCGCCGGGCGTGCCGTCAAGCGCGGACAGCGTGCGCCGCGGCCAGCCCAGCGCGCACCTGCCGCCCACGGCCTTCGTCTGCTTCCTGCAGAACCACGACCAGACCGGCAACCGCGCACTGGGCGACCGGCTGGCCGGCCTGGCGGACCGCAATGCGCTGCGCGCAGCGGTGGCGCTGCAGCTGCTGTGCCCGCAGGTGCCGCTGGTGTTCATGGGCGAGGAAACCGGCACGCAGCGGCCCTTCCTCTACTTCACCAGCCACCCGCCCGAACTGGCGCAGGCCGTGCGCGACGGCCGGCGCCGCGAGTTTGCGGCTTCCGCGGCATTCCGCGACGATGCGCGCGCCGCGGCCATCCCCGACCCCAACGACCCGGCCACCTTCGAGGCGTCGCGCCCCGAGCTGGAAGACGACGGCGACTGGACTCCGTACTACCACGAGCTGCTCGCGGTACGCCGCCGTGAACTGCTGGACCGGCTGGCCGGCTGCCAGTCGGCCGGTGTCGATATCCTGGGGCCGGCCGCGCTGTGCGCACGCTGGCGGCTGATGGACGGCATGGAGCTGAGCCTGTGGCTGAACCTGGGCAGCGAAGCCGTGCCATGCATGCGCCCATGCCACGACATGAGCGCGGCGCTGCATGAAAGCCTGCCCGGCGCCGCAGCCGAGCTGTCCGCCGGCATGCTGCCGCCGCTGGCCTGCGTCGCCACCATGTGCGAGCCCGCAGCGGCGCGCGCCAGATAATGCCCGCCGGCTTGCCGGAATCCCTGCCAGGCGGTCATGGCGATGGCGGCGACCATGACCTGCCCCGCGCCACCGCCCGGCTGCAGCTGCACCCGGGCTTCACCTTTGCCGATGCCGCCGCCGTGGTCGACTACTACGCCGCGCTCGGCGTCAGCCACCTGTACCTGTCGCCAGTGTGCGGCGCGCGCCCGGGCTCCAGCCACGGCTACGATGTCACCGACTTCACCCGCGTGCGCGACGAGCTGGGCGGCGAGCCCGGCCTGAAGGCGCTGGCCGGGCGCGCCCGCGCCGCCGGCCTCGGCCTGGTGCTGGACATCGTGCCCAACCACATGGCAGCCGACCCCACCCACAACCACTGGTGGCGCGACGTGCTGACCCACGGACGCGCCAGCCGCTGCGCCGCCAGCTTCGACATCGACTGGACCCCGCGCGACCCCGCCCTGCATGGCAAGGTCCTGCTGCCGATGCTGGGCCAATCCTACTGGGACACGCTGGTGGCGGGCGAGCTGCAATGGGTGCCTGCAAGCGCCGGCGATGCCGCCTACCTGCGCTACTTCGAGCACTCGCTGCCGCTGGCGCCGGGCAGCGTGGATGCCGCCGCCGCAACCCAGCCCGGCTGGTACGACCCCACGCAGGCCGAAGGCCGCACCCGGCTGCACGCACTGCTGGAGCGCCAGCACTACCGGCTGGCCTGGTGGCGCACCGCCGCCGCGGCACTGAACTGGCGGCGCTTTTTCGAGATCAGCGATCTCGTCGGCGTGCGCGAGGAAGACCCGCAGGTATTCGACGCCGTCCACGCGCTGGTCTTCCGCCTGCTGCGCGAAGGCTGGATCGACGGCGTGCGTGTCGATCATGTCGACGGCCTGGCCGATCCTGCCGGCTACTGCCGCCGGCTGCGCGCCGAACTGGACCGGCACGCCGCCGCGCGCCCGCCGTTGCTGCGCCTGGCGCACCCGTGGCTGGTGGTCGAAAAGATCCTGGGCCCGCGCGAACGGCTGGCGCCGGACTGGCAGGTGGATGGCACCACGGGCTACGACTTCATGGACGACGTTGCCGCCGTGCTGCACGACGGCAACGGCGAGGCGCCGCTGGGCGCACTGTGGACGTCGGCCAGCGGCGATGCGCGCCCGTATGCCGCCCATATCGCGGCGGCACGGCGCCAGGTGCTGGAGCGTCACCTGGTGACCGAGTACGAAGGCGCCGCCGCCTGCCTGCACGACTGCGCGAAGCAGGAGCCCGGCACGCGCGACCTGACACGTGCGGCGCTGCGGCGCGCGCTGGCCGCGCTGATGGCGGCGGTGCCCGTCTACCGCAGCTACTTTGACGCGCAACCCGGCGCGCGCGACGCCTCGGCCGCACAGGCCGACCACGCCATGCTGGACCAGGCCATGCAGGCGGCGCGCCCCGAGCTCGCCCCGGACGAGGCCGTGGCACTGGCCTTTATCGGCGGCTGCCTGCGCACGCCAGCCCCGCCCGACAGCGAAACCGGCGTGCTGCGCCGCCGCCTGCAGCAACTGATGCCCGCCCTGGCAGCCAAGGCCGGCGAAGACACAGCGTTCTACCGCTACGGGCGGCTGCTGTCGCGCAACGAGGTGGGCAGCGACCCCGGCACGCTGGCGCTGCCGCCGGCGCAGTTCCACGCGCGCATGGCGGCGCGGCGCATGGCCTGTCCTCATGCCATGCTGGCCACTGCGACCCACGACCACAAGCGCGGCGAGGACACACGCATGCGCCTGGCCGTGCTGAGCGAGATGCCCGACGCCTGGGCGGATGCCGTGGCGGCATGGGAACGCGCCTGCGCACCGCTGCTGTCGACGCTGCCGCAGGCCCCGGACCCCGGCGACCGCCTGATGCTGTACCAGACCCTGGTCGGCGCGTGGCCGATGGAGGACATCGGCAAGCCTGCAGGCGGCAACACCGTCGAGGCCTTCCTGGAGCGCGTGTCCGCGTGGCAGCTCAAGGCCATCCGCGAAGCCAAGCGCCACGGCAACTGGACCTGCCCCGACGCAGCCTACGAAGCCGCGTGCGAGGGCTTACTGCGCGCCATCGCGGCGGACTGGCCATTGGGTCTGCTGGCGCATATCGGCCAGTTTGCGCAGCACATTGCCGTGGCCGGCGCCGTCAACAGCCTGGCACAGGTGCTGGTCCAGCTGACCGCACCAGGCATCCCCGACCGCTACCAGGGATGCGAAGGCTGGGACCTGAGCCTGGTGGACCCCGACAACCGGCGCCCGCCCGATTTTGCGCAACTGCGCGCGCGCCTGGGCTGCAGCGCCGGCTGGGCCCACTGGCTGGCGCACTGGCGCGACGGGCGCATCAAGCAGCAGCTGATACGCCAGGTGCTGGCAGTACGCCACGCCCATCCCCGGCTCTTTGCCGACGGGCAATACAGCATGCTGGCGGCGCAAGGCGCGCTGGTGCCGCAGGTGCTGGCCTTTGCCCGCACCGCGGATGCGCACCAGGCCATCACCGTGGTGACGCGGCTGGCGGCCTCGCAGGTCGACCCGACCATGCCGCGCATCCCGCCCGCGGGCTGGGGCGACACCACCCTGAACGTGGGTGCGCCGCAGCCGAGCCGCTGGACCGATGCGCTGACCGGCCATGTGCTGGACGCACCCATGGGCCGGCTGCGCCTGCGCGAGGTGCTGGGCGGCTTGCCGGTGGCGCTGCTGTTGCGCCAGCCGTAAGCGGCCCCGGGGCAGCGCGAACGCTCGCGGCCTCAGGACTTCTGCACCGCCGTGTGCAACACGATCGGCGTCAGCGGGCCGTGGTGATGGCGTGGCGTGCCATGCGGCACCGCCTGGCCGTGCTGCGGCGGCTGCGCGCCGTCGTGCGGACCACGCCTTGCCTGGCCGGGCGAAGCGCCGCGTTCCTGCGGCAGGTAGGGCCGGATCACGACGGCAACGTAATCGTCCTCCTTGGGCGTGACGACGATATACGCCAGGCCCGACATCACCAGGCCGACCTCACCCAGCTCGGTCGCGATGCGCGCCACGATAAAGCGCTGCAGCAGCAGCGGGTTGACGCTGTCGTCAATCGCAAGCGCGGCCGTGCAGATGGTCAGGAAGCAGCGCTCGACCTCGCGGCATACCACCACCACCTCATCGATGGCGTAGCCCGAGCGGCTGGCGCGCACCAGCACCGACACCCCCGAGCTGGGCGCGGCGCGGTGCCAGCCCGGCTTGACCTTGAAGCTGGGCAGGGCCAGGCCGGAGCCGGTGTCGTGGGCCACGGTATTGAAGCGCTGGGCGAAGTCCGTGGGCGTCATCGCAAGCAGCTGGCGCTCCACCGGCGCCGAAGACACCGAGACGGACGAGGCCAGGACGACGGTGGACAGGATGCTGGCTAGGTTCATGACTACCTCGCAACGGATGAGCCGCTCCCCCCGGCTGCGCTGTCGGGCCCGGCGGCACGCGGCGCACAGGGGGCCGCCGCGGCATGGGGCCGGCGTTGCGGGCTGTGCTCGCCGGCACTTGCCGCTCGCCAGTTTTTGCCAGCATTTCCTCCACTATAGACACGACGGCACGCAATCACACGACGGCGCAAGCATCGCGCCGGTCATGCCGCGGCGGGCGCTGGCAGGCCGCACATGCAGTTTCTGCCGCGGCTGTAAAAACTACGCCGTGTGCGCCGAACCGGCAGCGTCGCAAGCCGCACAGGACCCAGCCCCGCACCGGCGGCGCCGGCGCCGGCGCCAGGAACGGAGCTTGCAGGTCCAAGGCAGATGCGGTGCAGGAATCGCCCTGCCCGCTGCCAAGTACAGGAGGATCGTCATGACACCACGCTTCCGCATCGCCCGCCTGGCGCTGCCTCTGGCGGTGCTGGCGATGGCCGCCTCCCAGGCCGTTGCGGCCGCCCCGACCGATGCGCCGGCGGCGCCGTCTTCAACGGGCCGCACGGCCGCGCCGCGCGACACAGCAGCCGCCAGCGACCGCGCCATCACTGCCGAAGTCCAGGCCCGCCTGGCCAACGCGCGCACGCTGGACCCCGCCAGGATCCGCGTATCCACCACTGACGGCGTGGTCAAACTGGAAGGCACCGTGCGCGACGATAAACAGCGTACGATGGCAATGGAACTGGCTCGTTCGGTGCGCGGCGTGAGCGCCGTATCCGACGAGCTGCGCGCCGGCACCGACTGACCGGCAGCGCCATGCCAACCTCCGTGGAGACGCCATGAGCACCCATCGCCAGCCCGACCATGACACCACGCGACGCCGCAGCGAGCGTCCCGACCCGCACAAGGGCGGCCCCGACACCGAACATGAACGGGGCAAGCCCGGGCGCGACCGCCGCCACGATGTCGAGCGCGAGCATGACATCCCGGACGAGAACACCGAGCCGCCTTCAGTCAGGCGCCGCGGCGACAGGCCCGATGACAGCGAAGCGCCAGTGGAGAACCACTGAATCCGCCGAGCCAACCGAACAGGAGGCACGATGAGCAAGACCGTACGTACCCACCGTATCGGCGCACGCCACGGTGACCGCGTGGGCGGCACCGCGCCCGCGCCGCGCGAAGGCGCGCAGGCTTCCGCCGGCCGCCGTTCGCGCGAGAACACCGCGTCCGGTGCCGCGCGCGCCGACGCGGGCCATATCCCGAGCACGCTCGACCCCGATCTCGAACAGGAAACCGACGATATCGATGAAGAAATCGAGCAACGCGAGAATGAGGCCCACACCGCGCAGGATGAGGAAAGCCCGGAGGAAGAGATCGCCGATGAAGTGATGCATGCCGCCGAAGACCTGCCGGCCGAAGTGCCGGTCGACAAGGCCGACCACACCGATGAGCGCGAGGAACGCCCACCCCGCGCACCGCGTTAGCTAGCGCCCGGCAAGGACGTATCCGTGCGGCAAGACGAACGGGGGCCAAGGTGCGCCCGGAACCCCCGTCTTGATCCGGCCGGGACGCTCATCAAAGCTACCACTATGTCGTACTGAGGTCTCCACCGTCATACTGCGGCGCTGCGGGGACCTCAAAGCGAGCCAGCAGCGGCAGGTGGTCGGAGGCCACGCGCGCCAGCGGCGAACGGTGGCTGGCCACCGACACCAGGTGCGCGCGCGGCGACACCCAGATGCGATCGAGGGCAAACACCGGCCAGCGCGACGGGAAGGTGGCGGTGTGCGGCGTATGCTCGAAATACGCATGCAGCCAGCGCAACGGCCGGCCCCACAGGAACCATTCATTGACGTCACCGAGCAGGATGGTCGGCAACGGCGGCGCGGCGGCCACGTAGTTGAGCAACTGCTGCACCTGGCGCCGGCGCTCACCGGGGCGCAGGCCCAGGTGGGTGGCAATCACGCGCAGCGCGCTCTCCCAGCCCGACGCCGTGCACGCCAGCGTGACATCGATGGCACCGCGCGGCTCGCAGCCCTTCACCGTCAGGTCGATCTGGTTCACCGCCTGCGGCGCAAAGCGCGCCAGCAGCGCATTGCCATAGTCGGCATTGCCGCGCACGCGCGTAAATCCAGAGACCACGTGCATGCCGGTATGGCCGGCCAGGTATTCCAGGGTATGGTCGTTGCTGCTGCCGGATTCCACTTCCTGCAGCGCGACGATATCGGCGTCCAGTTCCTCCAGCACCGCTGCGATGCGGTCAGGCCGATAGCGGCGGTCCGTGCCCACGGCGCGGTGGATGTTGTAACTGACCACCGTCATGCTGGCGATGCCGGCCGCGTCCGCCGCGCAGTGCAGCCCTGCCCGTGCGCTGGCGACCGCAGGCGTGTCGCCAGGGTCACGCGCCTGGGCAGGATTTACAAGAGACGGTAAGTCCGGTTGCATTCGCATGGCCGGCAGCGCTGGCCGCTAGGCTCAGGCGCCATCCAGGAACTCGTTCGGCTTGCCGATGCGGCGGCCCAGGTCGGGGGTTTCCCAACGTGCGCCCTCCATGTATGGATCCGGGGTGCGCTGCATGGTCGTGCCAGGCACGCCAGGCTGCGCCGGCACGGTCGAAGGCTGGGCCTCTGGCGCGGGTGCCAGGTCGGTCCGGGTGGGTGCGTTGGCACCCTGGCTGTACGGGTCGAACTTGTCAGTGCTGCGCGCGCCTTGCGAATACGGGTCATAGGTGCCGCGCGGCGTGCCTGGCGCCTGCGCCAGGGCGGGGATTGCGGCAGCGGCCAGGGCCACCGCTGCAAGAAGTCGGCTGGGGTGGATATGCTTCATGATTACCTCCGTTTGCACGCGATGTGCGCGCCAGTAGCCATGGTCAAGCGAAAGACGTGCCCGTACGCCCTTCGCCGCCCCGATTCATGCGCCACTCACCCTTACGCGATGCCCACTTTCCCGGCCTCGGCATTGCCCCGCGCCAGCACCGGCACCAGTGCCGCGCCGGTATGGCTGGCCGCGTTGCGCGACAAGGCCTCTGGATCGGCCGCGCCGACGATGGCGCCGCCGCCCGCGCCGCCTTCGGGGCCAAGGTCGATGATCCAGTCGGCCTCGGCAATCACGTCGAGGTCATGCTCGATCACCACCACGCTGTGCCCGCCGTCCGTGAGCCGGTGCAGCACGCGGATCAGGCGCGCCACGTCGGCCATGTGCAGGCCCACGGTGGGCTCGTCCAGCACGTACAGCGTATGCGGCGCCTTCTGGCCGCGGCGCGTGATGTCGTCGCGCACCTTGCTCAGTTCAGTCACCAGCTTGATGCGCTGAGCCTCGCCGCCGGACAGTGTTGGCGACGGCTGGCCCAGCGTCAGGTAGCCCAGGCCCACGTCCTTCATCAGTTGCAGCGGATGGGCGATGTTCGACATGGCCGAGAAGAACTCCACCGCCTCGTCGATCTCCATCGTCAGCACGTCACCGATATTCTTGCCGCGCCAGGTGACCGCCAGGGTCTCGGGGTTGAAGCGCTGGCCGTGGCAGACATCGCACGGCACCTTCACGTCCGGCAGGAAGCTCATGCCGATGGTGCGCACGCCCTGCCCTTCGCATGCCGGGCAGCGCCCGTCGCCGGTATTGAACGAGAAACGCGACGCCGTGTAGCCGCGCGCGCGCGCTTCCAGCGTATCGGCAAAGAGCCTGCGAATGGTGTCCCACACGCCGATATAGGTGGCCGGGCATGAGCGCGGCGTCTTGCCGATCGGGGTCTGGTCCACCTCCAGCACGCGGTCGATCGATTCCCAGCCGGTGACGGCGTCGCAGCCATGCCAGTTGTGCTCGACCTTGAGCGGCTTCCTGGTACTTGACTTGGCTGCCTTGGCCTCATCCTTCGCAGCATTGCGCGCGCGCCGGGTCGCCGGCGACGACAGCACCGAGCGGCCCACCGCGTCGAGCAGGTTGGTCATCAGCACATCGCGCGCCAGCGTGGACTTACCCGAACCGGACACGCCGGTAATGGCCACCAGCCGCGACAGCGGAATGCGCGCCGTCACCTTGCGCAGGTTATGCAGCGACGCGCCGTGCACGGTCAGCCATTCCGGCGGATCGGCGGGCTTGCCGGCGGCACCGGGCTTCACCTTGCGCCTGGCCTGCAGCGGATGGATGATCGGGTGCGCCAGGAACTGCCCGGTGGTGGAGTCCGGCGCCGCCGACAGGTCGGCCACGCCGCCCTGCGCCACCAGCGTGCCGCCGCGCTTGCCCGCACCGGGGCCGATATCGATGATGTGGTCGGCACGGCGGATGGTATCTTCATCATGCTCGACCACCACCAGCGTATTGCCCTTGTCGCCGAGCTTGCGCAGCGCGTCCAGCAGGATCTGGTTGTCGCGCGGATGCAGGCCGATGGTGGGCTCGTCCAGCACGTAGCAGACGCCCTGCAGGTTGCTGCCCAGCTGCGCGGCCAGGCGGATGCGCTGGGCCTCGCCGCCAGACAGGCTGGGCGCGGCACGGTCCAGGCTCAGGTAGCCCAGCCCCACTTCCTCCAGGAACTGCAGGCGGCTGCCGATCTCGCTGATGACATCGCGGGCGATCTCGGCATCGCGCCCCGTGAGGTGCAGGCCGTCGACCCAGCGGCGGGTATCGGACACGGTCCACTGCGCCACGTCGACGATGGCGTTCTCGTCGAAGGTCACCGCGCGCGCGACCAGGTTCAGGCGCGTGCCGTGGCAGTCCGGGCACGGCGTGTCGACCACGCCTTCGGGCTCCTGCTCTTCCGACGGCAGGCTCTGCTCGCGGCCGCGGTTGTCTTCCACCAGCACGGTATCGTCGAACGCCGCGCGCTGCTCGCGCGTCAGTGCCAGCCCGGTGCCCACGCAGGTGGTGCACCAGCCGTGCTTGCTGTTGTACGAGAACATGCGCGGATCCAGCTCAGGGTAGCTGGTGCCGCACACCGGGCAGGCGCGCTTGGTCGAGAACACCTTGATCTCACCCACATGCGCGGTGCCGCCGTTGTGCATGGCGTGGTGCAGGCCGTCCAGCGGCGCCAGCAGGTGCATCACGCCCTTGCCGGCCTCAAGCGTCTGCGCCAGCAGCGCGCGCAGCTCGGCCTCGTTCTCGGCCGACACCACCAGGTCGCCTACCGGCAGCTCGATGGTGTGCTCGCGGAAGCGGTCCAGCCGCGGCCACGGGTCGACCGGCAGGAATTCGCCATCGACACGCAGGTGCGTATTGCCGCGCGCCTTGGCCCACTTGGCCAGGTCGGTATAGACCCCCTTGCGGTTGACCACCAGCGGCGCCAGCAGTCCCACGTGCTGGCCGCGATGGTCGCGCAGCAGCTGGGCGGCGATGGACTCCGGGCTCTGCGAGGTCACCGGCGCGCCGTCATGCACGCAATGCTGGATGCCCAGCTTGACATACAGCAGGCGCAGGAAGTGCCAGACCTCGGAGGTGGTCGCCACCGTGCTCTTGCGGCCGCCGCGCGACAGGCGTTGCTCGATCGCCACCGTGGGTGGGATGCCGTAGACCGCATCCACCTCGGGCCGGCCCGCCGGCTGCACGATGGAACGCGCATAGGCATTGAGCGACTCCAGGTAGCGGCGCTGGCCTTCGTGGAACAGGATGTCGAAGGCCAGCGTCGACTTGCCCGATCCGGACACACCGGTGACCACGTTGAACTTGCCGTGCGGAATATCGACGTTGAGCGCCTTCAGGTTGTGCTCATGCGCATTGACGATGCGCACCACGTCCTCGCCCTCGACCTCGCGGCGCGCGCGCCGTGCCTGCAGCGCGGCCTGCAGCGGCACGCCTTCGATCTCGGCGCGCTCGGCGGCAAGCGTGCCGGCTTCGCCGAGCGCCGCGTCATAGTGGATCAGCGCCTGGCCGGTATGCGATTCGGCGCAGCGCTTCACGTCTTCCGGGGTGCCGGTGCAGACCACGCGCCCGCCGGCATCGCCGCCCTCGGGGCCAAGGTCGACCAGCCAGTCCGCGGCGCGGATCACGTCCAGGTTGTGCTCGATCACGATCAGCGAATGGCCGCCGTCCAGCAGCTTGCCGAAGGCGCGCATCAGCTTGGCGATATCGTCGAAGTGCAGGCCCGTGGTCGGCTCGTCGAACATGAACAGCCGGCGCGGGATGGCGCTGGGCCGGGTCCGCGACGGCGTGGCCTGCGCCGCTTCGGCAAGGAAGCCGGCCAGCTTCAGGCGCTGCGCCTCGCCGCCCGACAGCGTCGGCACCGGCTGGCCCAGCTTCATGTATTCCAGGCCGACATCGACGATGGGCTGCAGCACGCGCAGCACCGCGGGGTCGGCGGCAAAGCAGGCGGCCGCTTCGCTGACGGTCAGCTCCAGCACGTCGGCAATGCTCAGCAAGCGCGGCGGCTGGCCGGGCGCGGCACGCTCGATCTTCACTTCCAGCACTTCGGGGCGATAGCGGGTGCCGTCGCAGTCCGGGCAGCGCAGGTAGACATCGCTCAGGAACTGCATCTCGACATGCTCGAAGCCCGAGCCGCCGCAGGTCGGGCAACGCCCGTCGCCCGAGTTGAAGCTGAAGGTGCCCGCGGTGTAGCTGCGCTGCAGCGCCATCGGCGCCTTGGCGAAGATCTTGCGGATCTCGTCGAACGCGCCCACGTAGCTGGCCGGGTTGGAACGCGCGGTCTTGCCGATCGGCGACTGGTCGACAAAGACCACATCGTCGACCAGGTCCGCGCCGGTCAGCTTGCGGAACGCGCCCGGCGACTCGGTGGCCTTGCCGAAGTGCCGCGCCATGGCCGGATGCAGCACGTCCTGCAGCAGCGTGGACTTGCCCGAACCCGACACGCCGGTCACGCACACCAGCCGCTGCAGCGGGATCTCTACCGTGACGTCCTGCAGATTGTGCTCGGTGGCGCCTGCCAGCACGATGCGCGGCAGCGTGGCATCCACCGGCCGGCGCTGCCAGTGCGAGGCATCGGCCACGCGGCGGCGCCCGCCCAGGTATTCGCCGGTAAGCGTGCCGGCATTGCGGATATCGGCCGGCGTGCCGTCGAAGATGATATTGCCACCACGCTCGCCGGGGCCTGGGCCCATGTCGATCAGGCGGTCGGCAGCCAGCATCACGGACGGATCATGCTCCACCACCACCAGCGTGTTGCCCGCATCGCGCAGCCGGTGCATGGCCTCGACAATGCGGTTCAGGTCGCGCGGGTGCAGGCCGATGCTGGGCTCGTCCAGCACGAACAAGGTGTTGACCAGCGAGGTGCCCAGCGCCGTGGTCAGGTTGATGCGCTGCACCTCGCCGCCGGACAGCGTGCGGCTCTGGCGGTCCAGCGTCAGGTAGCCCAAACCCACGTCGCACAGGTATTTCAGGCGCGTGCGCACCTCGGCCAGCAGCAGCTTGAGGGCATCGTCCAGCATCGCGCTGGGCAGGGTCAGCTCGTCGAAGAAACGGCGGATGCGCTCGATCGGCAGCAGCATCAGGTCATGCACGGTCAGGCCGGGCAGCGCCTCCAGCCGGATGCGGTCCCAGTCCACCCCGCGCGGCAGGAAGCGGCGCGGTGGCGCCAGCACGGCGTCGGCATTGTCCTTCGAGCCCAGGCGCCACAGCAGCGACTCGGTCTTCAGGCGTGCGCCGCCGCAGGTTTCGCACGGCGTGTAGCTGCGGTACTTCGACAGCAGCACGCGGATGTGCATCTTGTAGGCCTTCGACTCCAGGTAGTTGAAGAACCGCATCACGCCGTACCAGTGCTTGTTCCACTGGCCGGTCCAGTCCGGCGAGCCATGGATGACCCAGTGGCGCTCGGCCTCGGTCATCTCCGCCCAGGGGGTGTCGCGCGGAATGCCGGCCTTGCCGGCGTAGCGCATCAGGTCGTCCTGGCACTCCTTCCAGGCCGGGGTCTGCATCGGCTTGATCGCGCCCCCGCGCAGCGTCTTGCGCGCGTCGGGGATCACCAGGCCAAGATCGACACCGATCACGCGGCCGAAGCCGCGGCAGGTCTCGCAGGCGCCGTAGGCGGAGTTGAACGAGAACAGCGCCGGCTGCGGGTCCGCATAGCGCAGGTCGCTGTCCGGGCTGTGCAGGCCGGTGGAAAAGCGCCATACGGGGCCCTCGTCGCCGTCAGCCAGCACATAGATGTTGACGCGGCCGCCGCCGCGCTTGAGCGAAGCTTCGATCGCCTCCACCACGCGCACCTTCTCGGCATTGCCGATGCGGAAGCGGTCCGCCACCACATCGAGCAGCTTGCGTGCGCCGGTGGGCGACTGCACCACGCGCTGCGCCTGCACGCGCGTATAGCCGCTGACGGACAGCCACTGCTGGACCTCCTCATCCGTGGCGGACTCGGGCAGCTCGACCGGAAAGGTCACCACGAGCCGCGCATCGTGATGCGGCTGGCCCTCGGCCGTGCGCGCCAGCAGCTCGGCGTAGATGGTTTCGGGCGAGTCATGGCGCACCGGCAGCGCGGTCTGCTTGTCGAACAGCTCCGCCGCGCGCGCGTAGAGCAGTTTCAGGTGGTCGTTCAGCTCCGTCATCGTGCCCACCGTCGAACGCGAGCTGCGCACCGGGTTGGTCTGGTCGATGGCGATGGCAGGCGGCACCCCGTCCACGCGCTCCACCTGGGGCCGGTCCATCCGGTCAAGGAACTGGCGGGCGTAGGCGCTGAAGGTCTCGACGTAGCGGCGCTGGCCTTCGGCATAGAGCGTGTCGAACACCAGGCTGGACTTGCCCGAGCCGGACGGCCCGGTCACCACGGTCATCTCGCCGGGGCGCAGGTCGAGATCGACATTCTTGAGGTTGTGCTGGCGGGCGCCGCGAATGCGGATTAGCTGCTTGCTCGACACGATTTCTCTTTTCGAATCAGGACGTTAAGGAGGTGACGGGAAGCTGCCCGACCACTGTACATCCATACAGTCTATCAGGTTGGAAAAGAATTGGTATCGATCACCTCGCCCGGAATCAGACAAGTGACGGTGCGGCGCGAGAGGCGAGCGGTTTTCATGGACGTTCGCGCCAGGCCAATGCCTGACTTTCGCTGCATTGCTATTTATCGATTACCGATATACGATATGATCCAGTCATTCAGATGTTCGGACACGGCTGAACTGTTCGCGGGCCGCTGTGTACCACGCTTCGGCAATATCCGCGCCGTGGCCGAACGCAAGCTGCGGCTGCTGCAGAGAGCGTCGACGCTGGAGTTCCTGCGCTCCCCACCGGGCAATCGCCTGCAGTTGCTGACGGGCGACCGCAAAGGCCGCTACAGCATCCGCATCAACGAACAGTGGCGAATCTGCTTCATCTGGACCCACGACGGCCCCGCGGCCGTTGAGATCATCGACTATCACTGAGGAAGACAGACATGGTTCGCTTCAAGGACGGCATGCGTCCCATCCACCCGGGCGAAATCCTGCGTGAGGATTTCCTGGTACCGCTCAACATGAGCGCCAACGCCCTGGCCCTCGCGCTGCGCGTGACCGCGGCGCGCATCAACGACATCGTCCGCGAGCAACGTGGCATCACGCCGGACACCGCCCTGCGCCTGGCGCGCTATTTTGGCGGCGATGCGCAGTCGTGGCTGAACCTGCAGCTGGACTATGACCTGAAGGTCGCGCAGCGCGACCACGGCGAGCGCATCACCGCGGAAGTGGCGCCGCGCAATGCCGCGGCGGCCGGTCAGCCGGCCGCTGAAAAGTAGAAACCGGTATTGCCGGGGCGACGCTGCCCACGCCGCCCCGGGGCCATCCCCCTATCGCATCAGCGTTTCCGCCAGCGCCCGGAAAGCACGGAACGTGATCGGATTGTTGGCCGCGTTGCCGGCCACGGGGTGCGACGCGTATCGCACGATGGTCAGCTCGGCCTTAGGGTCGATATAGATGCGCTGGCCATGGATGCCGGCGGCCTGGAACATGCCGTGGCTGTCGTGCGAGACCCACCACATGTCGCGATAGCTCCAGCCCGGCAGCACCGGCGCGCTGGCCGACCTGGCAAACTGGTCCCGGTCGCCGCCGCTGCGGATATCCGCCACGACCGAGGCCGGAATGATCTGCTTGCCGTTGAAACGCCCGTTGCCGCGGATGGTCTCGCCAAAGCGCGCGAGGTCGCGCAGCGTGGTGTTCAGCCCGCCGCCGCCCGACTCCGTGCCGATGCTGTCCACGGTGAAGTACGCATCCTGCTCCGCGCCCATCGGTTGCCAGATCCGCTCCGAGAGCAGCCTGGCCAGCGACTGGCCCGAGGCCCTGCGCACGATCCACGCCAGCACCTCGGCATTGACCGTCTTGTAGGCAAACACCGCATTGTGGTCGCCTTCCTTCTGCAGGGTCTTCAGGAAGTCGTAGAACGTCCCCGGGCCGCTGTAGCCCGCCGGGCGGGCCAGCATGCCGCCCGCACGCGCGTAGTCCCACACCTCTGCCTTGGGATTGGCATAGTCCTCGGAGTAGCGCACGCCGATGGTCATGTCCATGACCTGCCGCACCGTGGCGTCGCCATAGGCCGTGCCAGCCAGTTCGGGCAGGTAGCGCGTCACCGGTGCCGCCGGGTCGAGCTTGCCGTCGGCCGCGAGCATCGCGGCCAGCGTGCCGACGAATGACTTTGTGACCGACATGGCGATATGGGGCGTATGCCCGTCAAGCGCGCCGAAATAGCGCTCATAGATGACCTTGCCCTTGTGCATCACCAGGATGCCGTCGGTGTAGGTCAGCGCCAGCATCTCGTCGAAGGTGCGGCGGCTGCCGTCCGCATCGGTGAACTGCACCGAGCTGATATCCCGTTCCGCACGCGGCAGCGCGCTGGCCGGGCCGGCGCCGCGCCAGACGGACGCGGTCGGCACCAGTTCCCGGACATGCGAGAACAGCCAGCGATTGCGCGGAAACCTGTCGGCGCCCGGCGTATGCGTGATCAGCTTGTCCGGCGGCGGCGGGAAGCCCTGCATCCAGCCCAGGCGGTTCGGGTCGCTGTCCAGCGCGGCGACCAGGGTCGGCGCCGCGGCTGCCGGGGCGGCCGCACTCCCGGCGGTGCTGCCGGTGCTCTGGCTCCAGGCCGGCAGACTGGCCGCGCACAGCGCCATGCATGCCAGGCGGCGCCAGGGGCGCGAGGATTCCGGATAGGTCTTCAATGACATGCTGTCTCCTTGCCTTGTCTTGTTTGAGGGATTGCCGCCCGCGGGGCTAGCCCGCCTGCGCATCCGCGCCCTGCTGGTGCTCGATCAAGGCCGCGGTCAGCTTGTCGATGCAGCGGTCCAGCGTCTGCACCTCCGCTTCCGTCAGCACGGAAAGGAACATCTTCTCCAGCATGTCGCCGCGCTGGTACGTCCGTGCGACCAGTGCTTCGCCCGCCGCGGTCAGGTAAAGGTTCAACTGCCTGGCGTCGGCCTCGCCGACTTCACGGCGCAGCAGGCCCCGCTTTGCCAGCGCGGTGACCAGCTTGGAAGTCACCGTTTTCTCCAGCAACACCAGTTCGATCAGGCGCGTCAGCGTCAGGCCCGGCTCCAGCCCGGCAAAACGCAGCACACGCAACTCCCGCAGGCCGATGCCGAACTCGCGCTCGTAAAAGCCGGAGGCGGAACTCTTGGTCATTTCGCAAAGGCGGTTCAGGCGAAACGACATGAATTCCAGGATGGAATCGGTGGTGCTGGCAGTGTTGGACATGGGAACGGGTGATCAGGCGGCCAATAGATTCTATGAGCAATAGTTTCCACGAGCAACTAACCAAGGGTAAGTACGGTTCTTCGCGCGATCGCCGGGCATAAGAAAAGGCCCGCCCCAGGATTCCTGGCAGCGGGCCGGTCCAGGCAGCGCGGCGGCCGCCTGCAGCGCTCAAGCGCGATCAGTCGAGCAGGTGCCCCATGCGCGTGCGCTTGGTAGCCAGGTACTTCTCGTTCTCGGCGTTGGACGGCACGATGTGGCGCAACTGCTCGGTGACCGTGATGCCGGCCTTCTCGAGCGCTGCGGCCTTGAGCGGATTGTTGCTCATCAGGCGCACGGACTTGACGCCCCACTGGTGCAGCAGGTCGGCGGCGAAGGCGTAGTTGCGTGCGTCGATCGCCTGGCCCAGGGCCAGGTTGGCGTCGACCGTGTCGAGCCCGCCGTCTTGCAGGCGATAGGCGCGGATCTTCTCGGCCAGGCCAATGCCGCGGCCTTCATGCCCGCGCAGGTACAGCAGGATGCCGCGGCCTTCGGCGGCAATCTTTTCCATGGCGAGCTCGAGCTGCGGACCGCAGTCGCACCGGCAGGAACCGAAGACGTCGCCGGTCAGGCATTCGGAATGCATGCGGATCAGGACGCCATCGCCCGTCACATCGCCCACGCTGAGCGCCAGGTGTTCAATGCCTGAATCGGCGCCCTTGAAGGCGTGCGCCGTAAAGTCGCCGAATCGCGTCGGCAGGCGCGCCGAGTCGATCAGCTCAATTTCTGTGTCATTCATACCGGAATTCTTGGTCAAAAGGCGGGGGCGCGGCCCGGCACCGCCGACATTATGAGCGGAATTGCACCTTCGCGCTCGGATTCCCCGCCGTGGCGGGGCGGGACGGCCGTCGGCGAAGTCCTACAGCAGTACGCGCAATCCCCTTATGCAGCCGCTTCAAGCGGGTCGGTAGACTCGGTTTACAGCACATCGCCGGAGCCGTTCCAGGCGACAAAAAGCGCAGCGCGCATCACCTGACGGCGGCCCTCGGCCCCAGCAGGAGCAGGCCATGACCGGTAATCCCTTGAACGCTGAGCAAGCCAGTACCAAGATCGCAGCACTGTTCGACACCAGGTCGGCAGCCAACGACGCCGCCGAACGGGTCTGCCATGAGGCCCATCTCCGGCGCGGGCAGGTGCGGCTGGTGCATCCATACGAAGCGCACTTCGGCCGCAAGCTGGAGCCCGAGAACGACGCCATCGCGCGCACCGCGGTGCGCTCGCACCTGATGATGGGTACGCTGGGCGCGGTGATCGGGCTGGCCATTGTCGGCATCCTGCACCGGCAGGGAGTCGAGGCCGTCATGGACAGCCCGGGATTCGCAGTCGGGGCGGCCCTCTTCCTGGGCATGGTGTTCGGCATGCTGCTGGCGGGGCTGGTGACCGCACGACCGGACCATCAACTGGTGATAACGCCGGTGCGTGAGGCCGTGCAGCATGGCCGCTGGGCGCTACTGGTACATCCGACCACGCCGCAGCAATGCAACGAGGCTATGCGCGCGCTGCGCAATACCACCGCCGAGGTGCTCAGGACGGCCTGACAAGCTGCTCAGGGCTCGACCGAAGGCTCGCGCTTGAGCGTGCGCAGCACAAAGGTCGAGCGGCTGTGGCGCAGGCCAGGCAGCTTGTATAGCTTGTGCCGCAGGAACTCCTCATAGCCCAGGGTCCCCGCCACCGCGACCTTGATCAGGTAGTCATATTCGCCGGTCAGCAAGTGCGCCTCCATCACTTCAGGCAGTTCCGCCAGCGCCTTGCCGAAGCGGTACAGCATGTCGTCGTCGTGCCGCTCGAGCGTAACCTCGATCAGCACGGTATCGGGCAAGCCCAGCGCCTTCTGGTTCAGCAGCGCGGCGTAGCCTTCGATCACCCCGCTTTCTTCCAGCGCGCGCACGCGGTTCCAGCAGGGCGTGGCCGACAAGCCGACTTGCTCGGCCAGCTTCGCATTGGACAAGCGGCCATCGCGCCGCAGTTCACGCAGGATGCGCCGGTCGGTGTCGTCGAGTTTGGGCGGCTGTGCCATCACAATAGCTCACAAAAAAGAATCGTCCGTAAATTCTGCCACAAAAGGATAGTTATTCTCCAATACAAGCCATAGTGGAGAAAATATAGAAGCCAATTTTGCGCAGCGGCTGGTAAATTTACTTTATCGAACGACCTGCCGGAAACGACACATGCCAGCCGCCACCCTCCCCACCCTGCGCCTCTCGCTGCGACTCGAAACCACCGACCCGTTCGGCACCATGGAATGGGTGCTGGCCAATGCGCGCCGTACCGGCCTGGCGCCGGCGCAACTCAGCTTCGACGCCGCCCGGCAGGCCGTGCTGCATGCCACCCTGACGGCGGAGGATGCCGGCCTGCTGTGGCTGTTCCTGCGCCGCCTCGACAATGGTTTCGACGTGGAACTGCTGTTTGCCGACGTGGATGACCCGGACAGCGACGCCGTGGCCGAGCCGGCGCCGCGCGCCGCCATGCGCCGCACTGACAGTGAGCCGGCCCTGGCCCTGTCCGCGTGAACCGCGCCTAAGCAGCCTGCGGCAGCAACTCGATCCCATCGAGCTGCGCCGCGCACGTATCGCGCACGATCGAGACAAAGTCCGCCACGTAGGGCCTGCGCGCCATCGCCGCCGGCACCGTGGCATAGAGCTCGCTCCACAAGCCTCTGGCACCGATGCGCTTGGCCAGCACGTAGTCGTGGTCGACGTAGTTCTTCACCCCCCAGTTGGGCAGCGCCGCCACGCCGCGGCGGCTGGCTACCAGCTGCAGCACCGCTACCGTCAGTTCCGCCGTGCGCCGTTCCAGGTGGATGCCCGCGGGCTCCAGCACCTCGCGGATCAGGTCGATGCGCTGCTCTGGCACCGGATAAGTAATCAGCGTTTCGCCGGCCAGGTCCCCGGCTTCGATGCGGCGCTTGTTGCGCAGCCGGTGTTCATTGGCGATCACCGCCAGGATCTCGAAGCGGAACAGCGGCGCCACCTCCAGCCCGCGTCGGGCCGCCGGCTGCGAGCCGATCACCATGTCGGCGCGGCCGTCGCTGAGCAGCGCGATCGGGTCGGCGTGGAAGCCCGCCACCAGGTCCACCTCCACCTCCGGCCAGCGGCGGCGGAACTCATCCATCACCGGCATCAGCCAGTCAAAGCAGGTATGGCATTCCAGCACCACGCGCAGCTCGCCGCGGGTGTCGCCCTTGAGCCGTTCGATATCGCGGTCGGCCGCGCTGACCGCGGCCAGCACCTCGCGCGCCAGCGCCAGCAGGCGTTCGCCCGCCGGCGTGAAGCGCAGCCCCTGGCGCGTGCGGTCGAACAGCGGCAGGCCGTAGTGCGATTCGATCGCCTTGATCTGGTGCGACAGCGCTGACTGGCTGACATGCACGCGCTCGGCCGCGGTGGCCAGCTTGCCGGACTCGGCAATCGCCACCAGCGAGCGCAAATGGCGGACTTCGATCATGCGGCGCCCCCAACCTGTTGCCCGCCTATCTTGATATGAAACTCATTCATATGTTGTTTAAAACTTGTCGCTTGATTCATTTTACGGGCAAACCGACACTGTGCGCCAGACATCTTCCGGAGCAACCTCCATGGCACGCACCCATATCCTCGGCTTTCCCCGCATCGGCGAACGCCGCGAACTGAAATTTGCGCAAGAAGCGTTCTGGCGCGGCGATCGCACCGAAGCCGAGCTGCGCGACGTGGCCGCGCAACTGCGCCGCCGCCACTGGCAGCTGCAGGCCGACCGCGGCCTGGACACGGTCGCCACCGGCGACTTCGCCTACTACGACCAGATGCTGAGCCTGACCGCGCTGCTGGGCGCGCTGCCGCGCCGCTTCGGCTTCGATCCGGCCCGGCTCACGCTGACGCAGTACTTCGAGCTGGCACGCGGCAACCGCGAGCAGCCGGCCATGGAAATGACCAAGTGGTTCGACACCAACTACCACTACCTGGTCCCCGAGCTGGACGCCGAGACCACTTTCGACGGCGGCCCGGCCTGGTTCTTCGAGGAAGCCGATGAGGCGCTGGCGCTTGGCCTGCGCGCCCGCCCGGTGCTGATCGGGCCGGTCACCTACCTGTGGCTGTCCAAGAGCCATGTGGCGGGCTTCGACCACCTGACCCTGCTGCCGCAACTGCTGCAGGGCTATCGCCGCATCCTCGGCCAGCTCAAGGCGCGCGGCATCGAATGGGTGCAGATCGACGAGCCGGCCTTGTGCCTGGAGCTGGAGCCGGCCTGGCTCGACGCATTCGACACCGCCTACGCTGCCTTGCGCGAAGCCGGCCCCAAGCTGCTGCTGGCCACCTATTTCGACACCGCCGCCGACCATGCGCAGCGCGCCGCCGCCCTGCCGGTCGATGGCTTCCATATCGACCTGGTGCGGGCGCCGGAACAACTGGCCGCATGGCAGGCCGCGCTGCCCGCGCACGCCGTGCTGTCGCTGGGCGTGATCGACGGCCGCAATATCTGGCGCACCGACCTGCGCCGCGTGCTGGACACGCTGCGCCCGGTGCAGGCCGCGCTGGGCGAGCGCCTGTGGCTGGCACCGTCGTGCTCGCTGCTGCATGTGCCGGTGTCGCTCGCGCATGAAGTGCGCCTCGATGCCGAGCTGAAGTCGTGGCTCGCCTTCGCCACCGAAAAGCTCGACGAGCTGTCCGTGCTGGCCCGCGCGTTGAATCAAGGCGACGCCGTGGTCGCCGAAGCGCTGGCAGCATCCGACGCCGCGCAGGCCTCGCGCCGCGCCTCGCGCCGGGTGGTCAACCCGCGGGTGCAGCAGCGGCTGGCAGCCGTGAGCGCCGGCATGGCCGACCGCGCCAGCCCCTTTGCCGAGCGCATCGAGCGCCAGCGCCAGGCGCTGCAGCTGCCGCTGTTGCCGACCACCACGATCGGCTCGTTCCCGCAGACCGCCGCCATCCGCCAGACCCGCGCCGCGTTCAAGCGCGGCGAGATCGGCGCGCTCGAATACCTGGAGCGCATCCGTGCCGAGATCGCCGTGGCCGTGCGCAAGCAGGAAGCACTGGGCCTGGACGTGCTGGTGCACGGCGAAGCCGAGCGCAACGACATGGTCGAGTACTTCGGCGAGCAACTGTGCGGCTACGGCTTTACCGAGAACGGCTGGGTGCAGAGCTATGGCTCGCGCTGCGTCAAGCCGCCGGTGATCTACGGCGACGTGTACCGGCCCGAGCCGATGACGGTCGATACCGCCCGCTATGCGCAATCGCTGACCGAGCGGCCGATGAAGGGCATGCTCACCGGCCCCATCACCATGCTGCAGTGGTCCTTCGTGCGCGACGACCAGCCACGTGCCACCACCGCGCGCCAGCTGGCCCTGGCCATCCGCGACGAAGTGTGCGACCTGGAGCAGGCCGGCATCCGCGTGATCCAGATCGACGAACCCGCGCTGCGTGAAGGCCTGCCGCTGCGCCGTGCCGACTGGGATGCCTACCTGGACTGGGCCGTCACCGCCTTCCGCCTGTCGGCCAGCGGCGTGCAGGACCAGACCCAGATCCACACGCATATGTGCTATGCCGAGTTCAACGATATCCTGCCCGCCATCGCGGCCATGGACGCGGACGTGATCACCATCGAGACCTCGCGCTCGGCAATGGAACTGCTGGAAGGCTTCGGCGACTTCGACTACCCGAACGAGATCGGGCCGGGCGTCTACGACATCCACTCGCCGCGCGTGCCGTCGGTGCAGGCCATGGAGCGGCTGCTCGACCGCGCCTGCGAGGTGGTGCCGCCGCAGCGGCTGTGGGTCAACCCGGACTGCGGCCTGAAGACGCGCGGCTGGGAGGAGACCGAAGCAGCGCTGGCCAATATGGTCAGCGCGGCCCGCGCGCTGCGCGCACGGCTGTCGGCGCGAGGCGCAACGACATGGAAGCGCGTCAGCAAGCCTGCAGGCGCCACCGGTGCGGCAGTGCCCCACGCCAGCGGCGCCTGCACGGCTTGCGCCACGCACGCGCACTGAGACGGCGCAGCGGCAATTGCGCTGGCAAGAAATGACAAAGGCCGCATGCCCTGGCAGGCATGCGGCCTTTGTCCTTGCTCGCGGCCTCGTCAGTCCACCTGCATCACCGCCGGCGGCATCCAGGTGCCGTCCAGCAGCACCTGCTCCGGCCAGTACGCGCGCAGCATCATGTTCAGGCCATCGGGCGGCGCCGGCAGCCAGTTCGCTGCCTTGGCGCCGGCCGGGCGCTCGTGCTGGATATAGATATCGAGCGAGCCGTCGCGGTTGTAGCGCAGGCGGTCGCGGCTGCCCACGGCGTAGCGCTGGATCGGGTTGGGAATGAACGCCTGCCGGTCGTTGTACAGCGTCAGCGACCAGAACGCGCGCGCCGGCGGCAACTGGTCCTTGTCGAAATGCAGCACATAGCGCGCCCCGCCCTGCAGCGGCTTGCCGTTGGCATCCGTGCGGGTGGAGGCATAGATCGCGTCTTCGGGCAGGTTGGCACCCAGGCCCACCCACGCGGTCACCGCGCGGCGGCCGTAGCTGGTGCCATAGGTGCCCAGGTCGCGATGCATGACCCAGCCGTTGCCGGCATCGGCATTGCCCTTGCGCGCACCCTGCACGATCGCAGCCAGCGCAGCGGTGGCTCCCTCCTGCACCGCGCGCGCGGTGGAGGGCTCCATCACCGTGGTCTTGAACGGCACCCCCGGGGTGATGCCCATGCGGCGGAGCTTGTCGACCATGGCGGCATCGGCGGGCGCCGGCGGATTGGCCGGCAGCAAGGCGGCAAAGCGCGTGAAGAAAGCCTGTGCATCCATTGCCGCCACCTGCTCCACGGGCGAGCTTTCAGGGTCGATGGCCGTGGGCCGCGGCGCGGCCTTCTCCGCCACGCGCCGCCCGCCACCCCAGGCCGACAGCGGCGTCAGCCGGTACTGGTCCTGCAGCCGGTGCACCGCCGGGAAGTCCTGCTTGCCATTGGCCTGCGTACGGCCGATCAGCCAGACCATCGACGTGGGCGAGCGGATCTCCTGCATGCCCTTGGGCAGCGTGCCGCGCCAGTCAGGCCCGGTGATGGCGAAGTTGCCGCGGCGGGTGCCGGTGGTGCGCTTGCCCGGCGACGCGAACACATTGGTCCACGCATCCATCAGCGGCATCAGGTAGTAGCGCCCGTGCGTATCGGGCACCGACAGGATGACCGGCTCCCTGGACAGGTCGAGCCAGGCCGACGAATACAGCGTGTCGGCGTTGGGGCTGACCACGTCGGTGAAGCTGGCGTCCGGGAAGGTGCGCTTGTGGTGGAAGGTATTGACCGGCGTGCGCAGCGTCATCAGCTCGCGCGTCACGTCCATCAGCACCATCGGATAGGCGAAGGTGAAGACCTCGGCGGACAAGGCCTTCATGGCCTGGTCGGACGGCGGTTGCTCGGCGACTGCCGGGCTGGTTCCGTGATCCGGCGCGGACGCACAGCCGGACAGCATGACGGCGAGCGTGACCGCGCTCGCCAGTTGACGCAAGGATGGCTTCATGACCCCGTTTTCCCAATGTTTTTGCGGCTTTTCGGGTGTTGCGGCTATGACTGCCGGCATGTCTTCCCGAAGGCGCATCTATTCCGTGCGCATCTTGTCCCGCGCGCCGGTGACCTGTCAATTCCTCTGAAGCCGGGAAGCGAGGGCAAGCGCACCGAACGCCGGCGGCATCGGTCAGGGGTGAATCATAAAGCACTATCAGGGGTGATGAAAGCCGCACGCATGGGTGGGCCTTTCCGCCTCAAAGCCTCAGCGCGTCAGGAAATCCAGCACCACCTTGCTGAACGCCTCGGCCTGCTCCAGGTTGGAGATATGTGCGGCCTCCAGCTCGACATAGTGGGCGCCCGGGATCGTCTGCGCCAGGAACACGCCATCGCGCGGCGGCGTGGGCAGGTCGCCTGAACCCGCGACGACCAGCGTCGGCGTGGCGATCCTTTCGATTTGCGCGCGCAGGTCGGCATCGCGCACGGCCAGGCAGTTGGCCGCATAGCCCGCGGCCGGGGTGGCCCCGAGCATGGCGCGCAGCGATGCCACCAGCCCCGGATGCGCGGCCGCGTACGGCGGGGTGAGCCATTTGTCGACCACCGCGGCCGCGATCGATGCCACGCCGTCGCGCCCGACCGCAGCGGCGCGGTTGGTCCAGTTCTCCGGCGGGCCGATATAGGCGGCGGTATTGCACAACACCAGCTTGCGCAGGCGCGGGCCATGGTTCAGGGCCAGCCACATGCCAGTGATGCCACCCATCGACAAACCGCAGAAACTGGCCTGGCCGATGCCAAGGCGATCGAGCAGCGCGATCACGTCGCCGCCGAGCTGCGCGATGCTGTACGGACCCGCCGGCACCGACGACTCGCCATGGCCGCGCGTGTCATAGCGCAGCACGCGGAAGTGCTGGCTGAAGGCCGCCACCTGCGGCTCCCACATGCTGAAGCTGGTGCCCAGCGAATTGGACAGCACCAGCACCGGCAAGTGCTCGGCGCCATCGAGGCGGTAATGCAGTCGGACGTTGGCGAGGTCGGCGTATGGCATGGCGTTTGGCTCAGGATCAGGGGGCTGGGTGGCGGGCGCTCAGTTCGGCGCGATGGCCGAACCGTGTTGCGCCAGCGGCGTGACCTTGATCTCCATGTACGGGTACAGCGGCAGCGTGGTCAGCAGCGTGTGCAGTTCGTCGTTGTCGCCGACATCGAAGATGCTGACGTTGGCGTACTGGCCCACCACGCGCCACAGGTGGCGCCACTTGCCTTCGCGCTGCAGGCGCTGCGACATGGCCTTCTCGTCGGCCTTGAGCTGCTCCACCAGTTGTGGATCGAGCGATGCGGGAATCTTGACGGTCATTTCGGCCATGAACAACATGGGGTCTCCTTGTCTGGGGGTACGGTGGGATGGAGGCAGCGCGGGCTGCCTCGTCAAAGATGGCGCACGCCGTCGAGATAGGCCTTGCGCCAGCGCACGATGCGCACCTCGGCAAACAAACCCGCCTCGGTGAACGGATCGGCGTCGATGAATTGCTGTGCCGCGTCGCGGGTGTCGACATCGACGATATAGATGCCGCCGCCGGCATCCGAGCCATCGTCGTTGAGCTTGGCGCCGCAAGCCAGCAGCAGCGCCTTGTTGGCTTCCAGGTAATCCAGGTGGCTGGCGCGGGTGGCCTGGCGCACGTGCTGGAGATTGGGCTTGTCGACGGTTTCGATCAGGTACGGCATGGCAGTCCTCCTGTCAGCGGCGCGCTGGCCGCGGGTCAATGTCAGGCAATCTGCGCGCCCCACAGCAGCAGCGCGGCAATGTAGATCAGGCCCACCCAGAACATCATGATCACGGTGTAGCCCATCACGTCCTTCAGGTTCAGCCTGGACAGCGCCAGCGCCGGCAATATCCAGAACGGCTGCACCAGGTCGTTCCAGGCATTGCCGAGCATCACCGACATCGAGGTCTGGCTGACCGAGCTGTTGATGGCCTTGGCCGCATCGACCATGAACGGGCCCTGGATCATCCAGTGGCCGCCGCCCGACGGCGCGAAGAAGTTGATCACGAACGAGCTGAGCAGCCCCCAGAACGGCAGCGTCTGCGGTGTGGCGATCTCCACGAACACGCGCGAGATGGTATCCACCAGCCCCGAGCCGGCCATGATCGCCATGATGCCTGCATAGAACGGATACTGCAGGATGATGCCGGAAATGGTCTTGATGCCTTCGTTCAGCTTGGCCACGTAGTTGACCGGCGTGCCCAGCAGCAGCACGCCCGCGAACAGGATCAGGAAGTTGATCAGGTTCAGGTCGAGCGAGCCGCCCTGCGTGAAGTAGATGACCGCGTAGGCCATGCCGCACAGGCCGATGGCCAGGCTCAGGATACGGCTGTTGTTCAGGCGCGCGGCCAGGGTGTTCTCGCCGCCCATGCTGTGGGCCGAGCCGGCCTCGGCCTTGGCGGGTTCCTGGTCGCGGCGGATCTCCACCACATCGGCCGGGTTGCGCGGATGCAGCCAGGCATTGAGCAGCGGCAGCGTGACGATCACCGCCAGGCTGGTCAGCAGCATCGGCGTGGAGAAGATGGTTTCAGACAGCGGGATCACGCCCATCAGCTTTTCCATCGGGTGGCCCGGGGTGGAGATCAGCACCGGGATGCTGGCCGACAGGCCCAGCCCGTACAGGGTGAAGCCGCTGTACGCGGCGGCGATGATGAGCGGGTAATGCACGCCACGGACCTTCAGCGCCAGCTTCCTGGCGATGATGCCGCCGATCACCAGCCCGAAGCCCCAGTTCAGGTAGCTGCCGATGCCGCCCACCAGCGTGGCGACGATCACCGCGGTGCGCGGCGAGTGCACGGCGCTGACGATGCGGTCGAGCATGCGGTCAGTGAACGGCGCGGTGGCCAGCACGTAGCCCATCGCCAGGATCACCGCCATCTGCGTGGTAAATGCCAGCAGGTTCCAGAACCCCTTGTCCCAGCTGGCGATCACGGCCGGCGCTGCCTGCCCTTGCACCGTCACCGCCAGCGCCATCGTCAGCAAGGTCAGGCCGATGGCAAATACGAAGGGATCCGGCAGGTACCGGCGCATGAGTTCGGTGAAGAACCCGGCAATCTTGCTCATAGCTTCCTTGTCTCCAGTTTCGGCCAAAGTTACGCTATTAGAACTACAGTTCTATATGCGAACTTCGCAAATACGCGTGGCTATGCTAAAGGCCGGTCGACCGGTTGGTCAAGGAAATGGGGACGCGCGATTACATTCGTTTCGCGCAACAATTATTGAATGAGACCTGGAATTTTCTACGCAGGCCATGCAATGCGGCAGATCGGCAGGATCAATAGCGCATCTGCACATCATCGACCTTGCCCGTCCGCGCGTTGTACAGGCAGGCATAGTGGAAGCCGATCGCCGACGAACTGTCGTCAGGCTCGAACACGCCTTCGCCATTGACCGAGGTTTGCGCATTGGGGCGCAGGTAGTACTGCTCGCGGTCGGCCATCAGCATCACGCTGCCAGGCTGCGGGTAGCGGCGCTTGAGGGCTTCCGCCACGGCCGGCTCGCAGGCCGTGGACGCGGCCCTGGATGCGGCTTGTGGATCGACGGTGATGCGGGTGGTGGCCGGGGGCACCGGGCGCGGTGCCATCTGCGGCGGCGTTTCGCAGGCGGCCAGCAGGCACACCAGCGGCAGGCACAGGCAAGAAGCTCGGATCACGCGGACCTCCTCAGAAGGAGGGCGCCGGCAACGGGCACCCCAAAAAGTGAAGCGGAGCTATCAGGTTACTGCCTCTGGCCGGAAAAGCCAAAGCCGGCGCGCCCGGGCAGCCGGGCAATGCCCCGCCGATAGCGAATCCTTGAACGCGGCTAAACTATGGCACGCGGCAGCGCCCCGGGTTCCGGCCAGGTGCGTGCCGCCAGCACAACCATGATGCCGACACAATGACAACCACAGAGACAAGCGGCAACCGCCCTGCCACCCCTGCCCCCCTGCTGCGCACCGCCGCCAGCCTGCTCGTCGTACGCGATGCGCCGGCCGGCATGGAAGTGCTGCTGGTACGCCGCGTCGAACGCGCCAACGACCGCAGCAGCGGCGCCTACGTCTTCCCTGGCGGCACGCTCGACGCGCAGGACAAAGCCCTGCACGCGCATGCCCACGGCCTGGACGACGCCCTTGCCAGCGAACGCCTGGGCCTGCCGGCCAGCGGCCTGGACTTCTACCTGGCCGCCTTGCGCGAATGCTATGAAGAGGCCGGCCTGCTGTTTGCCTGCGACCGCGACGGGCGCCCGCATTCGCCGCACCAGCTCGACACCGCCCGCCAGGCGCTGCTGCGCGAGGCAGTGCAGCGCGGCGGCCCCGGCCTGGCCCACGCTTGCGAGCAACTGGGCCTGCACCTGGCGGCCGACCGGCTCGCCTATCACAGCTACTGGCTGACGCCGCCCGGCCTGCCCAAGCGTTTCGATACCCGCTTCTTTGTCGCCATCGCCCCCGAAGGCCAGATGGCCGTGCCCGACGGCACCGAGATCGTGGAGCACCGCTGGGTCCGCCCCGGCGAGGCCGCCGATCCCGCCAGCGGCCTGCCGCTGATGCACGTCACGCGCCGCACGCTGAGCTCGATCGCGCAGTTTGAAAGCGCCGCAGCCTGCTTCGCCTATTACTCGCAGTTGCGCGGCATTGCCTGCATCATGCCGCGGCTGGCCACCGGCGCAGCCGGCGTGCGCCCGGTGATGCCCAACGAGCCGTGCTACGCCGAGATCGGCCGCATCGATCCCGACGGCAACACGCACGGCCGTTATGAGCTGGCACCGGGCGTGCCGGTACGGCTGTCCGAGCGCGTCTGGCGCGTGACCGCCAACAACGGCAGCGTGATGACGGGCCCGGGCACCAACACCTACCTGGTAGGCGGCGGTGCGCGCAATGAATGGGCCGTGATCGATCCGGGCCCCGACGATGGCGAGCATGTGCGCGCCATCCTTGCTGCCGCACCCGGCCCGATCCGCTGGATCCTCGCCACGCATACCCACCTGGACCACTCGCCCGCTGCCGCCGCGCTGCAGGCCGCCACCGGCGCCACGGTGCTCGGGCGTGCCGCGCCAGCCGGCCAGTGGCAGGACCTCAGCTTCGAGCCACAGCGCGAACTGGACCACGGCGAGCGCCTTGCCATCACCGAGGACTGCACCCTGCGCGTGTGCCACACACCGGGCCACGCCTCGAACCATCTCTGCTACCTGCTGGAAGAAGAAAAGACACTCTTCACCGGCGACCACGTGATGCAGGGCTCGACCGTCGTCATCGGCCCGCCCGATGGCGACATGCGCGCCTACCTGGACTCGCTCGCAGCGCTGCAGGACGAAGACCTCGACTGGCTGGCGCCGGGCCATGGCTTCCTGATCGCGCGCCCGCAGGACGCCATCCGCATCCTGGTCCGGCACCGGCTGCAGCGCGAGGCCAAGGTCGCTGCCGCGCTGCGCGAACTGGGTCCGGCACCGATCGGCGAGCTGCTGCTGCGCGTCTACGACGATGTGCCGCCGCGCATGCATCCGGTTGCGCAGCGATCGCTGCTGGCGCACCTGCTCAAGCTGCGCGATGACGGCAAGGCGCAGGAAACGGACGGCATCTGGTCGAACGCCGCGGCGTAACACCGGGCGCGGGCATCGGGGCCACTTGAAGATTTTTGGCGGGGGGCTTGCGCAAACCAGAAATTGCGCTACAATGGCGCCTCTCGTGTGCGGCTGTAGCTCAGTTGGATAGAGTACTTGGCTACGAACCAAGGGGTCGTGGGTTCGAATCCTGCCAGCCGCGCCACCTATGCAGAAAGAAAAAGGGCTTCCGGAAACGGAAGCCCTTTTTTCATTGCGGCGCTCGCATCTGGCGCCACCCTCCCCACTACCACCGATAGCGCGCGCCGACCGTTCCGCCCGGGTTGCGCCCCGCCCTCACCTTGAACCACAGCTTCATGCCGGTCGACGTATTGCCATGCGCGCCGATGTTGAAGGAGAACAGCCCGCGCAGCAGGTCGGCATCGATCTTGGTGCCGTTGATGTTGATGACCTGCTTGCGGCTGTCCTGCCACCAGTCTGCCTCGACAAAGGGATAGATGCCGGCCAGCCGCGTCGGCTGCGCGCCGTACAGGCGCACGCCGATACCGGCGGCGCTGGCGTCGCCGGGCATGGCTTGCATCGGCATGCCGGAGACGGGGGACATGCCAGGCTGGTAGGCCAGCTGCAAGCGCGGCTGGATGGTCAGCCCGCCTGCGCGCGGCACCACGGCATCGACCGCCAGCGCCATGGTGCGCACGCGACTGTCGGCAAAACCGCCTGCGCTGGTGATGTCGTCCAGGTGCAGCGACACCCGGCGCGGGCGTTCGGCCATGGCGGCAGTTTCACGGTCGACCGCGGCAAGGCCGGGAGCATCGTCATCGGGCCCGGGGCCTAAGGCGAGCGTTAACGCGGATGGGGACGACTGCGACGGCGCGGCATACTCGACGGTGACGGGCTCGGCGGGCGTGGCGGACCAGGCAGGAGCAGCGGTGTCGGCAACCAGCAGATCGGGCACGTCGGCCATGGCGGGCTGCCCGGCTTGCGCCTGCAGCGGCTGGTCCCAGCCGGAGACGCCCTGGCTTTCCGGAACGGCGTCATCTGCATGGGCCAGTGCACACATCAGCATGGCCAGGATGACGCTGTACTGCAGGTGATGCAGGACCATGCCGTGGTGCGCGGCACATGCGTGCCACCCGGGGCAAGTCCCCGCCTCCCTTTCTCTCGATGACAAGACCGTAGT
Organism: Cupriavidus sp. FW306-01-F10A; assembly: GCF_058782785.1. Taxonomy (NCBI): domain Bacteria; kingdom Pseudomonadati; phylum Pseudomonadota; class Betaproteobacteria; order Burkholderiales; family Burkholderiaceae; genus Cupriavidus; species Cupriavidus sp. FW306-01-F10A. The sequence goes on from NZ_JBYSYA010000001.1 coordinate 579,720, forward strand.
CATGGCAACCACCTTCGGACGTTATATGTGCCTGCCCGATGAGCTTGAGCATAGGTCAAATGCCCTGCCAGCGTTAGCCGGTAATGTTCGGCCGCGCGCGCCCCGTACGACCCTGTCAGTGAGCAAATTCGGCCTGGCCGCTGCGCCTTTTCGTCAATAATGGCGGTAATGACAAATCTTGCAGACATCGCCCGGCAAGCTGCCGCCGGGAGCAAACCTTATGGCCTTGTGGCAACGTGCGCGCCGGCATGAGTCCGAACCCGGGGGCATGGCACCGCCGGCCGGACGCAGCCGCAGCCTGAAGCGCAAGCTGGCGATCGCCACGGCGGTCGGCGGGCTCTGCACCCTGGTGCTCGCCGCGCTGGTGATGGCCCGCTCGTATGGCGACTTCACCTCGGCGCGGCAGAACCTGTATGACATCTCGGCGTACCGCGAGCTGCTCGAGGCCGCCAACGTGCTGTCCGCGGAACGCGGACCGGCCAACAGCGTGCTGGGAGAGCCACCCTCGCCCAACACTCCCGCGCGCGAACGCCTGCAAGCCTTCCGCGCCCGCAGCGATGCCGCGCTGGCGCGCCTGGCCGCGCCGCCGCCGGCACCCTTCGGCCTGCACAACCACCACCTGCCGCCGCTGATGGTCGAGCGCGTGCGCGAACGCCTGGCGCGGGCGCGGGCCGAGATCGACGAACTCGCCGGGCGCCCGCGCCAGGACCGTGACATGGACGAGATCCGCCATGCCATCGAAAGCATGTTCGAGGTCGTGGACGCGCTGCAGCCGGCCATCGCCTGGCAGGTGCGCGAACTGTCCGCCTGCGACGACGGCCTGGCGGCGCCGGCGCTGACCGGCAGAATGCTGGGCGACCTGCGCGAGTATGGCGGGCGCATCGCCTCGCAGATCATGGCGCCCGTGGCGGCGCGCCAGCCGATGCCGGTGCAGAGCCTGGTGGATGCCACGCGCTCGCGCGGCCGGCTGCTGGAGCTATGGCAGCTGGCGGGGCCGGCGCACAACATGTTCGGCGCCGTGCCCGCGCTGGAGCAGGCATACGCCGACGCCGGCCACCAGTTTTTCGGCCAGGCCCTGTCGATGATCGACAGCCTGCTTGCGCAGGGCCGCGTGTCGGGCCATTACTCGATGACGCCGACGGAGCTGACCAACCGCTATGTGCGCACGCTGGAGCCGCTGGAGCGGCTGCGCAGCGTATTCCTGGACGAGGTGGTCGCGCATTTCACCGCGACGCGCGCGCAGGCGCTGCGCGAACTGACGGCCGCGTGCGGCACGTCGGCGCTGATCCTTGCCGTGCTGGGCTACGTGCTGGTGTTCATGCAGCGCTCGGTGTTCCTGCCGCTGCTGCGCGCCGGCGACGAAGTGATCGGCCTGGCCGAGGCGCGCGACCACCCGCAGTACGCTGCGCCAGCGGCGTCCGCCAGGCCCGCGGCGGAGATGCGGCGCCTGTTCGATGCCATCGAGATCCTGCGCCGCAAGCTGCGCGAGCGCGCCTCGCTGACCGAACAACTGGAACACCAGGCGCGCACCGACAGCCTGACCGGGCTGCTGAACCGGCGCGCGCTGGAGCTGGTGGCCGCGCAGTACGCGGCACACGACAGCGCCAGCCTGGTGCTGATCGACGTGGACCGCTTCAAGCAGATCAACGACCGCCATGGCCATGCCGCCGGCGACCAGGTGCTGCGCGACATCGCTGCGATGATGCGCGCACTGGTGCCGCCCGAAGGCGTGCTGGCACGCTTCGGCGGCGAGGAGTTCGCGCTGCTGCTGCCGCACGGCAGGCCGGGCGAGGCGGCCGCGCTGGCCGAAACCCTGCGCGCGGAAATCGCGTCGCGCCCGGTCTACCTGTCGGGCAGCACCCAGCTGTGCGTCACCGCCAGCTTCGGCGTGGCCATCGGGCGCGGCGGCGAGCGTCACTGGCAGCGGCTGTTCGGCGCGGCCGACGCTGCCATGTACCGCGCCAAGGCCGAAGGGCGCAATTGCGTGCGCGAGGCACAGCGTGAGGAAGGGGTGGCAACCGGCTGAACCAGGCCGACCGTGGAACCAGCACGGAAAACGAAGGACGAAAAAAAACCCGCATCGCTGCGGGTTATTTCCAGATAACCGAGGCCGCTGCTTCGGTATCGAATGGCGGCGCCCGGAAAGGACTCGATCATTCAGGCCGGGCTGAAACGAAGAAAGGCTCGCTTGCGCGAGCCTTTCCAAATATTGGTGCCCAGAAGAGGACTCGAACCTCCACAGTGTTGCCACCGCTAGGACCTGAACCTAGTGCGTCTACCAATTCCGCCATCTGGGCTTCGTTTCGCTGCATTGCTGCTGCGATGCGAAGAACGAAATTATGCCGAGCGCGTCAGGAACTGTCAACACCCTGACACAAAAAATTTGTGATTCTTATTGCCCGCCGCCGCGCCGCAGGAAATCCACCTGCGCCGGCCGGCCAGGCAGGTCCAGCGCGGCCATCGCCGGGGGCATGCTGGCGATAGTCTTGCCGGCACGCAGCACCCGCAGCCGCGTGGCGCGCAGGCGGATTGCCTCCACCGGGTCGCGCGCCTGCAGCAGCACCAGGTCGGCGCGGCAGCCAGGCGCCACGCCGTAGCCATCCAGCCCCAGGATCTGCGCGGGCGTGGCGGTCACCGCGGCGAAGCAGGCGCGCATGGCCTCCTGCCCGGTCATCTGCGCAACGTGCAGCCCCATTTGCGCCACTTCCAGCATGTCGCCGGAGCCCAGGCTGTACCACGGATCCATCACGCAATCGTGGCCGAACGCCACCGGCACGCCGGCCGCCAGCAATTCCGGCACCCGCGTCATGCCCCGGCGCCGGGGATAGGTATCGTGCCGCCCCTGCAGCGTGATGTTGATCAGCGGATTGGCGATCGCCGCCACACCGGCCTCGCGCATCAGCGGAATCAGCTTGGACACGTAGTAGTTGTCCATCGAATGCATCGAGGTCAGGTGCGAGCCCGCCACCCTGCCCTGCAGGCCGAGCCGCACGGTCTCGCTGGCCAGCGTCTCGATATGGCGCGACAGCGGGTCGTCGCTCTCGTCGCAGTGCATGTCGACACGCAGGCCGCGGTCCGCCGCCAGCTCGCACAACAGCCGCACCGATTCGGCGCCCTGCGCCATGGTGCGCTCGAAATGCGGGATCCCGCCGACCACGTCGACGCCCATGTCCAGCGCGCGCTTCAGGTTGTCCAGCGCGCCGGGCGCGCGCAGCACGCCGTCCTGCGGGAACGCCACCAGCTGCAGGTCCAGGTAGGGACGCACGCGCTCGCGCACGTGCAGCAGCGCCTCCACCGCCAGCAGCCGCGGATCGCACACGTCCACATGCGAGCGGATCGCCAGCAGCCCGCGCGCCACCGCCCAGTCGCAATAGGCCAGCGCGCGCTCGACCAGCGCTTCCTGCGTCAGCATCGGCTTGAGCTCGCCCCACAGCGCGATGCCTTCGAGCAGCGTGCCCGACTGGTTCACGCGCGGCAGCCCGTACGACAGCGTTGCGTCCATATGGAAGTGCGTATCGACGAACGGCGGCGTCACCAGGTGGCCGGCCGCATCGATCTCGTCGGCGGCGCGCGCGGCCAGTGCCGGCTCAACCGCGGCGATGCGGCCCGCGGCAATGCCGATATCGATGTCGGTGCGCCCGTCGGGCAGGTTGCAGTGCCGCAGGATCAGGTCGAGCATGGAGGTCTCTCAGGCAGGAGGCACGGCGATGTTCTCACGGCGCCGGCTCCGGCGCCACGGCGTCATGCGCGCCGGTCGCGCGCCGCGGGCTCGGGGTCGAGTCCGCAGCCGCGCAGCAGCAGCGCCACCAGGTGCTCGGTGGCCTGCGCATAGTCCTGCTGCTCCAGCTGGCTGACGCCGAGCACCGCGCATACCTGCGACTCGAAATCCGCATAGGTCTGCGTGGCCGCCCAGATCGTGAAGAACAGGTGCTGGGGGTCGACCGGCGCCATCTGGCCGCGGTCGATCCACTGCTGCACCACCGCGGCCTTGCGCGACACCAGTTCGCGCAGCACCTGCCGCAGGACCTCGCCGATCTCATGCGCGCCGTGCAGCAGCTCATTGGCAAATACGCGCGATGCATCCGGATGACTGGCCGACAGCCGCATCTTGGCGCGGATGTATTGTTCCAGCGCCACCTGCGGCGGCAGCTCGGCGCGGATGATGTCGGTCTCCGACAGCCACAGCTGCAGCGTATGCGCCAGCACGGCGCGGTACAGCGCCTGCTTGGTGCGGAAGTAGTAATGCAGGTTGGACTTGGGCACCCCGGCGCGCACCGCGATCTCGGCCATGGTGGCGCCGGCAAAGCCCGCGCGCGCAAAGACATGCTCGGCCGCGCGCAGGATCATGGCCTGGTTCTCCTGCCGGATGCGCCCGCCCGGCGCATCGCACGCGGGCAGCGGGCGCCGCGCCGCGGCGCTGGCCTGCGTGTCCATCAGCGCGTGCCGTAGAGGCGGTCGCCGGCGTCGCCCAGCCCGGGCACGATATAGCCGTGCTCGTTGAGCGTGTCGTCGATGGCCGCGGTGACGATGCCGACCTCAGGGTGCGCCGCGCGCAGCGCGCGCAGCCCCGGGCGCGAGGCGATCAGGCACACGTACTTCATGGTGGTGACGCCGGCCTCTTTCAGGCGGTTCAGCGCGGCGATGGCCGAGTTGCCGGTGGCCAGCATCGGGTCCACCACGATCACCATGCGCTCCTGGATGTCTTCCGGCATCTTGAAGTAGTACTCGATCGGCTCCAGCGTCTCGGGGTCGCGGTACAGGCCGATATGCCCGACGCGCGCCGCCGGCAGCAGCTCCAGCATGCCGTCGATAAAGCCGTTGCCGGCGCGCAGGATCGACACCAGGCACAGCTTCTTGCCCGACAGCACCCGCGACTGCATCGGCGCGATCGGCGTGCGGATGGCGACCGTCTCCATGGCCAGGTCGCGCGTGGCTTCGTAGGTCAGCAACTGGCTGATTTCACGCACCAGCCGGCGGAAGTTGTCGGTAGTGGTGTCCTCGCTGCGCACCAGGGTGACCTTGTGCTGCACCAGCGGGTGGTCGACGACCAGCACGCCGGCCAGGCCGGCAGCATCGGCATCGAATGTATCAACAGCGGGAACAGCGGACATGTCGTTCATGGTGACGCTCCTGATGCCAGGTTTCACATGCAATGCCTGCCGGCAACGTCGGCCGCCTGGCGGCCGACTTGCTCAGAACACGGTGCCGTCGCTGATGATGGCGAACGGCGGCGCGCCACCCGGGCGCCGCTTGGCGGCAATGCGGCGCCCCGCCGCCCAGGTGCCGCCTTCGAGCACGCGCGCCAGCGGGAAATTTTCTTCCTGCAAGCCAAGCGCCTGGCGCACGCCGTCGGCCACCAGGTCCAGGCCGGTCACGGTCAGCGCGCGCCATTCGACGATCACGGGCTCATCCACCGCATGCGGCACGGCGGCAAAGCCGGGGTCGCGCGGCACCATCAGCTCGAAGTCGTAGAGCAGGCCGCCGTTGCGGTATTCGGGCAGGCCCGTCAGCGCGTCCAGCCCGGTCACGGTCAGGCCGGCGTCCTCCAGCGGCTCCAGCAGCGAATAGGTCAGCCATTGCGTGAGCTTGTGGAACGGCACCAGCCCGCCCGGCGCGGCCGGATGCCGCCAGCAGTCGCCCAGCGACACGCCTTCGACAATGATCCGCCCCGGCCATACCGGCCCCAGGCCGACCAGCAGCGTGCGCAGCAGGAAGCTGGCGTCGAGCTGCCCGTTGACCGCATGCGCCTTCAGGTAGTCGTACAGGTTGCCCAGCCGCGCCGGCCGGCCGAACAGCGCCGGGGTCGCCTCCATCACCTCGCCCAGGCGGCGCAGCAGGCCGGCGCGGCCTTCCAGCCCCACCAGCGGGTTGTGCTGCGCGACCTGGAAGGCGTGGGCGATGCTGTCGGCATCGATGCGCTGCAGCCGCTCGGCGTCCGCGCGCAGCGGATCGCCCGGCGCGGCCGAGAAGCCGCCGCGCGCGAACAGGTCGAAACTGGCCACGCCCAGCCCTTCCGAGCGCGTCAGCACCAGGTCGCTGGCCGGATCGCGGTAACGCCAGTCAGGGCCGGCACCGGCATCGAGCAACACGCTTGGAATCACCAGGTCGATGCCGATGCGGGCGCGCTCCTCGCGGTGCTCGGGCCCGCTCAGCGCGGCACGCTCGCACAGCACCTGCCAGCGGTCCGCGCGCTGGTCGACGCCGGCGCTTTCAAAATGGCGCCAGCGGCTGTGGTACGGCACCTGCAGGTCCGGATAGCGCTGGCGGATGGTGCTGGCGACATAGTCGGCAATGGCATGCACGCGGTCCGGATGCCAGGTGAAAAGTTCGGACGCGCCGCTGGCCACGTGCTCGGTGACCGCCGCGCAATGCGTGCGCACCGCCTCGGCACACAGCAGCGCCGAAGCGGGATGCCCTTCCGGCACCGGGCTCAGCCAGCCGGCACCCGGCCGCATCTCGTTACCTGTGCCCTGGCGGTCCATGCCGGGCTTGCCATCCTCGGGAAACATCGTCATTCGTTCAACCCCCTGCCCTTTGCCAGGGCCAGTTCGTTCGCATCCGGCGGCGTGTAGTGCGTAAAGTAGCCCGCGGCCACCTTGGCATCGATCTCGACACGGGCGTCGGCGGGAATCAGGGTCTCGGGGATGGCCACCTGCTCGACCACCTCGATGCCCTGCGCCACCAGCGCGCCATGCTTCATGTTGCTCATCGACGCCCAGCGGTCGATGCGGCGGATGCCCAACCAGTGGAACACATCCGGCATCAGCTCCTGGAAACGCATGTCCTGCACGCCTGCCACGCATTCGGTGCGGGCAAAGTAAGTCTCGGCACGGTCGCCGCCCACCTGCCGCTTGCGTGCGTTGTAGACCAGGAACTTGGTCACCTCGCCCAGCGCGCGGCCCTCCTTGCGGTTGTAGACCACCAGCCCGACACCGCCCTGCTGCGCCATCTCGATGCACACCTCGATGCCATGTGCCAGATACGGCCGGCAGGTACAGATGTCTGACCCGAACACATCCGATCCGTTGCATTCATCGTGCACGCGGCAGGCCACGCGGGTTTCGGGCTTGCCCAGCTGGCTCACGTCGCCGAAGAAATACAGCGTCATGCCGCCGATGGGCGGCAGGAACACCTTCAGGTCCGGCCGCGTCACCAGTTCCGGGAACATGCCGCCGGTCTGCTCGAACAGGCTGCGGCGCAGCACGCTTTCCTTGATGCCGAAACGGGCCGCCAGCCCGGGCAGGTACCAGACCGGATCGACCGCAGCCTTGGTCACGCGCACATCGCCGTTGGCATGGAGGATGTCGCCGTCGGGCTTGAGCCGGCCGGCCGCGATGGCCGACATCAGCTCCGGCATGTTGATATGCGCGCGGGTGACGGCGATGGTCGGGCGGATATCCACGCCGGCCGCGATGCGGTCGGCAAACACAGTGGAAACCAGGTGGCCCCAGGGATCCAGCGAGACAATTTTCTCCGGGTCGCCCCACTGCGGATGCGGGCCGATGGCCTCCGCCGGCGCGGTATCGGTCAGGTCGGTGCGATGGTCGCGCTGCAATGCGCCCGCGGCAACCGCTAGGGCCCGGTAGATCGCGTAGGCACCTGCGTGAGTACCGATCACATTGCGCTGCGCCGGATTCGCCAGGCTGGCAATGACCGGCCCGCGCTCGGCCGCCGTGGGGGCGCCCCAGTGGATAGGCTCGGCCGGCTTGTCGCGGCGTGCGTGCGAGGTCAGGACGATATGGTCGGACATGGCACCCTCGGTTCCCGATGGAATCCTGACCAAATGGTCAGGTTTACGATTCCATACTAGGCAACCTTTGTGCCATCGCCCAATGCCGTTTACGCGAGTGTTGCTCCGATGTGTGTGGCGCCGAACGCAAGTTCGGGCGGGCGGCATGCACGCATGGCGTGCAGGCGGCGTGGCATAACGGGTGCACAAGCACCAACAAGAAGCGCGCACGGCCATGCTGGCACGGCGCCATCCGGGAGAAGCTGTACCGCCGCTGCACGGCCGTGCCTGCAAACGTTACACGCGTTGCCGGCTGGCGCGGTCGCGGCCGTTGCCCAGCAGCGCACGCAGCGCCGCCAACGGCCGGGCGCTTTCGATGTAGCGATAGAACAACGCGCCGGCCACATTGCTGAGCGCCCATGCTGCAACCATGCCGAGCGCGTTCAGCACCGGCCGGCCTGGCGCCAGGTTCGACACCAGCGCGTTGACCAGCAGGCAGACCGGAAAGTGAACCAGGAACACCGAATAGGAAATGCGCCCGAAGAAGCCGACCGCGCGCGCCCGCGGCCAGCGCTCCAGCCAGCCGCCGCGGCGCGCCACCGCCAGCAGCAGCGCAGTGGCCAGCGCCACCGCGATGCGCAGCCGGAAATCGAAGGCCAGCGCCGCCAACGCCACCGCGCCGAGGACCAGCAGCGGCAACACCGGGCGACCGGGGTTGGACGCCCAGTAGGCCAGCGCCCCCATGCCATAGGCGCCGAAGAAGTACAGCGCCCAGATATCCCACGCGGCATCGCGGTTGAACCAGAACAGCGACGCCACTGCCACCAGCGCCACGATGCCAATGCTGACCCCGGCACCCGCCGGCGCTTTCCCGCACGCCGCGGCGCGCGCGGCCCACAGCGCGCCCAGCAGCAGCGCAAACAGCTGCAGGTCGATGGCCACGTACCAGACCCCGGCCGAGAGCGCGTCGACATCGAGCACGTTATGCAGCAACGTCACGTGCGCCAGGAACTGCAGCAGGCCGGGCGGCGCGGGGATCGAATCATGCACCATCCATTGGCGCGCCAGGGCGGCACCGGCGATGCTGAGCAGCAGCGCCGCGGCAAAGGGCACCACCAGCTTCTGGTAGCGCCGCCACAGCACCAGCAGCGGATGCTGGCTGATCTCCAGCCGGCCATGCGGCGCCAGGCTGCGCGCGGCGAGGAAACCGCTGACCACCAGGAAGACCTGCACGGCGATGCGGGCGTAGTCGTACAGCCAGTCCACCAGCCCCGGGGCCAGCCGATACGCGGTATCGGACATCGGGCCATAGAAGGCCAGGTGATGGAGCACGATCAACTGGGAGCTGATTGCTTTCAGGGCGTCAATGCACGGCAGGCGCGACGGACGGGGGCTCATTGTTATAGGAATGTTGCGATTGCACGGAGGGGGCAATTCTACCTGCTTGCACCGACTTCAATATGGCGTGTACGCCACTACATGGAGATTCGTTACACACTGCCCCGGCTTGTTGCGAGTTTGCCGTCGCGGCCCAATACACCTGCAGGATAGATACGGGGGGACGTCAGGCTTGAACCACCCATTGAAGGGGCGTTTCGTTGTGTGCCAGTAGGCTAAGCTAGATCCAGGATTGCCACTTTGGGGCCGCTTATGCAGCACCGCACGCACTTCCCCCGCACCGGTCACGCCTTCCGTTGCGGCTTGGCTGAGTGCTCCCTCATCGCCCTTCTGGCCGCGGCCCTGGCGGGCTGCGAGGGAGTCCCCCGGGATACCGCGGCGACCCCGCCACCGCCGCGTCAGCCGATTGCGCCCAGCGACGACGTGTACCCCGCCCCGACCACGGTACGCGACACGCGACCTGCGGTGCGCACTCCGTAGGCGGCGTTTTTCCTACGCGGCCGGCATCCGGCCCTTGCACCCGGATGTCATCCCCCTGTCATCCACCCCAAACAAAATGCCATCCAGACAGGGTGCAGGCACCCGTCCGCCAGCCGCCTTCTGCGGCAGTGCAGCGACGGAATGTCTTGACGCCCCGTTTTTTCCACCTTCAATGAAAACGTTTTCATCCGGAGCTGCAAGCGTGAATCGCAAAGATCCAGCGGGGGGCAGGCCTGACACGACAGGTGGCGCCACCCTGATCGACGTGGCGCAAGCCGCGCGGGTGTCGCTCGCCACCGCATCGCGCGTGTTCAGCAGCCCGCACCTGGTCCGCGACAGCACGGCGCAGCGCGTGCGCGAGGCGGCGCGCCGGCTCAGCTTTCGCCCCAACCTGCTGGGCAGCAAGCTGCGCGCCCAGCAGACCCGCATGATCGGCGTGATGCTGCCAACGCTGGAAAACGCGGTGTTCGCCGAATGCTGGCACGGCATCGAGGAAGCGGCGCTGGCGGGCGGCTATTCGCTGATGCTGGTCACAAGCGGCTACGATCCGGCGCGCGAATGCGAGCGTGTGGAGTACCTGCTGCGCCATCGCGTGGACGGCATGGTGCTGACCGTGGCCGACGCGGCGCACAGCACGGTGCTGGATCAACTCGACGGCGAGGGCGTGCCCTACGTGCTGGCGTACAACCAGGCCGGACCGCGCAGCCGGCGTCATTCGGTATCGGTGGACAACCGGCGCAGCGCCTGCGCCGGCGTGGAGGCCCTGATCGCCGCCGGGCACCGCCGCATCGCCGTGGTATCGGGCGCCTTCGTCGCCTCGGACCGCGCGCGCCAGCGCTTTGCCGGCTATCAGGACGCCATGCGCGCGCACGGGCTAAGGCCCGCCACGCCAGTCTGCCTGCCATCGCACACCGCCAGCAATGCCGAACAGATCCGCGCGCTGGTCCGGGCAAACGATGCGCCCACCGCCTTTTTCTGCACCAATGACCTGCTGGCCATCGGCGTGATCTCCGACCTCAGGCGCCTCGGCCTGAGCGTGCCGCGCGACATCTCCGTGCTGGGCTATGACGGTATCGCGCTGGGCAGCGTGGTCGAACCGCCGCTGGCCACCGTCGTGCAACCCAATGCGGAGATCGGCGCCAGCGCCGTCGGCCGGCTGCTTGCCTGGCTGCACGATGGCGGACGAGCCTCGGCGGCGCTGGCGCGCGTCACGCTGCTGCCGCACGCACTGCGCGTCAACGGCACCGTGGCCGCTCCGCCGTCACCGTAACCGCGTGCGCATGTTGCATTCCCCACCCCCTGTCCTCAACCAAGGAGCCTCTCATGCAACCTATTCCTTCCTGGCGCCGCCCGCTGCGCTGGATTGCCCTGGCGCTAAGCGCTGCCGCGTTCAGCCAGGGCGTGGCCGCCCAGACCGCGATCTGCTACAACTGCCCGCCCGAATGGGCCGACTGGGCGGCACAGATCCGCGCCATCAAGGAAAAGACCGGCGTTGCCGTGCCGCTGGACAACAAGAACTCCGGCCAGTCGCTGGCGCAGCTGGTCGCCGAGAAAGCCAGCCCGGTGGCCGACGTGGTCTACTACGGCGTGACCTTCGGCATCCAGGCCAAAAAGGATGGCGTCACCGCCGCCTACAAGCCCGCCCACTGGAACGACATTCCCCACGGCCTGAAAGACCCGCAGGGCAACTGGTTCGCCATTCATTCCGGCACGCTGGGCTTCATGGTCAATGTCGACGCGCTGCGCGGCAAGCCGGTGCCGCAGTCATGGGCCGACCTGCTCAAGCCCGAGTACAAGGGCCTGGTCGGCTATCTCGACCCCGCCAGCGCCTTCGTAGGCTATGTGGGCGCAGTCGCGGTCAACCAGGCCATGGGCGGCACGCTCGACAACTTCGGCCCGGCCTTCAAGTATTTCAAGGACCTGCAGAAGAACCAGCCGATCGTGCCCAAGCAGACCGCTTATGCGCGCGTGCTGTCCGGTGAAATCCCTATCCTGCTCGATTACGACTTCAACGCCTATCGCGCCCGCTACAAGGATCACGCCAACGTTGCCTTCGTGATCCCCAGGGAGGGCTCAGTGGTGGTTCCCTACGTGATGAGCCTGGTCAACAAGGCGCCGCATGAGGCCGAAGGCCGCAAGGTGCTCGACTTCGTGCTGTCCGACGCCGGCCAGGCGCTGTGGGCCAACGCCTACCTGCGCCCGGTGCGCGCCGGCGTGGTGCCTAAGGAAGTACAGGCGCGTTTCCTGCCGGCCACCGAATACGCACGGGCCAAGGCGGTGGACTTCGGCAAGATGGCCGACGTGCAAAAGGCGTTCAGCGAGCAGTATCTGAAGGAGGTGCGCTGACGACTGGCGATGGTGTCACCCGCCTGATGGTTGTCTCCCCGCAAAGGGGGAGACAACCGGGCGGCTCACCCAAACCATCGCCCACCCCCCATCACACCGTCGCTGCCATGACAAACCGATCCCCCTCCCTCTTCCTGTTCGCCTTGCCGGCACTGGTGGTCTTCCTGGCCTTCTTCTGCCTGCCGATGGCGCGGCTCCTGGCGGTCAGCATCAACGGCGAGCAAGGCGCGGGCGTGTACTGGACCATGGTCTCCAGTCCGCGCTACCTGCACAGCCTGGTGGTCACCGTGCTGCTGTCGGCCGCCGTGACACTGGCCACGCTGGTGATTGCCGGCATTGCCGGCACCTTCCTGCAGCGCAACGCGGTGCCTGGCAAGTCCGTGCTGGTGGCCATGCTGAGCTTTCCGCTGGCGTTTCCCGGCGTGGTGATCGGCTTCATGGTCATCATGCTCGGCGGCCGCAACGGCCTGCTGGCAATGGTCGGCGACAAGGTCGCCGGCGAGCGCTGGACCTTTGCCTACGGCCTGGCGGGGCTGTTCGTCGGCTACCTGTACTTCTCGATCCCGCGCGTGATCCTGACCGTGATGGCGGCCGTGGACAAGCTGGACGCCTCGCTGGAAGAAGCGGCCCGATCGCTGGGCGCCAGTCCCTGGCACGTGGTGCGCGACGTGATGCTGCCCGCGATGATGCCGGCCATGATCTCCAGCGGCGCGATCTGCTTTGCCACCAGCATGGGCGCGTTCGGTACCGCCTTCACGCTGGCCACGCAACTCGATGTGCTGCCGCTCACCATCTACAACGAGTTCACCAACTACGCCAACTTCGGCATGGCCGCTGCGCTGTCCATCCTGCTGGGCACCGTCACCTGGGCCTTGCTGGCGCTCGCACGCTGGTTCTCCGGCGACGCCGTGGCCGCGACCGCCTAGGAGCCAACCCATGACCCCAACCCATCGCCGCCCCGGCTACTGGCTGCAACTGGCGCTCACACTAGCAGTCTGCGCCTTCATGACCGTGCCGGTCGTGCTCTCCGTGCTGGCTGGCCTGACCAACAATATCTTCATCGGCCTGGAAAGCGGCCTGACCACGCGCTGGCTCGCGGAAGTCTGGTCGCTCTATCGCAATACCATCTTCCTGTCGCTGCTGATCGCGCTGGCCTGCCTTGCCTGCACGCTGGTGCTGGGCGTGCCGGCCGCGTACTACATGGCGCTGCGGCGCAACCGCATCACCCGGCTGATCGAGGAACTGCTGATGCTGCCAGTGGCCGTTCCGGGCCTCGCGACCGCGCTTGGCCTGATCCTGCTCTACGGCACCTGGCAGACCCTGCGCACGAGCTGGCTGTTTATCCTGATCGGCCATGTGCTGTTCACCCTGCCCTTTATGGTGCGTTCGGTGCTGGCCATCCTTGCCGCCATCGATATCCGCACGCTCGAAGACGCGGCGGCCAGCCTTGGCGCCAGCCGCCTGCAGCGTTTCTTTACCGTGGTGCTGCCCAATTGCCGCCAGGGCATCCTGGCCGGCGCGCTCATGGTGGTCACGCTGTCGGTGGGCGAATTCAACCTCACCTGGATGCTGCACACGCCCACCACCCAGACGTTGCCTGTAGGCCTGGCCGACAGCTATGCCTCGATGCGGCTGGAGATCGGCTCGGCCTACACCATCGTCTTCTTCGTCATGATCATTCCGCTGCTGGTGCTGATGCAGGCGCTCAGCGCGCTGGGCGCGCGTTCCCGCAAGTACGTTCCCGAAGCGGTGCCCGCCCCTGCTGTTGCCGCCACGCCGGCCAACCCTCATACCGAGACCCGTCATGCATGAACCCACCACCATCAGGCTGCGCGATTGCGGCAAGACGTTTGCCGACGGCACGCTGGCGCTGCAGCCGCTGGATCTCGACATCGGCGCCGCGGAAACCGTGGTACTGCTAGGCCCGTCCGGCTGCGGCAAGACCACCACGCTGCGCATCATCGCCGGGCTGGAGTATCCCGATGCAGGCGGCGAAGTCTGGTTCGGCGATACCTGCGTGACCGCGCTGCCGATCGAGCAGCGCGGCGTGGGCATGGTGTTCCAGAGCTACGCGCTGTTCCCCAATATGACCGTCTCCGAGAACATCGGCTACGGGCTGCGCGTGCGGCGCGTGGACGCCGCCACGCGCCGCACGCGGGTCGCCGACATGCTCGCGATGATGCATCTCGAACCCTTCGCCGACCGCCGCGTGGACCAGCTCTCGGGCGGCCAGCGCCAGCGCGTGGCGCTGGCACGCGCCATTGCCGTGCAGCCGCGCGTGCTACTGCTGGACGAGCCGCTGACCGCGCTCGACGCCAAGCTGCGCGACGCCCTGCGCGCCGACATCAACCAGTCGCTGCGCAACCTGGGCATCACCGCCGTCTATGTCACGCATGACCAGGCCGAGGCCATGGCGCTGGGCGACCGCATCATCGTAATGGACAAGGGCCGCATCGCCCAGACGGGCACGCCGCAGGATATCTACCGCGCCCCGGCCAATGCCTTCGTGGCGGATTTCATCGGCACCATGAACCGCCTGCCCGCCGCTGCCGAGAACGGCGCCTGGCGCGTGCCTGGCGGCGTCGTGCCCCGGACGCACGAATCCGCGCCGGCGCAGCGCGCCGACCTGATGTTCCGCCCCGAAGACGTGGCGCTGGTGCACACGGACAACGCCCATCTGCACGGTAGCGTGGTCACGGCCCTGTTCCTGGGCAACTGCACGCGCCTGCTGGTGGAAGTCGGCGCCGCCGCGCCGCTCATCGTCGACACCACGCGCCGCGACAACTGGCACGCCGGAGACCGCGTCGGCCTGCGCATCGACACCGGCCACCTCATCACACTTGCCGAAGCCCTGGCAGCATGAACACCGCCCCCTACCTGGTCGCCCACATCACCGACCTCCACATCAAGGCCGGCGGCAAGCTGTCGTACCGGCTGGTTGACACCGCCGGCGCGCTGCACCGCTGCATCGACACCCTGCTGGCAGCCCCGCAACAACCCGACGCAGTGATTGTCACCGGCGACCTGGTCGACTTCGGCGCCGAAAGCGAATACCAGTTCCTGCGCCAGATCCTGCAGCGGCTATCCATGCCCGTGCGGTTGCTGCCGGGGAATCACGACAGCCGCGGCGCGCTACGCCGGGTCTTTGCCGATCACGACTACCTGTTTGCCACCGGCAGCGGCGAAGACCCGGTGCACTACAGCATCGACGCGGGCCCGCTGCGGCTGGTGGCCTTCGACTGCACCGTGCCGGGCCAGCCCGGCGGGCACGTCGATCCCGGCGCGCTGCCATGGCTGGAAGCCGCACTGTCTGCCGACCCGGCCCGCCCCACCCTGCTGTTGCTGCACCATCCGCCGTTCTTTACCGGCATCGGCCACATGGACGAGCAGGGCCTGGCCAACGCCGACGCGCTCGAAGCCATCGTGCGCCGCCACCCGCAAGTGGAACGCGTGCTGTGCGGCCATCTGCATCGGCACATCACGCGCCGCTTCGGTGGCACGGTCGCGATCACCGCGCCCGGGCCGGCGCACCAGGTGGCGCTGGACCTGGACCCGCAGGCGCCCTCGTGCTTTCGCATGGAGCCGCCGGGCTACCTGCTGCACTGGTGGCATCCGGCACACGGACTCGTGACGCATGCGGCAGCGATCGGGGACTATGGGGCAGCGCATCCGTTCTTTGACGCGCAGGGCAAGCTGATCGACTAGCGGTGACGCTCTGGCAGGTTGTTCGTAAGCGCCAGGTGATGGCCTTGCAAAAGTACACGAATGGCGAAGCCATGCGTCGCAACCGCTTGCGCCATGTCCCAGCTTGCAGGTGGAGTCATCCGCGATGATTCCACCGCGGAGACTCCTCACCGAGGTGGTTTGCTGCTTTGCAGATCCGCTATTGCCAAACGGAGAATCAACGACGCATGATCGCCACGATCGAATCGACGCGGGTTCTGTCACAGGCCATTGCGATGCCATCTGCAAACACCGGTTGCGCCAGCCGTGTCAGCACATCACCCGGAGGCGCCTCCACCACCAGCCTGGCGCCATTGGCTCGGGCCAGCAGCATGGCTTCATGCCAGCGCACCGGCGTCGCCATGTTCTGCGCGAGATCCTCAGCGATCTTGCGTGGATCGCGCAGTTCGCGCGCCTTGCTCGCACTGAAGTAGCGCAACGTAGGCGCCGACATCGCCACCCCCTGCATGGCTTCGCCCAGGGAGCGCGCGGCGTCTGCCAGCAGCGGACAGTGCGACGGGACGTGGATGGCGACCGGCCTGGCGGCCTGCGCGCCAGCCGCTAGCGCCAGCGTCGACACTTCCGCCAGCGCCGACAGCTTGCCCGCGATCACAATCTGCGTGGGGGCGTTGAAATTGGCCAGGTACACCGGTTGCTGCGGCGTGCAGACCTGCGCCACCAGCGGTTCCAGCCGGTTCCGGTCCAGGCCGAGGATCGCCGTCATGCCATAGCCATGCGGAAAGGCCTGCGCCATCAACTCCCCGCGCAAGCGCACTAGTCGCAACGCATCGGCAAAGGCCAGCACACCTGCGGTCACCGCCGCCGCATAGGCGCCGATGGAGAGGCCGGCCACCGCGTCGGCGCGGGCGTCATGCCCGACCAGGCAGCGCGCCATGGCCACGCCTGCCGTCAGCAGGCAAAGCTGGGTCCATACCGTGGACTGCAGGCGTGTCGGCGTATCCATCTCCGCCGCCGGCACCTGCAGCACGTCTTGCGCCTCGGCCAGCACCGCGGCCACCGCGGGATGCGCGGGCAGGTCCTTCAGCATGCCGGGCCGCTGCGCGCCCTGGCCGGGGAAAGTAAGCAGGACATTCATGCCGTGGGTTGCCAGGGATCGTCGCACAGCCGCGGGCCGTGATCCGTCTTCAGCAGCACCCTGCCGCCGCTGCGCAGGCGTTCCAGCAGCGAGAAGCCACCAAACGGGGTCGCGACCTGTATATCGAGCCTGGCCGGCGCGGCGCGCTGCAGCTCGGCCAGCAGGTCCAGATGCGGGGCCGGGAGCGGTTGTGCGGCCTGCACGACGAGGTCAAGGTCGCTGTCGGCACGCAGCACGTTGTGCAGACAGGCGAGCGAGAAGCCGGCGCTGCCAGTCACGCCCCACCGGATACCGGCGGCGTCGAGCCAGTCGGCGATGGCCTCGAGCGCGAGGATTGCCGGCAGGGTCGCCAGCTCCGGCCTCCGCCGCCAGGCACGCTGCGCGGCCAGGTCCATCGGCGTGACGATCTTGCGGATCGCCGCGGGCGTGATCCAGGTGCCGAAGCGTTCCGCGCGCGTACCGCCGCGCAAGCCGACGGGGACTGCGCCAGGCCGGCGGCCGTCGCGCCGCACGACCAGCGGGATCTCGCGCAGCGCTGGCAGGCAGACCCATTCCGGCAAGCCGTCGCGGCCCAGGTCGCTGGCCGGATCGCCCAGCCAGACCAGGTCGTGTGGCGCGGGCGTCGCAGTGTTCAGGCTTGCCATTGCCGCGACAGGCAGTCACGCACTGCAGCCGACGCCTTGCGGTTTGCGCCCGCCAGCCGACCGGACAGTCCGTGGGTCGGGTCGCGTCGGATCTCCGCCAGCGCGGAAAGGATGGTGTCGCGCGCCAGGTGCACATCGGCCGGCACCGGGGCGCTGGCCGACTCGACGTCGATCAGCCGCCACAGGATGCCCAGCGTGGCGAAGTTTTCGATGTCGTAGGCCATCGGCGGCACCGTCGACGCCAGCGCCTCGAGGTCCTCGACTGTGCGCATGGTGACCCTGGCGGCGGCCTCCTTGCCCATCGCATGCACCAGCACGCCCTCGTCATTGAGCGCGATGATGCGGTTGGCCTGGTAGCCGTGCGCGAGGAAGGCTCCCGACATGGCACGCCCGACGATCAGCGCCACCACCGGATGGCCGGCCAGCCGCGCCTCGGCATAGGCAGCGACAGCGCCAGCCAGCGCCTGGTGGATGCCGAGCGCTTCTTCGCGCCGGCCGTACGCCTGGCTGGGGGTATCGACGATCGCCACGATGGCGCGCCTGACCGGCAATTCGCGGTCCGCTTCGATCGCTTCGCGCACCGCGCGCGCCAGCGACCAGCCTTCGAGCAGACCGGCCTCGCCATGACGTGCCCGCGGAAAGCGGCTGTCGGCGTCAGGCACCAGGGCGATCCAGCGAACCGCGGTCCCCGCCAGTTCGCCGTCGGCAACCAGCACTGAGTCTGGCAGACCCGGCTGGACCTGCGCCGCGGGCGCCAGTGCCTGCAGCCAGCGTTCACCACGGCTGGGTTCGCGCGCGATAGCGGTTTGGGTTGGTGAGTTCATGCGTCGGTCCCCCGTTGCAACAACGCCTGCACATCGGCCGGCGTGGGCTGCGCACTGGCGTCGTACGCCTGCAGTGCGGCCAGATATTGGGCGTATTGCTCACTGCGATAGCTTCCGTCGACCGGGCCGCGCAACAGTTCGGCGACCTGCCTGCGCATCGCGTCGCAATCGTCATCGACATACGCATCGGCGAAGCCGGTGGCAACGCGCTGCGTGCCGCCGGTAAAGCTCCAGATAAAGGGCCGGTCACGCGAGTCGTACTCGGCGATGCCCGCCTCCTGCTCGATCACGGCCGGGCCGTTCAGGCCGAGGCGCCCTTCCTGCGTCATCACCAGCGCGGTACACAGGCCCGCGGCAATCGACATGCCGCCGAAGCAGCCCACCTGCCCGGCGATCACGCCGACTACCGGCTGGTAGCGGCGCAGGTCGACGATGGCCGCATGGATCTCGGCAATCGCGGCCAGGCCGAGATTGGCTTCCTGCAGGCGCACGCCGCCGGTTTCCAGCAGCAGCACTGCGCGCGTCGGTTCGCCGCGGCGGTTGTCCTCGGCGGCCAGTTCGAGTGCGCCGGCAATCTTGGCGCCGCCGACTTCGCCCATGCTGCCTCCCTGGAAGGCGCCTTCGATGGCCAGCACCACCACCGGCATCCCGTCGATGCGCCCCTTGGCGACCACCACGCCGTCATCGCTCTGCGGCACCACACCCTGGGGCGGCAGCCATGGCGACTGCAGGCCGTCGAACGGGCCCGCCAGTTCGCGGAAGGTGCCCGGGTCCAGCAGCGCACGCGCGCGCTCGCGTGCCCCCAGTTCGATAAAGCTGTTGCGCGCCAGCAGTTCCGCCGTGTTCATGCGCCCTCTCCTGGTTGCGGGTCGCCCAGCGCCTCGAAGGCCTCCGCCAGGCGCATGCCGACCACGCCCGGCGTGGCGCCGAAATCGTGGATGCGGATCTGCATCGACGCGCGCGGCTCGGCGGCAAAGACGCGCGCGAGCTGCGCATCCCAGACACGGCCATAGCCATTGACCGAGGTGGTGACCTCAACCGTGGTCACGCCGCCGCTGCCGGGCTCGACCAGAACCTCGAGGTCGCCCGACCCCACCACGCCCACCAGCACGCGCGCCCTGGCAGGCTGCCCCGCCGGAAATTCAAATCGTAGTTGTTCCATCAAAGTCCCCTGAATTGTTGCCCATCGAGTCCTGCGACAGCCGGTCGAGGAAGATCGTCGCGGCCAGCAAGTCCGCCGCGCCGCCCGGCGAGGCGCGCTGCGCCAGCATGCCGGTGTCCAGGTTGCGCAGCTGCCGCCGTCCCACCACCGTGCCCGCGCCACCGGCGGCGAGCACCGCCTTGGCGCCGGCCTGCATGTAGTCCAGGCCCTTGCGCCCCGACCTCGCCAGCACGCAGGTATCGTCCAGCTCGCTCATCAACGCCAGCAGCGCATTGAGACGTGCCGTGGATTCGGTGTCGCCGCGCGCGCGGCTGCGTTGCAGGGCCGGCAGCGCCAGCCGCATCACGTGCGGGAACCCTGCCCGTGCCTGGGCCCGCGCACCGCCAACGCCGTACGCCAGGCAGGCGAGTTCGCCCTTGTTGCCGGTAACCACCGGCCGGTGGCGGTCGGGCAGCGCGGCGATGGCACCCGCCGTGGCACTGATCGCCGCGGCACTGGCGCGCTGCCCGGCCGCGCCGAGCTGTCCCGCGGCGCCGACCAGCAAGCCGATGCACCAGATCGCGCCGCGATGCGTATTGACACCGCCGGTGGCGGACAGCATCACCGCCTCGGCCTCGCGGCCGAGCGCGCCCAGTTGCTCGCGCAGCCCATATCCGACGCGCGGCGCCTGCAGGCCGGCATCGGCCATGGCCGCGAACGACGGGCCCAGCGACTGCGCCGAGCGCAGCATCAGCGGCAATGTCAGGTCGGCATGTGCGCCGCTACCACGGCTGTCGACCAGGCCAGGCTTGGGCGACAGCCGTGCTTCTTCCACGATCGCGCTGACCGCAAGGCCAGCGAGTGCCTGGGCGCGGGGAGCGGCCACCGGCTGGTGCCGGTGCTGCGCCGGCGTGTGCAGGATCCTTGCTGCTGCGCTCGCCATTACCAGCTCCGGAAGCGGGCGGGCGGCGCGTACAGCCCGCCGGACCAGTCCACCAGTTCGGCCATGCTCTTGGCCGCCAGCAAGCTGCGCGTGGCCTGGCTGCGCTGCACGCCCAGGTCTTCGGGCAGCGCGATGAGGCCGTCGCTGCGCATCCGGCGCGTCGTGGCGGGGTCATGCGTCATGCCGATCGGCGTGACGCCCGCCACTGCGGCAATCATCCGGCGCCGCTCTTCCAGCGATTGCGCCTTGTACAGGTAGGCGATGCCTTCCTCGGTCAGCACGTGGGTAACGTCGTCGCCGTAGATCATCACCGGGGCGAGCGGCATGCCGCTTTCGCGCGCGACGTCGACCGCGTCCATCGATTCCACGAAGGTGGGCTTGCCGCCCGCCTGGAAGGTCTCGACCATCTGCACCACCAGCTTGCGGCCGCGCGCGAGCGGATCGTCGGTTTCGATCAGGTCAAGCCAGGCTGGCGTCGGGTGCCGCCGCCCGCCGGGCTGGTGGCCCATGTTGGGCGCGCCGCCAAAGCCCGACAGCCGCCCGCGCGTCACGGTGGACGAGTGGCCGTCGCCGTCGATCTGCAAGGTCGAGCCGATGAAGAGGTCCACCGCATACTGGCCGGCAAGCTGGCAGAAGGCCCGGTTGGAACGCATCGAACCGTCCGCACCTGTGAAGAAGACATCCGGGCGCGCGGCGACATAGGCCTCCATGCCCAGTTCGCTGCCAAAGCTGTGCACGCTCTCGACCCAGCCGGTCTCGATGGCGGGGATCAGCGTCGGGTGCGGGTTGAGCGTCCAGTACTTGCAGATCTTGCCCTTCAGCCCCAGCGACTCGCCGTAGGTGGGCAGGATCAGCTCGATGGCCGCGGTGTTGAAGCCGATGCCATGGTTGAGCGACTGCACCTGGTGGCGCTCGTAGATGCCCCGGATCGCCATCATTGCCATCAGCACGTGGACCGGCTTGATCAGGCGGGGGTCGCGGGTAAACAGTGGCTCGCAGAAGAATGGCTTGTCGGCCTGCACCACGTAGTCGATCCAGGAGCCGGGCACGTCCACGCGCGGCAGGCCGGCGGGGTTGTCGACGATCTCGTTGACTTGCGCAATGACCAGCCCGTCGCGGAAGGCCGCGGCCTCTACCAGTGCCGGCGTGTCCTCGGTGCTGGGGCCGGTGTAGAGATTGCCCTCGCGATCGGCCTTGTAGCCGGCGATCAGCACGACGTTGGGGACCAGGTCCACATACAGCCGCGCATAAAGCTCGATATAGGTGTGGATCGCGCCCACTTCGAGCTGGCCGTCCTCCAGGAACTGCGAGATGCGGATGCTCTGCGCGCCGGCGTACGAGAAATCCAGCTTGCGCGCGATGCCACGCTCGAACAGGTCCAGGTGTTCCACCCGGCTGACGCTCGGGATGATCATGTGGAGTGCATTCACACGCGCGGGATCGACCTGTGCCAGCGAGCGCGACAGAAAGTCGGCCTGCTTCTGGTTGTTGCCCTCCAGCACCACGCGGTCGCCCGAAAGCAGCACTGCCTCCAGGAAGGGCACAATATCGCTGGTCGGCACCAGCTTGCCCTGGGCAATGGCGGCGGCGTTCTGCTTGCGGCGCGCCTTGGCTTCCCTGCGGGTGTTCCATTGGCGGCCTGTGCTGGTGGTGGTCATCGCATCTCCGGGCTGACGTCTGTCTGATGTGCCCACCTTAAAACAGGCGGTGCCCACCGAACAATCACGTTGGGCGGAGAACCATTACGCTGGCCGGAAGCAAGGCCTGAAGCGCGGCCGGACCCAGCCTCGGCGTCTTATGGCTCCGCGTCGCGCATGGCCATGCGGCACACCGCGGCCAGCGCCAGCAGGTTGGGATCGCGCTCGCGCCGGCGCAGGAAGCTCAGGCCGATGGTCTGCTTGATGTCGTATTCGCCGGCCAGTGGCACGAACGCCACGTTGCGCGAATACACTCCTTTTACCCGCCCTGGCAGAAGCGTGTAGCCGATGCCACCGCCCACCAGGTTCATCAGTGAAAAGATATCGCCGACTTTCATCACCACATTTGGCGTGAATTGGGCAATACGGAAGGCCTCGACAAAGCCGTGATAGGTGACGAAGCCCTCGCTCAACGCCACGAACGGCTCGTCGCGGCAGGCTCGCAGGTCGACCGCCGGCATGGAGGCGTAGGGCGAGTCGGCAGGCGCCGCAAAGAAGATATCGTCCTCGAACAGCTGGATCGACTCGATCTCCGGGTCGGGCTCGGGCACGGCCATCAAGGTGGCATCGATAGAGCCCTGCTTGAGTTTGTGCAGAAGGTCCGCATTGGAGCCCAGCACCAGTTCAGTCTGCAATTCCGGGCGCCGCAGCTTCAGCCCGATCACGATCCTGGGCACGGTCTGGACCGTCAGCGAGTAGAGCGAGCCGATCTTGAGCTGGTCGGCCGAAAAGCCGGCGGCCTCGCGCGTGGCGCGGATGCCGTCGGCCATGGCCTTGAGCACTTCTCTTGCCGTATCCGCCAGCACATAGGCCGCATCGGTCGGGATCAGGTTGCGGCCCTCATGCCGGAACAGCGCGCAGCTCGTGCCCTCTTCCAGCGAGTGCAGCGCACGGTGCACGCTGACCGTGCTGGTGTCCAGGATCTCGGCCGCCTTGGCCAGGTTGCCGGATTCCATGAACGCCAGCAGGGCTTCGAGTTTGCGGAAGGTGATCTCTTCGCCAATGCGGATTCTCATGGTTCTGGGCTCGGGTGTGGGGGCGGCCTTCCATCTTAGCCGCGTGGCGGCCAGTTCGCATGATTAGCTGGCTTGGCCGAGCCATCGCGACCGGAACTCAGAGCACGACAAAGATAAACCACAGCACAACCGGCGCGGTCACGGTCACCAGCGCCCCATAGATCATCAGCTTGCGGAAGAAAGCCTGCCGGTCCACGCCCTGGGCGTTGGCCAGTACCAGCGCACCATTGGTCGAAAACGGGCTTACGTCCACGATCGTCGAGGACACCGCCATCGCCGCGATAAAGCCGATCGCGCTGACGTCGGAGCCTTGCTGCAGGAACGGCACGGCAAGCGGGATCAGCGAGCCCAGCACCGCGGTCGACGAGGCAAACGCCGACACCACCGCACCCACAAAGCACAGCAGCAGCGCCGCCATCAGCGGCGAGGTCAGGTGGGCCACGCTATGGCCGACGAAATCGATCGTGCCCATCTTGTCCATCACGCCCACAAAGGTGCTGACGCCGACGATCAGCATGATCTCGGGCCACGACACCTGGCCCAGCGCGCGCTTCTGCAGCTCCGGTGCCATCAGCGTGAGCACCAGCGCGATGGTCAGCGAAACGAAGCCGATATCGAGCTTGAAGTAGAGCGTGAGGACGGCCAGTGCCACCAGGCCGGCCACGGTCAGGTACTGGTAGAGTCCGGCCGGCGCCTCGGCGGTGCCGGCGGCATCGCCCTCGAGCATCGATCCGCGGTCGCGCGCTCTCGTCTTCCGCTCTTCCATGCCGGCCTCGGCCTCGGCATCGCCATAGATCTGCGCGCCCTGTGCCGGCACGGCGTGGGCGCCGAAGGGATGGCCCATGGCCAGCACACCGTCGGCGACCGCCTGCGGCGCTGCCACCGCCGGCGCCGCTTGCCGCATCAGGCGCAGGCCGCCGAATGCGACGAACAGTCCCGCGGCCACGGCAAGGTTGACACCCAGGCTGGCAAAGGCCGTCGCCATCTCGTTCAGCGGCAGCCCCGCCTTCTGCACGATCTTGTTGGTGATGCCGCCATAGATGCTGATCGGCGAGAAGCCGCCGCCCTGGGCACCGTGGATCACCATCAGGCCCATCAGCAGCGGGTTGATGCCGTAGCGCGCGGCGAACCCCAGCGCGATCGGCGCGATGATTGCGACCGCTGCCGGGCTGACCGCGCCGACCGAGGTCAGCACCGCCGCGATCATGAACATGATCCACGGGATCGCCGCGATCCGGCCGCCCACGGCGCGTACCGCAAGCCTCACCAGCCAGTCGATGGTGCCATTGTTCTGCGTCACTGCGAACAGGTATGTGATGCCGACCAGCGTCAGGAACAGGTCGGCGGGGAATCCGGCCAGGATAACCTTGGCCGGCATGGCGGCAACCAGCGTGCCGACCAGGAATGCGCCGACAAAGGCCAGCGCGCCCATGTTGATGGGCAGGACCGTGGCGATGACGAACATCAGCCCCAGGACAGAAATGGAAATCAGGTGTTGCGACATAGCGGCTCCGTCGCGGCAGGCGCGCCGGGGCGCCCATCGCTTGGTAGGAATGACGTGGGATTGGTTTTCGGCTGGAACGGCCGAAGGTGATGGGCCGCTACGGCAAGGTGTGGAAGGGGTAGGCCGTCACATGCGTCTCCTTGGTGGATATGGCCTCGCTTGAATACTTCAAGTCGGCGCCATTTTTGAGTCTTGCTTTTGAGCCAAGAATAAGGTGGCGGACAATGAGCATCAATTAAGGTGCGGGGGCAATCCTTACGGAGACCGGAATAGCATCGGGAGGGCGAGTCGGGCAAAAGCCCTGTGCAAACGCAGAGGTGAAAGCTGCTGCGGGTCGAGCCACGAGGTGTGGTGAACCCAGGCGACGACGTGACGTGCGAGCGGACTGTCGAGAACGACCAATGGATTTAAGGCGGTCCCCCGCGTATGCGGGGGTGAGGAACCACACTGGGTCATCAAGCCGCGAATTTGCTCGATCACGCTTGCGACCTCATTCGCGCGGGCCTCTTCAATCTGGGCTCACTTTACCCGCCGGCGATCAACGCGACATGAGGGACGGAGTTTTGCCAGGCTGGTGGTGAATAGTGGGCCTCCCGTGAGTTGAACACGGCACCAACGGATTATGAGTCCGCTGCGCTAACCAGGCATGAGCTAGAGGCCCAATTGGAAGGGGTAAAGCCGTCAGCACAAGGTTCGTCGGCCTCAGCTTTTCTCAGCAGTACCCCCATCTTGCATCAATCGGCTGGTTGGCGACATCGCGTTACCAGCCGAGGCAAGGATCACGCCGACGCTTCAGGCGACGCTACAGCCGGAACCACTTTCTTCGCCGAAGCCCGTTTTTTCGTCACGGATTTCACTGCGACCGCCTTCGGGCCTGCTTTCGCGGCGACCTTGCCCTTAGTAGCGGGCGCGGCCTTTTTCGCGACTGCTTTCGTTACGGCAGCTTTATTGCCCGTCGCCTTCTTGGCGCCTGCAGCCTTGGCCTTCTTTGCCAAGAGCTTGTCCTTTGCGGCTTGCTTTTCAAAGCGGGCCGCGGCCTTTGCGGCTTCCGCTGCCTGGGCAACCTCGCGCTTTGCCGCTTCAATTGCCTTCTTCGTGTCGGCGCGCAGCTTCAGCAAGCGCTTCTTCGCTGCCTGTGCCTCGCGGGCAAGCACGCTGGCCTTTTTCGTCGGCACGGCCACCTTCTTTGCGGCAGGTTTGCCCTTGGCAGTTGCACTTACCCGTGTCGTTTTAGTTGTTGCGACCATGTTTGGTTATTCATAGTTGTGAGTGAAGCGCGGAGTATAACCGCACGAGTGGCGTTACATAATACGTTTCCCCCAAATGGCAAAGCACCGAACATTGCAATGCGATTTGACTACCCCCCTGTCGATCGGGACTCGGTTGCCTGACGGCAGGGTTGCGTCATATCGGGGCAAGGCCAAGTCATGGCGCATTTTCCCGCGCCTGGGCAACGGAGCAGGCCCAGACCAACCGCCCCGTTGCCCTGCCCTGCTCAGGACAAGCATTCCCCGCTGTCGCGCGCATCGCTGCGCGCACCGTCGGTGAAGCCATCGCGCGAGCTGATGCGGGCGCCATCGGTGTAAGGGTCAGGCTTGCGCATGCCGTCCAGGTACGGATCAAAGCCACGGACCGCGCACACGGACCTGCCCTGATACGCGACCACGGGCAGCATGGTGGCCTCGGTGGACGGACTGTGCGCGCCATCGGTAAAGGCGTCGCGCTGGCCGCTGTGTCCCGGCGCGGCGACGATCAGCCCATCGGCATAGGCACCGGCGTGGGCGGTCTGGCTGAGCCCGGCGGCAAGTGCGGCAGCGGCAAGCAGGGTCTTGGCAAGAGTCTTATGCATTGCTATCTCCAACAGGGTGTCGGCGGCGTTGCCGCGACGGCACTCCTCGTGCAGGCGATCAGCTACGGAACGGTACGGCCCGCACGGGATCGCCTCTGCCGTGCAAGCCGTTGCCTGGCGTGAACCGGCTGCCATCCGACGTGGCAGCGGCGTCGCGCCGGACTTCTGGAAAGGGGTACCTGCGCCCCATGTCGCAAGCGTGGTGCGTCAGGCGGGCCTGATGTTCTGATTCACGCGGAACATGTTGGCCGGGTCGTATTTGCGCTTGATCTCCGCCAGC
Source organism: Cupriavidus sp. FW306-01-F10A (assembly GCF_058782785.1). Classification (NCBI taxonomy): domain Bacteria; kingdom Pseudomonadati; phylum Pseudomonadota; class Betaproteobacteria; order Burkholderiales; family Burkholderiaceae; genus Cupriavidus; species Cupriavidus sp. FW306-01-F10A. The sequence goes on from NZ_JBYSYA010000001.1 coordinate 606,390, forward strand.
CGCGCATAGTTGTCGCGATAGGACGCCTTCACGTTGTCATTGCCCTCGTCCATCATCATGTTGATGTAGCCGCCGCCAGCAGAGTGCGGATGCAGGGCCAGCCAGTAGTCCTTCGCCCACTGCACGATGCGATCGTTGTTGGCCGGGTCGGGATCCACGCCGACAATCACGCTGGCAAAGTTGGCATCGCGGTAGCTGAAGGCCGTGTCGTCGCAGCCGGCGCGATGCGCTGCACCATTGATCGGATACAGGTGCATGGTCGAGTGCATCGACGGCAACTGCTGCGCGTACTTGATGTGCAGATCGATGGCCTTGTCGCTCAGGTCGCTGACGAAGTCGGCTTTCCAGTACCACTGCAAGCCCGCCGGATACAGTCCGTCGAACAGGCCCTGCAGGACAGGCCAGGGTATTGGCCCGGCAAAGTCCACCGCCGGCGGCATGGCCTCGCGAATCGGACGGAAATGCGTTTCGGCCTGGTCGAGCGGGCCGGTGTAGCACCACACCACTGCGCACATCTTCTGCAGGTGAACTTCCTCCGGGAAGGGCGCTGCGGGCGGCACCGTGACGAAACCGAACCAGCCATTGATGTCCTGCGGCGCGCTCAGGATGAAGTCGCGCCACCATGTCATCAGCTCGCGGGCCTGCTCCATCGGCCACAGCATCGGGCCGCCATAGACCGTGGCTACGGGATGAGCCTTGAACTCGAACGACGTCACCACGCCGAAGTTGCCACCGCCGCCGCGCAACGCCCAGAACAGGTCGGCGTTTTCGTCCTCGCTTGCTGTGACGACGCGCCCGTCGGCCAGAACGACCTCGGCGCTGAGCAGATTGTCGATCGTCAGGCCGTAGGCGCGGCTGAGGTAGCCGATGCCGCCGCCGAGCGTCAGTCCGCCCACGCCGGTGGTCGAGATGAAGCCACTCGGCGTCGCCAGCCCGTAGGCACTGGCGGCGTGATCCACATCGCCCCAGGTGCAGCCACCGCCAACCCGCAGTGTCTTGCGTCCGGCATCGACAAACACGCCCTTCATGGTCGACAGGTCGATCACCAGTCCACCATCGCATGTGCCGAGCCCGGCGCCATTGTGCGCGCCGCCACGCACGGCCAGCAGCATCCCGCCGTCGCGCGCGGCGTTCACCGCCGCGATGACGTCCGCAACATCGACGCAGCGCGCGATGATCGCAGGTCGCTTGTCGATCATTCCGTTGTAGACGGCACGCGCCTGGTCGTAAGCCGCGTCGCCCGGCTGAATCAGTTGTCCCCGAAAATGCGCCTTGAGTGCGGTTGCGACGGGTTCGCTCAATGAAGCTTCCATGGTTGCCTCCTGTCCGGTTGGTATGCAGGAGTTTTAGCAACCTCGGCGTTTTGAAAGCGTTAGGTGAACCGTTACAAAGGGATTCTGCCTCCCGACCGGCGCGCAGTGGTCGAGCCGAAGCTAACGCGCGAGTAACGCCCGCGCCTTGACGATGTCGGGCTGATCGAAGCCCTCGGTGAATCGCGCAAGCGGCGCCTCGACCACCTCATGCGCATTGACGCGCCCCTGCGAGGTTCGCAGCGTTGTCAATGACAGGGTGGCACGCAGCTCAAGCGGTAGCGCGTGCTGGGCTGTGGCGATCTCGATCGCCTTGATCAGCGATGACTCGGCTTCGGCGAGGTTGGCGGTGCTGCGTAGCAGCAATTCACCGCGCAGACGGTACAGTTCGGCGTCCACCCAGTGCTCGCCAGTGCGCCCGACGCATTCGAGCGCCTGGCCCAAAGCCGCCAACGCAGCCTCGGTCTCTCCTACGTCGCCCTGGCATTCAGCGAGCATGGCCAGATACAGCGGCAGACGCAGGCGTGCGCCCGTTGCGTGAAAGCCCTCGATCGCCCCCTGCACCGCCACCACGGCGTCGGCGCCGGGCGCCTGTTTCGCGTTCGCCCAGGCGAGCAGTATGCCGGCCCAGGCAAGGTAGTAGCCTACGTGGTACTGTTCGGCGATCTCGTGTGCCTGGCGGGCATAGTGCAGCGTGAGACCGTGCTCATGTCGCAGCGCGTGCTGCGTCGCGAGATATGACAGCGCGAGCGCCTGGGAGAACGGGTGTGCTACCCGGTTCGCCACCTCCAGCGCTTCGCGTCCACGCTGAAGGGCCTGATCGGCAAGCCCCCTGAACCACAATGCGTGCGCCGACCAAGCGGCAGCCAGCACGCCGAAGTTACCGCCCATCAGGGACGCATGCTCGGCGTGCTGGGCCTCGTCATAAGCGCGGTGCGCGCGTTGATACGCGGGCTCGGCAGCCATCCAGTCGCCTTGCTGGACCAGACTACCCATGACGCTGGTCCATGCCATCACCGAGTAAGTACCGGAGCCCAGCGGCCCCAATCCCGCAATCAGTTCCTCGCTCAGGCTACGTGCCTGTGCAAGTTCCGCCCTCACTACCAGGAAAAATGAAAGGCTGACCTGGGCGCGTGCTTGCTGACTGGCGTCACCCGCCAGCCGGCTCAGTTCCACCGCGCGTCGCAGCGGCGCCTCCAGTTCGGGGGCCGCCCAGCCTCGGGCGATGCGAATCGGTGGCGCCAGGTCGAGTTGCAGGGCCAGCGATTGACTGGCGCGCTCCTGCGGATCGGCAATCCGGTCCGCTTGCACCAGCCCGCGCGTCAGCAATGCAATGGCATCGTCATAGGCATACACACTCTGCGCAACGCCGGCCGCGCGCCGATAGAACGCCGCCGCCTGGGCTGGCAGGCCCGCCCGCTCATAGTGCGAGGCGATCTGCGCGCTTGCCGCGTCGGGCGCATCGCCTGACGCCTGCTCGAGCGCTCGCGCCACGCGCAAATGCAGGCGGCGGCGCTGTAGCGGACTCACGTCGGCGTATGCCACGTCGCGGATCTTGTCATGGCTGAAGTCAAACGCCAGGCCGCCACCGTCGGTCTGGCGCACGATGCGCCGCTGCCACAGCTCGTCCAGCGCGCCTGCCAGGGCATCCTCGCCGAGGTCGCCTGCCTGGGCGAGGATGTCGGTCGTGAACGCCCGTCCAATGATTGCAGCAACCCCGACGATTTCGCGGGCGCCCGGAGGAAGCTGTGCCAGCCGGTTCGAAATGATGGTGTAAACCTTGGGCGGCAACTTCGACGCCATGCCGCCCTGTGCGTCCCCGACCGGCATGGTGTCGGAGCGGGCCCGCATCATTTCGACCGCAAACAGCGGGTTACCCTCGCTCTCTTCGAACAGCCGGGTTGCCTCCGTGTCGGCCAGCGGCCGGTCCAGGATCTGGGCCGCTATCTTTGCCGTTTCGGCGGCGTCCAGTGTCCCCAATGAGATCTCGATGACCTGGTCGTCGCGGCGTAGTGCGTCCAGCAGCCGGTTCGCCGCGTGCAGCGGCATGATTTCCTCGGGGCGCGCCGTTGCGACCACCATAAGCCTTGCCGCCGCGTCGAAACGCATCAGGAAGCGCAGCCATTCGAGCGTCTCGCCGTCGCACCATTGCAGGTCGTCGAGCAGCAGTAGCAGCGGCCCGCCTTGTGCAAGCACCGCTCGCGCAAGCGCCTCGAAAAACCGTTGGCGTTGCCAGTATTCGGTAAGAGGCGACGGCGGCGACAGTCCGGATTGCTGCGTGAGGAATTCCGGCAACAGGCGCGTGACCTCGGTCAGCCACAGTTTGTCGAGCTTGCCGATCGCACCACTCAGGGCAGGGCTGCGCAGCCAGCCGGTCACCGGTGCAAACGCGAGCCGTCCCTCGGCCGCATAGGCGCGCGAATGCGCCACGGTGATGCCTTGCTCGGCCAGATGGACCAGCAGTTCCTCCGCCAGGCGCGATTTGCCGATGCCGGCTTCGCCGAGGATCAGGACAAACTGCTTGTCGCCCAGCTGGGTACGCTGCCAGACTTCAAGCAGCCGGCGCCATTCGCCATGCCGGCCAATCATTGGCAGCATCGCATCCCGCGGGCGTTGGCGCTGCATTGACGCAGCCTGCGCAGCCAACCGCGCATAGGCCTCGCGCATGGGGTCGCCGGGCAGGACGCCCAATTCGCGCGCGAGCGTTTCCACACAGCTACGATAGGCGCGCATGGCCGATGCGTGATCGTGGTTCAGCGCGTGCAGGCGCATCAGCGCCAGGCAGGTGGGTTCGCGGCACGGGTCGAGCCGCTGCAACTGTTGTGTGTACTTCAACGCCTTTGCATAGTCGCGCCGGTCTTCACTCAGTTGACCGAGGCGCGCGAGCGCCGTGATGCACTGTTCGCGCAACCTTTCGCGCTCAGGGTGGATCCACTCGTCATAGCAGTTGGCCAGCAGGTCACCGCGATAGAGATCGGCGGCATGCGTCAGCAGCTCTTCTTCAGCGCCTGCGTCGCCGTGCCTCGAGGCCCTGGCCGCAGCCGCAAGCGCGGACTGGAACTGCGCTACATCGAGGTCAAGCGGCGAATCGGGCAGCCATCGCACCGTTTGCGCATCGGCATGGACAAACTGATCTGCCTCCGGCCAGGTCTTGCGCAGCTGAAACAGCAGTTGGCGCAGGGCATTGCGCGCCTGCGCCTGCGAGGAATCAGGCCAGAACAGTACGGCGAGCTGCTGCCGCGTCTGCGGTGCGTCGCGATGCAGGACAAGGCAGGCGAGCAGCGCCTGCAAGCGGGGGGAGTTTGCGTTAAACAGGGGCGCGCCAGCGCCGTCGAGCTGGAACTCGCCAAACAAACGGACGGAGAAGCGGGCCTGCGAAGTCATGCTGGAGCGCAATGCGGCACAATGCGATGGGGAGCTCCTGTAGGCAGCGTGCGGTGCGCACTGCGCTAGCGCTCGTGCGGGAACTCTCCAACACCCAAGCCCGCGCGAGCGCAATTCATGACTATACTCGCGTTGGCGCGTCCCATCCGGCCAACATCGACGAGCAGTCACTCCCTTTCCCGCTAGGTCCTAGCCGAAGACCTCGGATGCGTCCGTCATCAGTCTAAGCCCATGGGCTCGGATTCGCTCCTGGGCACGCCGGGCAAAGACTGATGCATCCAGGTTTGACCCGAGCTTCCGTACGCCGTGGGAGACTCGCCGAAAAATGAAATCAACTTCGTTTTCGGTGAAGTCGCCGTAGGCAAGGTATGCCCTCAGCATCTGGTTAAGGTAGGCATCACACTCACTTCGCTGCAATACGAGTGCGCTTGCCAGCAGAGACCGCGAGTGCCACCGCAGCCACCGGCGTCTCCAGTGCTTGTAGTCGTCCTTTACCAATTGACCCCTCCATTGCCCGGCGGCACTTTTCTTTACGCTGCCCGCAATCACCAACGAGTAGGGAGCACGCGGCGCGCTATTTGAAAATCATCATAGCGTGACGGAAATAGCAGGGCAATCGGCTTTCCTCTGGAGAAGGTCCCACCAAAGAGGGGGTGTGGCGAGAATCTTGCGGTTGAGGGAAATCGTGTGGATCGCCGAGCGAAGCGGCGGGCGGGCACTCCGACCGGCCGCTCCCAATTACCCGGGCCGGGCCTCAAGTCAAAGATTGAGGCGCTGGAAATACCCGGTCAGTTCGAGGTAGCCCCGTCCGACCGCCTTGCCTCCCCGCAACGCCGTCACCGCGCCCTCCCAATAGACCGCGCCGGTGCTCGCGCGGCTATCGAGTTCCTGATCATCCATCAGCGGTACCAGTTCGAGCGCGAGATCGCCTGCCCTCAACCGCATGGCAACCGGATAGCTCGTGCCGGTATGAGGCGAGCGCCAACGGCGTGCCGGCATGAAATTGACCTCTTCGGGAGCCAGTACCTGGACGCGACCGTCGCTGCCGCGCAGCGTGCCGCCTCCCCAGAACTTGCGCCCCGCCTTGTCCCGGATCTGGAAGGCCATCAACGCGCCGCCGTCATCGAGGTTGAGGCCGAGCCAGTCCCAGCCGACGGCCTCGTCGGCCAGCAAGGTCGACGACCATTCGTGATCCAGCCAGGCGCTGCCGTGCACGGTTTCCTGCAGGCTGCGCCGCTCCAGGGTGCCGCTCACCTTGAGCCCCGGCTGGCTGTAGTAATAGCTCGCCTGGGCCGCCAGCGGGCCCTTGCGGCTGTATCCCCGTTCGCCCTGTAGCAGCAACCGTTGGGTTGGCTCCATTGTCAGATCGAGGGTGAAATCCCGCGCGGGAAATCTGGCTCGGTAGCGCCCCGTGGTCTCTCGGTGCAGCGACCAGTTGCCGATGTACACATCGGTATCGGCAGTATCGGCAAGCGCCAGGCCGAAGCCGCTGCGCGCCGCACGCTGGTCGTGCTGGAGCTTGCCGGCCACGGGATCGCTCAGTGCGACATTGGCGAACAGCAGTTGCTGCGGCGCGAAGCGGCTTGGATTGGCCTGGTCAAACTGCGGGCGCGAGCGGAAGAACGTAACCTGGAAGCCGAGCGGCGCTCCTGCCTGCGTCTGCAGCCAGCCGGTGGCATACCACCATTCGGTGCGATAGTCGGGGTGCGCGCCGTGGTCGCGCGGGAAGGCCAGGGTTCGGCCTGCGGCGACTGGCGGATAAGCGGGCGCTGCGCCCAGCGCCGCGGCCGCCACGCCGGAACCCGGCAACAACAGCAGGAATGAGCGCCTCTTCACCAATCCTCCAGAACCGCGCGCACGGCGCTACGCGACATCGCCTGCCGCCCGCTCGCCAGCGCAGCCAGCGAGGCCGCCGCCACCACCGCGCTTGCCACCTGGGCCAGGAATACCCAAGGCACATGCAAGCTCATGGTCCAGTGGAACGACTGCGGATTGACAACGTGAACCAGGATGACCGCGATGACCCATCCCAGCGCAAGACCGGCTACCACGCCAAGCAGAGCGAGTAACGCGCCCTCCAGTGCCAGCATCGCGCCGATCTGCCAACGCATGAAGCCGAGATGCCGCAGCATGCCGAATTCGCGCGCGCGCGCCAGGGCCTGCGCGCTGAAACTGGCGCCGATGCCGAATAGCCCGATCACGACCGCTATGCCCTCCAGCAGGTAGGTCACTGCGAAGCTGCGGTCGAAGATTTTCAGGGTGATGGCGCGAATCTCGCCAGGCTCGGAGAATGTAATGTGTTCACCGCCGGCGACGCGCTGGCGCAGACTCTCCTTGACCTGCGCCGGGCCCGTGCCCTGCTCCAGCCACAGCGCGACGTCAGTGACACGCAGCTCGTCCGTGAGCCGCCGATAATCGTCCTGGCTGATCACCACCGTACCGTGCTGGCGTGCGTAATCGCGCCACACGCCGCCCACCAGGAAGGCGACGGGCCGGCCCTGCAGCGGCAGCGTGATACGTTGCCCCGGGCGGAAGCCATAGAGGTCGACCATCGCCTCGCTGACCCATACCGCCGGCGGATCACCCGGCTGCGCCGCGACGGGCGCAGCCGTCAGCGGCAGCCGCGCGCCCGGATTGCGCGGGTCGATCGGCCGGGCAATGACCGTGACGGGGGGACGCTCGGGATCAAGCAGGATCTGGTTCGAACGTAGAAACTCGGCACGCGCAACGCCACGGAGGCTGGCGATGGCCGCCTGGTCGTCAAGCGAGAAATACGCGCTGTCGCCGCTTGACGAAGCACGCAGATAGAGATCGGCCGGCAGGACATTGTGCAGCCAATCGTCCACCGAGATGCGGAAGCTTGACACCATGATCGCCATCGCGGCCATCAGGCTAAAGCTGGCGACAATGCCGGCCAGGGCGATGGCGGCGCGGCCCGGTGCGCCGGCGAGCTGGGTCAGGGCAAGCTGCGGCACAGCCTGTCGCAAAGAGGGCAGCAAGCCGAACACAAGATGCGCCAGCCGTGGCATCAGCAGGATGGCGCCCACCAACAGAAGCGCGATCGCTGCATAACCGAAGACCGGCAGATCCGCCACCGGCCGCAGTGGCGTCAGCCCGAGCCCGGCTGCCATCGCAGCAAGCCCGGTCCACGGCGAGCGTAGCCGCTTGAGCGGCGTCTCCTCATCGCCCGCCTTGAGCGCCTGCGCCGGCCGCGCGCGGGCGGCCTCCCATGCCGGTGCGAGACTGCCGAGCACCGCCGCCGACAGGCCGAGCGCGAAGAAGATCAGCGCTGCCGGCGCGTCGAAGCGGACCCTGGGCTTTACACCTTCAAAGTAGCCACCGCCCAGATCGCCGCCCGCGTACCCGAGCACCGCGGCGGCGAGGACGAAGCCAAGCGCCAGGCCGAGCATCGCGCCGAGCGTGCCTTGCGCCGCGCCTTCCGCCAGCAGCAGCCGCAGCAGACCACCGCGTGTCACCCCGAGGGCGCGCAACAGTGCAAGCTGCGAGCGCCGCCGCAGCACCGATACAGCCTGCATCGTGAACACCAGGAAGGCGCCTGTGAACAGCGCCACCAGCGCAAGCACGTTCAGGTTCACCCGATAGGCGCGCGACAGGTTGGAAGTCCGGCGCGCGTTGTCCTGCGGCGAACCCGCCACCACCCCTGGCGGCAGCAGCGCGGCCAGCGCTTGCGCAAAGTTGCCGGTGTCCACTCCCGGCCTGAGCTTGACGTCGATCCGCTGCAGCAGGCCAAGCCGGTCGAGGCGCCACTGCGCTGCTCCGATATCCATCACGCCCAGGCGCAGGCCCTCGCCCGCCGCCGGCAGCGTGCCGGCAATACGCAGCGTAAGCGCGGTCAGCCCGACTTGTACGGTGAGCGGGTCCCCGGGCTTGAGATCGAGCCAGCTCAGCGCCGCCGGCGAAAGGAACACGGCGTCGGGATCGAGAACGTCGAGCTTGCCCGCGCGCTCCTCGGCGGGCCGCCCGATCAGATTGGGTGTCACAGGCGCCGCCCGGAACACATCGATGCCAAACAGCGTCAGCGCACCGGTGCGCCCCGGCACCAGCGCATTGACTTCCACCACGGGGCTGGCCGCCGCCACCTCCGGCAGGCCCGCGATGCGCGGATAGAGCGATTCGTCGAAGCCCATGCGCGGCCCGCGGATCTCCAGATCGGCATTCCCCATCAGGGAGCGCACCGCCTGGGAAAACTCCGCCAGTGCAGCGTGGTTGACCAGATGCACGCCATAGCCCATTGCCACACCGATGGCCACGGCAAGGATGCCGATGATGGCGCGTCCGGGATGGGCGCGCAATTCGCCCGGGAGTAGCGCAAGGCCGAGTGAGCGCGGCGTTCGCATGGCTTAGGCGGCCGCGCTCATCGGCGGCTGTGGCCCCAGCGGCGTCAATCCGCCTGGCGTCAATTGCAAGACGCGATCCGCCGTCGCCGCAGCCACTGCCGAATGCGTGACGATAATCGCGGCCGTGCCGTTTGCGTTGACCAGTTCGCGCAGCAGGCTCAGCACCCGCGCGGCCGTCTCGTGATCAAGGTTGCCAGTCGGCTCATCCGCCAGCAGCAGCATTGGACGGTGTACCAGGGCACGCGCAATCGCCACCCGCTGCAACTCCCCGCCGGAAAGCTCGCGCGGCAGACTGTCCTCGCGCCCCTCAAGCCCAACCGCGGCGAGCATCTCGGCAACGCGCGCCGACGCCCCTTTTCGCTCGAGGCCGTTCAACAGCAGCGGCAGCGCCACGTTCTGCGCCGCGCTCAAATTCGGCAGCACGTGGAAGGCCTGGAACACGAACCCCAGCTTGCGACGCCTGAGCAAGGTTGCGGCATCGTCGTCCAGCTTGCCCAGATCCTGTCCGTCGAACTGGATGCGGCCACTGTCGGGCCGATCCAGACCGGCGATCAGGTGGAGCAGCGTTGACTTGCCCACGCCCGATTCGCCCATGACGGCGACAAATTCGCCGGCGTCCAGCGCAAGACTGACGCCGTGGAGAACCGTGCGCGGTCGGGCGCCGTTGTATGTCTTGGAGACATCTGTAAGGGTCAGCACAATGTCGTCAGCCTCGCGTGGCGCGCCTCTCCGTCAAAGCTGTGACGGGAAAGCGGACACAAGCCATTCTGCCACCGTTGAAGTGCATGGACTTGTCGAAGAAGGCCGCTAGAAGTCGGACGATTCGCACTGGGAACGGTGCAGCCACTTTGCCATTTCCTGGCGCTGGTTCGCTTCGCCGCCGATCGGGGGGACTACCGTGCTTCAGGTCACCGCCGGAACCACAGCATCGAGAGCCCGCATGCCACCCCCAGCAGCAGGACCGCTGCTGCCGAGAACAATGCACTGATCTCGGTTTCCTTGCGCTCGAGCGCGAAGCGGGCGCTGAGCTGGCGATACACCTGGCTCAGGTCCGCAGCCGAGCCTGCCTGGAAGTACTCGCCGTTCGTTATCGCCGCTACCGCCCGCAAGGCGGGTTCATCGAGCTGCATGTAGTAAGACAGGCCCGACTCTGCCGCGGCTCCGCCCTGCGGCGTACCGAAGCCCACCGTATAGACGCGCACGCCGCGCTGGGCGGCCATGCGCGCGGCGTCCAGCGGGTCCGGGCCGGTGGTGCGGCGGCCATCGCTGAGCAGGATCACCGCACCGTGCCGATACGAGCCGGGCTGCGCCGCCGGCCGTTCCTGTTCGCGCTTGCGGACGGCATCCGCCGCGGCGGCCTCTGTCAGCGATCTGCCGCCGGGCCCGGGTGCGAGCGACTCGCCGCTGAAAAGGATGGCTTCCAGGTCGATGCCATCGTCGGGGAACAACACTGCCAGCGCCTGGATCAGCCCGCTGCCGGTCGCCGTGCCGAGCTGGAGCTGGAAGCGATCGATTGCGTCGAGCATGTCCTGCCGGTTGTCGGTGGGGGGCAGCACCACGGTCGCGGTGGCGGCAAAAGAGACCATGCCCAGGCGCACGCTGGCCGGCAGCCCGACGATGAGATCCCGGGCAGCCTGCTTGGATGCGCCGATGCGGGTGGGTGCAACGTCGGTCGCCGCCATGCTGCGGGAGGTGTCCATGGCCAGCACCAGGGTGATGGTGTCGGACGGCAGCGTGATCGTCGCAGTAGGACGGGCGCAAGCCAGCAGGGCCGCGCCCAGCGCGAGCAGGAAGAGCAGCGGCGGAATGTGACGCCGCAGCCGTTGGCGAGGGCCCAGGGCGGCGCGCGGCAGCGCAAGGCTGGCGTATAACAGCGCGATTTTTTTGCGCCGCGCAATCAGGTACAGGTAAGCGGCTGCCAGCAGGGGCAGCGCGAGCAACAGCCAGAGCATTTGCGGCCAGAGAAACTGCATGCACCTGCTCCTTGGCGCGTGGGTAAGACGATGGTACTGTATTTTTCACGGCGGGACGGGACCTCGGGGGCGGAATGAGACGGGTAACGATCTACGGATGGGTCTCGGCAGCGGTGGCGCTGGTGCTCGCGGCAGTCGTGGGCTCTGCCTGGCTGTTGCAGCCGACGCCGCGCGTCCTCAAGCAAGCCGACATCGACTCCGCCGTGCTGCACACGCTGGAAACCAAGCGTCTGCCTTCGCGCACAGCCAGGGCGGCAGAGGCGGTTCGCGAGTCGGTGGTGGAAGTTCGCAGCTATGCGCCAGCCGAAAAGGCTGCGGACAAGCCGAAGAAAGCGGCATCCGCCCCCCACGCCAAGCGTGATTCCCCTGCCACACGCCGCAAAGCACCTCCCGAATCGCCCCCGCTATCCCCGCCGCCCTCGGGCGATGAACTCGCCAAAGGCGACCCACCTGGCGGCAAAGGCGAGTCCGGCGGCAAGCGCACAGCCCGCCACATCGGTTCGGGGGTGGTCGTGACCGAAAGCGGCATCATTCTCACCAGTTACCACGTCGTCGCCGACGCCCTGCGCCTGGAGGTCAGGTTCCACGACGGCCACACGGCCGAGGCCTCGGTGGTGCAGGCGTTCCCGGAGAAAGACCTAGCCGTGATCCGGCCCAGTTCCATCCCCGACGACCTGCCGCCGGCGACGCTCGGTTCCAGCCGGAACCTCGCGCCCGGCACTGAAGTCGTCGCGGTCGGCTTTCCGTTCGGCATCGGCCCGTCGGTGTCTGCCGGCGTGGTGTCGGGGCTCGACCGCAGGTTCGTCTTGCCGGACGGCAAGCGGGACCTGGACAAGCTCATCCAGTTCGACGCCGCCGCCAATCCGGGCAACTCCGGCGGACCGCTGGTGAATCTGGATGGCGAGGTGGTAGGGATCGTCACCGCCATCCTCAACCCCAACCAGAGCGGCACTTTCCTCGGCATCGGCTTTGCTGTCACCATCGAAAGCGCCGGCGCTTCCATCGGATCCTCTCCTTTCTAATCGCGGGGGCCTATGAACGACCAAACCAGGGGCGCAGTGGACAGCGCCGAGTTGATGGAACGCCTGCTGTATGAGGTGAAGCGCGTGGTGGTGGGGCAGGACCACTTCCTCGAACGGGTGCTGGTGGCGATCCTTGCGGGTGGCCACCTGCTGGTGGAAGGCGTGCCGGGCCTGGCCAAGACGCTGACCGTCAAGACGCTGGCCAGGACCATGAGCGGCTCCTTCAAGCGCATCCAGTTCACGCCTGACCTGCTGCCGGCCGACCTGATAGGCACGCGCATGTATAACCAGGGCACGGGCGAGTTCTCCACCGTGCGGGGTCCGGTCTTCGCCAACCTGCTGCTGGCCGACGAGATCAACCGCGCGCCGGCCAAGGTGCAGAGCGCCTTGCTGGAAGTGATGGAGGAGAAGCAGGTCACCATCGCCGGCGAGTCCCATCTGGTGCCCACGCCCTTCCTCGTCATGGCCACGCAGAACCCGATAGAAACGGAAGGCACCTACCCCTTGCCTGAGGCGCAGGTCGACCGTTTCCTGATGAAGGTCCTGGTGGGCTATCCCAGCGAGGAGGAGGAGGCCGTCATCGTCAACCGTGTCACCGGCCCCAGCATCAGCGTGAGCCCCATCGCGACGCCGGAGCGCCTGGCAAGCCTGCAGGACGAATGCGGCAGGATCTATGTGGATCCGAGCCTGCTCCAGTATGCAGTGCGCGTGGTGGCGGCCACCCGCAAGCCGGGAGGCTACGGGCTGGAGGACCTGGATCGATACATAGCGTTCGGTGCCAGCCCCCGCGCCACCATCGGCCTGATAGAAGGCGCGCGCGCCCTGGCGTTCCTGCGCCGCCGCCACTATGCGCTGCCCGAAGACGTGGTCGACCTCGTGCCGGATGTCTTGCGCCACCGCCTGGTGCTCTCGTACGAGGCCATGTCCGACGGCGTGACTGCCGACCAGCTCGTCACCCGCATCCTGCAGGCGCTGCCGGTCCCGGAGCGCCCATTGGAATCCCATGTTCGGGCGCCTGCGCAATAGGCGCCGGAGCGGCCCGGAAGCCGCACCCCGCAGCACACCCGCCGGCACGGCGCTGGCCAGCGTCGACCCAAGGCAGACCGAGGCCTTGCTGCGCCGCCTGGAATGGACCGTGGTGCGCCGCCTCGATGGCCTGCTGCAGGGCGACTACCGCACGCTGTTCCGCGGCTTTGGGCTGGATCTTGCCGACCTGCGCGAATACCGCCCCGGCGACGACGTGCGGCACATCGACTGGAACGTGACGGCGCGGCTGCAGACACCGCACGTGCGTGAGTACCAGGAAGACCGGGAGGTCTCCGTCTGGTTCCTGCTGGACCTGAGCGGATCGGTCGGTTTCGGCTCCGGCAGCGTGAGCAAGCGCGACCTGCTGAGCGACTTCACCACCGTCATGGCGCTGCTGCTGACGCGCTATGGCAACCGGGTCGGCGCCCTGCTCTACGGCGGGGCCACAGACGCGGGCGCGTCGGTGGTGCCGGCGCGCTCGGGGCGCCGGCACCTGCTGCACCTGCTCGACCGCATGCATGCCACACCGGCCGCGTCGCCGGGCGACACCCGCTTGCGCGACCTGCTGGAGCGCGCACGGGCGGTCGCGAAACATCGATCGGTGCTGTTCGTGGTCTCCGACTTCATCAGCGCCCCGGGCTGGCAGGCATCGCTCCAAATGCTGGCCCGGCGCCATGAGGTCGTCGCCGTGCGGCTGGTCGACCCGCTGGAGATGGCCTTGCCCGACCTGGGCCTGGTCGTGCTGCAGGATGCCGAAACCGCAGAGCAGATGTTCGTCGACACGCACGACCCGGCCTTCCGCAAACGCTTCGCCGCCGCCGCCCAGGCGCGCGAGGACGAGTTGCGCCTGGCCTTCACCAAGGCCGGCGTGGCGTGCCTGACGCTGTCGACCTACGCCCGCCTGGACCTGGCCCTGCTGCACTTCACCCGCCGGCGCCGCCATCGTCGAGGGGCCGCTGCGCCAGCAAAGCAGGAGAACGGGCCCAAGGAGGCAGCATGACCGATGCCATAAGCCGGCTACCCGTCTTCAGCTTCCTGTGGCCAGGCATGCTGTGGTTGCTCGCGCTCGTCCTCGTGCTGTCCGCTGGCTACCTATGGCTCGACAGGCGCCGGCGCCACGCCACGGTGCACTCTCCCACCCTGAAATCCGTCGGCGTTGCCATCAGGGGCGGCGCGACCTTGCGCCGCCACGTGCCGCCCATGATGCTCCTGCTGGCCCTGGCCGCGCTGACCCTCGCCATCGCCCGACCCCAGGCAGTGATGCTGCTGCCCTCGCACATCGAGACCGTGGTCGTGGTCATCGATCTGTCCGGCAGCATGCGCGCGCAGGATATCCAGCCCAGCCGCATCCGCGCCGCCCAGCAAGCGGCCAAGGTTCTGCTCGACACACTGCCCGCGGGCGTCAGCGCGGGAGTAGTCGCTATGGCCGGCACCGCCGCCGTGGCACAGGCCCCCAGCCGCAGCAAGGATGCCGCGGCCACGGCGATCGACCGCCTCAAGCCGCAAGGCGGCACGGCGCTGGGCAATGGCCTGCTCATCGCGCTGACGACGCTGCTGCCGCAGACGGCTGGTGACGCCGAGCGCCTCATGAACGGCGACACCACGCCGCTGCAAAAGCCGGACGCATCCCGCAGCGGCGAAGCCGTGACGCCCGGCTCTTATCCCTCCGGGGCGATCGTCCTGTTTTCCGACGGTGAAAGCAACACCGGCCCGGCCGCGACGCAGGCGGCGCAGCTTGCCGCCGCGCACGGCGTGCGCGTTTATACCGTCGGGGTTGGCACGACCGACGGCGTGGTGCTCTCGGTCGATGGCTGGTCGGCGCGCGTCAGGCTGGATGAGAAGGTATTGAAGGAAGTCGCCAATGCAACAGGGGCAGAGTACTTCCCGCTTGAGAATGCCGCGCAACTGAAAAAGGTGTACCGGGCGCTCAATATGCGGCTGGCATTTGGCAAGCGCGAACAGGTGGAAATTACTGCGTTCTTCGCCGCGCTGGGGGCGTTGCTGGCCACGTGTGCGGGGCTGCTGTCGTTGTGGTGGTTCGGGCGCGTGATGTAGGCACGGTGGCTCTGGCGGAGGAAACCCGGGCGTCCCTTTGCCGCAGCTGTGCCCCACACTCGGAGCCACTCAGTCACCGCCCCCTGCCCACAACGAAGTCCCAATAGCTCTTTCGGAGATCGGATCCTCGCACCGAGGATCGGAATCCATGCGCGCATTGTAGCTGGCTCATCAGCGTTTCCGCGGCAGACTTCGTCGTTGCCCCCGATTTTGCGGTCTCCAACAACGGCTATTTTCCGCGCCTTCCCCTGTCTGCTGGTTTAGTGTCGCGCCACCGCGTCGGCGTCATCCCGAACTGCGCAGTGAACCAACGGAAAAACGAGCCATAAGCGGAGTATCCGAGCGACTCGGCAATGCGTCCCAGCGAGAGGCTTCCGTTCTCCATGTAGTGGATGACGAGATCGCGCCTTACGCCATTGACCATGTCGGAGAAGACCTCTCCGGCGCTTTCGAGCTGGCGTTGCAGCGTGCGCACGTTTATTCCTGCATGCGCTCGAAACGCTGGACCGCATGGTGCGCAAGGGGGTCTACAAGGGCCCGCTGAACCTGACCTGCATCGGCATCGGTGGCGGCCACCATGGTCCGCATCCGTACAACCTGTTCGACTTCATCCAGCGTGCACCGGATGGCTGCACCGTTACCGCCGAGTCGTTGTTCAAGAACGTACTCCCGTGGAACACGATGGCGTTGGCGTTGGCGATGGGGATGCCGATGCTGCTCGAAGAAGTCGCGCGCTTTGACGCGCATTCTCAAAGCAAGAAGTGAATCTCTTCCATCCAGCACACCATGCCAGTCAGCTTCATGCTCTGACTGGCATTTTGACCCATTCAAGCGCTTTCCATGGCTTTCCTGCTCCAGTCACCCCCTAGCGCCAACAATAGCGCAATGCGCTGGTTGAGATGATCGCCCCTCAGGTGGATCAGATCCATCTCGGCAGCCAGCATTGTCTGCCGAGCCTTCAGGACGCCGCGCGGATCGGAAGCACCAATGCTAACGCGCGCCGCCTCGCGCTGTACCAATAGCTGGCTCTCGTTCACCCGATCCTGCAGTTGCCTGGTGCGATCTGCAAGATTCGATTCGGCACGCAACCCCGCATCGACCTCGCCCAGTGCCTGCAGGGCACTGTTGCCATAGGCGATCATGGCGGCCTTCTGCTCGGCGCTGTAGTAGTCCGCCCTCGCCTTGAGCGCTCCTCCCGTGAACAGCGGCGCGAAGATCGCGCCATTCAGTCCCTTGATCGGAGTGCCGGACTGGTTGAGCAGCAGCACGTCGCTACGGATGCCGGTAATGGCCGCGCTGATTGAAATGCTTGGCAGCCGCGCTGCCTCGGCGGACTGCCTCAGGTCGAAGGCCGCGGCGACGCGGTGCGCCGCGGCAGTCAAGTCCGGGCGGCGATCAAGCAGGTCTGCAGGCAGGCCTGCCTGCGGGGCTATGGGCATGGCGGGCAACTCCAGCTTCGCCACACTATTCCCGACTTCCCCGGCAGGGTAGCGGCCCAGCAGCAGCTCCAGGGCTTGCGCGGCCTGGCTCCTGGCCAGTTCGGCCTTCCGCAGCGAATCCACCTGCGTGCGCAGCGCATTTTTCGCTTCCACCGGTTCAGTATCCGGTGCCGCCCCAATGGCAACCCGCCGCTCGCTGATCTGCACCAGTTGCTCCTGTACCGCCACGGCCTGTCGCTGCCGGTCCTCCAGCTTTGCTGACCGGACCAGCGTGAACCATGCTTTGGCAGTAGCGGCTGCGACGACGCGCTGCGCCCAGAGATATTCGTCCGCGGTAGCGGCATACTGGGATTTTGCGGCACGCGATTGTGCACGGATGCGGCCCCAGAGATCGATCTCCCAGCTCGCACCAATCGAGAGGAACTGGGTTTCCGAATGGCCAGCCCTGCCCTTCACGCCCGCGCTCGGTAACAGGCCGCTGCTTTGCATGGTAACGAGTGCCTGCGCCTGCTCGACGCGCACCGCTGCCAGCCTGAGATCGCCGTTGTGCGCGATCGCTTCCCGGGCCAGCCGCTGCAGCTCAGCATCGTCGAAGCTTGCAAGCCAGTCGTCCGCGGGCTCGCCTGCTGCGGCCTCGTTTGCCCAGGTGCGCTGCCCTTCAAGCGCGGGGACCGCCTGGCCTCGAAGGCTGGCGCTATCCGGCGGCGCCTGCAGGGCGCAGCCAAAGAGCATGGCGAGCGGCAGCGCCAGCAGTACCGGAAGGGTCTTGTTGAGAGATGACGACACAGGCTTGCCTTTAATGGAGCTTGAATACCAGATAGTTCAGCTTGGAACTGACGCGCAGGAAGACCATCCGAACGATATGGAACATCTTCATGTGCGAGGTGTAGATGGCACCCGCGCCGACCGCCCCGACCGGAAGCATCTGGCCCTTCGATTCGTCGCGCAGGTCCAGCTTGACGGCGAACCGGTTCGGTACGGCTTCCGTGGCACCAGTGTTCGGAATCATTCCACCCTGCGCGAACTGGCCTTGTGATTGCGCCCAGACGATCGAATCCACCCTTGCCTTGATGATTTTACCCGGGTGCGTCGGCAGGTAGATCTCGGCGGCATCCCCCGTCTTGACGTTGTATAGCTCGTTCTGCTTGTAGAAGGCGACCACCTCCTGCTCGTCCTCAACGAAGCTGAATGCCGGCGAGAACGGAAACGGGACCAGCATCGTGCCCACGCGCACCTGCAGGTTCACGACCTTGCCGTCGGCGGGCGCCCGGTACTCGGTTTGGCCAAGTTCCCATCGGGCGTTCTCGAGCATGACTTCGGTTTCCGCGCGCTTGGCGCGCGCCGTGGCGATGGCGGCGAATTCCCCCTGGCTTTTGGCAGACAGCTTCTGCCTGGCCTCGTCCTCGACGGCTTGAGCGCTGACCAGTTCGCCTTCCAGTTCGTGCCGCCGCGCCAGGGCATCTTCCCGGTCAAACTTCGATCCGGCACCTGCCGCAAGCAGTGCCTCATGTTCCCTGAGCCGCTGTCGGGCGAGCGACAGCTTGGCTTGTACCGTGGCAACCTTGCCGGCCGCTCCGCGCACGGACTCGCTGAGTTGGCGAGCAACGGCCTGCGCTTCGGCAAGCGCGGCATCGTCCGCCATCAACCTGCCCTCAAGTTGCCTGACCGAGGCCTGATAGGGCGTCGGGTCGATGCGCAACAGGACATCGCCTTTCTTGTAGTGCCGGTTACCCTCGGCCGGAAGTTCGACAATGCGCCCCCTTGCCTGCGGCACCACCTGGAGCACCTTGCCGACCACCCTGACATCATGGGACGAAGGTGCCACCACGTTCAGCGTCAGGACCAGCAGCGTCAGGGCAACCACCGGAATCGTGACCACGATGACCATGGACGTCGTGTTCCATGGCAGCCATTTGAACTTGAAAAAGATCAGCCAGACGGCCAGCGCGTAGATAGCAAGCAGCAGCGCATCCATTCAGCTCTGCTCCCCTGCGCCGGACGTAGCGCCGCGTGCCGGCGCCCGCAGGGACGCGACGTTCCCGGGCCGGCCGATGGGGGCATGTGCCGCGCCTCGCGCCGCTTCGTCTTCCGGCAGTTTGTCGGTGCCATAGGCCGCCCGGTAGAACACCGGCTTGGTGTGTGCCCAGAGCCAGGCCATCGGCCACAGCAGTCCGCCGAAGAAGAGCGAAAGCAGGCATAGCGCATGGATGGCTTCCCTTTGCGGATGCTGTTTCCGGTGGGCGACCTTATCCGGCCAGATATGCAGCATCCAGAACAGGTAGATGGCTGCGAGCGGCACGAATATCATCACCACCCAGGAGATGGCATTGGCGGCGCTCTCGAGGGCCTTTCCGCTGAGGAAGGAGGCGAACGCTGGTTCATGCATTGCCAGCAGGCCAACGCCCGCCAGCAGATATTGACGCAGTTTCATCGGGGAAATAGAGAGATCGGGCACCAGGGCCCGGTGTTTGACTTGCCAGGTACTCGGTTGGATTGAGAACTACAGTGTGCTGGCCGGCGCAGTACCCGCTGATTCGCTGCGGCTGTTCCTGGCGGCGCTATCCGGCATGCGCCCCGCTTGCCGGCCGGATTGTGCATCCGCCGGGCAGTTCCGACACGGGCTGGCTGGAACCGGCCCGGTTGACCTTTCGCTGTTGCCGGCCGGCACATCGTCCGCGTACAGGAGGTTGTACTTGCTCTGGCCGGCATTGCTGGCGGCACGGCAGGCCGCGGATTGCAGGCCGGCGCCAGTACCGGAGCAGGCTTCCGGCCGCGCGGCGGTGTCTCGCTGCGCGTGAGCGGGCAGGTTCTGCGCGTACGATTGCGCGGCGCCGGCAATCAGCAGGGCCATGACAAGGTTGGGCACCCCACGACCGCGCGCGCTGGCGCCCGCTATCGAGACAGCCGAAAGGCAGTGCTTGATCATTCCTGTAGTTTCCTTCGAAGTGGATCAGATACCGTCGACGCAAACCGGCGCGGCCGGTCGCATCTCCGTGGATGTGCACACCTTATGCCGGTGGCGCGGGCGGGGCTATCAAAGAAATTAGAAAGTGAGGGTGCGTCGAATCGATGCGCGCCAAGGGCCGCCCGGCATTTCGAATTCCTTTGATGGCCACCATGGCGAGGCAGGCTTACTCTGTCCGCCGTCGTATGCCCTCCCAGGTGAAGATCAGGTTCACCTGAACTGACTATCCAATGAATGCTGTTTCCGCGATTTCCACATGTGTTATTGCCATTGCCACGGCAAGCGCCATCTCAGGATGCGCGATCCCTACCTCTGAGACCTGGCATCCGTTCCAGGAGCCCTGGCCGTGGACCAAGATCGTCACTGTCAACCAGACCGATCATGACGTGCTGGCACTACGCGCCGGCCCTTGCGAGACCGGACCCGCGTCGCGGCGCTCGCTGTCGGCACCCTCCTTCTGCTTCCTTGGCACCAAGCCGGAGGGGCCCATCGCGATAACCTGGAGCGATGCCATAGCCGGCACGGAATTCCATGCCGCATCCGAACAGGGCGAACTGCTTGCCTCGACGGCACCCCTGCCACGCCTTTGGCGGGAAACGCCTCATGCGGGCAACGCCATCGGCAACTTCCTCTGCGTGGTCCTACGCAATGATGCGCGGGTAGATGTTGCCGTTACCGCCAGCGCAGAAGCCTGCGCCGTTCTTTAGGACGCCTCTGGCATGTTGCTCGGCGCGGTAGACCGGCTGCCGCCAGCCCGGTCTACCTCCGCGGTGCCGCCGTGCACACGGCAAGAGCAAGACTTCTACGATTGCTCATGAACTCTCCTGAGGAGGTGCCAGGCCGGGGCATGGCGCCATCTTTCCCCGGTGGCGGGGATTCGCGCCTCGGTGCGGCGGCAATCAGCGCCAGCCAATGCGCCCGGCCGGGGCACAGAGAAAAATACCCCCCGTACAGGCGGGCGAACCAAGGGCCTCGCAAGGGGGCAGTACCCAAGACGAGTGAGTGGTGCCTTAAGCAGGCATCCAGCCTTCCCCTCAATGCTGACCGCGCCCAGGTGCATTCACAATCATAGAAGTCAGAAAGCCAGCGGACGGGAACCGCAGGCGACCCCGTTCTCACCACGCCCGCGCTCGCATACGCTCATCAGGCCTTGAACGATGAAGGCGGACTGCAGTTCGATCTCGTCGTCCCAGCGCTTGGCTTCAGCCACGTGGCCGTGCAGGTCAGCGCAGAGTTCGGACAGTCCTGAGCGCCCCACGACCCCGAGCGTCCCCGCGATACGATGCAGCAGCCGTTCCATGTGGCGGATGTCTCGCGCTGCCCGGACCGCCTCGAATTCGTTCAGGTCCACCATGGTCTGCGCCAGGAACGCTTCGGCGTATTCTCCGGCGACCGACGGCAGCTCAGGGAGATCGTCATCGGTTAGCAGCACTGGCGCCGCCCCATCATCCGTGTGTGGCGGGTCGGCCTTGCCGGCAACAGCATCGAGCACCGAAGCCAGCGTCGCCAGCGACACCGGTTTCGTGAGATAGCCGGTAAATCCGCTTGCCAGCCCCTCGGTAACGTCCTTCGGTCTCGCGCTTGCGCTTACGGCATAGACGGGTATCTCCGGCCTGCACCGCCTGATTTCACGAAGCAGGTCGAATCCATTCATTACGGGCATGTCCACATCCGTCAGCACTGCATGCACGCCCTGCTGCGACAACACTGCCAAGGCCTCGTTGCCGTTGCCTGCTTCGATAACGCTCGCACCTAACAGGTGAAGCTGGTCGTGCAGCAGTTTCCTGTTCAGCAGATTGTCTTCCGCGACCAACACGGAAAGGCCCGCGAACAGCGCTGCAGACTGATCGTGTATGGCAGCCACGACACGGTCTTCGTCGACATGCCTGGTCTCCGGAGCATTATTGAGGACCGCCTGTGCAGCGGCATGGATACCGGCCAGGCTGTAGGCAGACACCTCCCGGCTGCCATCCGGCCGTATGGTCGGGACGAGCGGGCCCAGTTGCTTGAGCCACACGATAGTGGCGGGGTTCCGCCACCACGCTATGACTTGGGCCGGATCCAAGGACTCGGTCACGAGCAGGCAGTCGAACCTGTCCCCGTCAATGGGCTCGTCGATGCTGGACCGAAAAAATGGCTGTGATGATCCCCAGTCGAAATGGTTCAGCATTCCTTCGAGGCACTCTGGCTCACGGGACAGGACCAGCGCGCGGCGCGGCGCCGGGCGCCATTGCGCCGGGGTCTGATGCCCGCCCGGCGGGCTGAGCGGCAGGCGAACCGTGACGCGCGTGCCAACGCCTAGTACGCTGTCCAGCGTGATACGTCCGTTCATCCGCTTCACCAGCCGCATGCAGATTGACAGTCCAAGCCCGGTCCCGCCGGCCTGCGCGAGACGATTGTTGCCGACCTGGGAGAATGGCTGGAACAGCCGTTCCTTGTACGCCTCCGGTATGCCAACGCCGGTATCGGTGATGACGATCTCAAGGTTTTCATCCACCCATTGCGCGCGCAGGACAATCTTCCCCGCCTCGGTGAATTTGAACGCGTTGCCAAGCAGGTTGTTGACGATCTGGGTCAGGCGCACCGGGTCAAGATTGAGCCGCGCCGGAATCTCCTTGCCATATACCGCGAAGAAGCTCAGCCCACGCCGCGCCGCCAGCGGAGCGTGCGAGATTGCAATGCGACCCAGGAGTTCCGTGACGACGACGGGCTCCTCCGCCAGACGCATCGCTCCCACGTCGAGCTTCGAAAAATCGAGCACGTCATTGACGATCTGCAGCAACCCTTCGGCCGACACCTGCATGGCGCTTACCCGCGCCCGCTGCTCCGGCTCCAGCCTACCGAGGGCCACGAGCTCCATGTTTCCCAGCAGCGAGGAAAGCGGCGTCCGTATCTCGTGGCTCATCGACGCAAAGAACGCCACCTTGGCCTTGGCCGCAGCCTCGCTGGCGAGCCTCGCTTCGTGCAACAGCTGCTGTGCGCGTGCCGCTTCGGCATAGGTGCCGGTCAGGAAGCGATAGTTCCAGTATCGATACATCGCGAACAGCAAGGCGAGAAGCGCGGCCGTAACCAGGCCGGTTACAAGCAGTTCCTGCCGCATTTCCCGGAACTGCTGCCCTAGCGGCAGTGCGAAGACCAGGTGGCCGAAATCCGCAATGAGCAGCGGGCGCCGCAGGGCCCATCCATAGTCCTGGACCCAGTGAAACAGCCCCTCCGGAAGTCCCTCCAGCCTGGCGTCCAGGCGCCGTGCGTTGGCCCGTGCACCTGAAGCAACCAGTGGCGTGCCCAGGCGATCGACGACAATTGGCTCCGGGATCGACAAGTTCGGCCAGGCTGGCCGAAGCAAGTCTTGCAGCGGGATCCGCGTCAACACGATGGCGTAAAGTGCGTCGCCTTTCGCGACCAGCGATGCGCCAACCATCTCCGGACTCCCTCCGGCCGCATTCGCCGGGATGCCCAGCCATATGACACGCTTCTCCCGCGCTGCCTGCAAGAGATCCATGTCGCGGCTCGGGAACCGTTCAAGAATCATCGTGGTGATGCTTGACGACGACAGCGGCGGAAGGGCCGCAGCCACGCCGGATCCCGATGCGTCGGGCGCTTCATACCGATACGTCGCCCCGTTCGCAATCGAGATCATCTCGATCGAAGGCTTCTGGCTTGCGGCAGTCAGCGTCCGGACAGCCTGGTCGCAACTCTGCTCCAACACCGGATCGGGAGGCGCAGACGGAGACACCTGTGTGCATAGACTGCCGGCATGCCCGCGCTGCGCCACGGGGACTTTGCCATTGCTGCGCAACTCAAGGATCAGGTTCGTCGCCGTCAGGGTGCTGCGGCGTTCGAGCACCGCATCGACGACGCCTTGCTCATACAGGCGCGCGACCTGCTCCTGGGCGCGCAGGGATTCATTCAGGCGGGCAAGCATTGCTGCCGAAGCGATCGCGATGGCGACCAGCCCCAGCAGCAGGACCACCATCGAGAACACACGGCGCTCCCGCTGCAGATTCCGCTCAACCGAGTGGTCGGCGTGTAGTGGCGATTGCTGCGAGCGCTCGCGCTCTTCCTGCATCAGGTAAGACCGTTGTCGCGTGCGTACGTGACAAGGTCCGCATTAGTGGTGATATTCAGCTTGCGCATTGCCGAGCGCTTCTGCGTCGCAATGGTAGCGAGCGATCGATGGAGATATCCCGCGATTTCCGTGAGCGTGCTGCCAGTCGCGAACATCCGCACAACTTCGATCTCCCGCGGGGACAGCGGGCTTGCCGTGCCGTTGACCAACGCCCCCGCACTTGACATCCTGGCCGCTATGCCCGGCGACAGGCGCTGGCCAGTACCTGTTATTGCATCGACACAGATTTGCCTCAGGATGCCCGGCTCCTCGTTCTTCCCGACGATGGCCGCAACGCCCATCTCCTTGATGCGCGTGAGCAGTCCGCCATTGGTCAACATCGTGAAAACCACGATCGGTGTATGTGGACGCGACTGCCTGAGCCGGTGGATCAGCCGAAGACCGTCATCATTGACCTGGGAGCGCTCCATCGTGAAATCGGTGACGATAAGGTCAGGTTGTTGCGTTTGTAGCGCCGCAAAGAGCTCTTTTCCTGACGAGCATATTGCGCAAATCCCGACATTCGGGATCTCGCTCAAGGTGGCCTTGACTGCAAGTTGAATTACCGGATGATCGTCTGCGATGACGACGGAGATGACAGGTGGCGGCATGCGCGTTAACTCAGACCGGCAGCACGCTTGTATGGATCGGGGCGACGTGCCCAACCGGCGGAACTGGCTGCATAGAGCACCGGATTCTACCAAGGGGTACTCACCTTCATTTGACAAAACGGGACATATATTTGGCTGATCGTCCCACGCGGAGTAATCGTACTGCGTCCCAGTCAAAGCTCTTCCAGGCGCGATTCCTGTCTAACCGTGCACGCGAGAAGCTAGCGTAAAGAGCACGCGTTTATATAGATCACCTCAAACGGAAGACATCGCAGCAAGACGCTTGCACCTATTCTCGCTGCCTTAAAGCGCAAGCGTCACCACGCGCAGCGTGGCATCGTCTGGACACGCTAAATCGGCAAATCCAAAACGTTTAGCCAGTCGCCGCATGGCGGTATTCGACGACAAAACATACCCTTCCATGCATCGATAGCCGCGGCTCCGAGCGATGTCGATCAGTGTGCCCAGCAGTCGGCTGGCCAGGCCGAGCCGATGCCAGTCATCGGCGACAGTCACCGCAAACTCGCAGGTATCGCTGCCCGGCGCGGCGGCGTAGCGTGCGCCACCCACAATAGACGACACCTTGTTTTCCGTGGCAAGCGCTACCAGCGCAAACTCACGCTCGGCCGACGGATGCGTCGCTTGCTCGAGCATCGCTTCCGGCAGCTGTTGCATGGCGGCCATGAATCTGGCGTAACGCGCATCGGCAGAAAGCCTGTTAAATGCCGCTAACAGGCCGACCTTGTCGTCTTCGGTAATCTCCCGCACCAGCACTTCCCGTCCATCGCACAGGGGCACGGTGAACGGGACGAAGTTTGTCGCGTCAGACTTGGCTTGCATGGCAACGGTGTCGTAAGGAATGTAAGCGAGTTCGTTGAATCGCCCCGCAGCATTTGATAGTAGCTGATCCGGCGCAGTTTTCCGATATCGAACATAGGCGATTACGCACGACATCGCCGCCATCGAGCCGTGTTGTCGCGCCAGTCCGACCGGAATCAATTTGCCCCCGGTCTCCGCTACGAGCGTCTAGAATGCTGGGTGAGCCAAGACTCACAGAAGCTCGAATGGAAGTCGTTTCCGTGCCAAAGGTCCAAACACACATAATGAACTGAGGAGAGCGACATGACCGTGCGCAAATTGCCAGCAGTTGGTTTCGCAGTCCTGATGGGACTGATTTCTATAGGCGCGACCGCCCAGCCGGCACCAGGATCCCAACCGGGAGCGGCGCCAGCCGAGGTGCCGAAAGCTCCCCCGACTACCGCCCAGGCCAAGGCTCTGATTGCCGAGCGATTCAAGGCTGCCGATTCCAATCATGACGGCAAGCTGACTCGTGACGAAGCTCAGGCGGGAATGCCAAAGGTCTACGAAAGTTTCGACAAGATCGACGTAAAAAAACAGGGTCACGTCACCGAGCGCCAGATCGGTTCCTATTGGATGAAGAAGACCAAGGATCAGATGCAGAAGGAAGATCCGATCTGGAACTGAAGGAGCTGCAGCAATTCCTTGTACTGCTCATGGGATGATGAAGCGGGAGAAATAGAGTCGTACCTCTTGCCCCTTGGGAGCCTTGAGAGAGAGGCTGTCAGTCGAGGCTCCCAAACCTCGATGCCATCGCAAGGCATCATGCATCCCCTCTTGAACCGGCTGGATGAGCCTTGTGCCGTCAACCCACTTTAGTTTCCTCGTGGAAGCTTGGCTGGCTGATACGTTCACGCATAGTGGCCACCCGATGCCCAACGACTGGATGCCAGCTAGACTCCGGGCGCCACCCTTTTTCCTCCCGCGCTGTCAAAGAGCGCTGCGTTTCACGCCATGATATTGACGCCGCCATCCACATACAGCGTTTCGCCCGACAGCCGCCGGGCGTAAGGCGTGGCCAGGAAGGCGCAGGTGTATCCCACATCCATAATATCGACCAGCTCGCCAAGTGGAGCGCGTTCCACGGCGTCAGCAAGCATCAAATCGAAGCTCTTCAGCCCGGACGCAGCGCGAGTCTGCAGCGGTCCGGGCGAGATCGCATGCACGCGAATGCCGCGCGGGCCCAACTCGTACGCCAGGTAGCGTGATACGGCTTCCAGGGCGGCCTTCACCGGGCCCATGACGTTGTAGTTCGGCACCACCTTGTTGGCGCCGTGATAGCTCATGGTGAACATCGTGCCACCATCGCCCATCAGGGGCGCTGCCAGCCGGGCCATGCGCACGAAGGAGTGGCAGGACACATCCATGGCCTTGGCAAAGCCTTCGGCCGAACAATTGAGCAGGCCGCCCTGCAGATCGTCTTTCGGCGCCCAGGCCACCGAATGCACCAGGATATCGAGCTTTCCCCACTGCTCCCCGATCCGCGCAAACAACTCGTCCATTTCCTCCTGGCTCGTGACATCCAGGGGGAGGAAGATGGAAGCGTCAAGCTCCTGCGCCACCGGCTCGACAAACTGGCGCGCCTTTTCGCTGGCATAGGTAATCGCCACCTCGGCACCCAGTTCGCGGAAGGCCTTGGCGCACCCGTAAGCAATGGAGTGCTCGTTCGCAATCCCGCAGACGAGTGCGCGGGCGTTGGCGAGGATAGGCAGTTGTTGCGCTGCAGTCATGTCACTCTCTCCTGGATTCATTGTTGCCAGCGAGCCGTCGCTGCCATGCCGCTGGCTTGGTCGGCTGTAGCGGTGGTCATCGAGCGGGTGCCGCCAGGACCTCCCTGGTATGCCTGGCAATCATCAGTTCCTCGTTGGTCGGGATGACCCAGACCGGGACATGGCCCGAGGCTAAGCTGATGCGTGGTCCGTCGCTGGCGTTCGCCGCGGGATCGACACTCACCCCCAGCCATGCCGCCAGCCGGCATACGCGCTCGCGGATCGGCGCGGCATGCTCGCCGATGCCAGCGGTGAAGACCAGCGCGTCCAGCCCCTGTGCGGCGGCGGCCAGCGAACCAAGCTCCCGGGCGACGCGGTACGTGTACAGTTCGACGGCAAAACGGGCCTGCTCATCGTCGCTGGCGAGCAGCGCGCGCATGTCGCTCGACAGGCCGGAGACGCCAAGCAGACCGGACTTTCGATAGATCAGGTCCTCGATGGCGCGGGCATCCATGCCGAGTTCGCTGATCAGGTAGAGGATGACGCCCGGATCGAGGCTGCCGCAGCGAGTTCCCATCGGCAGGCCATCCACCGCAGTGAAGCCCATCGTGCTGGCCACGCTGCGCCCCGCCACCAGCGCACACATGCTGCTGCCGTTGCCGAGGTGGGCCACGATCGTGCGGCCCGCCGCCGCACCCGCATCAACGCTCGGGAGGACATTGGCGATGTACTCATAGGACAGTCCGTGGAAGCCGTAGCGCCTGACGCCGCGCGCGCTGATCTCCGCGGGCAATGCGAATGCCTGTGCCACTTCCGGCTGCGCCCGGTGGAAGGCGGTGTCGAAGCAGACTACTTGGGGCAGTTCCGGGCGCCTCTCGGCAAGGATGCGGATCGGTTTGAGATTGTGTGGCTGGTGCAGGGGTGCGAGCGGGCATAGCGAGTCCAACTCTGCCAGTAGCGCGTCGGTCACCCTTTCCGGCTGGGTGAAGCGTACCCCGCCGTGCACCACCCGGTGCCCGACCGCGCTCAGCGTATGCCCTTCCCCATGGCCGCGCAGGAAGTCCGCCAGGAAGGCAATGGCCCCCTCGTGCCCGAGCGTGGTACCGGCATCCCACCGCCTGGTCTCGACCTCAGCGCCCACGGCGTCGGTGGCGTGGAATGCCGGTGCCGCGTAGAGACCTTCGATGCTCCCGCGCAGCACCAGCCTCAGTGCATCGTCATGGGTATTGTAGGCACAGTACTTGATGCTCGACGAACCCGCATTCAGGACCAGGATCAGTTCGGCCATGGCATCACCCCGCCACCTGGCCGGACTCGCGGCGTGCCTTGGCCACCAGCGCGGCCACCGCGCACGACGCCAGCCGGGTCATGACCGGGTCGGCACGGCTGGTCAGGATGATGGGCACGCGCGCGCCCAGCACGATGCCTGCGGCGTCGGCGCCGGCCAGGAAGGTCAGGCTCTTGGCAAGCATGTTGCCGGCGTCCAGGTCAGGCACCAGCAGGACATTGGCGCGCCCGGCCACCGGTGAGTCTATCTTCTTGATCCGCGCCGCGTCCAGGCTGATCGCGTTGTCCAGCGCAAGCGGTCCGTCGACGATCGCGCCGGTGATCTGGTGGCGGTCGACCATCTTGCACAGCGCGGCGGCATCCAGTGTGGACGGAACCATCGGGTTGACGGTCTCCATCGCCGACAGTATCGCCACGCGTACCTCCTTGACCTGCAAGGCATGGGCCAGGTCGATCGCGTTCTGCAGGATGCCGGCCTTCTCGGCAAGCGTCGGGGCAATATTGACGGCGGCGTCGGTGATGATCAGAGCGTCCTCGTGGCCGGGCACATCCATCACGAAGCAGTGGCTGATGCGCCGGCCGGTGCGCAAGCCGCTGTTACCCGCGACCACGGCTCCCATCAGCTCATCGGTGTGCAGACTGCCCTTCATCAGAGCCTCGGCCTTGCTTTCGCGCACCAGTTGCACGGCGGCCGCCGCCGCCGCATGGCTGTGCTCGGCATCGACAATCGGGTACTCGCGGATGTCAATGCCGGCCGCGCGCGCGGCGTCCTCGATGCGGGAACGCGGCCCAACCAGGATCGGCGCGATCAGGCCCAGCCGGGCGGCCTCTGCGGCGCCTTCCAGCGAAGACTGGTCGCACGGATGCGCCACCGCGGTCGGTGTAGGCGGCATGGCCTTGCAGTAATCAATCAGGCGCTGGTACTTCTCATGCTTGGCGTTCACGGGCTACTCCTGCGTCAGGGTCGTCGGTGTCGGTCTGCTGCGAGGCGTGTGCCAGCCGGCGGCGCGCTAGGACGCGCGGGTGAGCGGCGCGGCCGCGCCGCGGACGCGTTCCGGCTTGGCGCCGAGCGCCGTGCGGATCCGCTCCAGCATTGCCGCCTGCTCGACAGTGGGCGTGGCGCCAAGCAGGCGCTCATCGACACGCAGCTTCTCCGCCAGCGCCTGCAGCCGCTGGCGGTCGGCCTGATACCTGAGCAAGGCCGGCAGCGTCGCGAGCGCCTGTTCGGGCGCGTACCGCGTGATCAGCTCCTGCCTGCCGCGGATCTCGCGCCAGGCGTCCGGCTCAAGTTCCGGCAGCAGATCGGCGTAGTCCGTGACCAGCTCCTTGCGCAGCTCCAGCCTGGACAGCGGCAGGGGCTCACCCCTGCGGCTCAGCAGGCAGGCCAGCCGGGCAATGGCCTCGGCGTATCCGCCTTGCCCGACCGTGGCCAGCGCCGCTTTGACTTCCGGCAGGTCATGCGGGTCGGTCGCCGCCGGGGCACCCGTGCGGGCGGAAGGCTCGCTCCTTGGCTGGAACGGGAACAGGTTGGCGTACACGTTGAAAAAGGTATATTCGGTCATCGCATCGCGCACGGCCCGGTATGCGTCCAAACCGGCGCTGAGCATTTCCGCGCCCACCTGCTCTTGCTGCCGCAGCGGATGATCCGGTTCCAACGTTTGCCGGCTGGCCCGGACCGCGTCGGCGGCGGGCTTCAACCATGCCATCCACGGATTCAGGTCCGAGAACAGCCAGTTCTGCATGCGTAGCGGATGGAATTCGCGCAGCACCCGCGCTGTCATCTCATTGGACACCGCCTGGACGTAAGGCTGCGCAAACAGCTCGTAGGCGCGCTGCGTGAAGTCCGACAGGTTGGCGACCGTCTCGAACGGCTTCTCGTCAACACGCTCAAAGCGGTTAAGCCTGCTGGCGATTTCCTCGAGCGAGTGCTCCTCGAACTGGACCTCATAGTCCACGCCATTGCTACCCTTGCGCTCACGGATGACCATGCCGTAGAGCCCAGGCGGCAGCAGTTCGATGCTCTTGAGCACCGAGACAATCTGTGCGTGCTCCTTCTGCGCGACCTTGCCGGAGACGAAGATGCCCAGATGGCCGACGCTCCGGTGCATCATGCCGACAATCACCTGGCCGCGAGCCTTGATCTCCTCGGTACTGCCGTAGATGTCCACCACCCAGTTGAATGCCTGCTGCGGCGGCGTGATGTTGTCGCCCATCGAGGCAAACAACACGATGGGCGAGCGGATCTCGCGCAGATCGAACGCCTTGCCGCCGGCGTTCTTGACTTCACCGCCCCAGAGCTTGTTGCCGACGAACAGGTTGCGCGTGATCCATTCGATCTCCTCGCGGTTCATCAGGTAGTAGCCACCCCACCAGCGTTCGAACTCAAGAAAGCGCGGCGGCTCGGTATCGGCCTTCTTGTACAGGTTGTAGTACT
The DNA here is from genome assembly GCF_058782785.1 of Cupriavidus sp. FW306-01-F10A. NCBI lineage: Bacteria > Pseudomonadati > Pseudomonadota > Betaproteobacteria > Burkholderiales > Burkholderiaceae > Cupriavidus > Cupriavidus sp. FW306-01-F10A. Next base: position 636,929 of record NZ_JBYSYA010000001.1, read on the forward strand.
TGTCCCAGAGACTGTTGGACGGATTCAGGTTTTCGAAATTTTGTACCAACCAGGCGCCGTCAAACTTGCCGTTGCCGAGATCCGCCGTATACGACGCCAACCACGTGCCGCCCAGGAGCCCGCCGGAATAGCGCATCGGGTTGTCGCCTTCGCCCTCGCTCCAGGCACCGCTCCAGTACGACATCGGCGCGCCGTTGATCACGATCGGCCCGGTGTCGTCCGGGTCCGAGGCGCCGAGCATCATCGCAGCCCAGCCGCCTTGGCAATTGCCGATGATGGCTGGCTTGGCGCTGTGTGGATGCAATTCACGCACTCTCTTGATGAACTGTTGCTCGGCCTCGCACACGTCCAGCAGGGTCTGTCCCGGCTCGGGATCGCGGAAGAAGATGACAAAATACACAGGATGGCCGGCACGCATTGCCACGCCGACCTGCGAGTCGTCCTTGAAGCCGCCGATGCCCGGGCCATGGCCGGCACGCGGATCGATGATGACGTAAGGGCGGCGGCTATCATCGATCGTCACGCCATCGGGCGGGATAATCTTCAACAGCGCGTAGTTGACGGGCCGTTCGAACTGGCGGGCATCCAGAACGGTCTCGTAGCCAAAATGCAGGACCGGCTTGAGCCCCTGCATGGTGTTTTCGACAAAGTTGTTGCCCCGTTGCCTGAGCGTGTCCCAGAACAGGATGGCACGCTGCATGCTGTCGATGGCATAGGCATAGCTGCTCATCGGATCCATGCCGGCCATCGGGTTGATCGGGCCTGCGCCCGGCTCCCCAACGGCTTGCTGCACGCGGCCACTAAAGGCCTCCTGCGCATTCTTCAGGCGCTTTTGCAGCACCATGCCGGTCTTGAGGCCAACTTCACGCGCGTGCACCAGTTGCTTTGCTGCATCCATGCCGTTCTCCGCTGCGAATTTTGTGACACGGTTGGCCAGGCGTGGTAGCCCAGCCCCCGATGTGCGTCGTGCTTCGAACTATAGTGTCGACCTTGGTCGCAATAGAACTTAATCTTTTCGGACGATGAGATAAGAAGGATTTCTTTCCAGGACGGCAGGATGAATGACCATATCCTATTGGACTCTGCGTGCGCTATGCTGAACTGGCGCGGCGCACACACCGCGGACCCGCTGGAGACCGATCATGCGTTATCGCCTGCCCGCCTGCGTGACTGTCACAGTGGCGGCCCTTGTGCTGGGCGCCTGTGCCACCCTCCGGCCCCTGGAAACCGCAGAGGGCATGCTCGGCGGCCCGCAGCATGCCGTGCGCGATACGTTCGGCGCTCCCACGGAAACCTACCAGCTCGCTGATGGCACCACTCGGTGGATTTATTCGAAACAGCCGCTCGGCTTCGAAGTCTACGCGGCAGACTTTGACGCCAACGGCAAGCTTACGAGCTTTCGGCAGATGCTGACCGAGAAAGAAATCTACGAGGCACGCCCGGGGGTCTGGACCAAGCAGGATATTGCCGAGCGCTTTGGCCGTCCGCGCGAGCCCATCCAGTACTACCCGCTGATGAAGCGCGAGGCCTGGTCTTACCGGCTCTATGCGGGCGCCTACATGCCAGCGCATTTCAGTGCCTACTTTGACGAACGCGGCGTGCTCGACCGGACCATGATCATCGTCGATGCGATCGGCGGCGACACGCGAGACGGCAGCAAGTAGGTCGGCCTCAGGCCGCATTGGACAAGAACACCACGATAAGGGCCGGAAGGAGCCGGAGTCCATCCGAAGCAACGCGAGTCGTCGTGCATCCATCAGATTTCGCGTGGAACTGTTCAGCGGACAGCAAAGCACAACGAAATCCGCCGACGGCAGAACCTCGTCGATTTGCTCAGATCGGACACCTGCTGACGCGGATCAGGCGCTGGGCACCGTACGATCGATTCGTATTTCTCGATCGATCCCGGTGTTCCGTCCTTCTCGACCAGCCGCACGGTACCGCCGAGTCCGAGTTATAGACGATTGCCAGACGGCCCAGGCAAGGCTTTCGGGGCAGGGAATTTGCTTATGACAACAATGTCCTTCGCCCGCCCCAACCAAGGGTATACCCTCTCGTCTTTGCCTTTGCCGGCCGCTTTCCGGTTTCCCCCGCATGCCTGCCTTCACCCTGCCCGCCCTGTCCGCCCGACTCCTCCGCGCCCGCCGCTCGCTGGCCGCCGTCGCCCTCGCCGCCATGTCCGCGGCCGCGCTGACGCCGGCACTGGCCAGCACCCAGAGCCCTGTGCTCGACAAGATCCGCGAATCCGGCACCATCGTGCTCGGTTACCGCGAGTCGGCGCTGCCATTCTCGTTTGCCGATGACAAGGGCCAGCCGGCCGGCTATGCGGTCGACCTTTGCCTGCGCGCTGCCGAAGCAGCGCGCCAGCAACTGGGCCTGAAAGACCTGAAGGTGCGCTGGATGCCGCTCACGCCGCAGAACCGCATTCCCGCCGTGGTCAACGGGCTGGTGGACCTGGACTGCGCGCCCAACACCAATTCGCTCGAGCGCCAGAAGCAGGTTGCGTTCAGCGTCTCGCACTATGTGTCGACCGTGCGCATGCTGGTGCACGCCGACTCGGGCATCCGCTCGTTCGGCGACCTGCGCGGCAAGACCGTGGTCACCAGCGCCGGATCGACCGGCGACCGCCACGTGCGCCGCATGAAGGCCCAGTACGGCTACCACGACGTCTACGCCAAGGACCATGGCGAATCGTTCCTGCTGCTCGAATCCGGCCGTGCCCAGGCCTTCGTCATGGACGACGTGCTGCTGGCCGGCCTGCGCGCCCGCGCCAAGGACCCGTCGCAATACGTGATCGTGGGCCCGGCGCTGTCGGTGGAGCAGAATGCGCTGATGCTGTCCAAGGCCGATCCGGAATGGAAGCGCCTGGTCGACCAGGCGCTGGCCAACACCTTTGCCGGCCCGGAGGTCACGGCGCTGCAGAAGCGCTGGTTCCAGCAGCCCATCGGCAACCGCGGCATCAACCTGGCGCTGGCGCCGTCCGGCGAGGTGCGCGCGGCCTGGAAGCACCCGTCGGACGCGGTCACGGAGTAAACGGGCAAGCGGTCCCGAACCCCAATTGGGCTGGTGCCGCAATTCAGGGTTTCCATGAGGCCGTGGCGCCGGGGCAAGCCCCAAGTTGACAGCGATGAGCGATGTTGGCGACACTGGGCCGAGCCGTCCCGTGCAAGGGAGAGGCCACATACACGACCGCCCGACGGCGGCATTTCTCAGGAGAAACCATGAACAAGTTCGTCGCGACCGCGATCGCACTCTGCCTTGGCGCCGCTTCGCTGGCCGTGCAGGCACAGACCGGCGGCAAGAAGCAGTTCGATCCGTATTCCCAGGGCGCCAAGTCGGGTGAGAAGTTCGACCCGTACAGCCAGGGGGCCAAGGCCGGCGACAAGTTCGACCCGTACAGCCAGGGCGCGAACAAGAGCACCCGCAGCGACCTGACCGACGCTTCCGCGCCGGCCGCCGAGCAAAAGCCGGCCAAGAAGTCCACCAAGAAGAAGAGCAAGAAGAAGGCCGCTTCGGCGCCGGCTGCCAGCTGAGCCGCAAGCGCCTGACGCAAAAAAACCCGCCTTGGCGGGTTTTTTTGCGTCGTGCCCAGGCGCACAAGCCTATGGCGCTTGCGTGTCGCGCTCCAGCGCGGTGACATCGACGCGTTGCACCTTGTCATCCTGGCGCACTTCAGTGCGCAGCACGAACGCGTCGGCCGGGCAATACCAGTCGGTGACGTGCATCACGGTCGGCTCAACCTGCACCACTTCTTCGCCAACCAGCACCGGCCCCAGCGAGGTGCGCTTCTCGAAGGTAACCGGCAGGCATTCCTTGCGCCCCAGGACGGTATTGATCGTCTGCCGCTTGCCGACGTGGCGCGAGCCGATATGGATCGACGCATGCTGCGCTCGCATGGTGCTGACCACTTCGTCCGATCCCAGCGGATAGACCTTCAGCGAGACACTCGATTCAAAGGTCTCGCCCTCCAGCGTGGCGCCCTCGCGCAGGTCCAGGCCGGCGTAGTTGAACACGCCCATGCCGCGGAAGGCCGCCTCACCGTACATGCGCGCGTAGCGCGCGCGGGCGTTGATGACGGCATGCTGGCTCTCGATGCTGGTCGGGCCGCCGGGCGAACTGCGGTCGATCACCACTTCATGCACCTGGGTGGTAATCACCGGCGGCCCCATCAGCGCCGACAGGGCAGTCTTGGAATTGATCTCCAGTTGGGCGCGGCAGCCGGTCGGGCTGCGCACCACATCGCGCAGGGTCATGCTGACCGACATTGGCATCACGCCGTCGCCTTCCATCTGCACATGCGAGCCGGAGCGAAACCATGGGGCACTGCACAGCACGGCCGCCGCCGCTGCCTGCGCCTGGCTTGCCGCGGCCTGCGCCACCGCCGGGCCGGCGCCCGGCAGCACCACACCCTGTGCGCCGGCATGCTGCGCCAGAGCCATGGCCGCGCCCGCCACCAGGCCTGCCAGCCGGTCTTGCTGCGCCTTTTTCTTCACATGAATCCCCGTCTAGAGTTTCCAGGCGCCCCCCGACCCAGCGCCCGGCCTGCCAGGCGACCGCCTGGACACTGAAATTATCGCGTTTTGTTGCATGTGTAACTCGGATTTTTCGCGCAGATCCTGTGGCAGCCGGTGGCCGACGCGCTGGCGGTGCTATGGCTGATCGGCTCCTGGGCCATCGTTTGCGGCATTCTGCTTATCCGCATGGGCCTGCGCCGTGCCCAGCGCCGGCGGGTAGCGTGCAACAGCCGGCCTGAGCAGCACTTTCCCCCTCCCCCGCGGCAATCCGGCACCCCGCAGGCCGTCTCCGGCACCCGCCGGGGGCGGCCTGCCCACCGTGCTACCATTGCCGGCCTCGCGTGTGCCGAGGCGGCAGTGGCGTGCGAGGCGCTGCCAGCGTGCCAGCCGCAGGCGACTTGCCTCCCTGGTGTCCACCAACAGGCAAGGCCATGCGTTGTGATGGCTTCCCGTCACCGCGCGCCCCACGCAGGACCATCGATCCGTCGCGCTTTTCCAGGAGATCTATGCGTAGTTCATCGACCTCGCGGGCTGCCGCGCTGTCCGTTGGAGCCACCACCGCCAGTGCGGTCGCACTGGCCAGCCTGTTTATCCTGCTGGTCTGGTTCGGCACCCTCGATATGCGTCACCTGCTGCGCTCCGATGAAGGCCGCTACGCCGAGATTGCCCGCGAGATGTTCGCCACCGGCGACTGGGTCACGATCCGCTATCAGGAACTCAAGTATTTCGAGAAGCCGCCCTTCCACCTGTGGGTGACCACGCTGGCCTACACGCTGTTTGGCGTGGGCGACTGGCAGGCGCGGCTGTGCGTGGCCCTGTCCGGCATCCTGGGGCTGGGCGTGTCGATGCTGGCCGCGGCACGCTGGTACGGCCGGCGCGTGGCGATGCTGACGGGGCTGGTGCTGGTTTCCGCGCCGATGTGGAATATTGCCGGCCACTTCAACTCGCTGGACATGACGCTGGCCGGCGCCATGGCGTGCGTGCTGGCCTTCATGCTGCTGGCGCAGCACCCGGATGCCACCCGCGCCGAACGCCGCAACTGGATGCTCGCCTGCTGGGCGGCGATGGGCGTGGCGGTGCTGGTCAAGGGGCTGGTCGGGCTGGCGCTGCCGGGGCTGGTGCTGGTGGTCTACACGCTGGTGACGCGCGACTTCCGCTTGTGGTGCCGCCTGCATCTGCCGGGCGGCATCGTCGCCATGCTGGTGGTGACGGTGCCGTGGTTCTGGCTGGTGTCGGAACGCAATCCGGAGTTCCTGCATTTCTTCTTTATCCACGAGCACTGGCAACGCTATACCTCGAACGTGCACCAGCGCGAAGGCGCGATCTGGTTCTTCGTGCCGCTGCTGCTGGCCGGCTTCCTGCCCTGGCTGGGCCTGGTTCCGCAAATGTGGAAGGCCGTGCGCGAGCGCGCCGGCGTCGCTCGCGGCACCTCGCCGCGGCCATTCCAGCCCGCCCTGCTGGCGGCGCTGTGGGCCGTGGCGATCTTTGTCTTCTTCAGCCTGTCCGGCTCCAAGCTGCCCGGCTATATCGTGCCGATCTTCCCGGCGCTGGCGCTGCTGGCCGGCGTGGCGCTGGACACGTTGACGGAACGCACGTGGCGCTGGCAGGTCAATGCCATGATTGCCCTGGGCGTGGTCGGGCTGCTGGCGTGCCCGTTTGTCGGCATGATGGACAAACCCAGCACGCCCAATGTGGTCTATCGGGAATTCGCAGTGTGGACCGGCATCGCCTTCGCGGTGATGCTGGGCGGCGCACTGCTGGCGCGCCGGCTGCTGCGCACGCGTGGGGTGTTTCCCAGCGTGGTGGCCTATGCGCTGGCGATGTTCATCTGCTCCACGGTGGCGCTGCGCGGTCACGAAGCCATGGGCCGGCCCAGTTCCGGCGCGGACCTGGTGCCCGCCATTAATGCCGTGCTGACGCCGGACATGCCGCTGTACAGTGTGGGCATGCTGGACCACACGCTGCCGTTCTACCTGCGCCGCACCACCATCATGGTGGCGCATCCCGATGAGCTGGAATTCGGTATCGGCCAGGAACCGCAGAAGTGGATCCCGACCATCGATGGCTTTATCGCGCGCTGGCAGGACGGCAAGCGCGCGGTAGCGATCATGTTGCCCTCGACCTACAACGCACTGGCTGCGCGCGGCGTGCCGATGCGCAGGATCGCCGGTGACCGCCGCCGTGTGGCGGTCGCCAATTTCGCGCTGCCGGGCAATGGCCCGCAGACGCAAGCCCCAGGACAGTAACCTGCAACTCCTGCTACTCCTGCACTACGCAGTGCCATGACGCTTTCCACCTTCGCTTTCATCCTGACCGGCGTGCTGCTCAATGCGGCTGCGCAACTGTTGCTCAAGGCCGGCGTCAATGCCATCGGCGCGATCACGCTGGACCGCGGCACGCTGCTGGTGACGGCGCTGCGCGTGCTGACCCAATGGCCGGTGCTGGCCGGGCTGACGCTGTACGTGGTCAGCGTGGGGGTTTGGATCGTAGGGCTGTCGCGCGTGGATGTGTCGATCGCCTACCCGATGCTGTCGCTCGGCTATGTGGTCAATGCACTGGCCGCCTGGTGGCTGTTCGGCGAGATGATCGGCCCCTTGCGCGTGGCCGGCATCCTGCTGATACTGGCGGGCGTCTTCCTGATCGCCCGCTCATGACGCGCCTGCGCGCACGCCGCCAGGTCCGACACCGACCGTACTTCTTCGCCCTGCCATGACCGCATCCGCCCCTGAGTTCCTGCCTTTTGTCCGGCCTGACATCGACGCCGCCGCCATTGCCGAAGTCGGCAAGGTGCTGGCCTCGGGCTGGATCACCTCCGGCCCGAAGATGCAGGCCTTCGAGGCTGCGCTGTCAGGCCTGTTCGGCGGACGCCCGGTGCGCACCTTCGCCAATGGCTCGGCCACGATGGAGATCGCGCTGCGCATTGCCGATATCGGGCCGGGCGATGAGGTCATCACCACGCCGGTCACCTGGGTCGCCACCGCCAACGTGGTGCTGGCAGTGGGCGCGCGGCCGGTGTTCGTCGATATCGACCCGCGCACGCGCAATCTCGACCTGGATGCCGTCGAGGCCGCGATCACGCCGCGCACGCGCGCCATCATGCCGGTGTACCTGTCGGGGCTGCCGGTGGACATGGACCGCCTGTACGCCATTGCCAGCAAGCACGGGCTGCGCGTGATCGAGGATGCCGCGCAGGCAATCGACTCGCGCTGGCGCGGCCAGCGCATCGGCGCCTTTGGCGACCTGGTCAGCTTCAGCTTCCAGGCCAACAAGAACATCACCACCATCGAAGGCGGCTGCCTGGTGATGAACACGCCCGAAGAAGCCGTGCGCGCCGAGCGCCTGCGGCTGCAGGGCGTGATCCGCACCGGCATGGACGGCATGGATGTCGAAGAGCCCGGCGGCAAGTTCAACCTGACCGACGTCAACGCCGCGGTCGGGCTGGCGCAGCTGGGCAAGCTCGACACCATCACCGCGCGCCGCGCCGAGCTGGCCGAGACGTATTTCCGCTGTGCCGCCGACAGTGGCCTGGAGGCGCTGGGCATCGAGCTGCCGCAAGCGCTGGATGCACACGATGCCACCACCAACTGGCACATGTTCCAGGTGGTGCTGCCGACCGAGCGCCTGCAAGGCGGCCCGGCCCGGGCGCGCCAGCAGGTCATGGAGGCCATGCGCGAGCGCGGCATCGGCACCGGCGTGCACTACCCGCCCATTCATCTTTTTACCTACTACCGCTCGCTCGGCTGGCGCGAAGGCATGCTGCCGCATGCCGAACGCATCGGGCGCGGCATCGTCACGCTGCCGCTGTTCCCCGCGATGCAAGCCACCGATGTGGAGCGGGTCTGTGCAATCCTCAGCGAAACATGCAAACGTCTCTCCAAATGAGCCCGGTCGAAGTCTCGGTCGTCATTCCGGTCTACAACGAAGAAGACGGGCTGCAAGCCCTGTTCGACCGCCTCTATCCGGCGCTGGATGGCCTTGGCGAGTCGTACGAGATCATCTTCATCAACGACGGCAGCGTCGACCGCTCGGCGCAGCTGCTGGCGGCGCAGTTCCACAAGCGCCCGGATGTGACCCGGGTGGTGCTGTTCGCCGGCAATTTCGGCCAGCACATGGCGATCCTGGCGGGCTTCGAGCAGACCCGCGGCAAGATCGTGATCACGCTGGACGCCGACCTGCAGAACCCGCCGGAAGAAATCCCGCGCCTGGTCGAAGCCATGCGCGCCGGCCACGACTATGTGGGCACCATCCGCCGCCAGCGCAACGACACCGCGTTTCGCCGCTATGCCTCGCGCGCGATGAACCGGCTGCGCGAGCGCATCACCAAGATCCGCATGACGGACCAGGGCTGCATGCTGCGCGCCTATGACCGCAACGTGGTCGACACCATCAATGCCTGCCGCGAGGTCAACACCTTCATCCCCGCGCTGGCCTATACCTTCGCCTCGAATCCCGTGGAAATCGAAGTCGGCCACGAGCAGCGCTTTGCGGGCGAATCCAAGTATTCGCTGTACCAGCTGATTCGCCTGAACTTCGACCTCGTGACCGGCTTCTCGATCGTGCCGCTGCAGTGGTTCTCGGCGATCGGCACGATCCTGTCGCTGCTCTCGGGCGTGCTGTTCGTGGTGCTGCTGCTGCGGCGCTTCGTGCTTGGATCGGAAGTACAGGGCGTGTTCACGCTGTTCGCCATGAACTTCTTCCTGATCGGCATCCTGCTGTTCGGCGTGGGCCTGCTGGGCGAATACGTCGGCCGCATCCACCAGGAAGTGCGCGACCGCCCGCGCTACCGCATCAAGGCCGTGCTGGAAGCGGACCAGCGTGTCACGCCGGCGGGCGCGGGCGCGGGCGCGGGCGCGGGCGCGGGCGCGGGCGCGGAGCAATGATGCGCGCCGTCGTCTTCGGCTACCACAATGTCGGCGACCGCTGCCTGCGCGTGCTGCATGCGCGCGGCGTGGAAGTGGCGCTGGTGATCACGCACCGCGACCGCCCCGACGAGAACATCTGGTTCCGCCGCGTGGCCGACACTGCCGCCGAGCTGGGCATCCCCTTCGTCTATGGCGAGGACCCTGCCGATCCCGCGATCGCCCAGGCCGTGCGCGACGCGCACCCGGACGTCATCTTCTCGTTCTACTACCGCGCCATGATCCCCGCGGGCGTGCTGGCGCTGGCCCCCGGCGGCGCCTTCAACATGCACGGCTCGCTGCTGCCCAAGTACCGCGGCCGCGTGCCGGTGAACTGGGCGGTACTGCACGGCGAGACCGAGACCGGCGCCACGCTGCACGCCATGGAAGCCAGGCCTGACGCGGGCTATATCGTCGACCAGACCGCGGTGCCGATCCTGCCGGACGACACTGCCGGCGAAGTCTTCGAGAAAGTCACCGTTGCCGCCGAGCAGACGCTGTGGCGCGCCCTGCCCGCGATGATCGCCGGGCAGACGCCGCAACACCCCAACCGGCTGGCCGAGGGCAGCTACTTCTCCGGGCGCAAGCCGGAAGACGGCCGCATCGACTGGAGCCGCCCGGCCGCCGAGGTCTACAACCTCGTGCGCGCCGTCGCGCCGCCCTATCCCGGCGCCTTTACCGACCTTGCCGGGCACCGCTTCATTGTGGCGCAGGCGCGCCGGCCGCTGCCGGAGCTTGCGCTGGCGCTGCCCGCCGGCACGGCGCCCGGCCTGCATGTGCATGACGGCCAGATCATCGGCCTGTGCGGCGACGGCGGCCTGGTCATGGTCACCCGATTGCTGGCACAGGATGGCTCGGCACTCACGCCGCAAGCCTTCGCCAAACTTATCCATACCGAATCATCCAACGAGGAAAGCCGATGAAAAAGGTCCTGATTCTTGGCGTCAACGGCTTCATCGGCCATCACCTGACGCGCCGCATCCTGGAAACCACGCCGTGGGAGGTCTACGGCATGGACATGTCGTCGGACCGCCTCGGCGACCTCGTCGACCACCCGCGCATGCACTTCTTCGAGGGTGACATCACCATCAACAAGGAGTGGATCGAGTACAACATCCGCAAGTGCGACGTGGTGCTGCCGCTGGTGGCCATCGCCACCCCGGCCACCTACGTGCGCCAGCCGCTGCGCGTGTTCGAGCTGGACTTCGAGGCCAACCTGCCGATCGTGCGCGCCGCGGTCAAGTACGGCAAGCACCTGGTGTTCCCGTCGACCTCCGAGGTCTACGGCATGTGCAGCGATCAAGAGTTCGACCCCGAGGCCTCGCCGCTGGTCTATGGCCCGATCAACAAGCCGCGCTGGATCTATGCCTGCTCCAAGCAGCTGATGGACCGCGTGATCCACGCCTACGGCATGGAGCAAGGCCTGAACTACACCCTGTTCCGTCCGTTCAACTGGATCGGCGCGGGGCTGGATTCGATCTTCGAATCGAAGGAAGGCTCGTCGCGCGTGGTGACGCAGTTCCTCGGCCATATCGTGCGCGGCGAGCCGATCAAGCTGGTCGACGGCGGCGCCCAGCAGCGCGCCTTTGCCGATATCGCCGACGGCATCGACGCGCTGATGCGCATCATCGAGAATCCTAACGGCGTGGCCAGCGGCAAGATCTACAACATCGGCAACCCGGGCAATATCCACTCGGTGCGCGAACTGGCCGAGATGATGCTGAAGATGGCAGCCGACTACCCGGAATACGCGCAGGAAGCGCGCAAGACGCAGATCATCGAGACCTCCTCGGGCGACTTCTACGGCAAGGGCTACCAGGACGTGCAGCACCGCGTGCCGAAGATCGACAACACCATCGAAGAGCTGGGCTGGAAGCCCGGGATCAGCATGGAAGCGGCGCTGCGCCGCATCTTCGAGGCGTACCGCGGCAAGGTGGTCGAGGCCCGCACGCTGGTCGATTCGGCCAACTGAGCGCGCAACGCAAATGGCACGCATTGCCCTGAAGGTCGACGTCGACACGCTGCGCGGCACGCGCGAAGGCGTGCCGAAGCTGCTGTCGATGCTGGCGGCTGCGCAGGCGCAGGCAACCTTCCTGTTCAGCCTCGGCCCCGACCATACCGGCTGGGCGCTGCGGCGCGTATTCCGGCCCGGCTTCCTGAAGAAGGTGTCGCGCACCTCGGTGGTGTCCAACTATGGCCTGCGCACGCTGATGTATGGCGTGCTGCTGCCGGGGCCGGACATCGGCCGCAAGGGGGCCGCCGAGATGCGCGCGGCGCGCGCTGCCGGCCATGAGTGCGGCATCCACACCTGGGACCACGTCTACTGGCAGGACAACGTGCGCGAGCGCGATGCTGCCTGGACGCGCCGGCAGATGCAGCAGGCGTTCGCGCGCTACACCGAGATCTTCGGCGAAGCGCCGGCCACGCACGGCGCAGCCGGCTGGCAGATGAACGAGGATGCATTCCGCCAGATCGATGACTGGGGCATGGCGTACGCGTCGGATGGACGCGGCACCGCGCCTTATGTTCCGACCATCGACGGCGTGCCCTGCCGGCACGTGCAGATGCCAACCACGCTGCCGACGCTGGATGAACTGATCGGCACCGACGACCTGACCGAAGACAACGTCCACACCGCGCTGCTGAAGCTGACCGAAGGCACGCGCGACCATGTCTTCACGCTGCATACCGAGCTGGAAGGCGGCAAGCTGGCGCCGGTGTTCGAGCGGCTGCTGGCCGGATGGCGTGCGCAGGGGCACGAACTGGTGTCGATGGCGACGTGGTATCGCGGGCTGGATCGGCAGGGATTGCCGGAGTTGCCGGTAACGTGGGGAGAGATCCCGGGGCGCAGTGGGGAGTTGATCGTGCAGCCGCAGGGCTGATGAGTCATTTCGACTGCTGAATATCACAATTGCCGATTGCGCGCTCCCTCTCCCGCAAGTGAACTGACCCCCAGAAGTTGGAGACAACTTTTTGGGGTTTTTACATGGCAAAGTACACCGAGCAGTTCAAGCTGCA